>NZ_RYZH01000055.1 GCF_003977685.1 Tautonia sociabilis | reverse complement strand
CCCCCCCCCCCCGCCGATCGAGACGACCGATGCGGATCGCCCTCATCTCCCGACGCTATCCCCCCCTAATCGGAGGAGCCGAGAAGGCCCTCAGCTACCTCGCCCCCGCCCTGGCCGAGCTGGGCCACGAGGTCGACGTTCTCACCAGCCGGCCCCCGGGCGCCCTCCTGCCGGAGGTCGAGCCGGTGCCGACGGCGAAGGGCTCTTGCACCGTCCATCGGCTGGCGACCTCCCGCCTGCGGTTCGTCGGGACGTGGCTCTATATGAAGAACCTCCGGCGGTGGCTGGAGGAGCACCCGCCCGAGCTGGCCTACGTGTCGATGCTCAAGCACGACGCCTACGTCGCCGTCGACGCCGGCCGGAGGCTCGGCTTCCCCGTCGTGCTCCGGCCCGAGGGGGCGGGAGAGACGGGGGACCTGGCCTGGCAGTCCTGGGGGAACTTCGGCCGGACGATCGGCGAGCGCACAAGGCAGGCCGACGCGATCGTCGCCATCTCCCGGCCGATCGAGGACGAGCTCCGCTCGGCCGGCTACCCTCGGGAGAAGATCCACCGCCTGCCCAACGGCGTTCCCGTTCCTGATCGCATCTGGCAGCGTCGAGAGGGCTGGCGAGACGCCCCGACCGCCGCCTTCATCGGCCGCCTGGCGCCGGAGAAGGGGCTCGACGCGCTGATCAAGGCCTGGCCGATCGTCCGACGCTCCTTCCCAACCGCCCGGCTGGTGATCCACGGCGAGGGGCCCGAGGGCCCGACCTTGCAGGCCGGCGTGGGCAAGCTCGGCCTCGGCGACGCCATCCGCTTCCCCGGCCCGACGGCCGACCCGATCTCCTCGCTCCGAGAGGCGGACCTGTTCGTCCTCCCTTCCCGGGAGGAAGGCATGAGCATCGCGCTGCTGGAGGCGATGGCGCTGGGCATCCCGGTCGTCGCCTCGTCGATCCCCGGCAACCGTCGGCTCATCTCCGACTTCAAGGAGGGCCGCCTCGCCCCGGTCGACGACCCCGAGGGGATGGCCCGGGTGATCGTCGAGCAGTGGACCGAGTTCGACCGAGCCTTCCACATGTCCCGGGCCGCCCGGAAGAAGGTCGAGGGGACCTACGCCGTCCCCGAGGTCGCCCGGCGGCACGACGAGCTGTTCCGGGCGCTGGTCGCGTCTCGGGGCTGAGCCGGCCCTCGGCCTCCTCTCCCCGCCCGGCCCCCGGCCTCGGGGCGCCACGACGGCAATCCGACTTCGAGACGCCCACTGGGAGAGGGGAGGGGGGGATGGCGGCGGTCGTCGCGATCGAGTGGTCCTGGCGGCGGTTCGAGGCGCTGTCGGCGGGCGAGCTGTACGAGCTGATGGGGCTCCGCCAGCGGGTGTTCGTGCTGGAGCAGCGGTGCGCCTACGTCGACGCCGACGGCCTCGACCCGGTCGCCTGGCACCTGCTGGGGCGTCGAGGCGGCGAGCTGATCGCGGCGGCCCGGGTGTTCGACCGCCGGCCCGGGGGAGACGGCGAGGCGTCCATCGGCCGGGTGGTGGTCGATCGGTCGGCCCGGGGAGCCGGGATCGGCCGGGCGCTGATGGTCGAGGCCATCCGCCGGTGCGGGGACGTGGCACCGGGGCGGGACGTCTTCATCCAGGCGCAAGCACACCTAGAGCGGTTCTACGGCGGGCTCGGGTTCCGAAGACGATCGGGCCCGTACCTGTTCGACGGGATCGTGCACGTGGACATGACCCGGGGGCCGGGCGACTGACGCCCGGTTGCCGGCGTCGACGCGGAGGCGTGCGAGGATGCCCGCACGGCGGGGAGGGAGGCGGGGCGGCTCGGCCGATTCGGGCCAATTGTCCTTGCCGAGGGGAGGGGAGGCCCGTAGGATGGGGCCAATGGTCGTGGATGAGGCCGCGAAGATGTTCCCATGCGAATCGACGTCGGGCCCCCTCGAGCTCAGAACGGTGGAGGGGCCCGTGCGTTGAAGCAAGCCGTCGGCATCGCGTGACGATCGAACGGCGTTCGAGTTCTCGTGGCGGCACCCGGCCGAGGGTCGGGGGGTTGTCGACTCGCTTCGAGGCGGTGCGACGTTGGAGAGCATGCAACAGGCCGAGGCCGGCGGCGTGGCCCTGTCGTCCCGTCGGGGCCCGGTGGGACCGGGGAACGGGATGCCGGGCCTGTGGTGGACCGCCGGGCCGGACGGGGCCGTCGACGCCGTGGGGGGCCGCTGGCGCGACTGGACCGGACAGGATCCCGCGCTGGCCGTCGGCGACGGTTGGCTCGGCGCCATCTCGGCCGAAGACGCCTTGCGCGTCCGATCGGCCTGGAGGGCGGCCGTCGCCTCGGGAGCGCCCTTCCGCGAGCGATTCCGCGTCGGCCCCGGGCCGGATGGCGTCCTCCGGAGGCTGGCGGCCGCCGCCGAGCCCATCCGGGATGACGACGGCCGACCCCTCGGCTGGTCGGCGCTGGCGATCCTCGACCCGGACGCCTCCCCCCTCGCCGGGGCCGGACCGGCCACGGCCACGGCCGGGGACGAGACGAGAGGGGAGGACTTCGCCATCTTCTGGATCGCCTCCCGGGACGGCTTCCGGCTGGCGTCGGTCAGCCCGTCGTGCGAGCGTCTCCTCGGCCGGTCGGTCGCAGAGCTGACCAGCGGGCTCGCCTGCTGGGCGGAGCTGGCCCACCCCGACGACCGCCCCCGGGTGCTCGAAGCCTACGCTCGCCGGGCCTCGGGAGAGGAGGCGGCCGTCTCCTACCGGCTGCTCCGGCCCGACGGCTCCTCCGCCCGGGTGCTCGACCGCGTGCTGCCGGCGCTGACCGAATCCATGGGGGACCCGGCCCGGATCTTCGGCGTGCTCGAGGACGTCGGGCCGGAGCCCGACCTCCCGACGGACGGGCCCTCCTCGCCCGACTCCGAGCGGCTGCTGGAGCTGATCGAGGGGCTGGGGGACCTGTTCCTCGCCGTCGATGGCCAATGGCGCTGCGTCTCGGCCAGCGACCAGGCCTGCGCCGTGCTCGGCCGGGACCGATCGGCGCTGGTCGGCCGAACGCTCTGGGAGGCGGTGCCCGAGCTCGTCAACTCGGTCGGCGAGGAGCTTCTGAGATCGGCCCTGGCCGGGAGGACGGCGGTTGAGTTCGAGCAGTTCCTCGGCCCGTCGGGGCTCTGGTTCGAGTTCCGCTCCTACCCGGTCGCCGACGGGCTGGCCCTGATCGGCCGCGACGTGACCGAGGCGAAGGCCAACCGCCTGGCGCTGCTGGAGGTCGAGGAGCGCTACCGGCTGGCCGCCGAGGCGGTCGTCGGCCTGATCTACGACTGGCGGCTGGAGTCGGGCCTGGTCCACCGCTCTCCCGGCCTGTTCGGCCTGCTGGGAATCCGCCCCGAGGAGGCCGAGCCGACCGACGACTGGTGGCGCGCCCGCATCCACCCCGACGACCTGCCCGAGCTGGACCGCCAGCGGGCCAAGCTGCTGGCCGACCCCCGCCGCCAGCACTACAGCTTCGAGTACCGCGTCCGCCACCGGGACGGCCACGACGTCGACGTCTGGGACAAGGGCTTCTGCGTCCGGGACGCCGGGGGACGCCCCGTCCGCATCGTCGGCAACGCGATCGACATCTCCGAGCGCCGCCGCGCCGAGGAGGCCCTCCGCGAGGCCGACCGCATGAAGGACGAGTTCCTCGGCATGCTCGCCCACGAGCTGCGCAACCCGCTCTCCCCGATCCTCAGCGCCGCCCAGGCCCTCCGCTCCGGCAACAGCGACCCCGGCGGCGAGCTGGTGGCGATCATCGAGCGCCAGGCCCACCACATGGGGAGGCTGGTCGACGACCTGCTGGACATCTCCCGGATCAGCCACGGCCAGCTCCGGGTCGAGCCCCGGCCGATGGACGTCGTCGCGCTGGTCCGCCAGACCCTCGGCACCTTCGCCGAGCTGTTCCGGGACAACGGCCTGACCCTCCAGGCCGACTTGCCCGAGGCTCCCCTGGCCATCTGGGCCGACCCGACCCGGCTGGCCCAGTGCGTCGGCAACCTGCTGCACAACGCCGCCAAGTTCACCGAGCCGGGAGGCGCGGTGACGGTCGTCGTCCGAGCCAGCCCCCAGGACCGAGAGGCGCAGATCATCGTCCAGGACACCGGCATCGGCATCTCCCCGGAGGTCCTGCCGACCCTCTTCCGCACCGACTCGCAGGCCGACCGCAACCCGGGCCGGTCTCGGGGGGGGCTGGGCCTCGGCCTGGCCCTGGTGAAGAACCTCGTCGCGATGCAAGGCGGCCGGGTCGACGTCTTCAGCGCCGGCGAGGGCCAGGGAAGTACCTTCACCCTGCGGCTGCCCCTCCGCCAGGACCTGGCTGACCAGGTCGACCCGATCGTGCCGGAGCAACCCCAACCGGCCGAGCCCCCCGCTCCCCCCCGGGCGCTGCGGCTGCTGGTGGTGGACGACCGCCCCGACATGGCCAAAATCCTCAGCCGGATGCTCCGGGCCGAGGGGCACGAGGTCGCCGAGGCTGGTGACGCCGAGCAGGCCCTGGCCCTCGCCCGCCGCCTCCGCCCCGAGGTGGTCATCTCCGACATCGGCCTGCCCGGCCCCGTCGACGGCTACGGCCTGGCCGAGGCCCTCCGCGCCGACCCCGACACCGCCTCCGCCCTGCTGATCGCCGTCACCGGCTACGCCCGAGCCGACGACCGAGACCGCGCCTTCCGCTCCGGCTTCGACGAGCACCTGACCAAGCCGCTCGACTTCGCCGCCCTCTGCCGCCGGCTGGCGGAGATCTCCCCCCGATCCCCGCTCGCCGGCCGCCGCCACTAACCAAGGCCCCCGAGCCTCCCCTCCTCCGGCCGGGAGCCGCCTCCTCGACCGCATCCCCTCGCGAAGGCGAAGGGGGGCTCAGGAGCCCCGCCACGCCCGACGCCGGATCATCGCCCCTCCGGTCACGGTCTTCACCCGGTTGAAGCCGTGCTGCCGCAGGATCCGCTGCGCCACGTGCGATCGCAGGCCCGTTCGGCAGGAGACGACCGTCTCGGCCGCGGGATCGAGCTCGCCGATCCGGTCGCGCAGATCATCCAGGGGGATGTTGATGACCCGATCGACCCCCGGGAACGGCGCCTCGGCCACCTCCGCCGGCGAGCGGACATCGACGAACTGCGGCACCCCGGCCAGGTCGGCGTCGGGCTCAACAAAGTCGGCCAGGCCGTCCAGCTGGTTGCAGGCGGCGAAGGCGGCCAGATGCACCGGATCCTTGGCGGCGCCAAAGGGGGGGGCGTAGGCCAGGTCCAGCCCGGCCAGGTCGGCCACCGTGCCGCCAAAGTGCAGGGCGGTGGCAATGACGTCGATCCGCTTGTCCACCCCGGCGCCCCCCAGCGCCTGGGCGCCCAGCACCTTGCCCGTCCCCGGCTCGTACACCAGCTTCAGCGTGATCGGCTCGGCCCCCGGGTAATACCCGGCGTGGTTGTTGGAGACGACGACCACGCTGCGGGCCTCCCTCCCCAGCTTCCGCGCGAGGGCCATCGTCAGGCCGGTCATCGCCGCCACGCGGTCGAAGACGCGAACGATCGCCGTGCCGAAGACCTCGGCCATCGGCCTCGCCTTGCCCGAGGCGGCGTGCTCGCCGGCGATCCTCCCGGCGCGGTTGGCGGGGCCGGCCAGGGCGATCCGAAGGGGAGAGCCCGTCGGCCCGTAGGCGTATTCGGCCGCGTCGCCGACGGCGTAGATGTCAGGATCACTTGTCTGCATGAACTCATTCGTTGCGATCCCGCCGCCCGGAGGGGGGCCGATCTTCAGCCCGGCGTCCCGGGCCAGGCCGAGGTTCGGCCGCACGCCGAGCCCGAGGATTACCACCTCGGCCTCCAGTTCGGCGCCGCTGGTGAGCCTCACCCCCCGAGCCCGGCCGTCGGGGCCGGTGAGCACCGCCTCGATGCCGTCCCCCAGGCACAGCGCCACGCCCCGGGACCTCAGGTCGTCTTCGATGGGGCGGACCATCTCCGGGTCGAACAGGGGGAGGATCCGCGGCTGAAGCTCGGCCAGCGCGACGCGGAAGCCTCGGCGGACAAGCTGCTCGACCATCTCCAGGCCGATGTAGCCGGCGCCGACGACGGCGGCGGTCTTCGCCCCGGAGGCCTCGACCGCGGCCTTGATCCGGTCGGAGTCCTCCAGGTTTCGCAGCGTGAAGACGCCCGGGGCGTCGGCGCCGGCGATCGGCGGCACCAGCGGCGAGGCCCCGGGGGCGAGGATCAATCGGTCATACGGCTGGACGTAATCGGCCCCCGAGCCGTGGTCGCGCACGGCGACCGTCTTCGCCTGGCGGTCGATCGAGACGACCTCCTGGCGGGTCCGCACGTCCAGGCGGAAGCGGCGCTCGAGCAGCTGCTTCGGGGCGACGAGCAGCTTGGCCCGATCGGCGATCTCGCCGCCAATGTAGTAGGGCAGGCCGCAGTTGGCGAACGAGACATCCTCGTCCTTCTCGAAGAGGATGATCGTCGCCCGCTCGTCGATCCGCCTCGCCCTGGCCGCCGCCGAGGCCCCGCCGGCCACGCCGCCGACGATCACGATGGTCTTACCCGATGCGTTCATCGCCCTGGACTCCTGCCGAGCCGGCCGTTTCCGCGCCCTTCGCCTCCGAGCGATCGGTGCCGGAGGCCGCCCGCATCCCCCATCGTACCGCCCGGCCCATCCCGAGGGATCCCGCCAGCATCGCCAGGCCCGCCGCCTGCAGCGCCAGGCCCGTCCCCAGCCCGATCGGCGCGATGCGCAGCTCCAGCCTCCCGGCTCCGTCGGCCCGGGCGACGAAGGGCCGGCCCCACTCGGCGCAGCGGAGGCCGGCGAAGACGCGATCGCCGTTGACCAGCCACCACGACCCCGGGTTCTGGTTGATGTGGATCTCCTGATGAGGCTCGACCCGGAAGACCACCCGGTTCGGCGTCCAGACCTCCGGCTCGACCGCCCTCCCCTCCGACCACGCCTCGCCGACGTAGTCGGGATGCCCCCGCCAGAGCCGGGCGGTCCCGGCGCCGGTGTCGTAGCCCAGCAGCGGCTGAATCGATCGGATCGTCCCGAAGCCGAGCATCGTGTTCGGGAAGGCCGGCATCGATTCCAGCTGGATCGCCTGGCCGTCCGACGGGCCCGGCGCGTCTTCCGGAGGCGGCGGGCCCAGCGCCACGGGCAGGACCCGGTGAGCGTAGCAGACCAGGTCGGCCCCCATCGCCAAGACCAGCGCCGAGGCCAGCACCCCGAGCCACCGGGGCCGGGCCGACCGCATCCCGGCCACCGCGCTCCCCGCCGCCAGGCCGACCCCCAGCATCCCCACGATCCGCCACCGCGTGACCGCGTGCATCGTCCGGAACACCTGCCAATACGACAGCCAGAAGCTCGGGTGGTACCACCGAGACGCCCCCAGCCCCAGCGCGAAGGCCACGATCGTCAGGGTGTGCCACCACCGCCAGCCCCTCGCCAGGCTGGCCGCCAGCAGCGCGACGCCCACCACGCCGATGTAGCAGTTCGACTCCCAGAAGATCGGGACGGACACCGACCGCAGCCGAGCTTCCGAAGGCCGGACGAGCATCTGCTCGAAGAAGGCGATGGGCCTCAGGTCGATCAACATCCCGACATCTCGGGGGAAGTCTCCCATCACCGCGAGGGTCGTCCCCAGCCGCCAGCCGGAGAGCAGCAGCGTCAGCCCGACCGCCAGCACTCCGTGACAAACGTAGCGCACCCGACGCTCGCCGCGCTCGGCCGACACCCCGCGCAGGCCGACCGCCGCGGCCACGATCGCCGCGTACACCGTCGCGTAAGAGATGCCCCCCAGCAGGGCGAACGCCCCCCACAGGCCCAGCGCCACCCCCTGGCCAGGACCATCGGCCAGCCGGGTGGCGTGGTAAACGAACCAGGGCAGGACGCAAAAACTCATCGTGACATAAATGCCCGCAACCGTGTAAACCGTCACGCCTCCGTTCAGGCCGAAGACCAACCCGGCGGCGCAGGCGGCCCACGGATCGCCCAGCCAGAGCCGGGCCAGCCGCCGGGCCCCCTCGACGGCGATCATCAGCCAGATCACCGCCGCCAGCCGTACCCCGGCCCCGGCCCCCAGCAGCAGCGACAGCGGCGCCGCCGGCGCGGCGAGGCCGCACTGCGGATCTCCGGCCAGCGGAAAGCCTCCCCGGGTCCACGGGTTCCACCAGGGGAACTGGCCGTAATCGAGGACGGTCCTGCGCACCGCCTCGTACAATTGCAGATAGAAATCCCAGTCGCCGTAGCCGATCCCCGGCCGCTGGAGCAGCGGCCAGGCCAGCGAGGCCGTCGCCAGGGCCAGCACCCAGGGCAGGAGCCGGTCCGCCGGCCCGACCGGACCCGGCCCGTCGGCCGGCGACGGCCAGCGGTCCCCCGGCCGGACCCGACACAGCCGAGCCCCCCCCAGCCCAATCAGCCCGATCAGCCCGAGCATGCCGGCCGTCCGCCGCACCGGCCACGGGATGGCGAAGAACAGGTCCGGCAGCAGCGTCATCCCCAGCGCCGCCGGCACCGCCAGCGCCGCCACGAGCCTCGGCCGACGCCTGGCCGCCCGCCACGCCCGTCGCGTGACCTGGCCCGCCCGATGGGGGAGAGATCGGCTCACGATCGACTCGCGGCAGGCATGCACGCCCCCCCTGGGCGGGATCACGAGAGAGATCTTGGGACCGGCCGCCGGGGGACGGGCCGGTCCCTCAGGTCGCCCCGGTCAGGCGATGTCGGTCACGCCCGGCACCGGGATCGGGTCGCTCGGGGCGTCTCCCCACTCGTACGACTCGGGGCCGAGCCGCTCGGGGCTGTTCATCGCCTCCTCCCAGGTGATGGCCCGGCCGGTGTAGGCGACCATGCGGCCGAGGATCGCCAGCAGGGTGGAGGTGGCGGCGTCCTCACCGTTGTTGATCGGCTCCCCCTTGCGGAGGGCGGCGTACATCTCGTCGTGCTCGGTCTGGTACATGTTGTTGGCTTCGCCCCGGTAGCGCCAGCGGTTCTCGCCGCTGATCCGGCTGCCGAAGACGTCGCAGATGCCCTTGGAACCGATGAGGTAGTCCTTCACCTGGTTCTCGCAGTTGGCCCAGTGGCGGCAGTGGTGGTAGCCGCGGACGTCGTCCGGGTACTCGTAGACCACGGAGAAGTGGTCGTAGATGTTCCCGTACTTCGGATCGGTGCGCACCTGACGGCCGCCGACGCCCCAGGCCCGGATCGGGGTGACCCCCTTCATGGCCCAGTTCATCGTGTCGATGCCGTGCACCGCCTGCTCGACGATGTGGTCGCCGGAGAGCCAGGTGTAGTAGTACCAGTTGCGCAGCTGGTACTCCATGTCGCTGGAGCACTCCTCTCGGGTCTTGCGCGGATCCCAGACGCCCTGGCTGTTGTAGGTCGTCTCGATCGCCCGGATGTCGCCGATGGCGCCGTCGAAGACCTGCTGCATGGTGGCCCGGCGGGGGTAGTGATACCGCCAGCAGAAGCCGTGGACGACCGAGAGGCCCTTCTCCTTCGCGTCTCGCACCGACTGCAGGTACTGGCGCAGGCCGACGGGGTCGACGGCCATCGGCTTCTCGACGAAGGCGTGCTTGTTCTGCGCGACCGCGTAGGCCAGGTGCTGCGGGCGGAAGTGCGGCGTGGTGGTGAGCACGGCCACGTCGCAGGAGTCGATCACGTTCTTGTAGGCGTCGAACCCGACGAAGATCGTGTCCTCGGTCACGTCGACGCGGTCGCCGACCCGGGAGCGGAGCAGCGTCTGGAGGCTCGACTCGGCGCGGTCTTGGAACAGTTCTCCCATGGCGACGAGCCGGCAGCCCTCGTCGGCCGTCAACGCCTGCTCGGCCGCGCCGGTGCCCCGGCCGCCGCAGCCGACCACGCCGACCCGGATCGTGTCGCTGCCAGCCGCGTGGGCCACGTGCGCCAGGTTCGCCGTCGCCGCCGCTCCGGCGGCCGCGGCCGAGTTCATCAGGAAGATCCGGCGGTTGGGCTTGCCGTCTCGCATCGGGGGGCTCCTCGGTCCGATCCAGGTGGGTCGATTCGATGCTCCGGGGGCCGCCGCCGGACCCGGGCGATCCGGGACCGCTCCCATCCGGCCTCCCCCGAGGGCGGGAGCCCTCAGCTTAACAACCGTTGCACACCGACGATAGATGGGGACGACCCCGCTCACCCTCTCGGAATCCGGGAGGGGCGGGGTCGTCTGGTCCTCGGAGGCCCGGCGATCCGAGGGCTCCCGCACGCCCCCCGACACCCCGGGGGCCCGCTCAGCGGGATCGGGTCCAGGCCATCGGCTGGCGAAGCCGCAGGCTACCGCCCTCGCTGATGACCCGAGTGACCCAGTCGATGTTGCGCCTCAGCTCCTCCCGGGAGCGCTCGAAGGCCCGCCCGCTTTTCCGCACCGAGCGCAGGCAGAGCCACGACACCAGGCCCGACACCAGGGCGAACCCGCCCGCCACGGCGAGGTAGGCGCCGAAGCGAGGCAGCCAGCCCGCGAAGACAACCCCCTCGGCCACGCCGACCAGGGCGATCGGCACGCAGCTGACAAGCACGGCCAGCCCGATGACCAGGCCGATCGCCGGGACGCGGGCCTCCTCGACCGCCTCGGCCAGGTCGGCCCGCGCCAGGCGGACTTGCAGGTCGGCCAGCGTGCACACGTCGTGGCCCAGCTCCGTGAGGCTGCCCTGCAGGCTGTCGGGCACCTCGATGCCGAAGAACGTCAACGTCTTTTGATGAACCATCCCACCATCGCTCCCAGGGCCAGGGCCACGGCCAGGGACCGGGCCGGGTGCCGGACGATCTGCTCCCGGGTCGAGGCGAGGGCCTGCTCGAGGCCCGCTCGGGCCTGGTCGTACCCTTCTCGGGCCCGGGCCGAGAGCTCCGCCGCGGCCTCGCGCGCCTGCTCGGCGGTCGGGGCGTCAGCGGGGACGCCCAGGTGCTGACTGATCCGGTTGAACACGGCTCCCCTCCTCTGGCCTCCCGCCGGCCGCCCACGGCGACTCGGCCAGCCGGCCTTCGATGAACTGGATCGCGTAGTTTTGCGCCGCCCGCAGGGCGATCGGCGCCAGGAACCCCAACGCCATCGAGAACAGCCCCTTGGTCCGGGCCTTCTCCTCGGCCCGTTCCTCCACGGCCTCTCGGTAGCGCGGTTCGGAATGAACGCGACCGAAATCATCACGTTCGAGAACCTTGATCCGATGCCTCGGCACCAGCAGCCAGGCCGCCAGGAAGCCCACACCGAAGGCGGCACTCACGGCCGGCCAGGGGGCGCCGCGGACGTAGCCCCGCCAGTCCAGCGTGGCCTGGAGATGCTCAGCCGCCACGTTCACATCCGCATGGATCTCGCGGCGGATCTTCCCCATCTCGCGGCGAATCGCGGCGATCTCCTCCTGGTTGGCATGGGGTCGCTTGGTCGTTGCCACGACGGGCCTCCCTCCAGGGTGTTCGCGCGGGGTCCGATCACAGCCCCAGGAAGCCGGCCGCGTCCCGGACACGGCGGACGGCCGATTCGCCCAAGTCGTGCGCCTGGCGCGAGGCGCCCCGGGCCGCCGATCGCCCCATCGCCTCGACCCGGTCCCCCAGCTCCCGAAGCGAACCGGAGAGGTCATCCAGCGACCAGCCCGACCGGCGATCTCTCGGCACCAAGGCCACGATCGCCAGCCCCAGGCCCAGGCCCAGCCCAAAGCTTGTCCAGACCGCGGTCATCGGCCGGCGGCCGACCGCCCCCCGGAACCGGTGGTCCGCCTGCCAGGCCAGGTGCTGGGCTCGATCCGCCAGCTCCTCGGCGTGCTCGGCCAATGCGTCGGCCCGCTCGCTCAGCCGAGCCGCCAGCCGTTCCTGCTCCTGCCGGTCCTTCTGCCCCACGCCCCGCCCGTTGTTCGACGAGCTTTTCTTGCGGGTGGCCATGATCGTCTGCCTCCTCCCGGTTGCCACGGTCTTCATGGCGGCGCCCGGCCCCGTCGCATCCGAAACCGGCACGCTCGACATGAGCGCATGCGTCTTCTGTTCTGAACTCGTTGATCGACTCGAACACGACTCCTCGGGTCGCCAACGAGCCGGCCACGCTCCGGCTCAGGTTGCAAGTATCATGCCGACGACCGGCCACAACGCCACCCGCACGATCGGCATCGGATCGCCGACGTCCCGGCTCGGGAATCCACGACTTCGGCACCACTGTTGCACCATCCTGATTGTCGGAGAGCCCGGCGGCCGTGCCGGGGCGGCCGACCCGCTCGAACCGGCCGTCGGGGCGCCTGATCCGAGGCCGTCCGGGACGAGGACCGCCTCGGACCCCCGCTCCGATCGGGCATCAACCAATCCTCGACCGCCAACACGGAGGCACCTCCCATGAACGCCCAGACCCTCCAGGGCCACTGGAACCAGATCCGAGGCCAGCTCAAGTCGAAGTGGGGACAGCTGACTGACCAGGACCTCGAATTCGTCGAGGGGAACGTCGATCAATTGATCGGCAACATCCAGCGCAAGACCGGGGAGTCTCGCGAGGCCATCGAGCGCCATCTCGACACCCTCATCAGCCAGGGCTCCGCCGGCATCGCCGCCGCCACCGAGCGGCTCCAGGGGGTCGCCCACTCCGCGGCCGAACACCTGCGCAGCGGATACGACTCCGCCCGCGAATCGCTTCACGAGCGGTACGACTACGCCGAGGACCTGGTCCGCACCAACCCGATGCAGTCCGTCGGCACCGCCTTTGGCGTCGGCGTGCTCGTCGGCGTCACCCTCGGCCTGCTGCTCCGCCAGCGCTGAGCCTCCGCCCCGGCCGGCCCGCCTCCTCCCACTCGACTGCGGGTCGGCCCGGGGCCATCGCGACGGAGACGGTTCCCTCTGCCCCTCCAAGGCTCCCCTCGCCGACCGATCGGCCTCCCCTCGTTCCGATCGCCGCCATCCCCCTTCCGGCTTCACCCGGTCGTCGTCCCGCCTCCTCCCCCGTCATCCGGCCGGTTCCCTTGCATTCTCGATTCCGGCCCGACCATGATGGTGACCCACCCGGGAGCAGCCCGACGTCCTCTCGCCGGCCTCGGACATGACCGACCCCCGCCTCTTCCCGCTGCTCACCGATCGCCTCCGGCTCGACCGGCCCTCGATGGCCGACCTGCCCGACTACGTCCGCATGAACGCCGACCCCCGGGTCATGGCCACCCTCAACGGCGTGAAGACGGCCGAGGAAACCCGGGCGATCCTGGCCCGGCTGATCGACCACTGGGACCAGTTCGGCTTCGGCTGGTACACCGCCCGAGACCGCTCCTCCGGCCGGTTCGCCGGCCGAGGAGGCCTGCGCCGGGTGGCCATCGCGGGCCGGGACGAGGTCGAGATCGGCTACGGCTTGCTCCCCGATGTTTGGGGGCTCGGCCTGGCCACCGAGCTGGCCCGGTCCTGCGCCCGGCTCGGCTTCGAGGTGCTCGGCCTGGCCGAGCTGGTCAGCTTCACCCTGCCCACCAACCTCGCCTCCCGACGGGTGTTGGAGAAGGCCGGCTTCACCTTCGATCGCGACACCGAATACGCCGGCCTCCCTCACGTCCTCTACCGCCTGACCGCCGACGACTGGCGCCGAGCCGTCTCGGGAAGCAACCGGGGCTGACACGGCCTCCCCCGGCCTCCAGGCCCTCTCGGCCCTGTTCAATACTTGCATTCCAGCGCCGGCATCCACCCGGTACGCTGACGGCGTGGACCGCTGATCGCCCCTCTGCCGGTTCGGATCCGGGGAGGCGCCGGGCCCCTTGAGGTCGACCAGCTCCGCGATTCCCTGCCGCCGGTCGCCGACCGCTCCCTGGCCGCTCTGATCGACGAACCGCGACGCCCCAGGGCGGCTCGACTCCACCCTGGTGGTCCCCCTTGGCCCGTTCGGCCGTCCCCCGCCGCCGATGAGCCGCACCTTCCCCCTCTTGACCGACCTTCCCGTTCGAGCCCAGTTCTCCTGACCGATCCTCCCCGGCCGGCCGGCCGGCGGCTCTCCCCTCCCCTCGACCCCTGCCGATTTCCCGGGCAATGCTGCCCAAACCGGCGCGCCTCTCCTGGCGATCCCCCGTCGCCCACTCCCCAACACTCGCAGCACAACCACAAAAACCGCAAGAGCTTACGCTATCACCCCCGAAAACGTCCCGGCTCGGTACGCGGCTCGCGTTTCCGGCTGGGCTCCCGGGGTCGGACCGATGTTCGCGGACGCTGGGCGCGGGAATCGACGGGAGGCCCGGGTCGAGTCGATCCCCCTTCCATCAGCCCGCAACGCTCGGGTCGACCCGACCACCGGCCTCTCCAGGATTGGCGTCCTCCGCGATCCGGGCACTCCGGGATCAGACGACCGAGACCGCCAGGCAACACAACCGCTGTGAGGAAGAGACGATGACGGAACGTCCCGGGCTCGAGGGGATGATGCATCGGGTCGAAGCGCTGGAGCGGGCCAACCTCCGGCTCGAGCGAGAGCGCCGACGCTGGCGATGGGCGGGGGGATCGGCCGTGCTCGTCGCCCTGGTGCTGATCGCCGGCGGCGCGAAGGAGGCCGACGAAGCGGCCGACGAAGCGGCCGATGAACTGGAAACCACCCTGGAGGCCGAGCACTTCGTGCTGAGGGACGCCGAGGGCCGCATGCGGGCCGCCCTGGCCATCCGCCCCGACGGCACCCCCGGCTTCGGCCTCTTCGACGAGAACGGCCAGGTCCGCCTCTCGCTCGACCTGGCCACCAGCGGATCACCCGGCGTCAACCTGCACGACGAGCATGGCACGCTCCAGGCCGCGCTGACCGTCCGCCCCGACGGCACTCCCGGCGTCGGCCTCTTCGACGACCAGGGGAGGCTCAGCCTGTCGCTCGACTCCGGCGCGGACGGCTCCGCCGGCATCAACCTCTACGGCGGTCAGGGAGTGCTCCGAGCCGCCCTGGCCGTCCGGCCCGACGGCACGCCGGCCCTCGGCCTCTTCGACGACCGCGGCCAGATCCGACGCTCCTTCGACCTCGACGCCCCCGGCCTCTCCTCGCCGGCGGCCGCCTCCCGCTGACGCCAAGCTCGATCGAGAATCCCGCCGGGGACATCCCCGGCGGGATCCGTCCAGGCGATCGCGCCCGACACTCGAACCAAGCCGAGCCGAGGCGAGACGCCTGGCTCAGCTTCCGGCGGCCCCGGGGATCCAGGGCTTGAGCATCGGAATCCGGCGCCCGGTGCCTGGCTCTCGGTAGCTGCCGCCCTGGGTCCATCCCCAGCCGAGCAGGCGGCCGACCGGGCGATTGGCGGACGGCCTCGGGACCGAGATATAGCCGGGCGTGTAGCCCGACCACGCCTGCACCGGCGCGTACCCGGTCCACGACGCGGCCGGGTTGTAGCCGCTCCAGCCGGCCCCCGGCACCGTCACCGGCTGCGCCGGCATGGCCGCCACGGCCGGGCCGGTCGTCGCGTAGGCCGGGCCGCTCCAGGACGAGCCCGGGGCGTACGTCTGCCACGGGGAGACCGGCATCGGGACCGCGGCCGGTGGGCTCACGTAAGAGCCGCCCCACCCCTGCTGGGCCTCGGCGGCGAGAGGGAAGGCCATCAGGACGAACCCGAGGCCGACGATCGCGAGGCCGCCGTGAATCGCCTTCTGCCGGGGCGTGTTCATGGCTATCCTCCGTGTTCGGTTCGAAAGAATTGTTTGGATGCGTGGGAGAGGGTGCCCGTCTCGACCCGACAGACCGATCGGCCCCCGGACGGGAACCGACCGCCCCCCCGGCCCTGGTCGGGGGGCGTCTGGGGACGACAGCTCGGGCGTCACGACCCGATCGTATTCTAGGAGCGGGGCCCGGAATCGCAAACGCGAAGACGCGGGCGAGCGGGCGCGGCCGGGGGAGCGGCAAGGCCATCGTGATCGTGGCGATCGTCGGCCTACGGCTGGGACGCGACGGGCGGCCGGGGGCGTGCCGACCGGGAGGGCAGACCGGCAGAGGAGCCCCGGGGAGGTCGGGCCGCCCGACTCGCCCCGGGCGCCTCCTCCCGATCCGTTGCCCCCCCCCACTGCGGCCCGTAAGATGGCCGCTCACCGCGAGGCATGCCGACGCCCCCACGACCACGCAGAAGGCCACCGATCCGATGGCGACCACCAGCTATTTCCTCGCCCTGGACCTCGGCGCCGAAAGCGGCCGAGGCCTGCTCGGCCGCTTCGACGGCCGCCGCCTGACGCTCGAGGAGATCCACCGCTTCCCCAACGGCCCGGTCCGGCTCTTCGACACCCTCCACTGGGACCTTCCCCGGCTCTTCGACGAGATCAAGGTCGCCCTCCGCAAGGCCGCCGCCGGCGGCGCCCGGCCCGAGGGGATCGGCCTTGACACCTGGGGCGTCGACTTCGGCCTCATCGGCAAGGGGGACACCATCCTCGGCAACCCCGTCCACTACCGAGACTCCCGCACCGACGGCATGATCGAGGCCGCCTGCTCGCTGGTCCCCCGAGAGCGAATCTACGAGATCACCGGCCTGCAATTCCTCCCCTTCAACACCGCCTTCCAACTGCTGGCGATGAGGAGGGCCGGCTCGCCGCTGCTCGACTGCGCCGAGACGCTCCTGATGATGCCCGACCTCTTCGGCTGGCTGCTCACCGGCCGCCGCGCCGGGGAGTTCACCGACGCCTCGACCACGCAACTGCTCGATGCCCGCTCCCGCGGCTGGTCCGACGAGCTGTGCGCCGGCCTCGGCCTCCCCCGGCAGATCCTTCCCGAGCTGATCGCACCGGGCAGCGTCCTGGGCACGCTGCGGCCCGGCGTCGCGGAGGAGACCGGCCTGCCGGCCAACACCCCGGTGATCGTCCCCGCCACGCACGACACCGGCAGCGCCGTCGTCGCCGTCCCCGCCGCCGGCAAGGGCCCCGGCTCTCCCCCCGACTGGTGCTACCTCAGCTCGGGGACGTGGTCCCTGATGGGCGTCGAGCTCGCGCAGCCGATCATCACCGAGGCCACCTACCGCTACAACTTCACCAACGAGGGGGGCGTCGACGGCACCTCCCGCCTGCTGAAGAACATCATGGGCCTGTGGCTCGTGCAGGAATGCCGCCGCACCTGGGCCCGATCCGGCCGCGAGTATTCGTATGAAGACCTGATCCCCCAGGCCGAGGCCGCCCCCGCCTTCCGCTCGCTGGTCGACCCCGACCACCCCTCGTTCCTCCCCCCCGGCGACATGCCCGCCCGCATCGCCGCCTTCTGCCGAGACACCGGCCAGCCCGTCCCCGAGGGGGAGGGCGCCTTCGTCCGCTGCGCCCTGGAGAGCCTGGCGCTGAAGTACCGCTGGGTCGTCGAGCGGCTGGAGGAGGTCACCGGCACGCCGATCAAGACGATTCACATCGTCGGCGGAGGTGCCCGCAACGCGCTGCTCAACCAGTTCACCGCCGACGCCACCGGCCGCCCGGTGCTCGCCGGCCCCGTCGAGGCCACCGCCATCGGCAACCTGCTCATGCAGGCCCGAGCCCGGGGCCGCATCGGCACCCTGGCCGACCTCCGAGCGGTCGTCGCCCAGTCCTTCCCCGTCACCACCTACGAGCCGACCGACCAGTCCGCCTGGCAGGACGCCGTCGGCCGCTTCGCCGCGCTCGTCCCGGCGGCCGGGTCATCCTCGCACTCCGATCGCGATCGCCCCCCCGCCGGCTGACGCTCGACCCCGCGGCGGGCGGTCGGCCGGCCGACGTTCTCGGCTCCCGCCCCGGCGCCCGCAACCGCCTGCTCTCCCGGCTCGAACGCCTCATCGGCGAGGCCGCCCCCTTTTCCCCCGACAGCGGTGGCGGCGGCAGCAGCGGCCCCGAGCGCCGCGACCACAACCACCTCAACGGATCCCGGAATGTGCAGGTGACAGGCTGTTGACCGAGGTGGCCGGGGTCGCGGCCACCCCGGCCGCGATCAGCCCCCCTCGCCGACCCGAGTCACCGGCCTCGGCGCCACGAGCTCCTCGATCTGAGGCAGGTCGAACGACTCCAGCAGGCCGAAGCAGAACAGCTCGGGCGACTGCTGGAATGGGCGGCCCTCCTCGACGATCTCCTTGAGGCTCGTCATCGGCTGGTGCAGCGTCAGGCCGCCGACCGCCTCCGGGTCGATCGCCGAGGCGATCAGCGCGATCACGCCGGTCCTCGGCCCGATCGCCTCGACCGACACCGGCTCCTCGGACCCCTCGGGCCGGAAGGCGCGACAGGAGGCCAGCAACTGGCCGACCTGCACGCCGATCGGCCGCTCTCCCACCGAGGCGATCATCAGCGCCCAGAGGTAATCCCGCTCGGCCGGCTTCGACTCGCCGAAGTCGAACGGGTCGATCGCCACCACCCGCTTCCCCTCGGCCAGCAGCGAGACGGCGGCGTCCACCGCCTCGGCTCGGCCCCCGTCGGCCAGCAGCACGACGGTCGGCCTCGGCCCGTCTCCTCCGCTCGGTTCCAAAACGACCGCCGGCACGGTCCAGGAATCGGCCAGGCGCAGGCGATGGGTCGTCGCCGACAGCGAGGGGGACGAGGCGTCGGAGACGCGATCGACGGTCGCCTCTGCCTCGATCGGGCGGACGATCGCCCGCAGCGCCTCCCGCCGCTCGTCGGGGTCGGCCGGACCCGACGGGCTCGGCAGCGCCTCGGCCAGCGACAACGCGAGCCGGTGCAGGTCGAGCGTGTCCTCCGGCAGCGGCACGGCCAGCTCCTCGGCGGTCTTCACCTCGTCGTCGCTGGGAATCTCGACGGGATCATACCCCGGGTCGCCCGAGAACCAGTGGTCGCCGATCAGCCGGTAGAGGGCCTGGCGGTTGTCGACCTCGTAGTTGTGCGTCCCCGGGTCGAGGTTCACATGCACGCGCAGGTTCGCTTCCCGGTCGAACAGCGAGTAGATCGGCGCCGCCGCCTGCACCAGCGGAGGCATGGCGTGCGGAGCGGCGAAGCAGCAGTTATCCTCCTGGTTGAAGGTCAGCAGCGCCGGCCGGGGGGCCAGCAAGGCCGTCAGGTGCGTGTAGTCGGCCACGGTGGCCAGGTCGCAGGGGGTCTGCTCCGAGTCCCCCAGGTCCGACAGGTACTCGATCCGGGTCCGGAAGCTGGAATAGCCGGCCACCGGGTCGGTCAGCGTCACCCGGTCGTCCAGACCGCTGACGAAGATCGTCTGCCAGCCTCCTCCCGAGAGGCCGGTCACGCCCACCCGGCTCGGATCGGCGTTCGGCAGGTCGAGCAACAGGTCGATGGCCCTCGTCAGGGCGAGGTAGTGCGTGGCGATCCCTCCCGAGCCGCACAGGTCGATCGCGTTGATCAGCCCGTGGTGGTACCCCGCTCCCCGGAGCTGCCCCATGCCGATCCACTCGGCGTTCAGGGCGATGATCCCCCGCTTCGCCAGGTTGATGCAGCGGATCTGCTTGTAAGGCGCCGCCTTTCCCTGGCCGTCGTGCCCGTTGACGTTCAGCACGACCGGAGCCTTCCCCGAGATCCCCTCCGGCTCGTACAGCAAGGCCGGAATCCAGAACCCGGGCAGGGCCTCGTAGCGCACTTTCTTGATCCGGTAGCCGGGTCCGCCGGCGATCTCCCCCAGCCATTCGACCCTCGTCTCGGCATCCCGCCACCCGGCGGCCTCGCCTCGAAAGACGACGCGGTCGAGCACGTCGGCCCGGATCCGGGCGGCGGCCTCCCGCCACTCGTCCTCGGCGACCACGTCGGGCATCCGAGCGATCTTCGGCTCGACGAACGCACGAGCCTCGTCCATCGCCGAGCCGCGCTCGAGGACCATCCGGCCCATCGCCGCCGCGACGGCCTGGCGATCCGGCACGTCGGCCGCCGGGGAGCGACCCGGCACAACCGCCAGGAAAATCAAGACAAGAGAACGTGGAACGACCCTCGACATGGCGTCCTCCCGGGGCTGGAACCGCCGACGACGAGCCCCGAGGCGCCTCCGACGGCGCCGGCCGGGGCGGCCGCCGCGCCATGATTCCCGATCGCGAGGGCCGACGCCACCCCCGATCGGACCCCCGGACCCGCCTCCGCGGAACGGACGATTCTCGATCCCGGCGCCGTCGAATCCTCCCGGTCGTCCCCGCTCCCGAGTTGCCGGAGAGGGCGACCAGCTCCCGGTCGACGCCACCCCGACCCGGCCGACTCCCTCGTTCCGTTCCCCCGAGGAGATCTTGAGCACCCTCTCCGCGACGCTGGTCCTGCTGGGCCTCGCCCCGAGCCTCAGCGCCCCTGCCGGCGACCCGGGCCCGACCTTCCACCGCATCCCCGCCGCCTCCCCCTGATCGCCCGATCCCCCGGCTCGCCGCTCCCCACCGACGCGGCGAGCCGGGGCCCCTTCCCTCCCCGATTCCTCGCTCCTGCCCTGGCCTTTTCCGCCCCCCGCGCCTATCGTACACGTGTCGGGGCACCCGCGATGGCCGCCCCGGCCTCTTCCCCGATCGGGCCCCCGATCCGATCGTCGGCGGGCACCGGCGCTCCCTTCAACCGGCCGGACCGGCCCGCCCCCCGGGGCGACTCGATCGATCCAGCGATGATCTCGGCGAGGCACGAGAGGAGCGGACGCGATGACCTGGCTTTCCGAGGATCCCTGGACAGCGGTCGGCGCCTGCGCGGTGGCGGCCGCGGCCTGCCTGGTGATGGTGCGCCTCTCGCAGCAGGGCAAGTACCTGGCCTGGGCCGGCGCCGCCGTGCTCGCCGCCGGCCTGGTGCTGCTGGTCGAGCGCCTCTGGGTGACCGACCGCGAGCGCATCGAGGCCGTGCTCTACGACATGGCCGACGCCGTCAAGGAGGGAGACTTCCCCCGCCTCGAAGGCCACCTGGCCCCCGAGTTCGACCGGGAGATCGGCACCATCACCAAGATCGCCATGAGGGGCGCCGTCACCGGCCTGGACTTCGAGTTCATCCGCCTGGCCCAGCTCCAGATCCACGCCGGCCGTCTGACCGGCATGGGCACGGCCAACTTCTACGGCCAGGCCCAGTGGGCCGAGCGCTCTGCCGAGGGCGGCGCCACCTTCGACGCCACTCCTCCCCCCGGCGTCGGCTTCTCCTTCGGCTTCCGAGAGGTCGAGCCCGACACCTGGAAGGTCTCCCGCATCGACGTCACCAGCGTCCCCTACGGCGGGACCCCCGAGAGCGTCACCGGCTATCTCACCCGATACGCCCGATCCCGATGAGGCCCGGCGGCGGAGGATCGCCGGCGGCCGGCCCTCGCCGGCGATCCTCCGCCCTCGGTCCCCTCACGCCGCCTCGGGCCGGAGCGTGATGCTCAGTTGCCCGGTGGCCCCCATCGTCCTCAACCGCGGCTTCAGGGTCATGTCGAGCACTCCGGAGCCCTGGGCCTCCTCGTACGCCCCGGTCCCCGAGACGACCTGGTACCGCAGTCGGGCGGTGGACGAGTCGGGGTCGGTGTCCCCCTCGGCCCGGCCGACCACGAGGTTCAGCGCCCCCCGGCGGCCGGTCAGGGTCATGGCCATCGTCTCGGGGGCCGACGACTGGTCCGCCGCATACGACGCCGAGATCCGGGCCGGGCCCAGCCCCCGGATCGAGCCGATCCCCTGGAGCTGGAACGTGCCGCTCGACCCGTCCGACGCCAGCAGCAGCGTGTAATTGCCCCGCATCGTCCCCGACAGGTCGGGATGGGTCTCCTTCATCGTCGCCGAGGCCGGGGCCATCCGCTCGGCCGCCCGCTGCCGCAGCGCCGCGATCCGATCCGCAACACTCGGATCCATCCCGGTCGACAGGAAGACCAGGGATTCCAGCCCTTCAACCTGCGGCCTCATCGACTTCGACCGTCTCATGGTTCCTCCCGAGCGATCGCTCGTCGTCCGTCCGTCCGTCCATCCGTCTGTCCGTCCGTCGCTCCAATCCGGGGCCCGGGGTCCTCGTCGGGACGCCGATCGCCCCCTCCGCCCTCCGGCCGCGGCGGGCATCGCGCGACGGACTCTATCGCGGAGCGGCCGATGCGTCAACGCAAGTCATGCGAGGGCAACCTCTTCGGCAATCCGGCCGCCCAACTTGAGGGTTTCTTTCACAATCGGCGAAGCCGCCCGCTCCCCCTCCAGGTCCGGACCTCCCCGCTCCTGGTCGCCCCTCGCCTCGGGGCGACGAGCGACGAGCAGCGACGTCGTCGAGGCGGGGGCCCGTCGTCCAGGAGCGTCGGGATCAGACCCCCGCGATCCCCTTCTCCCGGGCGATCCGCTCGTAGAGCGCCGCGAAGCGATCGATCATCACCCCCGCCCGGAACTCCGACTCCACCCGGGCCCTCCCCTGCTCGCCGAGCCGTCGGGCCAGTTCCGGATCGTCCACGACCCGGAGCAGCGCCCGGGCCAGCGCCGTCGCGTCTCCCACGGGCACGAGCAGCCCGGTCTGCCCGTCGACGACCACCTCGGTCGTCCCCGGAGCCGCGGTGGCCACCACCGGCTTGCGGAACCGCATCGCCTCCAGCACCACGTTCGGCAGCCCCTCGAAGGAGCTGGGCAGCACCAGCGCATCGGCCGCCGCCAGCAGCCTCGGCACGTCCTCCCGGTGGCCGAGGAACAGCACTCGGCCAGTCTCCAGCAGCTCCACCGCCCGAGCGAACGCCTCCAGCTCCCCCCGCAGGGGGCCGTCGCCGGCGATCACCGTCCTCAGGTTCGGCCTCACGTGCTGGAGCAGGTCCGCCGCCTTGAGCAGGTCGATCACCCCCTTCTGCGGGTACAGCCGGCCGGCGAAGAGCAGCAGGGTCGCCTCCGGGGGCAGGCCCAGCTCCTCCCGGACGGCCCGACGGTCCACCTCGGGAGGCTCCTCGTCGCCAATCCCCGAGAAGATCCGCTCCAGCTTCTCCGGGTCGATCCCCACCGCGTCGCGGTAGAAATCCACGACCGCCTGCGAGTTCCCCACCACCCGATCCGTCCACCGGGCCAGCCGGCGGTCGATCAGGACGTGTCCCTTCCCCTTCCACAGGTCGACGGCCATCTCCGCCGTCACCACCACCGGCACCCCCGCCCTCCTCGAGGCGATCCGGCCGTACACGTTGGCGGCGAAAATCCAGGTCTGCACGACGTCGAACCGGCGATCCCTCAGCAACCGGGTCAGCCGGCCCAGCGCCCCCGGGTCGACCTTGTGCCGCTTGCCGATCGCGTGCACCGGCACGCCCCCCGCCCTCAGCTGCTCCTCCAGCGGGCCGAGCCGGGTCAGGGCCGCCACCTCCACCCGGAAGCGATCCCTCGGCAGGCCGAGGGCCAGCATCACCATCTGCTTCTCGGCGCCGGAACGGTCCAGCGTCGGGATCACCTGCAAGACCTTCAGCACGTCGGGCTCGATCCGTTCGTTCTTCAGAATGAGGCCGGGCCGGACCCAAGGAACCGGCTCGGCCGGGAGCGAGTCGATCCCAGCACCGGCCTCCCCGGAACTCGCAAGGATCGACGATCGGTGACCTCCGCTCCAGGATCAGGCCGGACCCCGGCCCAGCCCGGCGATCGGCCCCTCACACGGCCCGGCCCCTCAGGGCCGCTCCCCGCGCACCTGGGCTCGCAGCGCCTCCTTCCGGTCGGGATACTCCAGCACCACCAGCTCGTGCGTCTCAGGGTTGTACGCGTACTCCTGGTACCCCGGCAACTGCGGCAAGGCAATCCCATTCGCCTGAATGATCTCACGCATGAACTCGTCGGTATCAGCCGGGTAGCGGTCGTTCATGGCATTGTACAGGTTCAGCGCGTGCTGGATCTGGAGCACCGCCGCCTGGCCGACGATCGACACATACGCGTTCCCCGCATACGTGATCGGCGTGCTGTCCGGCGAGATCGTTCCCGACGACACCCGCACGTTCTCCCCGCCCTGCATCTCGGTCTGGAAGTCGCGCACGTCGGTCGTCTTCTGGCCGATCACCCTCCGGAGCTGCGGCGCCTCGGGCTGCGCCGCCACCGGAGGAGGAGGCGCCCCCTGGCCCAGCCGCGGCGGAGGCGGCGGACTGATTCCCCCGCCGGTCCCCGAGGCCGCCCCCGGATCTCCCGATTCCCCGCCGCATCCCGACACCACCGCGACCGCCATCGCCAGGGCGACCTCGGACGACCAGACCAAGACTCGACGCATGGGCCAAGCTCCTCGGTTGCACGACGCGGCGACGGCTCCGAACTGCCGGGCCACCATCCTCCTCCGGTCGAGTATGCCGGCAGGCCGCCCCCCCCGGCAAGGCCCCTCGGGCCCCTCCCCGACTCGGATCGTCCCTCCCCCAGCGGCGCCTCCTCCCCAGACCTCCGGGAATCTCGGCAGGACCGCGCCGACTCTGACCGGAGTCGCTGACCGCGACCCGGCCAAGGCCCGATGATCTGGGAAGAGAACCCGGCATCGGATCAGGTCGGGAAGGCTCCCGGTCCCCACCTCCCCCCCCCCCGATCGCCGGGGATCGCCGCCGAGTCGAACCCCATGAGCCGCCCCGTTCCCCCGACAACCGTTCCGCTCCTGCCTCCCGGTCCAGAGTCCAGGCCCGGCGCGCCGGGCCCCCCCCAAGAAGACGAGCCCCCAGCCGGCCGGCTCGGAGCACGAACCCAAGAGCAACCCAACGACGCCCGGCGACGGAGCGAACCCAATCGGCCCGCCATCGATCGCCGCAACAGACGACCAAACACCATGTTACGGAACACGCCCTCCATCCGCCGCGCGCGCACCGGCCCGATTCCGAAGCCTTCCGGTACCGCTTCGGCGCGTCGGCCGGTCGTCCGGAGCGGGCCTCCGCAAGCCGCCGGGCGCCGCACCGAAACGAACCCAGCGCGGCGGGCCTGGATCGTCCTAACCGCCGCTTGGGCAACGATCTTCGCCGATCGTTCGGAACGCGAACAAAGCGCACCGAACGCGATCCGGCTCCGCTGGAGGGGGGCCGATCTCCCCGGGGAGGCGGAGGCCCGGGCAGGAGGAGGGGTCGGAAAGGGCGGATCAGCCTCGGTGCAGGGGGGGCCAGTCCCAGGAGCGGACCTCGTCGAGCTGGCCGTGTCGGGTCATGTCGAACTGCAAGGGGGTGACGGTGATGTAGCCGTCGGCCAGGGAGATGACGTCGCTCTCCTCCCCTTCGAGGCGGTAGGGGGGGGCGTAGGTCATCCAGTAGTAGGTGCGGCCCCGGGGGTCCCGGCGGCGCTCGAACCCCTCGCCGTGGCGGCCGACGCCCATCGGCACCACCTTGATCCCCTTCGGCTCTCCCCGGGCGGCCGAGGGGATGTTCACGTTGAACAGGGAGCCGGCCCGGGGCGTGTGGGCCAGGATCGTCTCGATCACCCGCCGGGCGTGGCGGGCGGCACCGGGGAAGTCGAAATGTTCGCCGAATTCAAGCGAGACGGCGATGCTGGTGATCTCGAAGAAGGCCCCCTCGATCGCCGCGGCGACCGTGCCGGAGTACAGCACGTTGATCCCCGCGTTCGCCCCGTGGTTGATCCCCGAGACGATCAGGTCCGGAGGACGGTCGAGCAGCTCGTACACGGCGAGCTTCACGCAGTCGGCCGGGCTCCCCTCGACCGACAGCCCGAGCTGCGAGCCGTCCACGTCGTCCACCGTCTTGACGATCAGGGGGTCGAGCAGCGTGATCGAGTGCCCGACGCCGCTCTGCTCCAGCGCCGGGGCGATGACCGTCACCTCGCCGATCGCCGCCAGCTCCTTGTGCAAGGCCCGCAATCCGGCGGCATAGACCCCGTCGTCGTTCGTCAGCAGGATGCGCACGGTCGCGGCACTCGAGTCGGGAGAGGGGAGGGCAGGGGGGGCCGATCCTGGAGCCGGGGAGGCTCCCTCCCCCCGGCCGATCGGGTACGATCCGGATACCTGGATGGTACCGGCCGCCGCCGACCGTCGTCAATCGCCCCGGACGGCCGTCCCCCGGGAGCGTCTTTCCCGTCGCCGGCCCCGACACGGAGGCCGCCCCTCCCCAGGCGGGAACCGATCGATGGCCGAGGCCGACCCTGTCCCGATCCTCCCCCCCCCCGACACCGGCGCCGGCCGTCGTCGTCGCGATGGTCCTCCCCCTCGCCGACGCCGTGAATGTGAAGGGAGGTGAGCGCGTTGACACTCCGGCTCGGGAATCGGTAAGCTGGGCGTCCCTCGCTGAGATTGAGTCTCAGATTCATTCCTTCTGGCACAGTGACACGGACCTTCGCCATGCCCGCCCCCTCGACCGGCCGGCCGATCGGGCCGTCGTTCCGTTGGCTGGTGGCGGTCGCGGCGGCGATCGCCCTGATGGGAAGTCCGCGATCGGGCCGGGGGTCGGACGACGGGTCCACCGCGGTCGCTCGGGTGGGTCGGCCGGCGCCCCGGCCGGCCGAGGCGCCGGAGGATCGGGCGGCCCGGATCGCCCGGCTGCGGGAGGTCTACGCGGGCCCGCCGTCGGGCTGGCCGACGCCGGAGGTCGACGAGGGGGTCGACTGGGTCGAGCTGGGGCTCTTGCCGACGCCGGCCGATCCGCCGGACAACCCGACCACGGCCGAGAAGGTCGAGCTGGGCCGCCTGCTGTTCTTCGACCCGAGGCTCTCGGGCAGCGGGCAGATCGCCTGTGCGTCGTGCCACGACCCGGATCTTGGCTGGGCCGACGGCCGGACGACGTCCTTCGGCCACGACCGCGAGCCCTTGCGGCGCAACGCTCCTTCGGTCCTGTTCGCCGCGTTCCAGCCCGCCCTGTTCTGGGACGGCCGAGCCGGTTCGCTCGAGGCGCAGGCTGCGGCCGTCTTGCGGAACCCGAAGGAGATGCACGCCGACGAGGAGATCGTCGCCCGCCTGGCCGCCGTCCCGGAGTACCGCGAGGCGTTCGCCGAGGTGTTCGGCCCCGGCGGGGTGACGATCGACCGGGCCTCCCGGGCGATCGCGGCGTTCGAGCGGACGCTGGTCGGCGGCCGGAGCCGGTTCGACGCCTTCCTCAAGGGGGACCGCGCGGCGCTTTCCGACGCCGCCATCTCGGGGCTGGACCTCTTCCGCACCCGAGCGCGGTGCCTGAACTGCCACCACGGGCCGGCCCTCAGCGACGGCCAGTTCCACGACCTCGGCCTGAGCTACTACGGCCGGTCGCTGGAGGACCTGGGCCGCTTCGCCGTCACCGGGGAGCCGGCCGACGTCGGCCGCTTTCGGACGCCGAGCCTGCGGAACGTCACCGCGACCGCCCCATACATGCACAACGGCCTGTTCGAGCTGGACGGCGTGCTCCGCATGTACGACGCGGGCATGGCCACGATCCGCCCGAAGGAGGACCAGCGGGACGACCCGCTCTTCCCGACCAAGTCTCCCCTGCTGAAGCCGCTCGGACTGAACGCGCAGGACCGATCGGACCTTCGGGCGTTTCTCGAGTCCCTGGCCGAGCCGAGGCTCCGGGTCCGCCCGCCGCGGCTCCCCGGCCGGCTCGGCCAGGCCCCGCCGCCCCCCTGACCGATCGCCCGGCCGATCCGCCGGTGCCCAGGCCCCCCCTCATCGCTCCCCTTGCTTCAACCGGAGACGCACCATGCCCTTGCCCCCGAAACGCGGGTTCACGCTGATCGAGCTGCTGGTGGTGATCGCGATCATCGGCGTGCTGATCGCCCTGTTGCTTCCCGCCGTGCAGTCGGCCCGAGAGGCGGCCCGGCGCGCCCGCTGCGCCAACAACCTGCGCCAGCTCGGCCTGGCGAGCCACAACTTCTACACCGCTCACGAGTGCTTCCCGACCAACGAGACCAGCCCGATCCGCTACTGGGGGGCCCAACTGCTGCCCTACTTCGAGCAGGGCAACCTGTTCGACGCCTACAACCACCAGGAGCACTACCGGGTGATGGCCAACAGCACGGCCGTGCAGTACCCGCTCTCGGTCTTCCTCTGCCCGAGCACGCCCGAGTCGCCGCTGATGAACCCGTTCTTCCCGGCGAGCATCCCGACGGAGCTCCGCGGCCAGGTCGACAAGTGGCCGTCCGCCGCGGCCGACTACGCGGCCGGGGCCGGCATCAACTCGAACCTCTGGCGCAGCCCCAACGTCCTGCCCGGCGACCCGCCCAACACCGACGGGGTCTTCCAGGGCACCTCAAGCTCCGGCCGCCGCAAGATCCAGGAGATCCGAGACGGGACCTCGAACACGGCGATGTTCCTCGAAAGCGCCGGCCGGCCGCTCCTGTACCGGGGAGCCAGCCCGGTGCCGGGTGCCGGGACGAGCACCTCGACCAGCGTCCTGGTCTGCGGCTGGGCCGAGGGGAATGTCTTCGTCGCCTGGGGCTACGACCGCTCCGGAGTGGGCAAGGGGCCGTGCATGGTCAACTGCTCGAACCGCTACGCTGTTTACGCCTTCCACCCGGGAGGCGCCCACCTCGGGATGGCCGACGGCTCGGCCCGGTTCATCAAGGAGACGATCGACCCGGGCACGTTCGCCGCGCTGATGACCCGGGCCGGCGGCGAGGTGATCTCGGCTGACCGGTACTGAGCAGACAGAGAGCAGAGCTCAGCAGAGCAGAACGCCGCTCCGCTGAATTCCGCTCTGCAGAACGCTGCTCTGCTGAATTCCGCTCCGCTGAATTCTGCTCTGCAGAACGCTGCTCTGCTGAATTCCGCTCCGCTGAATTCCGCTCTGCAGAACGCTGCTCTGCTGAATTCCGCTCCGCTGAATTCCGCTCTGCAGAACGCTGCTCCGCTGAATTCCGCTCCGCTGAATTCCGCTCTGCAGAACGCTGCTCTACTGAATTCCGCTCCGCTGAATTCCGCTCTGCAGAACGCTGCTCTGCTGAATTCCGCTCCGCTGAATTCCGCTCTGCAGAACGCTGCTCTGCTGAATTCCGCTCCGCTGAATTCCGCTCTGCAGAACGCTGCTCTGCTGAATTCCGCTCCGCTGAATTCCGCTCTGCAGAACGCTGCTCTGCTGAATTCCGCTCCGCTGAATTCTGCTCTGCTGAATTCTGCTCTGCAGAGCCGAGCCGGTCCCGCCTGGGGGACGATCGGGGAGGGTTGGGTTGGGCTCAGAACTCGGGTCAGGTTCAGAAGTTCGGCACGAGCTTGGCGCGCTCGTCGTAGTCGGGGTGGACGCTCCACTCGTTCCAGTCGCAGCCGAGGCCGCGGTCGAGGGTGGTGCGGGCCAGGTCGGCCCAGGGGGTTTCGGGGTGTCGCTCGCAGACCAGTTCGAGCAGCCGGCGGGCCTCGGCGTACTTCTTGTCGGTTTCGGCGGGGGGGGCCTTCCTCTTGCCGGAGTGGTCGATCACCCAGTCGGTCCTCCGCTCGCCGGGGATGGGGGGGTTCTTGGGCACGAGCCGGCCCTGGTTGGCCAGGGCGACCATCTCGGCGAGGCAGGCGCGGTACTCGTAGGCCTTGACCTGGAAGGCGACGATCTGGCCCAGCATCAGGTCGTAGTTGGCCTGCCAGCGGCGGCTGGCCTCGGTGTCCCGGGCCGGCTCCAGGGCGCGGAGCCGCTTCTCGAACTCGAACAGGGCGCGGAGCTGCACGTCGACCTTGGGCAGTTCCTCGGTGATCGCCTTGGCCAGCTCGGGGGGGGCGACCGGGAAGTGGCGGCGGAAGCCGAAGTCCTTGTCGGTGAGCTGGATGATGTCGCTCATCGTCCGCCGCAGCTCGCTCTGGGCGACCCGGGAGGCGTACTCGGCCCGGGGGCCGTAGTCGGGCAGGTACTCCTTGAGCGTGGCGACGGCGAAGGCTTTCTCTCCCCGGGGCCGGTTGCGCAGCTCCTCCTCGTTGGGCAGCAGGAAGTAGATGCCGCCCGTCTCATACGCCAGGCGGGCCAGCTCGTAGGGGGCCAGGCCCGAGGGCTGCTCGTCGTGCCGCTCGGTCCAGAGGCCGTCCCACTGCAGCAGTTCCAGGCCGGGGGCCTCGGGGCCTCGGCGGATGGGGGGCCAGTAGACATCCTTGGTCACGGGGTCGACGTAGCGCAGGTAGACCCGGTCGTAGCCGAACATCGCCTGGCGGCCGAGCACGTAGGCCGTCACCCCGCGGTTGACCAGGGCCAGCCTCGCCTGCTCGACCAGGCTGCCGTCGTCCCCCGACTCGTCGGTGACCAGCACCAGCAGGATCTTGCGGTCCTTGGCGACGGCCCGGCCGTAGCGGGAGATGGCCTCGACGATCGCCTGCATCGTCTGCTCCTCGCCCGACTGGTCGACCGGCAGGGCGTCGATCGCCTGGCGGATCTGCTCCGCGTCGGCCCGGGGGGGGACGGCCTCGAAGTGGATCGTCTTGCCGAAGCCGATGATGGCGTGCTCCAGGTCGCCGGCCTCGCGGCGGTCGGCGGGGACCCGCAGCTTCAGCTCACTGGCGACGCGGTCGAACTTGTCCCGGATCGTCCGCTGGTCGTCCTTCATGCTGCCCGACTCATCGAACATCCAGAGCACCGTCACCCGGCTGTTGGCCAGGTGCCGGAGGATCTCCCGGGCGATCTGGTCGAGCGCCTCGCCGATTTCCGCGGTTTCCCGCCCCGGGTCGCCGGAGATCTTGTTGCCGCCGGCGAGGTCCCGGTTCAGCACGGCCAGCGACGGCAGCGTCAGCGCGCTGGGGGGCGCCACGGCGACATCGATCAGCCCGGCCAGGCTCTTGGTCTCGCTCACCTCGGTCGTCGTGCTCCGGATCGCCGGCGTGGCCGTCGGCGTCCCGCCGGCGGAGAGGGTGCTGGTCGGGTCCCCGACGGCCAGCTCGCTGCGCTCCTCGGCCGGATCGGCGAGAATCTTCACCAGCTCGTCGGCGCGTTCCTCGGAGAGGCTGGTGTCGACCATGCTGGCGTCGATCGAGCCGAGGACCTCGTCCACTTGGGCGCCGACGGCCATCAGCGCCAGGGCCGCCAGGACCGCCGCGTGGACCATCAGGGAGACGCCCCAGCTCGGCGCGTCCCACCGCCAGATGAACGCGCCCCGTCGCCGCCGGCGCTTCTTCTTGGCCGGGGGGGCCTCGGCCTTGGCCGGCTCGGGGGCGGGCTCGCGGTGGGCGGCGGTGGTCTCCGCGGTCATCATCTCCTCGGAGGGTTCGTGGCGGGAGATGTAGGAGCTCATGCGGCCCTCCCGGGGGGGTGCAACTCGTCGGGCCGGTTCGGTCTGGTTCGGTTCGGGCCCCCTCGGGGGAGGGGGGGGAACGGCCCTTCGGTCCTCGACGACGGCAGATGGGGAGCAGAACGCAGCGCAAGCCGGGCAGGCACAGGCCCCGGTCGACGATCCCAGCATACGGCCGGGGGGCCCGGCCTACAACTTCGGCGCGGGAGCCGCCGGCGCCTCTCCGCGCGGCCGGGCCTTCTTGCGGGCGGCGTTGCCGCCGTCGTCGCGCCGCGGGGGAGGCGGGGGCACGTAGGTTTCCACCCACTTGAACCCGAACGGGTCGCGCAGCTCGCGCTGGGCCAGGAGGGCCCAGGGGGTGCCCCGGTGCTCGGTGACGACGCGTTCCAGCAACTCCCTGGCCTCCTCGCCGGCCCGCTGGGCTCCCCGGCTGTAGTGGATCTCGGGGTCGGGCTCCAGCCGCCAGGCGTTGGACTTCTCGTTGGAGAAGGTCAGCGGGTTGACCTTCATCTGGGCGCAGGCCCAGTTGAACTCGTAGCAGCGGATCTTCATCGCCAGCAGCCGGGCCCTGATCAGATCATAGTTCGCCTGCCAGCGGCGCGAGGTCTCGCGGTCGCGGTACTCCGAGGCGGCCTCGATCGGCCCCAGGGCCTCCTCCACGGTGTAGGTCACTCGGGCCACGATCTGCTGGTTGCGCTCCATCGCCTCCTTGAACTCGGGGGTGCCGGCCGCCGGGAAGGTCAGCGACGGCTGGCCCGGCAGGTTCTGCTGGGTGATCCGCGCCGCCTCCAGGACGGCCGACCGCAGTGGGCTTCTCGAGACGGCCGCTCGGTACTGGGCGGCGCTGACCCAGTCGGGGCGGTATTCCCGCATCCCGGCCGGGTTGAAGCTCGGGCGGTTCTCCCCCAGGCGGGTGATGAAGTAGATGCCCCCGGTCGAGGCGGCCAATCGGCTGAGGCCATAGGGGCCGAAGCCGGCGTCCAGCTCGGCGTACTGCGGCCCGCCGTACCAGAAGGGCAGGCGGATCTGCTCCAGGGCCGCGCTCTCCGGCCCCTGGCGGACGGGGAGCCGGCGGTAGAAGCGGCCCGTCTTCGGGTCGGTGTAGTCCATGTAGCCTTCGACCCGGCCGAAGAGGGCCGAGGAGCCGAGCACGAAGACGGGCATCTCCGCGCTTCGGGCCGCGGCGATCGCCCCTTCGAGCTTCTCCTCGTCGTCGCCGACCTCGTCGGTGACGACGATCGCCATCGTCCGGTACCGCTGCTTCTCCCGGGAGAACGATCCCCAGCGCCGGGCCACGTCGGCGACCGTTTGAAACGTCGACTCCTCGCCCGACTCGTCCAGCGGCACGGCGAGCACCGCGTCGGCGATGGCCGAGGTGTCCTCGGTCGGCTCCTCCAGCATCGCCTTGCGGCCCGAGCCGAAGGCGACGACCATCGTCAGCAGCCCGCCATTTGCCGCCGCCGCCCCCTCCGGCCGGCCCAGGACGTTCTCATACACCCGGCCGATGTGCCCGGCCAGCCGCTCTCGCTCCGACTGGAGGCTGCCCGAGGCGTCGAAGATCCAGACGACCAGCGTGCGCCCCTTCTCCAGTTGCCGGAGGATCTCCAGCGCCAGGCGGTCGACCGCCCCCTCCACCCCCTCGACGTGCTCGGCCCCGTCTCCCCGCAACTGCACCCGGGTGCTCAGGGTGGTCGAGGCGGGCAGCAACAGCGAAGGGGACAGCGAGAGCGGGTCGATCTGCAGCTCCGGGTCCGGCTCGACGATGTCCTCGACGATCCGGGGAGAGAACCGGGGCGCCGACCTCGCCAGGATCGGTTCGAGCGTCGCCTCCTGATCCGTCTCGAGCAGCTCGGTCGCGTCGATCCGCTCCAGCTCCGGCAGGGCGGTGTCGACCACGCTCGCCTCGATCGTCCGGGCCACCTCCCGGCCCATGAGCACCCCGGCGATCGTCAGCAGGCCGAGGATCGCCAGGTGGACCGCCACGCTGACCCCGTAGGCCGTCGCCAGGTACTTCGACCGGACGTCGAGCAGGTCCTCCAGCCGATCGGCCCCCCAGGCCCGCATCCTGCTCAGCAGACTGCTCATCCCGGCTCCCCCGACGCGATCGGATCGACCGTCCGACGGCCCGCCAGCTTCCATCGACGACGGCCTCGGCGGCCCCCGTCCTCCCGATTCATTCTAGAAACGTATCGCCACCCAAGGCAACACGCAATTGCCGTTGCTATCTTGGGTTATCGACACAGCTCCGCCCCCCGAGGCGGGGGATCCGGCATCTGTCCTACGGCCGACATCCGCCGCCGTGACGCCACTGCTGCATCCTCGCCTCTGCCGAGAGCCGGCACCGGCCCTGACGCTCCGCCACCGGACGGGGTCGGCCTGCCCTCCGGGCCCGGGGCGAAGCCCCCTGCGATGCGCGATCCGCCTCACCCGCCTCAGAGGTATCCCAGCCCCTGGAGCCGGTCCCGCACCGCCTGCTCGTCGTCCGGCTCGTCGCCGGAGGGGCCGGGGGGGGCGTCGGGGGCCCGGCCGGTCATCGAGGGGGGGATCGGCCGGCCGGCGAGGGCCAGCAGCATTGGGGCGAGGTCGACGAGCCGAAGGCCGGGGATCTCCCCTCCCGGCCCTCCTCCGGTGGTGGCGAGCACGGCGGCCGAGTCGGCGACTCCCCGGGAGGCGATCAGCACGGTCCCCGAGTCTCCCAGGCGCTCGAGCATCGGCGCCAGGGCGTCGTCGAGGCGTCGGATCCAGGAGTCGATCGCCCCCTCGGCTCCCGAGGCCTGGAGGAGGGCCGGGGCGTTGTCGATCAGCCGGGCGAAGGACCAGGGGGCCTCGGCCAGCCGGCGGGAGAACTCGGCGAGCCGAGCCTCGCTCTCGGCGATCGGGTCTCCCCCCGAGCACGACGGGCCGCCAACGAGCAGCGGAGGCTCGTCGCCCGAGAGCAGCCCGGGCAGCGAGGGCCAGTGGGCTCCCTCGCCGTCGTCGTCCGGCCCGGGGAGCCGGCCGAGGTCCAGGGAGCGCCAGAAGGCGGAGGGGTCGGCGGGCCGCTCGCCGGAGAGCCGGGCGAAGCCGCCCGAGGCCATCAGGTGGCGGACGTGAGCCAGGCGGTCGTCTCCCAGCAGGAGGTCGGCCGGCAGCCCGTCGAGGCCGATGACGAGCGTCTTCATGGTCATCGCAGCAGGGACCTCCCCTCCATCGCCGGGCCGGCGGGCTGGCCGAGCGCCTCCAGGATCGTCGGCGCCAGGTCGACCATCGCCGCTCCCTCGTCCCGGAACGGCCGGTTCATGGCCAGCAGGCCGGGGACCAGGGCCGGGTCGACGATGTGGTCGCCGGACCACCTCCTCGTGTTGTCCTCGAAGATCCCGGCCGACACCCCGCCGAGCGACCCGGACCACGACACCCGGTAGCCGGCCCCGAAGCGGACGACCAGGTCCGGCGCCTCCTCGACGAAGGGGCCCGCATAGGCCCGCTCCCGGGAGTCGACGCCCCGGATCGCCTCCCGGCCGGTCCGCGGGTCGACCAGCCCGGAGAGCCCCCGGGCGATCTGCTCCTTCAGCCCCTCGGCCTCGTCGGGGGGGACGATCCCCTGGCCCTCCCGGCCGATCCGGTTCAGGTAGAGCCCGGTCAGGCCCAGGGCGTAGGCCTTCGTCCTCGACCAGTCGACCTGGCGGAGGTCGGGCTCCTGCCCGCCGCCGGGCCCCTCGCCGTCGCGCAGGGCGAGCAGGCCGTGCTCCCGCAGCCAGGCGTTGAGGTTCACTCCCCGGCGGAAGGAGCCGAAGCCGTGGTCGCTCATCGCGATGACCAGCGTGCGGTCGTCGGCGGCCTCCAGGGCGAGGCCGACGGCCGAGTCGGCGCGGCGGTACGTCTCGGCGATCGCCCCGACGAACTCGGGATCCGGAGGGAGGCCGAGGTTGGCCGGGTGGTCGGGCTCCAGGAACCGCCAGAACAGGTGCTGGACGCGGTCCGGGGTGTCGAACAGGCAGTACAGCAAGCCGGCGTCGAGCCGGTGCAGCTCCCGGGAGAGCATCCCCTCGCGCTCCCGCCAGGAGTCGTCGCACTGGGAGAGGAAGGCCGCCTCGTCGATCCGGCCGTTGACCAGCGCCGAGTGGTCCTCGACCATCCCGGTCGTGTGGTAGAGCCCCAGCTCGTCGGCGAGGTCGGCCGCGTAGAGGTCCGGGTGGCTGATCGGGAACGGCGGCGCCATCGGGTCGAAGTTCACGGGAGAGGCGTACAGCTCCAGCCGGCCCGGCTCCAGCCTCCGCAGCAGGAACCGGACGATCCCCCGGGCTCCCTGCAACAGGCCGAGCTTGAACCGCAAGCGGACCCAGGGGCTCCAGGAGCCGGGCCTGAGCTCCAGCTCGCCGGGCGTCCCCGAGGTCCGCAGCAGCACCCTCCCCTCGTCGGGACGGGGATCGATCGTCAGGGGGGTCGTCGCGTCGGAGCGGTCCTTCGGGTTCCTCGGGCCGATGACGACCGACTCGATCGGCCCGGAGCCGGGCCCTGGCCAGTCCAGGGGAACGACCTGCTCGCTCTCCCGCGCCGCCTCGGCCGGGTCGGTGGTGTAGAAGGTGCCGGTGCCGAAGCCTCCCCGGAGGTCGGGCACTCCCATGCCGGAGAGCAGCCGTCCCCGGAGAGGGTCGGGCGGGTAGGAGCAGGGGCATCGGAGGATGACCGAGCGGATCCCGGCCGAGGAGAGCAGGTCCCAGACCGGCTGCCCCCGGCGGAGGTTCACGACCCTGGCCGGCAGGAAGGGGCTGGGCTGCTCGTAGCGGTTCAGGGCGAGATCCGGCCGGTAGGAGCGAGGCTCCCGGGCGATGAAGTCGAAGATGCCGTGGCCGCCGGGGTTGGTGCCGGTGGCGAAGCTCGACCAGGCGACCGGCGTCTGGGCCGGGGAGGTGGTCGCGACCCTCCCCAGGCCGCCCTCCGCCGACAGCCGGGCCAGATGGGGCAGCTCCCCCCTCCTGAGCATCTCCCCGACGAGCCTCGGCTCCAGCCCGTCGAGGCCGACGACGATCACCTTCTCGATCGCGACCCTTGCCACGCCGTCGGCCTCCTTCCCTGGACTGGGCTCCCCGGGACCGGGGGCCGGCCCCGCCGGACTCTCGATCCCGGGAGGAGGCCCGGGCGCACCGGCCGAGAAACCGGGAGGTCTCCCTCCCGACCATCACCCAACGCCCCTCGACGACCGCGACGGCCGAGGTCGGCGGCGGGACCGCCGCCGGCTCGATGTCGCCATAGTCCAGGAGAACAGGCGGTGCATCGTCGTCCGGGACGCGGGGCGTTCCGCTCGGCTCCGATTCGATCCGATTCGATCCGATTCGATCCGATTCGATCCGATTCGATCCGATTCGATCCGATTCGATTCGATCGGGGGCCATCGGCCCTGAGCCGGGCCGAACCGCCGCCCGACATCCTAAGCCAAGGGCGACGAGGGGTTCAATGCGACACGGCGCCGGCCGGATCGGCCCGCCCCCCCTCCCGATCGCCCCGCCCCCGCCGCCACCCCCGGGGAGGAGGACCATGACCTCGACGGCGACCGAAGCGACCCGAACGACCTCGAGGGAGGCCGCACCGGCCCGGGATGACCCGTCCTCCGGCCCGGGAGGCGCCTGGCCCGGGCCAGGGCCGGCGGGCCTGATCGGCCTGGCAGCCTGGCTCGGCCTGCTGGCCGGCTACCTCGAGGTGCTCGCCCTGGTGCTGACCGACCACGAGGCCGGGGCACTCTGGGACAGCGACAACAAGAGCCGGCACTATCCCTGGATGATCCCCCTGGCCGACGCGGCGATGTTCGTCACCCTGGCGCTGCCGGCCTCGGCGATCATGATCGCCTGGAGGAAGCTCGGGGCCCGGATCGGCCTCTTCGTGCTGGGAACGGCCGCGCCGCTGCCGCCGCTGATGGTGCTGCTCTCGAACGTGGGGATCCGGCTCCACCCGATCGCCCTGGCGTTGCTGACCGCGGGCCTCGCCTGCCGGCTGCTGCCGGGGCTTCGGCGCCGGGGTCGTCGGATCGGCCGGGCCGCCCGGCTCAGCACGCCGGCGATGCTCATGGGCCTGGTCGCGCTGGCCGGGTTCACCGCCACCCGGGGCTTGCGGTCGGCGCCGAGGCCCGTCGCCGAGGCGGCCGGCAGGCCCAACGTGCTGCTGATCGTGCTCGACACGGTCCGGGCCGACCACCTCGACCTGTACGGCTACCGGCGCCCGACGTCCCCTCGGCTGTCGGCCCTGGCCGGGCGCGGGGTCCGCTTCGAGCGGGCCTTCGCGACCTCCCCCTGGACGCTCCCCTCGCACGCCAGCCTGATGACCGGCCGCTGGCCCGCCGAGGTCGCCGGCGGCCGCTACGAGCCGATGGACGCCACGGCGCCGACGCTGGCCGAGGTCTGCTCCCGCCTCGGCTACGAGACGGCGGGGTTCGTCGCCAACCTGTTCTACTGCACCTACGCCACCGGGCTCGACCGCGGCTTCTCCCACTACGAGGACTTCCCGGCGACTCCGATGCGCGCCCTGGTGTCGTCGGCGCTGGGGACCTTCCTGGTCGACCAGGCCGACGCCCTGATCCGGAACCTCGACCAGGACCCGGCCCGGCCCTCCTCCCGGATCCATTCCAAGGACGCCGACACGATCAATCGCGACTTCCTGCGATGGCTCGACGGCCGCCGGGGCGACCGGCCGTTCTTCGCCTTCCTGAACTACTTCGACGCCCACGACCCCTACCTCGTCCCCAAGGGGGCCGAGCACCGCTTCGGCCGCCGTCCGGAAGCCAACGACGAGCGGCAGCTGCTCCAGCACTGGTGGTTCTGGCCGAACAAGGACGGGATCACGCCGGAGGACCAGGACGTGCTGGTGGACGGCTACGACTCGTGCCTGGCCTACCTCGACGAGCGGATCGGCCGGCTGCTCGACGAGCTGGAAGGCCGAGGGCTGCTGGAGGAGACGATCGTGGTCGTCACCTCCGACCACGGCGAGGCGTTCGGCGAGCACGGCCTCTACGGCCACGGCGGAAGCCTGTATCACGACCAGATCGACGTGCCGCTGATCGTCGCCGGCCCCGGAGTGCCGGAGGGGACCCGGGTGGCGGAGGCGGTGAGCCTGCGCGACGTGCCGGCCACGATCCTCGACCTGATCGGCGCCCCCGAGCAGGAGCTGCCGGGCTCGTCGCTGGCCCCGCTCTGGGAGGGCCAGACCGACGCTCCCCGGTCCCCCCGGCTGGCGACGGTGGCCGGGGCCAACCCGTTCCCCCCCAACGGCGTCCGCTCCCCGGTCCGGCTCGGCCGGATGGCGGCGATCATCGACGCCCAGGGATTCAAGTACATTCGCATCCAGATGGAGGGCCGGGGCCGACTCGAGGAGCTCTACCAGCTCCAGATCGACCCCGGCGAGGAGCAGAACCTCGCCCGGTTCCCCCAGTTGGCGCCCGCCCTCGATGCCTCCCGACGGGCGCTGGACGAGGTCCTCGGCGGCATCTCGGGCGGGGATCCGGGGGCCCCGGGCGGGTGATCCGGCCGGCTCAGCCGACCTGGATGATCCGGCGGTCGATCGACCGCCGGCGTCCCCGGGGAGACTCGTAGTCGAAGTACCCCAGGCCGAGGTTGCCGGCCAGGGCGATATGCTGGGGCTGGCGGATGTCGAACCCCTCTCGGTGGAACGGGTCGGCGGCCAGTCGGCCGACGGCGCCGACGCCGGGGACCCCCATCTCCTTCCGCTTCGCGTCGACGATGTCCCACTCCACGTGGTCGATCGCCACCGGGTCGGTGCCGACGAGCAGGGCGTTGTAGTCCCAGGCCCATTCGGCGTTCCAGCCGAAGGGGCCGCCCTGCCAGATGCCCCGGATGCCGTCCATGATCTGCAACACGCACTTCTCCCGGATGATCGGGTGCCGGACGACCGAGGGGATGAACATGTTCGTCGCATTCGCCCAGGGGGAGGAGTGCGACCGCTCCACGTTGTTCACCAGCCCGTGGCTCATGTTCTTCAGGCAGCCGGTCACGCCCGAGGCGCCGTGGTCCTTCAGGCAGGGCAGGCAGACGATCTTGTTCAGCCGACGGGTCACCAGCAGGCCGAGGTGCGACCGGTAGGCGCGGTCGTCCTTCGGGTCGTGCCCCCGGCTGACCAGCTCCATCTCGACGTACTCGTCGGGGTCGTAGCCGGAGATCCCCTTGCCCCCCTCGAACGAGAGCTTCAACTGCGAGGGGTCCCCCTCCCGGGCGGTCAGGCCGCCGAAGGCGACGCCATCAGGCAGGATGTCCTGGTAGCCGGCGGCGAGGAACTCGGACTCGTACCGATCGAAGACGACCATGTCCGAGCGCTTCACGCCGGCCGACTCCAGGCCGGCGATGACCTCCAGAACCAGTTCCGGCGAGCTCGGGTGCTGCGGGTGGCCGTTGGGCACGACCTTGATGCCGACCACGTCGCCGGGCTCGAAGAAGGTGCGCCAGGTTTCCACGGCGTCGTCGGCGCCGGTCAGCTCGGTGAGGGCGCGGTCGAGGGTCTGCTTGATGGCCCGGCGGTCCTTCTTGCCCGCTCGGCACATGGCCGGGTTGCGCGCCTCGATCACCCGGCCGGGGTACGGCCCCGGCACGCCGAGCCGGCCGGCCGCCTCGTCGTCCTGCGGGCCAGCCAAGGGCAAGGCCGAGGCCGAGGCCGAGGCGAACCTCGGCGACGCCCCCAGGGCCGGCAGCGCCGAGGCCGCCGCCGCCGCGCTTGCCAGGAATTGCCGACGCCTCACGCCGCCGCAGGGGTGCTGTTCGCGCATGACCGGAACTCCCTTGTCCTGCGAATCGATCCAGAGTGGGGGAAGGACGGGCCGACCCGGCGCAGAGGGCTCGGGCCGATCAAGACGGGAAGGGTCGCGGACCCCGGGCATGCCGTCGCCCGAAGGCCGACCACCAGCCCCCATTCTATCGGCACCCGCCGCCCTCGTCTGCTCTGGACCGGCCCCCCGGCCCCCGACCGCCGAGAGGCCGGAGGGAGGTTGGCCTCGGAGCTGGCGAACCGATGGTGTGCGGATCCGCGCGGCATCTCGACCGAGGCGTCCCTGCCCCCCGCCCCGAGCCCCCCGCCGGAAGGGTCCGGATCGGGCCGTTCCGGCAATTCGCCGGGATCGAACGCACAACCAGCCGATCCGCGTCGTAATGGTCAGAACGGGCGGGATTGGATCCCAGGACCCAGGATTGTGGTGGAACGGCAGCGCATTTGCCGAGTCGGAGGGACCGGGGACTTGATCTTTTCGCCCCGGCGTGCCAGAGTAAGGTCGAGGACGGCGAGTTCCGCCCTCATCTCATGAGCGATCGGACTGGTCGCCGCCGATCGGCGACGGCCGAGCGCGTCGAGTCGAGCTGACTGACCTGAGGATCACGATCCGACCGATTGCATCCCCCGGGGTTTCGGGCCCGGCACCCGCCGGATGACGCTTCGAGGACCGAGGGGGGGGCCGTGCTGATCCCGCCGCGCCGGGCCACCGGCGGCAGGAACTGGGCTTGTCAGGCGGCCCGAGATGGTCACAATCCCCCCGGGAGTCGCGGGCCGGCCGGCACCCTCGTCGGGGGGCGGCCTCGGGCCTCACCCCCGCGGGCAGGTTTGCGCGGATCGCCCCCCGGCCTGAGTGGGAGCGGCGACCATCTCGGCCCCCTTTGCGATCGCCCCGGACCCGGGCCCGGTCGTGGCCCCGTCCGATGGCGGCCCCGCCTGCGTCGAGGGCCTCGGCCGCGCCGCTGCCCGGTCGGTACCGCCGGTCCCCGTCCAGCTTCGCCTCATCCCCGGACGGTTCCCGCATCCAGCGGCCCGCCGCGAGGGGTAGGGCCCTGGAGTTCCCGATTCGGCTGAATGGACGTCGCGGAACGCGAATTGCATTACGAACTCCCCCGACGCCGATGGAATCTCGTCGCCGCCTCCGGTTTCCCGGAGCGGACCGTGACGCATGCCCCCGGGGGGGGATCCGGATCGCCCCGCGCTGCCGACGGAACCGAAACCAGGGTGGCTCGAGCGGCTTCGACGCCTCCCCGACCGCGAGGCCCCATGCCCGCCGGGCCGCCGATCGGCCGGGCCGGCGGGTGGGCCCATCTCCGGCCCCTCCCCTCGGCCCACGGGGCCGGGCGCTGACAGGGCCCGGCCCGGCCCGGCCCAATGACGGGGCCAGGCCGCCGATCGCGAGCCCCGACCACCGATCGCGAGCCCCGACCACCCAAGACGAGGCAAGACGAGGCGAAGGTCAGGTCAGGCAAAGCAAGGCAAGACGAGGCAAGACGACCCGATTCCCGTTCCCCCACCCCGATCCCGACCCCCAAGAGCCGCGACCGACACCCGAGACCTCACCGGCGGGGCCGAGCCCCGGGGCCGCCTCCCGACCGGTGCCAGACCCGACCC
>NZ_RYZH01000054.1 GCF_003977685.1 Tautonia sociabilis | reverse complement strand
GGGGGGGGTGGGGGGGGGAAGAAGTCGTCGTCGTCGCCGCCGGGGAGGCCGGACGAGGGGCCATAGCCGGGAGGGGTGCTCATCGGGGGGCCCTCGGGTTGGGGGAAAGAGCGGGGGTGGAGATCGGAGATCGAAGATCGGAAATCAGAAGTCAACGCCGTGATGACGGATTCGGGCGTCCCAGTCGCGGGCGGTGACGCGCCCGGGGTTCCAGCGGATCGAGACGCGATCGGGTTCCAGGGGGAGGAGGAACGGGAGCGCCTCGAGCGAGGGATGCCAAGAGCCCGGGCTCGGCCATCGGCCATCGGCCATTCTCGGATCGAGGACGCGGTCGGGCAACGCGGGTTCTCAGACCGTTTTCTTGTCGAGGACGAACCGGGCGAGCCGGTCGAGGTTGATGTGGGGGGGCACCTTGATGCGGGCTCGGGGCAGCGAGGGCTCGGGGCGGGGGAAGCGGAAGCGGCCGGGGTCGAAGTGGTCGGGCCAGTCGTCGGGGAGCCGGGAGACGGGGGCCTTCACCTCGCCCCGGGGGGTGTTGTAGCGGAGCATGTCGGGAGGGTCGCCGGGCTCGCTCCAGGTGGAGTTCACCGCGGCGACGATCAGGTGTTCGACGGTTAGATGCTTGGTCGCCAGGTGGGGGCGGATGATCGGTCGGGTGAGGCGGGAGAGCAGATCGAGCAGCCGGTCGCGGTCATCGCGCACGACGCGGTCGGCCTTCGTGGCGACGAAGGCGACCCGACGGACGTGCTCGAGCCTGGTGAGGCCGAACGACAGCGCCGACACCGCCGCCGCGTAGAGCTGTCTGCCCGGCGACAGGCCCGGATCGACGTAGGAGAGCACCTGCTCCAGGAACGCCCGGTTGGCGTTGACCATGCCGTGGCCCCCTTCGAGCAAGACGGTCACGTCGACGAGCACGACGAGGTCGTCGCACCGGGCCAGCGCCCGGGCGAACGGCAGCACCAGTTGGGTCCGATACCGCTGGTACCGTTGGGCGAAGGCGGCGGCCAGTTCGGGAGCACGCTCCCGGACGTCCGCCGGCAGCGGGGCGAACTGCTCGGAGCTGGACAGCCCGCAGGTGCCCCGCTCGGCCTTCCGCCGGATCGCTTCGGCGACCGAGCAGGGCGGGCTTGGGCCGAGTCGGGCGTCGATGGGGACGCCCTCCGGGTCGAGCACGAAGCTCGATGGCGAGATGAACGGCATGAACCGCGAGTGCAAGGTCGCCAGCAGCGTCCGGTAGGCGAGCAGCACGTCGTCTTCGGCCAGGTTGCGGCCGAGGGTGTCGAAATACGGCCGGGCGACCTCGGCGAACTCGGCGAACTTGCGGAAGACGCCGAGCACGGTGTCGCTCCACCCCTCGAACGTCGGGTGCCGGGCGATCACCATGTCGGCCAGCCGTTCACCGGGCAGGTCGACCAGCGACAGATCGATCGTCCACCAGCTCTTCCGGCCGATGACCAGCTCGGCTCGGTATTCGCTCAGGCGGTCGGTTTTGGCGGGCCAGTCGGCCACGCTCAGGCGGTTGTAGTGGTCGTCCACGTCGAACCGCTCGGCGCAGAGGGCCGGCGGCAGCTCGTCGAGGAGGGTCAGCTCGTCGTCGGAGCCGCTGGGGTCCAGCGGCAGGCGGTCGGGGTCGTGATTCCTCAGGTGGGCGATCAGCGAGGTCAGCAGCACCGTCTTGCCGCTGTAGAACAGTCCGACCAGGCCCACGGAGCGTCGGGAGCGGAACGGCTGGCGGCGGAGCGGGTGGATCATCTCGGGGGGCTCGGGTCGACCTGGGGCGGCGCCGATGGCCGCCGATCGCGGCGACGGTCGCGATCGGGACGCGGCGGGCCTTCATGGTCGCGTTCCGGGGCTCTGGCATCAAGCTCCGTTGCCGCGATCGGTCCCGGCGGCGAAGCCGGTACGCGGGGCCTCCCGGCATCGGATCGGCGTGCTGGCTCTTGAGCGGGGACGGCACACCGCGACCGTCGCTGGCACGGTCGAGTGGGGAAGGTCGGCTCCCTGGCCGAGGCCGCGTCGGGATGAGGGCGCCGACCGAGGGCCGGTCAGCGGGGGGCCGGGGGCTGGCTGACGAGCTGGACGAAGGCCTCCCGGACTCGGGCGGCCTGCTCGGGGGAGGCGATCAGGACGCGGTGGGGGCCGTCGGGCTCGGGCTCGAAGCGGGTGTGGCCGTCGTCGGCGATGGACACGAGCCCGGGGGGGGAGAGGTCGAAGTAGCCGCGGTCGGGCTCGACGGCGAACAGGACGCTGGTGAGGTCCCAGGTGGGGCGCTCGTGCGGCGGGGGCTCGTAGAGGCGGTAGGCCTCGGCGATGGGGTGATGGGCGAGGTAGGAGAAGTCGCGCTCGATGCTGACGGCCGGATAGGGGATGGCGATGCCGATCTCGAAGCCGCTGAAGACGATGGGCGTCGGCCAGTCGCGCACCAGGGCGCGGGCGGCGTCGAGGTCCTGGACGATGTTGTACTCGCCGAAGCGGGGCTTGCCGTCGATGGGGGCGAAGGCCCCTGCCATGACCGACAGCAGCCGGACCTTCCGCGCCGCCAGGTCTCGGCCGGAGAGCGGCGAGGAGTCGTCGGGGCCCGAGGCGAGCAGCCGGGCGAGGTTCGTGGAGAAGCCGACCTGGGCGATCACCACCGAGCCGTCCGGCTGGTCGGCCAGGACGCGACGGAGCAGGGAGACGGCCTCGGGGGCGTCGGCGCCGGAGCGGAGGTCGTGCGGGTAGCGGAGGTTGCCCGGCCCCTCCTCCTCGGCGGCGAGGCCCAGGAACTTGCCCGGCTCGGGGGTCTTGCCGCCCCTCACGACGCCGATGGGGATGTCCCCCCTGCCATAAACGTGGTTGATCGCGTCGACCAGCGGGGCGGCCAGCTCGTGATCCTTGGTCACGGTCACCGCCAGCAGCTCGCACTTGCCCCGAGACTGGAGGGCGTGGATCAGGCCGAGGGCCATGGCGTCGTCGACGTCGTTGCCGATGTCGGTGTCGAAGATCAGCCGGACGGGCTTCCGCTCCTCGGCGCTGGCCGGGGCCGGGGGGGCGGTCAGGAGCAGCAAGGAGAGGAGGGTGGTGATCATCGGAAGGGCGGGCTCGGGGGTTGAGAATGCGGGCTCCCGGCGATTGAGGGCGGCCGAAGGCGGAAGGCGGTCGGCGGAGTCCGAGTGTTGGCTGCCGAGGGCCGTCCGGTCATCCAGCATCCGCCATCGGGCATCGGCCATCAACCATCGGGTATCGGGCCGCAGGAATCCTACCGCCTTCGGTCGCCCCTCGGACGGTTATCGAGGCCGGGCGTGGGGCCAGTGAAGCTCGACGCCCCGGGAGGAGAGCAGCGCCTGGAACGCGCGCAGGTGATCGGGGGTGTTGCGGACGGCCCGGGGGGAGAGGCCGCGGTCGAGGCAGAAGGAGGCGAGGGTGCCGGCCGCCTCGCCGATGGCCCACTCGACGGGATGGAGGCGGTAGCAGCCGTTGGTCAGGTGCGTGGTGCCGAGGTTCTTGCAGGCGGGCAAGAGGTTCTTGACGCGGACGGGGATCAGGGCGCCGAGCGGGATCTCGAAGGGGAGCGAGCTGACGTCGATATAGTTGTCTCCCCCGGTGCTGGGGTGCAGGTCGATGCGGTAGCTGCCCACGCCGACGCTGTCGGGGAAGGTGGCCTCGGCCACGTCGGGGCCGTCGGCGGCGCGACGGGCCTCAGTGCCGACGTGGCGCTCAAGCACGGTGAACTCGGCGGTGATCCGGCGCGATTCCCGGATGTAGGGGGCCTTGGCCAGCCCGTCGGCCGAGCCGACCAGGTCCGGCCGCGGCCGAAGGCCGGGCCAGCCGAGCCCGCCGTCGGGGCGGGGGCATTCGGTCTGGAGCCAGTAGAGGAGCGACAGGCTGAGCTGCTTCGCCCGCTCGAGGTGCCGAGCGGCCTCGTCGGCCGTCACGCCGATGATCGGGCCGAGCAGGTAGTCGTTCTGGGGCCAGTTGACGATCGTCACGCCGTGGGAGCCGGCGAAGACGTCGGGACGGAAATGGGCGGGGTCGAGGATGCGGCGATACGTCCACCAGCCGGAGGCGTTGCTCGTCGGGTCGAAGGGCAAGGTGCGCGGTTGGAGGGTCTGGGGGTTGCTGTACGTCAGGCTCAACAGCGGGCCGGGCCAGGGCGGGGAGAGGTCGGGGACGAACTCGCGCCAGAATGCGTACTCGGCGGGGCGGTCGATCGTGTGGTCCTCCCCCGGCCGGTGCTCCAGGGGGAAGCAGACGGTGAGGGCCTGCTGGTTGAGCGGCTCGGCCGTCTCGGGGGCAAAGCGGTCCCCGGTGACGGAGGCGGCCTCGAAGCCGACGACGTGCTCGACGCCGGCCAGCTCGAGCAGGTCGCCCAGCTCGGTGGCGTCGAGGATGTACGGGGCGGCGAGGGTGCGACGATCTCCCGAGTTCGCGTCTCGGACGGTGACGCCGCGCACGAGGTCCCCCTCCACCTCGGCCGAGACCGGCTCGTGTTCGAGCAGCACGGTCAGCCGGCCGCTCGACGCGAACGGGGCGAGCATTTCCGTCAAGGCCCACAGAAACGCCTTCGGCTCGGCGCAGAGGGCCGAGACGGAGCCGTTGCCGGGGTCGAGGTGGCGGGCGTCCCGGGCGTCGGCGGTCAGGGGGTAGTTGCGTCGGTAGAAGGATCGGGTGCGGTTGCGCAGCTCGGCATACGAGGCGTTGCGGCCGAACTGCTCGATCCAGGGGTGCTCGTCCGGCGGGACGGCCTGGCTGGTGAGCTGGCCGCCGACCCAGTCGGTGGCCTCGGTCATCACGACCGTCTTGCCCAGCCTCAGGGCCGCCAGCGCCGCCGAGCAGCCCCCCAGGCCGCCGCCGATGACGGCCACGTCGGCCTCGATCTGCCGGCCCCGGTACGCCGCCGCCTCGGCGGCGGGGCGGCCCGATCGGGCGGCCAGCAGCGCGGCCAGCCCGGAACTGCTGGCGGTCAGGAAGCGGCGACGGTGCAGGACGGTTCGTCGATCAGACATGAGCGTGGACCGCGAGAGGGCTGGGAAGTTACACTCAGGCCCGGATCGAGCCGGCCGGCCCGATCCGGGTCGATCGTCGTCAGTCGTTGCGAGAGTGGCGGAACTGGCAGACGCGTGGGATTTAGGTTCCCATGCCGAAAGGCGTGAGGGTTCGAGTCCCTCCTCTCGCATCAGCCGTCCGATCCCGGTGGATCGCCGGGATCGGACGGCGCCTGCTCCGGTTTCCGCGAGAGGGTGATCGTCCGCACGTCCTCGGTGAAGGCCTCCGGTCGGGGGGTGGGGCCGTCTCGCCGGGCGATGCCGAGACAGATGCGGAGCGAGGAGCCGTCAAGCTCGTAGATGGAGAGCACGGGGCGGTCGGACTGGCCGTCGTCGGGGATCCAGTCCATCGCTCGGGGGGTGACGGTCTCGTCGAGCCGGACGAGGCCGGAGGCGGAGAAAACCTCCTGACCGTCGGGGCCGAGCAGGACGAAGCGGGCGGAACGGCCCTGGATTGAGAGCGAGGCCCTCAGCAGGCCGTTCGGGCCGACGGCGCCGGACCACTCGCCTTGCATGGCGAGCAGGTCGCCGTCGACGGCTTGCTCCTCCTGCCTGCGGTGGTAGACCCGCAGGCTGGGATAGCGGCCCCGGCCGGCGGCGAGGGTGTCGGGGAGGCCGCCGCCGGGGGCGGCGGTGCAGACGGTGAGGGTGTCGCCGTCGAGCCGGTAGCGGGCCGGGGCGTCGGGGATGGCCTCGCCGTCGGGGCCGACGACCTCGATCCAGTCGAGCCGCCCCGGATCGCTCGAATCATCGGCGAGCAGTCGCCCCCGGAAGGTGAACTCGACGCCGGGGGCGGTTGCGACGACCTGCTCGAAGCGGTCGCCGTTGATGGTCAGGGTGACGATCACCTCGCCGGTCGGCCCGGCCTCGGCCCGCCAGGAGCCTTGGAGGGGGGCCAGGGCGTCGGCGGGGTCGTCGGCGGGCGGCAGGGCGGAGGCGGCGGTCATCAGGAGCAGTGGAAGCATGGGGCGGGTCCTGGGACTCGGAGGATCGATGCCGGGTGGCCGGTGCGGGAGATCGGATCTTGGCAGGGGGGAGGGGTGCCTCGGGAGGGGGGTGGGGGGACTGGCCGAGGCAAGGGAGCCTCAGGCTTGACGCCGAGGGGGAGGGCCGGCCCGGTTGGGGCGAGGGGGCTACCCCGGGGGGGCCGGCCGGGTTTCGAGCGGGGGGGAGGAGCAGGTTAGTCGTCTCCGATCCGGCGCTCAAGTTGGTTGGGGACGGGCTCGAGGGTCTCCCGGTGGGAGGAGACGAGCCGTCGGAAGGAGGCGATCACGTCGCCGTTCAGGCCGCGACGGCTGATCCCCTCCCAGGCGTCACCGCGAACAAGCCGGATGTGGGGCATCGCGGGGGCCAGGTCGAGGGAAGAACGAACCGCCGTCGTTGTGGCTCTCGATGAACCGGACGGCCTCCTCGGTGTGGCGCCGGGTGCTGGTGCGTTGGTCGGCGGGACGCTCGACGACCTGGGTGCCGCGCTGCCGCGGGACGTTGAAGCATTCGATTCGACCCGGGGGTCGGTGATGGCGATACGTCCAAGGGGGGCCGAGCCGGCGCGGTCCATGTTGTTGCTGTGGGAGATGCCGAAGTACGAGTCGAAGCCGTCGGCGGAGGGGAGGGCGGCCTCGGCCTGGTCCTCGGCCGATCCTCGCCGGCGATCCGGGGATCACTCGACGGCCGAGGCCCCTCCCCCCTTGAGCATCGTGTCGTCGAGCTTCATCTCCTGGACGATGGCGTCGAGCCTCTGGCTGACCTCGTACATTGTCTCCGGGCGCTTCGGGGGGTCGCTCTGGAGGCAGGAGACGAGCAGGTTGTTGAGCGAGGCCGGGATCGCCGGGTTCAACCGGGAGGGCAGGGAGATTTTCTCCCTATCTCCCTGGGCCCGGCCGCCGACGTTGGCCGGCTGGCCGGTCATCAGGTGGTACATCAGCGCGCCGAGCGCGTAGACGTCGGAGCGCTCGCCGAGGATCTTGCCCCGGATCTGCTCCGGCGCCATGTAGAGCCGATCTCCCTTGTACTGCTCGCGCAGCGGGCCGGGGACCAGGTGCAGCCCGAAGCCCAGCAGCTTGACCTCTCCCGACCGGGTGAGCATGACCCTTCTGGGGGAGAGGGCGCCGTGGCGAACCCCCCGGCGGTGCATGTGGGCCAGCCCGGAGGCGAGCTTCTGGGAGATCAGCACGAGCTGATCGAGCGACAGGTCGGGCAGGGTGTCGATCCCCTGGCCCGGGACGTACTCCATCAGCAGCTCGCCGCGCTCGACGCGGAACCACTTGCGCTTCAGCCGGAAGTCATGATACTTCAGCGGCACCGGGTGTCCGAGCTTGGCGCTGGCCTCGACGGCGGCCTTCGCCCGGGCGAGATTCACGTCGTCCTCGGGCCCCTCCCGGGCGATGAACTTCAGGGCGTAGCGGCGGCCGAGCTGCCCCCGATCGCCGACCCGGACGACCTTGCCCGAGCCGCTAGTGTCGATCAGCTCCTCGACCTGGTACTTCATGCCCGAGAGCGTCGGGCCCGACTCGGCGGCGGCTTTGGACACGGCGATGCCCTCCCCTCCCCCCCTGGCCCGGGGACGATCCGGCCCGTTGCCGCCGACTCGGCGGGGCCGTCCGAACCAGCGCCCACTCTCGCAGATCGGTCGGCCCGACGCCAGCGCCCAGGGGCGTCGGCGAGGGCTTGCGGGGGCCCCGACGCCGCACTAGATTGGCCTTCCTCGGGGCCTGCCCGGCCCCTGCCGAATCTCAGGGCCGATCTCGACTCGATCGCACTGGATCGATCTCATCCGGATCAATCTCCGATCCGACCGGACAGGGGGCGTCGACCATGAGTCGCAAGCTTCGCGTGGGGATGGTGGGCGGCGGCGGGCCGGCGAACTTCTTCGGCGGGCCGCACCGCCGGGGCATCCTGATCGACAACTCCGCCGAGCTGACCGCCGGCGCCCTCCGCTCCCGGCCCGAGGAGGCCATCGCCTCGGCCAAGGAGCTGTTCTTCGCCCGGGGCTACGGCGACTGGCAGTCGATGATCGCCGAGGAAGCGAAGCGAGACGACGGCATCGACTACGTCACCATCGTCACCCCCAACGACGCTCACTTCGGCCCGGCCCTCGCCGCCGCCGAGGCCGGCATGGGCGTGCTCTGCGAAAAGCCGCTGGTGATGAACCTGGACGAGGCGAAGCGGCTTTACCAGGCGGTGAAGGCCAAGGGCGTGCCGTTCGTCGTCGCCTATACCTACACCGCCTTCCCGATGGTGATGATGGCCAGGGCCATGGTCGCCGACGGCAAGGTCGGCGAGGTCCGCAAGGTCGAGGCCTGGTACCCCCAGGGCTGGCTGGCCGGCAGCCGGGAGACGACCGCCGACGCCGCTGGGCAGAAGCAGGCGTCATGGCGGGTCGACCCGTCGAAGTCGGGCGCCTCCGGCTGCGGCGGCGACATCGGCACCCACGCCTACGAGTTCGTCCGCTTCGTCGCCGGCCTGACCGCCACGAGGCTCCGCGCCCGGCTCAAGACCTTCGTCCCTGGCCGAGCCCTGGACGACGACTTCACCGTCCTGGCCGAGCTGGACAACGGCGGCATCGCCACCATCACCGCCAGCCAGGTCACCATCGGCGCCCAGAACGACAACGGCTTCCGGATCGTCGGCACCGAGGGCACCCTGGAGTGGTCGATCACCGACCACAACACCCTCAAGTACTACCGGGGCGGCGAGCCGGTTTCCCTCTACCGGCTCGGCGGCATGTACACGTATTTCCCCTCGTCGATCACCCCCTACATCCGGGTGCCCGAGGGGCACCCCGAGGGCTTCCACGAGGCCCTGGCCAACCTGCATCGCTGCCTGGAGTGGCAGATCCGCTCGAAGACGCTCGGCGAGTCCGTCCCCGACGCGATGCCCCTGCCGGGAATCGAGGACGGCGTGGCCGGCATGGCGTTCATCGAGGCCGCCGTCCAGAGCGGCCGGCAGGACGGCGAGTGGGTCGAGGTCCCGAAGGTCGGCTGACCCGCCCCGCCCGGTCTCCCCCGCCCCCCTCCCCTCCCCTCGCCGTCCGGGGACGGGGGCCGGGCCGAGGGGCGGCTTCCCCGGACGCCTCGCTCCCCCTCACCGGCCGACTCCCATGAAAGACCCCCTCGTCCGCTTCAGCGTCGCCATTGGCGGCGACCTGCTCGAGAAGTTCGACCGCTACCGGGAGGAGCACCGCTACCCGAACCGGTCGGAGGCCGTGCGCGGCCTGATGCGCGCGGCGCTGATTCAGGACGTCGTCGCCCAGGACGACGCCGAGACCATGGGCGTGCTCACCCTCGTCTACGACCACCACCGATCCGGCATCTCCGACCGCCTCAACGACCTCCAGCACCGCCACTTCGACCGCGTGGTGACCACGACCCACGTCCACCTCGACCACGATCGCTGCCTGGAGGTCATCCTCCTGAGAGGCCCCGTGCGCCTGGTCCGGGAGCTGGCCGACGGCCTGATCGGCACCAAGGGGGTCGAGACCGGCCGGCTCGTGCTCGCCCCGGCGTCGCCGATCGCCGACCCGGGGCACAGCCACGGGCACGGGCACGGCCACGGGCACAGCCACGGCCACGGCCCCCCACTCGATCACGGGCACGATCTCGGGGACTGATCCCCCCCCCCGGCGGGGGCGGCGGGAGGGATCGGCCGGCCGGCCTCCCGGATCGGGCGATCAAGACCCCGGGCGGCCGGGGGGCGGGGCCTAGGCGGGGGCGGGGCGGTCGGCTATCGTGGTCGGCATGGCGGCGACGCCCCCGCTACGCCCCGGGAGACGGGAAGCCGGTCCCACCGGGCCCGGCCGTCGTGCGACGCGAGGGACGCGGTTCAACTCAACGCAAACCGGGCCTGATGCCCTGGCCCGTCGCCGCGCCCCCGGTCCGGACCCGTCGCGTCCCGTCCCGACCCGACCCGATTTGATCGATTGGAGAAGACCCATGGGTGCTCCGACCTTCCTGAACAACTCGCCCAAGGTCGCGCTGATCGGCGGCGGCTTCATTGGCCCGGTCCACTGTGAGACGCTCCGCCGGATCGGCGTGCCCGTGGTCGGCGTGCTGGAACTCAATCCGGAGCTGGGCCAGAAGACCGCCGACCGCCTGGGCATCCCCAAGGTGTTCAAGGACCTGGACGAGTTGCTGGCCGATCCCGAGGTCGGCTCGGTGCACATCGCCTCGCCCAACTTCGTCCACTTCGAGCAGGCCCGCGCCGCGCTGATGGCCGGCAAGCACGTGCTCTGCGAGAAGCCGCTGGCGCTAACCTCGAAGCAGACGGGGGAGCTCGCCCGGCTTGCCGCCGACCGCCCCCAGCAGGCCGCCGGCGTGAACTATAATGTGCGGTTCTACCCCCTCTGCCATGAGATCCGGGCCCGGGTGGCCCGGGGCGACTTGGGCCAGCTCCTCTCGATCACCGGCTCCTACACCCAGGACTGGCTGCTCCAGGCCACCGACTACAACTGGCGGGTCGAGCCCGATCACGCCACCAACCTGCGGGCCATCTCCGACATCGGCACGCACTGGATGGACCTGGCCCAGTTCGCCACCGGCCTGAAGATCGAGCGCGTGCTGGCGGACCTGGCCATCTTCCACCCTGAGCGGCGCAAGCCGGTCGGCGGCTCGGAGACGTTCACCGGCTCCGCCGCCGCCGAGCGGCCGACCGAGCCGGTGAGGATCGTCACCGAGGACTACGGCGCCGTCGTCCTGCACTGGACCGGCGGCGTCCGGGGCGTCTACCACGTCTCCCAGTGCCAGGCGGGCCGCAAGAACCGGCTGGCGCTGGAGATCAGCGGCACCGAGGGCTCCATCGTCTGGGACAGCGAGACGCCCAACCGCATGTGGATCGGCCGCCGGGGCCGCCCCAGCGAGCTGCTCGAGCGCGACCCCTCGATCCTGGATCCCGCCGCCGCCGCCATCTCGCACTACCCCGGCGGCCACGCCGAAGGGTTCCCCGACGCCTTCAAGCAGCTCGCCCTCTCCTTCTACGGCTGGATCGCCGCCGGCTGCTCGGGCCCGGCGCCGTTCCCCACCTTCGCCGACGGCCACCACGAGGTCCAGCTCTGCGAGGCCATCGCCCGGAGCGCCCAGGCAGGCACCTGGGAGGGCGTCTCCTGACCAGGGCGCTCCCACCCCCCCGTCCCGCGACGCCGCGGGGCGGGCCTCTGGCCCCGGCCCGGGCGTCCGGCGTCCGGTCGGGGCGGTTGGTTGCGAGGGGCCGGTTGTGTGCTGGCGAGGGATCGAAGCGGATCCTATAGTAGAGCGGCCGATCGAAGGAGGATCGGGGGTTTCCACCCCGATTCGCCCCGGATCGGCCGTCGGCGACGGCATCAGCCGGAATCACCCCGCGACGGACGTCAGCGGCCGGGCCGAGCCCAGGGCCGCTTCTTCCCCGTCCGATCGACCGCCGACGGCCCCGGGGGCGGAAGGGACGCCACTTCCCACTGACGCGCTCCCTTGATTGCACAACCGGGTTTTCGACCATGCCACGCAAGGCTCATCGGGCACGCTGCGCGCCGATCGTCGAGGCGTTCGAATCGCGGACCCTCCTCAGCACGCTCGCCTCCCCGCCGGGCTCAGAGGATGTGCCGATCCCCGCCGCGGACGTCGAAGCGTCTCGGGGGCTGCTGGTTCGTCCGATTGACGGGGTGGCCTCGGGCCTGGTCCAGCGGTTCTACCGGGCGCTGGGGGCAACGGTGCAGCGCAGCTATCCCGACGGGCCGACCCTGCTTCAGTTGCCCAGCCAGCGGGCCCGGGACGCGGCCGTCTCCCTCCTGGCCTCGCGCCCCTGGGTGGAATACGCCGAGCCCGACGGGCCGCTGATCCAGGCCGACGGCGGCCGGGTCGTCCCCAACGACCCCTCCTTCGGCCAGCTCTGGGGCCTGGACAACGCCTCCGACCTCGACATCAACGCTCCCGAGGCCTGGGCCGCCGCCGGGGGAGGCCAGGGAGTGTTGGTCGCCGTGCTCGACACCGGCATCGACCTGACCCACCCCGACCTCGCCGGCCGGATCTGGACCAACCCGGGCGAGATCCCCGGCAACGGCATCGACGACGACCGCAATGGCTACATCGACGACGTCAACGGCTGGAACTTCGTCTCCCGGACCTCCGACGTCCGCGACGACAACGGCCACGGCACCCACGTCTCGGGCACCATCGCGGCCGTCGCCGGCAACGGCATCGGCGTCACCGGCGTCGCCTTCGGCGCCACGGTCATGCCGCTGAAGGTGCTCGGCGCCGACGGCAGCGGCTCGATCTCCAAGGCCGTCGACGCCATCTACTACGCCGCCGCCCACGGTGCCCGGGTCATCAACGCCAGTTGGGGGGGCCCCGGCTACTCCAAGTCGCTCGACGACGCCATCCGGGCGGTCGGCCAGGCCAACCCGAGCACCGGGGCGCTGGGCACCGTCTTCGTCTCCGCCGCCGGCAACGAGGCGGTCGACAACGACGTCCGCCCCAGCTACCCGCCGAACAACCGCTACGCCAGTACCATCGCCGTGGCGGCGATCGACCAGTCGGGCCGGCTCGCCTCGTACTCCAACTACGGCGACCGGACGGTCGACCTGGCGGCGCCGGGGGACTCCATCCTGAGCACGGTGCCCGGCGGCTACGCCTACTACTCGGGGACCTCGATGGCCGCCCCCCACGTCACCGGAGTCGTCGCCCTGGTCGCGGCCCAGTATCCGGGGGAGACGGCCGCGCAGCTGGTCCGCCGTGTGGTCGGCGCCGCCCGCCCCCTGCCCTCGCTGACCGGCCTGGTCGCCTCCGGCGGCCTGCTCGACGCCGCGAAGGCCGTCGGCTCGCCGTCCGTCGTCACCTCTCCCTCCTCGACGCCGACGCCAACACCAACGCCCACCCCCTCGCCCTCGCCCTCGCCGTCCCCGACGGCCGACCCCCTGCCCGTCTCGCCGAGGCCGGTGGCGGGCACGGCCGACGACGCGACGGTTCGGACCTACCTCGTCTCGTCCGAGGAGTTCTATCTCCGGGCGGGGGCGACCCCCGAGCGTTACGTCGACGCGCTCTACCGCGTGGTGCTGAATCGCCCGGCCGAGCCGGCCGGGCTGGCCTTCTGGGCCTCCCGGCTCCGGTCGGGCGGCAGCCGGTTCGACGTGGCTTCGGGGATCATCGACTCGGACGAGGCCCGCCGGGTGATGGTCGCCGGCTGGTACCGGTCGGATCTCGGCCGCACCGCCTCGATCGAGGCGCTGAAGTACGACCCGGGCGTGATCTTCTGGGCCGATCGGCTCGCCGCCGGGTTCCGGCCCGACGAGATCCGGGCCGCGATCCTCGGCTCGGTCGAGTTCGCCGCCCGGCAGGGAGGGACGACCGACGGACTGATTGTCGGGGTCTATCGCTCGCTGCTGGACCGGGAGCCCAACGCCGCCACCCGGCTCACCGCCTCCTCCCGGCTCTCGACCGGCTCCTGGAATCCCCAGACGCTAATTCTCTCGGTCCAGACGACCGACGAGGCGGTCCGCACCAAGGTGGCCTTCTGGTATCGCGCCCTACTCGGCCGGTCTGAGTCCGTGGCCACGCTGAAGGACGACTCCGGCGTGGCCTACTGGGCCGCGATGCTCGGCCGAGGCTGAGCCGGCCTCGCTCGGGACGGACGCTCGCCCGCGTTGGGGCCGTCGCGACCTGGCACACGGCCCGCGACGGCACCATCCAACAACCGACGATCCTCCAGACCGGATCCCGGCTGCGGCCGATGGCTCGTTCGCGCCGGGAACGCCGTGCGGCCTGTGCCGGTCCGAAGCCCGAGACGACCTGCGGCGAGTTGCCACGGCTCTGGCAATGCCTGCGGATCTCGGTTTCGAGCGGTGCGACCGGGCCGGCTCCCCGGGCGTCTCTCCCCTCGGACGCCGGCCCGAGACGCGATTATCGGTCGATCGCCTGCATCGCCTGGGCGTGGTAGCGGTTCCCCGAGGCGGCCCCGGGCGGCAAGATCGCGTCGATCTGACGCAGCTCCTCGGGGGTCAGGCGGATCTCCGCCGCGCCGAGGTTCTCCTCCAGGTAGGCGATCCGCTTCGTGCCGGGGATCGGGACGAGATCCTCTCCCTGCGCCAGCACCCACGCCAGCGCGAGCTGGCTGGGCGTGCAGCCCTTCGACGCGGCCAGGTCGTTGATCTTCGCCACCAGCTCCAGGTTCTTCGCGAAGTTCTCCCCCTGGAACCGGGGGGAGTTGCGGCGAGAGTCGTCGGCCGGCAGGTCGTCGAACCTCTTGAACCGGCCGGTCAGGAAGCCCCGGCCGAGCGGGCTGTAGGCGACGAAGGTGATGCCCAGCTCCCGGACGGTCGGCAGGATGGCGTCCTCCGCGTCCCGGCTCCAGAGGGAATACTCGGTTTGCAGCGCGGCGATCGGATGGACCTGCGTCGCCCTCCGGATCGTCCGCGGCGCGGCCTCCGACAGCCCGAGGTGGCGGACCTTGCCCGCCGCCACCAGCTCGGCCATGGCGCCGACGGTCTCCTCGATCGGCGTCTTCGGATCGACCCGGTGCTGGTAGTACAGGTCGATCGTCTCGACCCCCAACCGCTTCAGGCTGGCGTCGCAAGCCGATCGCACGTACTCCGGATCCCCCCGGATGCCGAGGAACTCGCCGTTCGGCCCGCGGACGTTGCCGAACTTGGTGGCGAGCACGACCCGGTCGCGCCGATCCCGGATGGCTCGGCCGACCAGCTCCTCGTTGCGGCCGACGCCGTACATGTCGGCCGTGTCGATGAAGTTGCCGCCGAGGTCGAGGTAACGGTGGATGACCCGGATCGACTCGGCCTCGTCCATCTCTCCGGGAGAGTAGAACTCGCTCATCCCCATGCAGCCCAGGCCGATCGCCGAGATGCGGGGGCCGCCGCGCCCCAGGGTGCGTTCCCTCATGGCTGATCTTCCCTCCGAGTTCCGTGTTCCGATCGATCGTCCGATTGTACCGGGCGGGACAATCTGCCGGCCGGGCCCGGGAGGGCGGAGCGCCGGGGAGCGCGGAGACGCATTGTGCATCGGCCCCGGGTGGCTGTACAACAACGGTTTGTTGCCCGTCCTCGAGGACGGGGCGGCACGCTCTCCCGGCGCCGGCTCCGGTGCGCCGATCCGATCCGATCCGAATCGGGAGCGAATCGCTCATGAGCCCTCGCCTGCTGCTGCTCCCCGCCCTGCTGGCCGTGCTGCCGACGACCGGCCGGACCGGGGAGGTCGACTACCTCCGAGCGATCAAGCCGGTGCTGGCCGAGCGTTGTTTCGCCTGCCACGGCGCGCTGAAGCAGGAGGCGGAGCTGCGGGTGGATACGGTCGCCCTGATGATCGAGGGGAGCAACGCCGGGCCGGTGATCGCCCCGGGAGACGTGGCCGGCAGCTACCTGGTGGACGTGCTCACCGGCGCCGCCGGCTTCCGCATGCCTCCCGAGGGGGAGCCGCTGACCGACGCCCAGATCGGCCTCATCCGAGACTGGATTGCCGCCGGCGCCCCCGCCCCCGAGGGGGAGGAGCCCCAGGCCGACCCTCGAGAGCACTGGGCCTTCCGCCCCCCGACCCGCCCCGAGGTGCCCGGCGTCGGCGACCCCGAGTGGGGCTCGAACCCCATCGACGCCTTCCTCTCCCGGGAGCACGAACGCCTTGGGCTCTCCCCCCTGCCCCGGGCCGACCGGGCCACGCTCCTGCGCCGGGTCGCGCTCGACCTGACCGGCCTGGCGCCGACTCGCGAGGAACTGCTCGCCTTTGTCTCCGACCCCGATCCCGACGCCTATGCTCGCGCCGTTGATCGCTTGCTGCAGAGCCCTCACTTCGGCGAGCGCTGGGGACGGCACTGGATGGACATCTGGCGCTACAGCGACTGGGACGGCTACGGTTCGGAGGTCCGAGAGAGCCAGCCCCACATCTGGCGGTGGCGCGACTGGATCGTCGAGTCCCTCAACGCCGACCTCGGCTACGACCGGATGGTCCGCCTGATGCTCGCCGCCGACGAGATCGCCCCGGACGACCCCGACGCCCTCCGCGCCACCGGCTTCCTCGTCCGCAACTGGTACAAGTTCAACCGAAACATCTGGCTGGATCAAACGGTGGAACACACCGGCAAGGCGTTCCTCGGCCTGACGATCAACTGCGCCCGCTGCCACGACCACAAATACGATCCGATCCCCCAGGTTGACTACTACCGCTTCCGAGCCCTGTTCGAGCCCCACGAGATCGCCACCGATCGCCTCCCCGGCCAGCCCGACACGGCGAAGGACGGCCTCGTCCGCGTTTACGACGCCCACGCCGACATGCCCACCTTTCTTTATGTGAGGGGAGACGAGAAGCAACCGGTCGAGGACCGCCCCCTCGACCCCGCCGTCCCCGGGATGTTCGGCGCCGCCCTGGAGATCGCCCCGGTCGTTCTGCCGATCACCGCGTCCTACCCCGGCCTCAAGGAGTTCATCCGCCGAGAGGCCCTTGCATCGGCTGAGCAGGCGGTGGCCGAGGCCCGAGACGCGCTCATCGCCGCCCGGGAGAAGGGCGAGTCTTCCGCCGAGGCGTCGACCCCGGACGAGGCGGACGCCCCGACTCCGATCCGATTGGCCGAGGCCCGGCTCAAAGCCGCCCTCGCCGAGCTGGAATCGGTCGAGGCCCGCCTCGCCGCCGACGCCGCTCGATTCGCCGAGCCTCCCGACGAGGAGCGATCCGAAGTGCTCGCCCTCCGCGCCGGCCTGGCCGAGCGCCGCGCCGCGCTGGAGAAGGCTCGGTCGGAGCGGTTACTCGCCGAGAAGTCCCTGGCCGACGCCCGCGCCGCCCTCAAGGAAGGGGACCCCGCGACGAAGAAGGCCGTCGAGGCCGCCGAGCAGTCCCTGGCCGAGGCGAGCAAGGCCGTCGAGGAGGCGTCGAAGGCGATCGACGGTCCCCTGCCCTCGGACTACTCGCCGTTCGCCCCGATCCGACCCCGCACCAGCACCGGCCGCCGTCGGGCGCTGGCGGAGTGGATCACCGCCCGGGACAACCCGCTCGCCGCCCGAGTGGCGGTCAATCACGTCTGGATGAGGCACTTCGGCACTCCCCTGGTCGAGTCGGTCTTCGACTTCGGGATCAACGGCAAGCCGCCGAGCCACCCGGAGCTGCTCGACTGGCTGGCCGTCGAGCTGATGGACTCCGGCTGGAGCCTGAAGCATCTGCATCGGTTGATCGTCTCCTCCCGAGCGTACCAGATGCGATCGTCCGCCCCGCTCGACCACCCGAACGTGGCGACCGACCCCGAGAACCGCTGGTACTGGCGGATGAACCCCAGGAGGATGGAGTCGGAGCTGGTCCGGGACAACGTCCTGCACGTCGCCGGATCGCTCGACCCCATGCTCGGCGGGCCTGACCTCGACCCCGAATCCGCCCTGGCCACTGCCCGGCGCAGCCTCTACTTCCGCCACGCGAAGGAGAAGCGGGCCACCTTCCTGAAGCTGTTCGACTCGGCCAACGTCACCTCCTGCTACCGACGGGATGTGAGCGTCGCCCCCCAGCAGGCCCTGGCGCTGGCCAACAGCACGCTCTCGCGCTCGCAGGCCCGGGTTCTGACCGCCCGGCTGATCGAGGAGTGCGGCGGCGACGAGGACGCCTCCTTCGTTACCGTCGCCTTCGAGCAGGTCCTCGGCCGAGCCCCGGATGCCGACGAACGAGACGCCTGCCTCGCCTACCTCCGCGAGCAGGCCGATCGCCTCGCCGACCCGGCCGCGCTCTCCGCCTTCGACCGAGGCCCGGAGCCTCCCGTGATGCCATCGGACGACCCCTCCCGCCGCGCCCGGGAGAATCTGGTCCACGTGCTCATAAACCATTCCGATTTTGTGACCATCCGTTGACCCGACGTTCTCGACCGCCCCGGGAGCCCCGACGATGACCCCTTTCCCGCGACGGACCCCCAGGCGCGCCTTCCTCGCCGACCTCGGCATGGGCTTCACCGGGCTCGCCCTCGGGGCGATGCTCCATCGCGATGGCGTGGCCCGAGCCTCGTCGGGCCTCGATGCGTGGGCCCCTCCCGACGGCCGCCCGCACTTCGAGCCGAAGGCGAAGCGGGTCATCTGGCTGTTCATGATCGGCGGCACCAGCCACCTGGAGAGCTTCGATCCCAAGCCCGAGCTGAACCGCCACGCCGGCAAGACGATCGAGGAGTCTCCTCACGCCGGCGTGCTCGACTCCCCCTACACCCAGAACGTCCGCATTGCCGTCCCCAACGACGCCAACGGCCACATCCGCCACGAGCTCTACCCGCTCCAGGTCGGCTACCGCAAGCGGGGCGAGAGCGGCATCGAGGTGAGCGACTGGTGGCCCTGCGTCGGCGATCGCGTCGACGACCTCGCCGTGATCCGCTCCCTCTACACCACCAACGACAACCACGGCGCCCAGCTCCAGTTCCACACCGGCCGCCATTCGCTCGAGGGCCCGTTCCCCACCATCGGCTCCTGGGTCCACTACGGCCTCGGCGCGCTGAACGACGAGCTGCCCCAGTTCGTCGTCCTGGGCACCCCCATCGCCGACTGCTGCGGCGGCATGAACGGCCACGGCGCCAGCTACCTCGGCCCCGAGCACGACGGCGTCTCGCTCGCCGTCGACCCCAAGGACCCCCTCCCCTTCGCCGCCCCCGGCCCCGACGTCTCCCACGAGGAACAGGCCGATTCGTTCGAGCTGATCGACCGCCTCAACCGCATCTCCGCCGTGAAGTACCCGGACGACGCCCAGCTTCGCGCCCGGATCAAGTCCTATGAGCTGGCCTTCCGGATGCAGATGTCGGTGCCCGAGGTCGTCGACCTCGAAGCCGAGACCGCCGAGACGCAGGCCCTCTACGGGCTCGACCGCGACGAGACCCGGGAATTCGGCCGTCTCTGTCTGGCCGCCCGCCGCCTGGCCGAGCGCGGCGTCCGCTTCGTCCAGATCTTCCACGGCTCCAACGGCGGAGCCGGCGCCTGGGACGCCCACTCCAACCTCCGGTCGGGCCACCAGCGCCTCTGCACTCAGGTCGATCGCCCCATGGCCGGCCTGCTCACCGACCTGAAGCGCCGAGGCCTGCTCGACGACACGCTCGTCGTCTGGGCCACCGAGTTCGGCCGCACCCCCGGCTCCCAGAACGGCGACGGCCGAGACCACCACCCCTTCGGCTTCTCCTGCTGGATGGCCGGCGGCGGCATCAAGGGGGGCGTTGTCCACGGCGCCACCGACGAACTCGGCTTCCACGCCGTCGAGGACCGCCACTACGTCACCGACATCCACGCCACCGTCCTCCACCAGCTCGGGCTCGACTCCCGACGCCTGGAGGTCCCCGGCTACAAGCGCCTGGACATCGACCACGGCAAGCCGATCGCCGGGATCATCGCCTGATCCCCGATCCGGATCGGGATCGGGACCCCAAGCCCCCCTCTCGAGCGGTGGGTCGTTGCAAGCGATCGAGCGCGCGACCCACCCTACAGCGCCTCGGCGTCGCCGTCGCCGTCCCCTTCATCTTCGCCCGGGGCCTCGGCCCGCCCGGCGATCGTGTGCGTCACGTCCACGCGCAGCCAGCAGAGCGCTCCGAACACATATGACGCGGCGAACAGGTAGAACGGCAGCGTCACGTCGTTCGATTCGAGCAGGTGCCCGGTCACGACCGCCGCCAGCGCGGCGGTGAGGCTGGCGGTCATGTTCATCAGCCCGCCGAGCGTGCCGGCATGGCGCTCTCCCTTGTCGGCCGCGGCGGCCCAGGCGGGGCCCATCGCCAGGTCGTTGCCGAAGTAGGTCAGGCAGAGCAGTCCCCCCAGCGCCCAGACCCCCTCGACGCGGAGCGTCGCCAGGATCGCTACCCCCGCGATCGCCATGCCCACCGCCCCGACCACGCGGCGGCCCCACCGGCGGCTGCCCGAGACCCGGATGATCAGGTCCGAGAGCGTCCCCCCCAGCAGGCACGAGCCAACCCCCACGGCGAACGGCAAGGAGGTCATCCACTGGATCGTCCCGGGCGAGAACCCCCGGTGCGTCGACAAATAATCGGGCAAGAGCGTGATGAAGAAATTGCCGCTGTATCCGAGCGCCCCGTACATCAGGCAGAGCGCCCAGACGCTCCCCGAGGTGGCCATGCTCCCCCACGGCACGGCGCCGTGCCCCGTCGGCTGCTCGCGCCGGCCGGCGGCGATCCGCTCCAGCTCGGCCTGGTTCACCGACGCCTTTTCCTCCGGCCGGTTCCGGAACCATGGCCAGAACAGCACGCACCAGACGGCCCCTAGCCCCGCCACCAGCACCAGCGGCGTCTCCCACGAGCCGAACATCCCGAACAGCGGCACCAGCAGCAGCGGAGCCACCGTGCCCCCGATCCGGCTGGACATCCAGAGCAGCCCCTGGGCGCCTCCCCGCTCGGTGGTCGGCATCCAGTCGGCCAACATTCGGGTGATCGACGGGAACGTTCCCGCCTGGAATGCTCCGAACAGGAAGCGGAGGGCGAACAGGATGGCGAACGCCCCCGCGATCGTGCCCGGGATCCACGCCACGGCGGCCAGGGCGGCGGTCGCCAGCGAGCCGCCGAGGATGATGACCGCCAGCGAGTTGCGCACCCCCTTACGGTCGCCGACCATTCCCCAGGGAACCTCGGCCAGCCCGTAGGCGACCATGAACGCCGCCATCAGCAGGCCGAGCTGTCGCTGGTCCAGCCCGAACTCCTCCCGCATCGGTGTCGACGCGGTGGCGAAGCCCACGCGGTGGATGTACGTCACCACCGCCAGCGAGCAGGCGGAGAACAGCACCAGGAACCGCACCCGAGTTGGCCGGTTGTCCCCGCGCTCCGGCTTCGGGCCGACATCCTCGACGTCGGGCCGGGCGTCGCGTCCCTCGTCGAGCATGGTGCCTCCCGGGACAAACAGTCAAGCTCGGGGCTCACGCGGGCGATCCCGCCCGGCCGTCGGCCCGATTCTCCCCGCCGTTGGCCGCGACGGCAAGGCACCGCTCCCTGCACGTTCTTCCTTCTCCGACCACGATCGGGTTTACTCGCCCTCCGGTCGAACCACCCGCCATTCCTCCCCGAGTCGGAGCACATCCGATGAGCAGTCGAGCCCGATCCGAGCACCGCTACGAGAAGCTGACCTGGCCGGAGATCAATGACGCCGTCGAGCTGGGCAAGGTTTGCGTCGTCCCCTGCGGCGCCGTCGAGCAACACGGCCACCACCTGCCGCTCGATGTCGACCTCGTCTGCCCTGTCGGCATCGCCCAGGGCGCCGGACGGGCGATCCCGGAGAAGATGCTCGTCCTGCCGGTTGTCGCCTACGGCTATACCGGGCACGTCATGGACTTCCCCGGTACGATCAACACGCATTTCGAGCATTTCATGCACCAGGTGCTCGATATCACCCGGAGCCTGGCCTACCACGGCTTCAAGAAGATCATCCTCCTCAACGGCCACGGCTCGAACTGGCCGAACCTCGACCTCGTCGCCCGGCGCACGAACCTGGAGACGGACGCCGAGTGCATCCCGATCTCCTGGTGGAACCTGCTCACGGTGGACAAGGACTTCCTCCCCTCGTGGCGAGAGAGCCATTTCCCCGGGGGATGCGCCCACGCCTGCGAGCTGGAGACGTCCCTGTACATGTACCTCGACGGCGACAACGTCCGCGCCGACAAGGTCGAGTCCGGCATCATCAGCTTCAATGCCGAGGAGAGCCCCTTCAACTGGGTCGACCTCTTCGCCGCCGGCCCCGGCACGATCATCTCCTGGACCAGCAGCTACTCCGAGACGGGTACCCTCGGCGAGGCTGCCAAGGCGACCCCCGAGAAGGGCAAGCGCGCCTACGACGAGGCGGTGAAGCAGCTCTCCCGCCTCGTCTCCTGGTTCAAGGACCGTCCGAAGGACGTCCGCCGCGACCTCCACCGCCGACCGCCGACGATGCCTCTTCCCTGGGAACAACGGCCCTTCGGCGGCTGAGGCCGGACGACCCGATTGGCGGTCGAGAGGGGGCGTCGAGGCCGTTGGGGGCGCATCGCCCCCCGGTCGGAGCCTGGACCTCCCCCCGATTGATCAGGACCCCGCCTCGGCGAGCGCCTCGCCGAGGCAGCGGTCGAGGATCGCCACCATCTCGTCGATCTGCGCTCCGGTGACGACCAGCGGCGGCCCGAACGCGATCCAGTTGGGGTCGAACCGGCAGAGCAGCCCGTGCTCCAGCGCCCTGCGGCCGACTCGGACGCCGAAGGCCTCCGGCATCGGCTCCTTCGTCGCCCGGTCCCGGACGAACTCGATCGCCTGGAACAGCCCCTTGCCGCGGAGGTCGCCGATCACGCCGTGCTTCTCCGACAGCCGCTCGAACCCGGCCCGCAGGCGGGCTCCCTGGGCCCGGGCGTTGCCGCAAAGGTCCCGTTCGAGGATCTCCCGGATCACGGCGATCCCCGCGGCGCAGGAGATCGGGTTCCCCTCGAACGTGTGCCCCTCCACGAAGCCGGGGTTCTCGGAGATCGGGCCCCAGAAGGCATCGGCGATCGGCCTTCGGCAGATCATCGCCGAGATGGGGGCATACCCGCCGCTCATCCCCTTGGCCACGCAGAGCACATCCGGCACCACGCCGAACGTCTCGGCCGCGAACAGGTGCCCGGTGCGGCCGAAGCCGGTGATGATCTCGTCGAAGATCAGGAGGATGTTGTGACGATCGCAGATCTCCCGGAGCATCGGGAGATACTCCTCGGGAGGGTCGATCACCCCGCCGGTGTGGCCGATCGGCTCGACGATGATCGCGGCGACGGTGTCCGGATCCTCGAAGTCGATCACCTTCTCGATGATCGAGGCGCAGGTCAGCCCGCAGCTCGGGTACGACTGGCCGAACGGGCAGCGGTAGCAGGTCGGCGGGAAGACGTGCAAGAACCCGGAAGCCATCGGCTCGTTCACCGTTTTCCGGGACTTCAGGCCCGAGGCCGACAGCGCCCCCAGGGTCGAGCCGTGCCACGACTGGTACCGGCCGATGATCTTGAATTTGCCCGGAGCGCCGGTCAGCTTGTGGTACTGCCGGGCCAGCTTGATGGCCGCTTCCGTCACCTCGGCGCCGCCACACTGGAACTTCACGGTCGACAGGTCTCCCGGAGCCAGCTCGGCCAGCAGGTTGGCCAGCTGCACGGCCACCGGGTTCGTGCCGTGCATTGGCGGAGAGAAGGACAGCCGATCGTACTGCTCCCGGATCGCGTCGATCACCCTCCGGTTGTTGTGGCCGACCGAGGCGACGTAGATCCCGGACAACGCATCGAGATAGTGCTTGCCGTTCACGTCCCAGTACGACACGCCGTCGGCCCTGGCCATCACGAGCGGGTGCTTCGACCACTCGGCCATCTGGTCTCGGACGAAGATCTGCCGGAGGAAGCGCTCCTCGACGGCCTGGGCCTCGGCGATCAGGTCGGGCATCGGGCTGGGGACGGTGGCCATGCGCGTCAGGATCCTCGGGGGCAGAACAGGGCGGCGGTCAGGGCGTAGGTGTGGGCGACTCGGACCAGGTCGTCGACCGAGGCCCATTCCCCGGTCGTGTGCTGGCCGCCGGAGCGGGGGCCGTGGGTGATGGCCGGCACGCCGGCGAGGGCCCAGACGCTGTTGCCGTCGTCCACGAACGGCTTCGGCCCGGTCGGCAGCGGGGAGCCGGCGATCGACTCATACGCGAGGCGGAAGTCGGCGACCGCCTGCGCCTCCAGGTTGAGGGCGAAGGCGTCTCGGACGAGCTGGTACTCGGCCTCGATCGCCGTGCCGGTCTCGGCGGCCAGCTCGTCGAGCAGCGACCGGAATTCGGCCTCGATCGCGTGGCGGTCCTTGCCGGGGACCCACCGCCGGGTTCCCTCAATCCAGCAGGTCGGCGGATCTTGATTGTAGAGTTCCCCGGCGTGCACCTGCCCCACGAAGGCGCTCGACCGTCCGGCCACAGGATCGACCTCCGCGGCGACCCGGGCGTCCAGCTCGCCGAGCCTTCGGATCAGCTCCGCCCCGACGGCGATCACCCGGGGGGCCCCCTCGGGCCGCATCACCTCGTGGACCGGAGGCCCGTCGCGCCGGATCGTCACCTTCCAGCACGCCTGGCCCCTCCCGGCGACCGGCAGGTGTCCCGAGAGCGGCTCGGGGATGAGCACCGCGTCGCCGACGACCCCGTCCGAGATCAGCCGGTCGAACTGCGTGCCGAACCCCCAGGGGGCCTCGTGCAGGTCGTGAGCGGTCAGCAGGATCGATCCTCCGCCGAGCACTCCCGAGTCTCGGGCGGCGAGCATCGCCTCCACCGCGGCGGCGGTGCCGCCCTTCATGTCGCACGAGCCGCTGCCGGTGATCGTCTCGCCCTCCCGGCCGAAGGGGACGAACGGCAGGTGGACCGTGTCGAGGTGCCCGTCGAACTGGAGCGTTTTCCCCGCCGCTCCGGCCGACAGGCGGGCCACCACGGCCGGGGCCTTCGGGTGATCGGCCTGGGGCCGCTCGACCGCGATCCCTTCCCCGGTCAGGAACTCGGCCAGCGCATCGAGCGCCCCGCCGGCGTTCCCCGTGGGGCTGGGCACCGAGATCAGCCGCTCGGCGATCGCCAGCAACCGCGCCCGGTCGATGTGCCGGGCGATCCGATCCGATCGCTCCCTGATTGATCCCGAAGCGTCCGATCCGACCATGAGCCTCTTGCCCCCGCGGGTGACCGATCCCTCCCCGACTCTCCGACGCCTCGATCAGAGTCTGAGGAAAATCTTGCGCCGGTACATCCAGAACACCACGAGCCAGAGCACGACCAGCACCGCTCCCCGCTCCAGCATTGGCTGGAACGCGGGGCCGAGCGTTTCGAAGAGGCCCGGGTCGATGTGTCGGCGGAGGTTTGTCTTGATATAACCTCCCGAGAGCTGCCACAGGCAGTACAGGGCGATCGGGTTCATGCCGACCACCACCATCGGAAACGCCCATCGCTTCCAGCCCATCCCCTCGATGATCGCCACGAACCCCGCCAGGAGCAAGGAAACCGCCCCCGCGCTGAAGATCGCCCACGACGGCGTCCAGATTCGCTTGACCATCGGGCACACCCCGACCGTCTGCAACCCCAGCCCGATCGCCACGCCGATCGCGCCGAGGCCGACCAGCCGGGCCAGCTTCCCGGCAAGCGTCAGGTCGAGGCGCAACAGGCGGCCCGCCTGCATGCCGAAGATCATCGTCGCCAGCGACGGGACGAAATTGAGCGTCTGATACCCGCCCTCGCTGTACAGGAACGGCTCCTCGCGGGGGAACAGGTTCAGAAACCAGGAGTCGAACGCGGCGGCGGCGTTGGCGTTCTTCTCCCAGTGGGCGGCGAATCCGGAGAGGTGCGGCCAGTCGTCGGGGATCCCGATCGCCTTCCAGTCCACGTCCGTCCCCGGCGCCGGATACGACGCGAACAGCAGCCAGTACCCCGCGAGGATGCCGAAGGCGGCCAGCCACTGGGTCCTCGGCCTCGTGAACGCGAGCAGAAACAGGAATGGATATCCCAGTCCGATTTGCGCCAGCACGTTGGTGAAGACCCAGACCGTGCGATCGCTCCACGACGAGGTCAGATAGACCGCCAGCAGGACCAGCGCGGCCGATCGCCAGAGCGCGTGGGCGAACATCGGCCCGAAGGACTGGCCCCGGGCCGTCCGGTTGGCGATCGAGAACGGCAGGGCCACGCCCACCATGAACATGAATGCCGGCTGAATCAGGTCCCAGAGCGAGCAGCCCACCCAGGGGACGTGTTCGACCTGCTCGCCGACGGCCCGCAGCCACGGCCGGCTGTCGCCGTACTCCTCCGCCACCCGGGCGAGGCCCAGGCCTCCGGAGGCCATGAGGATCATCACGGCCCCTCGGAAGGCGTCGAGCGAGGCGAGCCTCCCGGGCTTCTCCGGGAGGGGGCCATCGGGAGACCCCGGCGCCGCCATCACTCCGGCTCCCCGGCGATGGCGGTCGATCGGCGGTCGTCGATCTTGGTCGGGGCGTCAATCTCGTTCGGGCCGATCGCGATGGGGCCGACCGTCGGCTCGACGAGGATGCCCACGGTCTGCGTCTGGTCGGCGCTGGTCCTCGTGTCCCGGATCACATTCCCCTCGAAGGTCAGGCCCGAGGGCTCCCCGCGCACCCGGATGGCCGCGGTGCCGGGCTCCCGGCCGTTGTCCTCGATGAGGTTCGCTTCCAGGCGGTTCCGGTGCGGGGACATCGCCTCGTCCTCGTTGCGGAAGAAGACGCCGTTCGAGGCGTTGCGGACGATCCGGTTGTTGCGCAAGAGGTTGTCCGAATCCTTGTGGCCGATCGAGATGCCGAACTGGCCGTTCTCCTCCAGCAGGTTCTCCTCGAACGTGCCGTGGCGGACCCGCCAGCAGAGGAACAGGCCGTCCGTCCCGTTGCGCCGGGCGATGCAGCCCCGCACCGTGGGCCGCTGCGAGCCGCTGCCCGGGTGCAGGCCGAGGTGGGTGTTTTCCTCGCTGATGCAGTCGATCACCGTCACGTCGTTCGACTGCTGGAAGCTGATGCCGTCGCCGTGGTAGTCGCGGACGACGCAGTTGGCGATCACCGTGCCGAATCCGCGATAGAGGTAGATGCCCGCTCCCCGGCAGCCGTTGAGGTAGGGGTTGCCCGCCTTGTTGCCGTCGATGACGAGCCCTTCCACCCGGGCCCCTTGGATGTTCACGCCGCTGACGACCGGGAAGACGGTGGCGGCCATCGCCTGGTTCGACACCAGGCAGTCGGCCATCAGCGGGGCGTCGATCGCGAACGTGTCGCCGCGCCGGCCGGTGATCCGGCCGACGGTGGTGTGGAAGCCCCCGGAGCGGTTATCCCAGATGGCGACGCCGGCACCGACCTCGAAGCCGGACGGCTGCTCGACGGTGATCTGCTGCTCGCCGAAGTCGCCGTCCATCGCCAGGGGGGAGACGGCCGCATCCGCCTTGCGCAGGATGGTCTTCCCCGGCACGCCTCGGACGGTGACGTGGGACCGCAGGTGGAGCGAGTCGCGCATGAGGTATTCCCCCTCTCCGATCTGCACGATACCGCCGCCAAGGGCGGCCACGTACTCGACGGCCGCCTGCAGCGCTCGGTTGTCGGCGCCGATGAGGTCGGCGTCGGCCCGGCCCACGGTGATCGTTGGACGTTCGCTCATTTCCGAATGCATGGCGAAGGGCAACTGGCGCTCGTCCGGCGGCGGGCCGGCGGCGTCCTGGGAGGCGGCGGGCGAGGCGGCCAGGAGGAGCCCGAGGGCGGCCGGGGCGAAGCGGGTCATCAGGGCCTCCGGTTCCCGAAGGACGGGGTGCGAGGGGGGATCGGCCGCGGTTGGCCGTCGTTCCGGTCCCAGTATGACTCGGGGCGGACCCGGGCGGAAGTCGCTGGCCTGGTCCCGGCCGAGGTCGTTGCGGGGGGACCCGGCGGCCGTCAGAATGGGCCTCGATCCGGGGCGATGCAACCGGTGGACGCCCCCCGTCGATCCGACCCCTCCCGATCGAGGCCGACCCATGATCGCATCGCGACTTGCCTCGCGGCTGCCCGCTCTGCTGCTGGCCGTCGCGACGCTTGCCTCCCCGACCGCTGACGCCCAGCAGGCCGACCTGATCCTCCACAACGGCAAGATCGTCACCGTGGACGACGCCTTCTCGATCGCCGAGGCCATCGCCGTCTCCGACGGCACGCTCCTCCGGGTCGGCACCGACGCCGAAGTCCTGGCGACTCGGGGGCCGGACACCCGCGTGATCGACCTTGGCGGCAAGACCGTGCTGCCCGGCCTGATCGACTCGCACACCCACCCCACCGGCGCCTCTCTGACGGAGTTCGACCACGAGATCCCCGACCTGCGGACGATCGCCGACGTGCTCGACTACATCGGCCAGCGTGCCCGGGAACTCGGCGAGGGGCAATGGGTCGTCGTCCGTCAGGTGTTCATCACTCGATTGAAGGAACAGCGCTATCCCACCCGGGCCGAGCTGGACCGCGTCGCCCCGAAGAACCCCGTCCTGTTCGCGACCGGACCGGACGCCTCGCTCAACTCGATGGCCCTGGAGCTGAGCGGCATCGACAAGAACTTCGAGCCCGAGGGGCCCGGCAAGGTCGAGCGCGACCCGGAAACCGGAGAGCCGACCGGCATCCTCCGCAACCTCACCCGGTACGTGAAGGCCGACCCTCCCGGCCGGTCGCCGACGCCCGACGAGCAGGACGAGCGGCTGCTCACCCTGCTCCGCGACTACAACTCCGTCGGCCTCACGGCGATCATCGACCGCAACGCCAGCGCATCGGCCATCGACCAGTATGAACGCCTCCTCGACTCGGGTCGCCTCCCCATTCGGATCGGCATCTCCCGCGGCGTCGACCACTCCGGCCCGATCGAGGAGATCGAGCGGGAGATTCGATCCGTCGCCAACCACCCGCTGCGCAACGGCGGCCCGATGCTCCGGATCGTCGGCATCAAGATGTTCCTCGATGGCGGCATGCTCACCGGCAGCGCCTTCATGCGGGAGCCCTGGGGCGTGAGCGAGATCTACGCGATCGACGACCCCCACTACCGAGGCGTGCTGTTCATCCCGCCGGATCGGCTGGAGCCGATGGTCCGCGCCGCGGTCGAGTCTGGCATCCAGTTCACGGCGCACAGCGTGGGCGACGGGGCGGTCCATACCCTGCTCGACGCCTACGAGGCGGTCAACCGAGACACTCCCGTCGCCCCCACCCGCCCCTGCATCACCCACTCCAACTTCATGAGCCGGGAGGCCATCGACCAGGCCGCCCGCCTCGGCGTCGTGCTCGACATCCAGCCGGCCTGGCTCTACCTCGACGTTCGCACCCTCTCCGCCCAGTTCGGCGACGACCGCCTCCGCTGGTTCCAGCCGCTCAAGAGCCTCTTCGAGGCCGGCGTCACCGTCGGCGGCGGCTCCGACCACATGCAGAAGGTCGGCTCCTTCCGGTCGATCAATCCCTATAACCCCTTCCTCGGCATGTGGGTCGCCATCACCCGCCAGGCCAGGGGGTACCAGGGCCGCCTCCATCCCGAGGAGGCCCTCTCCCGGGAGCAGGCCATCCGCCTCTATACCATCAACAACGCCCGGCTCCTGTTCCTCGAAGACCAGCTCGGCTCCCTCGAGCGGGGCAAGCTCGCCGATTTCATCGTCCTCGACCGCGACATCCTCACCTGCCCCGAGGACGAGATCCGGGAGATCACCGTCGAGGCGACCTACCTCAACGGCGAGCCCGTCTTCGAGGCCTCGGGCGAATAAGGGCGGGGCCATCGGCCGAGGGCCGAGGCGATGGCTGGGATCCGCCGCTCGCCCTCGGCCCTCAGCCCTCCGGCGCCGGTCCCAAAATGGGCCGCTCGCCGGGGATCGGCTCAGAGCCCCTCCACCTCGTACCCCTTCCGGTACTCCCGCCTCACGAACCGGTTCGCCTCGGCCAGGTTCGTCACCCGCATCGCCTCGGCGTCCCAGGAGAGCGACTGCTCGGGGAACCGGGTCGCCAGGCAGCCGAGCAGGACCATCTCGGTCAGCGGGCCGGCGTAGGAGAAGGGCGTGGAGGTCTGGCCGTTGCCTCGGCAGGCCTCGACGAACTGGAGGTAATGATTGTCCGCCTCGGGGGAGGGGCGGTCGTAGTCGGCGAACCGCTCGGCGGGCAGCAGCACCGGGTCGGCGATGTAGGGGGAGTACAGCACGCCGGCGCTGCCGATGTAGATCGAGCCCTGGTCGCTGAGCCGGCGGTCTCCGATCAGCGCGACGATCTCCGCCGGCGGGCGGCAGTCGCCGTCGTACCAGGTCAGGGTGAGCGTCTCAGCCGTCCGCGGGGTCTTCGGGAAGGTGTAGCGGACGACCGAGTCCAGCCCCCAGCTGTGATCGTTCGGAGAGCCGCCCTCGGAGCGGACCTCGATGGGGGAAGTCAACTGCAGGGAGCCGAAGACCGGGTCGAGGATGTGGCAGCCCATGTCGCCGAAGGTGCCGGTGCCGAAGTCGAGCCGCTTCCGCCAGTTCCCCGGGTGATACCAGCCGGCGATGAACGGCCGCTCCGCCGCCACACCGAGCCAGCCGTCCCAGTCAAACCCCTCGGGGACCGGGTCGACCCGGTCGGGCCGGGGGGCCCGGTCGCCCCACTGCTTGCCGCTCCAGCTGTGGACCTCGCGCACCTCGCCGATCGCCCCGCCCTGGATCGTGGCCACCACCGCCTTGTGCACCGGGTGCGAGTGGATCTGGATCCCCATCTGGCTGACGATCCCCCGATCGGCCGCCGCCCGGGTGAGCTGCCTCGCCTCATGGATCGTCTGCGTCAGAGGCTTCTGCGTGTAGACGTTCAGGCCGCGGTGGATCGCCTCCATGGTGATCGGCGCATGCATGTGATCGGGCGTCGAGACGTTGACCGAGTCGAGGTCCGTCTCCTGGTCCAACAGCTCGCGATAGTCCTGATAGACGCGGACCTCGGGGAAGAGCGACTTCACCTCGGCCACGCGGTTCAGGTCCACCTCGGCCACGGCGACCAGCCGCAGGTGAGGGCTCGCGGAGAGCGACCGGATGTCGGCCAGGGCCATGCCCGAGGCGCCGAAGCTCGCGTGGTTGAGCGTCTCGTTCGGGCTCGCGGCCCGGGCTCCGGAACGGAGGATCGCGGGGAAGGCCAGGCCGCCGGCGATGGCCTTCAGCGCCGATCGCCGGTTCATCGGGAGGAGGGACATGGCGGGGGACCTCGGAGTGGGGGGGGCGCGGCTCGTCGCGCGGTGTTAAACACCCGCGAGGCTACCCCGAGCGGCCCCCCTCCGCAACGGCCGGCCGCCGTCAGGCGGGCTCGGCCGCCGGCGCCGGCTTCGGCCACCACCTCGAGGAGGTCAGGCAGGCCCCCACCACCGCTCCCCGGAAGCCCCACGAGGCCCAGGGGGGGAGCGATTCGGCCAGGGTCGGCCTGGCCAGGGCGAAGCCCAGCGTCTCCAGGTCGTGCAGCATCATGCCGGCGGCGGTCAGGGCGAGCACCCCGGTCCCGGCGTAGACGATCCAGCGCATCCGGGCCATCAGCTCGAAGATCACCTGGCTGAAGGCCAGGATCATCACGATCGAGATCGCCAGGCCGACGACCAGCAGCACCGGGTTCGAGTCGCTGACTCCGGCGATGGCCACCACGTTGTCCAGGCTCATCACGATGTCGGCCACGGCGATCCGGAAGACAGCCGTCCGCAGGCCGGTCGGCATCGGGCAGCCGTGCTCGGCCGACTGGTCCTCGTCTTGCAGCAGCTTGCAGGCGATTCCCACCAGCAGCAGCGCTCCCAGGAACCGAACCCCAGGCACGAGCATCACGAACGACACGGCCAGCGTCAGCACGAGCCGGAGCGTGATGGCCATGGCTCCCCCCCAGAGCATCGCCGCCTTCCGCTGGTGCGGGGGCAGGTGCCGGCTGGCCATGGCAATCACCAGCGCGTTGTCGCCGGAGAGCACCACGTTGATCAGGATGATCTGGAAGAGCGAGGCGAAGGCGAGCAGCGAAGGTTCCAAGGGGGCGTCTCCTCGTCGAGCACGTTGCGATCCAGCCCATCCGGGATCGCGGCCTTCGGGGGGGTGGCGTCGTCGCGTTGAGGTGCCGGGCGCGCACCGGGGACGCCCCCGACTCGCCCCGATCAGGGCGGAGCGGGGCGAAGACCCCGATGACCGGGGAGCCCGGCGGGCCGATCGATCTCAGGCCGGCGAGAAGGACGGCAGGGCCCCGTTGGTCGTCATCTCGACCTCAGGGGCGGGAGACAGCATCCGGTCCACCCGCGTGCGGGCCGCCCGGGCGCCGTCAATCAGCCCCCGGCCGGCGGCGTTGTTCACCGGGACCGACTTGGCCAGGAAGACGCAGGGGAAGACCACGCCGTAGGAGACGGTGTAGGTCGTCGTGTAGACGAACCGCCGGGCGAACCGGCTGGCGGCGGTCCAGCTGCGCGCGGCCGCCTCGCTGGCGTCGACGGCCCCCTGGCGGGCCGCCTGCGAGACGAGGTCGAGCGTCCCGTTGGCCGAGGCGATCGGGTCGGAGGCCGGGTTGGCCTGCGGGCGGTCGGACATGGGGGCTGGCCCTCGCGTTGGAGGTCTTCTCGATCCGAGAGCGGGCACGCTACCCACTCGAGTTCGGTCCGGCTCCGATTCTTCCAGGATCGGCACGCCTGGCGATCTCGGTTCTTACGGCCGATCGGGCGGCCCGCCGTCGCCGGCCGGCTCCCCGGGGCGCCCTCCCAGAATACGAGAACGATAGGTCGCGGGCGTCGTTTTCATGTGCCGTCGGAAGACGGTTGTGAGGTGGCTCTGCGACGAGTAGCCGACCAGCAGCGCCACCATCGCGATCGGAAGCTGCGGGTTGTGCAGCAGCTCGCACGCCCGGGCCACCCGACGCTCGGTCAAAAAGCGGTGCGGGGTCTGGCCCGTGGCCCGCTTGAAGCAGGCGAGGAAGTAGTTGGGGCTCAGGCCCGCCAGGTCGGCCAGGTTGGCCAGGGAGATCTCCTCCGAGAGGGACGACTCCAGAAAATCCACCACCCTCCTCAGCCGGGCGTCGGAGAGCCGTTCCACCGGGGTCGATCCCGGCCGAGGCAGCGTCGAGTAGTTCCAGAGGATCTGCAACGCCATCTGGGTCCAGAGCGTCTCGGCATACAGCCGGCTTCCCCTCCTCGGGGCCCTCAGCAGCCCGGCAAACGCTTGGCCCAGGCCCACCAGCTCCGGCATCCGCTGCTGGGCCGCCGGCAGGATCTCCAGCGTCTCTCCCTCGAGCAGCTCCTCCTCCTCGGCCAGGTCGCGGAGCCGGGCCATGCCGAAGGTCAGGATCAGCGACCGCAGCGGGCGGTCCAGCCGGAAGCGATCCTCCTGGCCCGGGGGAGCGATCGTGAACCCGCCTGGCGCCGCCACGAACCGGCAGGTCCGTCCCCCCCGTATCCATTCCACCGACGACCGGCCTCCCAGCACGAACGACAGCGCCGAGGAGTCCGGGTCGTCCCAGCGGAATTCCGGCAGCCACCCCTCCAGGATGATCCCGTGCCCCACTTCCCCCACGCCGACCGCGCTCGAGGCGATGAGCTTCACTCGATCCGCCCCCGACCACCGCATCGCGGCCTCTTGGGGCTCGAAGGCGGCCTGTTCGCCGATCATCGGTTCGGATCTCCCGAAGTCCCCGATCGAGTCCCAGCGACGTCGATCCTCAGCCCGCCGGGATGGCCCGCACCAATCGGAAGCCGATCGGTTCTTCCCGGCGTCGCCCCGCTCGGGACGGCGGGGAGGGACGCCGCCCGCGATTGCCGGCCGCGACGTGGCGGCGAGGCCGGAGCCGTCGCGAACTCCGGGCCGATCATACAACCCGGCACACCCAGGTTCCACCATTAATAGGATCGTTTTCGGATTTTTTCAGCCGTGATCGGCCGGAAGGACCGGCCAATCAAGACGAGCCTCCGGGCCATCGTGAATTAGAAGGCGATGGCGAACCCGGTCAGGGCGATCGTCTCGGGGGCGGCGTCGGTGAGGCCGAAGTTGTAGCTGCCGAAGGCCGCCACGCGGTCGTTGATCGACCAGATCGCGCCTACCCCCAGCACCATGACCTCCGGGACCTCGGCGGCCGCGACCGACTGGAAGCGGATCAGCCGGGGCAGGGCCGCGGCGTTGTAGAATCCGTGGAAGAAGACGTCGAAATCTTCCACCACCTCGCGCTCCAGCGACCACTGCGCGCTGAACTGGTAGGTCGTCTGCCCCGCGGCGTTCCGCACGCCGGAAATCCCGAAGTTGTATTCCAGGCCCAGCTCGAACGGCAGGCTCTGGCTGAGCAACAGGTTCATCGACGGCTGGGTGCCGGCGTTGAAGGCGGGCGAGCCCAGTTCGGTCTGGATGTAAACCTCGATCCCCAGCGCGGGCACGTGGTAGCGGAGGTTCTCCTCCCAGAAGTTCATCTTGAAGTCGAAGGCCAACGGCGCGTAGCCGAACTGGGCGGGCTGCCTGGGCCCCTGGCCGTCCTGGTAGGTGATCCCGTTGGAGAAGAGCCGGAATTCCAGGTTGTCCGTCAGGCCGTAGCGGAGCAGGTAGTCCCACTGGTAGATGGCCGACTGGCCGCCGTTGCGGCTCTGGCCGTAGAGCCCCAGCGGCGAGTTCTCCACGTAGGCGCGGCCCTTGGGCAGGGTGTAGGGGCCGTTGGGGAAGTTGGCCGTGTCGGGCGCCGGATCTCGGATGTCGACGACCGACCAGCGGCGTTGCCGTCGGGCCAGGCCCAGGGCGGGATTCTCGGCCAGCAGCCAGCGATCCTCGTGGATCAGGTTCATCAGGGCCGGGAAGAGGAACGGGTCGCGCTCGTGCGGGGGGATGCCGGAGTTCTTGAGCGGGTCGTCGTGGAGCCGGGGGAATTCCACCTCGTCCTCCTCGCCAGCGGAGGGAGGAGCGTAGGCCAGGCGAGCGCGCTCGGCCGGGCTGAGCCCCTGCAACCCCGGGGCGTCGATCGCCGGTCTGGGCGGGGGGATGACCGGCGCGGAGACGCCCGGATCCGGCACCGGAGGGATTGCCTCGCGGTCCTCCGGCGGCAGCGCTTCGATGGCCGTCGGGGCCGGCTCGGCGGGGACGCCCTCGGCCGGCTCCTGGGAGCGGACGATCGGGCCGTCGGCGGCCATCGGGCCGATCGCCGCCGGGAGGCCCGGCATTCGGGGCGTCGCACAGCCGCAACAGAGCCAGAGCACGACGGCCGGGGCGATCTTAAGGGTTGGCGATCGGCCGTCGGCTCGCTGATTCGGAACGTTCGCTCGCATCCGGCGAATCCTGTCGGGGGGCGATCGATCGTCGCCGTCCCCCGATCCGGGCCCGCCGGGGAGGCTTCGGGCGCGATCGGACCCCCAGGCCGACGAGCGTGCTTCATTGGGATCGACCGCCTGTGCGGAGAAATTGATCCAATCCGCAAGTTCCGCCTGATCGTCGCCGAGGGGGGATCAGCCAACCGCTCCGGGCACCGGCGACCCGTCTCTGCCCCCGGCTCCGCTCCCTCCCCCGGCCCGTCCGACGGCCTCGGACCAGCCGGCCAGGAATTCCTCGGCGTCCCGCCGGGCGTCCCGGGCGCCGGCCCGGAGGCCGCGGCGGGCTGGGTCTGGCAGCCGGGTCGAGGCCCGTCCCAGCGCCGCCGCCGGCAGCGCGACGCCGAAGCCAACGCCGAAGGCCGCCAGGTAGGCCACCTGCCCGGCCAGCTCCCGGACCTCATCCTCCAGGCGGATCACCTCGGCCGAATCGCCGGGCGTTGACGGGGCCCGGGTCGGCGAGAGCCGGCCGAGCGACCGCCTCAGCGACCGCACGGCCCTCGTCGCCCGGCCCCGGATCCCTCCGCGCGTCCGGGTCGGCGATCCTGGCTCGGGCCGTCCCTCCTTGTCGACTTCCAGGCTCATGCCCGTTCTCCCCCAAGGGGCCGGGGCCCCGCTCGGACCCGAGGCGACGGTCAACGCTCCTCAGAACGGGGGTAGCGCCGCTCCAGGTCATCGAGGAACCTCGAGATCTGGCGGACGCTCCGGTGGTGCAGCTTCGGGAACTTCCGGACGAAGAAGTCCTCCACCCCGCGGAAGGCCTTCGGCCAGAGGATCAGGCCGCCGAGCACCAAAAACGGCGAGCCGACCGGGCCGGGCAGCAGAACGCCGCCAACGCCCGCGACCATCAGCAGAACGCCGACCTCCTTGGGCATCGCCTCGATCCGACGGACCTGTTCCATGTCCTCTCCCAGCGGCGGGGAGGCTCCGGCTCCGGTCGCTCGCCCCACGCCGGACCCTCCAGAGAGGGTGCCGTTGGCGACCATTCCGGCCCGGGCCTCGGCGGCGCGGACCTCGGCCTCGGACCGGGCGGCGCGTTCCAGGGCATCGGGGCCGAGGCGGTCGTAGCCGGGCTCTCCCCCGAGGTCGGGCGCCTCCTCGCCTCCGGGCCCGCCCTTGCCCCGGTCCTCAGAGGGGTCGGGACCGTCGTCTCCCGGTTCGCTGAATTGCCACGGGAATCGCCACATGTGTTCGCCCCTCCGGTTCCCCGAGCCCCTTCCCCGTCCCGATCGGGGCCCCTCAGGCCCCGTCCGATGCCGGGTATCGCCGCTCCAGGTCGTCCAGGTAGCGGCCGATCTGCTTCATACCTTGACGATACGCCACAGGGCAGCGCCGCTGGAGCCAGCGGTCGACCTTGCCGAACGTGCGCGGCCAGAGGACCAGGCCCCCGGCCAGGATCGCGGGCGTCCCCGCCACGGCCGGCAGGACGAAGCCCAGCGCCCCGACCGAGAGGAGCATCACGCCCACCTCCTTGGGCAGCTCTCCGATCTTGGTCACGGTCTCCCTTCCCGCCGACCCCCCGAAATCGGCCGAGGGCTGAGGGTCGGCGGCGGCTCGGGGCTCGGGCTCCGGCGCCATCGGCGGCCGGCAGCGCGGCGCGGTGGGTGCGGTCGGGGCGATCGTTTGGCTCATGAGGTTCCCCCAGCAGATGCGATCGGGCTCGAAACGGGGGCCAGTACCGGCGCCGGCAGGGCCGCGATCCCCTTCCGGGGCGACCGCAGGGCCGAGGCGGTCCGTCGGTAGAGCCCGAAGGTGCTCAGGTTGCTCACCACGACGACGGCCAGCGCCGAGACGCCCAGGAAGAATGCCCCGGCGACGCACAGCACGTTCGGCAGGACCACGAACGTCTGGGCCCCCCGGATCCGGGTCGAGTGCGCCCGGGCGATCTCCAGCAAGTCTGGGACCCGATCCAAGTCGGGGTGCAGCAAAACGACCGCCGACGGGTCGTCGGGGCAGTCGGGGTCGCCCCCGGTCGAGATCGCCACGTCGGCCTCCGAGGCCGCCCCGGGGGCCTCCCGGCCGTCTCCCACGAACGCCGTTCGGCGGCCCAGCGCCCGGCAGGCTCTCAGGAAGGCCTCCTTGTCGCCGGCCGACATCCCTCCCCGCCAGGCCGGGATGCCCAGCGCCGCCGCCAGCGCCGCCGCCTCCGGCTCGGGGCGTCCCGAGAGCAGCAGGACCGCCGTTCCCGGCCGCTCCCTCAGCCGGGAGACCGCCTCCGACGCCCGGGGCCTTGGCCCCGGCTCGAACTCGACGACGCCGACCACCGTGCCGTCGACCTCCACCGCCAGCGGGCCCGACCGCTTCGGCAACGGCCCGTCGTCCAGGTCCCGCACCCGGACGAGCCGCCCGCCGTACTCCACCGCCACGCCCGGGTCGAACTCCCGGGGGGGGAGGTCCAGCAGGTGGATCCGACGGCGTCGGCAGGCGTTGGAAAGCGCCTCGGCCCGGTCGTCGGCCAGGTGCCGGTAGGCGCTGGCGGCCAGGCGAAGCAGCAGGTCCTCGGGCAGCCTGGTGCGGACCTCGAAGACCTCCAGCCCCCGGTCCCGGAGGAATCGGTTGTCGTCCAGCAGGATCGTGTCGACGCGGGCCAGCCGCTCGAACGCCTCGGGAGAGCGCACCACCATCCCCTTCCGGGCGCAGTCGGCGGCGTCCTTGACCGTTTCCAGCGGCACGGCGATCGCCGGGCCGGTGGCGTAGTCGGGCCGGAGGATGGCGGCCGCGGTGGCCAGGTCCCCCGTCAGCAGGCCGACGCCGGCCATCGTGATCGTGGGCACCACCGCCCGCTCGGCCGATCGCTCGGCCTTCAGCGTCGGCGCGGTGACGCCGCCGGGCAGCGTCGTCGCCGAGAGGATCGCCCGGCTGATCGCCGACACCCGGGCCGCCGCCACCGGCCGGCCAACCTCCATCAGGAGCGAGCCCGCCCTCACCGTCGACCCCGCCAGCAGGAGGTCCCCTTCCGCCACCCGCGACGCCCCTGGACGCCCCCGCACCGCCCCCTCGTCGACAATCCCTCCCCCGCCGACCACCTTCCCGTCGGCCGGCACGACCTCCCCGGCGGCGACCGCGACGCGGTCCCCCGGCCGGAGGCGGTCGACCGGCACCAGCACGTCCACGTCTCCCTGGTTCGCCACCCGGGCCAGCTCGGGCAGCGGCAGACACTCGGCCAGCAGCCGGCGACGCTCGGCCGACAGGTCTCGCCGCAGGCGGTCGTGCCAGAACTTCAACGACCACGACATCAGGGCCGAGGCGAGGAACTGCCCGCTCGCCAGCGTGCCGACCACGATGCACGAGTAGAGCACCGGCAGGCCGACCTGCCGTCTCCTTCCCTGGTGCCAGGCCAGGCGGAACGTCTTCAGGTTGCTATAGATCAGCAGCGCCGCGCTCAGCGGCGCCAGCGCCGGCAGCGCCAGGTCGGCCGCCGCTCCGATCGCCAGGTTCGCGTTCGGCAGTGCGAACGACGTCCGCTCCGGGGGAGGGACGGCCCGGTCCCACCAGGCCGGGGCGTCGAGCACCTCCTCGGCCATTCGGAGGAGCCTCGGCGGGGCGATCACCCCCCGGTCGTAGCGCAGGCCCAGCACGCTCCCCCGGGCCGACAGCGCCGACCGGGTGACGCCCGGCACCGCCGCCATCATCCGCTCGAACCGCTGGGCCAGCAGCGGGTCGCTTCGGAGGGTCGGGTGCCGCAGACGGAGCCAGCCGGGGCGGTCGGCGAGCACCTCGCAGGTCGACAGCATCTGCCCGTGGCGGTAGACGGTGAAGCTCCGCAGCCGGACGGCCCTGGGCAGCGTCGTCGCCGAGCCGAGGCCCCGCTCGTCGTCGGCCCTCAGCGCCGCGGCGAGCTTGCCGAGGAACCCCGCCGGATTGCCCGGAACCCGGGCCGGCCGGATCCAGGCGGCCGCCTGGTCCCGGTCGACCGCCACGCTGCCCACCTCCGGCACCCGGAACGCCCGCTCCAGAAACCGCAACGACGCCCGATCCGCTTCCTCCCGCGGGCCGAGCAGCCGGTCGTCGCGGACCATCACCCCGCCGTCCTTCCAGCAGACGAGGCGCTCGACCAGCTCGGCCCGGCGTTCGGGGGTCGTCGCGATCACGGGCGCTGCTCCCCTCGGTTCGTCGTTCGCGATGCTGCCCCGGGGCGTCGGCCTTGACTGACGGATCGGGGACGGATCGGATGCGCGATGGTCGGTGCGATCCGGCTGGTGGCGCGGGATGCTCGGCGGCCCATCTGGCTTGGGATCTGGCGGTCGGGACGAACGCCGCGCTCGGACTGGCTTCGGGCTTCAAGGTGATGGCGGGGCTTCGTCTCGGGGGGCCGGGCTCCATGACCGGTGTTCTCAGAGCGGCCGCCGGCCCCTCACGCCGGGCGGTAGGGCTGCAATTCCCCCCGGGCGACCATCCCCTCCAGCGCCTCCGCCACGAGGCTGTCCTCCCGATCGAACACGTTGAAAATCTCGCGCAGGCGGTGCCGCTGGCGGTGGAGCTCGAAGCCGATATATGAGGCGATCAGCACGCCCACCAGCGCCGGCAGGATCGGGACGTCTTCTTGCATGGGGGTCGGCCTCCGGTCGGGTTCGAGGGCGAGGTCGGCAGGCGGTCGAGGAGTCGGCGCTCCGGGCCGGGTCACATGAGTTCGAGGGTCGTCTGCGAGGCCTCCCGCAGGATCTTCACCGCCCCGGAGAACCCCTCGCGGTGCAGCTCGCGGCGGACCTCGCATTCCAGGCAACGGCTGGTGCGGTGCAGGTTGATGAAGCGAAGGAACTCCTGGAGCCGGGCCATGGCCTGCTCGCCGTTGCGGAAGCGGCCGAGGTGGATCCGGAACCCCTTGTACTTGCCCGCCCCCTGGCCGCGAGGGGCGTGCAGGTCGTAGACGAGGATGGTCGGATCCAGGCCGATCAGCTCGGGCTCTCGGCGGAGGATTTCGACGGACTGCTCGGGGGAGAGCAGATAGAGCGCGTCTTGCTTCTGGTACTCATACAAGGTGGGCAGGAGGGATCGGACCAGCCGGGAAACCGGCTGGTTCCATCTCGTGTCGATCAGGAAGATGTCGAACCGCTTGGTCGTCGGCGCCGGGGGCTCGGCCGCCGGCCGGCTGCGCAGGCCGTCCGGAGAGGTGGCCTCGGTCGTGGTGGTGCTCATGGCGGCCGGCCCTCGAGGGGACGCTCAGGTCGGGTCGAATCGGGTCGAGTCGAGTCGAGTCGGATCAGAGGCCCAGGTCGGCGGCGATGGAGTCGATCAACCGCACCGCGTTCTGCCGGTGTCCCTGGGTCGCCATCATCTTGGCGGCCCAGGACAGCTCGGCGTCGACCCGGAGCAGCTCCGGGGTGAAGCGGACAATCAGCGACAACAACGGGGCCCGGATGGTGAACTGCGTCTGGTTGGGGTGCCAGTGCAGCTCGGTCGGCATCGGGATCTCATGCCGACGCCGAGAGTACTCGCTGTCGATCGCCTGTCGCGTCGGCCCGTCCAGCGGCCGACGGAGCGGCCGGGTGTACAGCGTTTCGATCCAGGGCATGGCTCTGCGTCATCTCCAGTCGGTGTCGGCGTTCCGCCTCGATCTGCGCCACCTTTCTCATCGGGAGCACGCCGTTGGCCAGCGCGGCCAGCGCGGCGACGTTGTTCGTGACCACCGACGCCATGATCCCGAATCCCATCGTGAACACCCCCAGGATGCAGGCGATGTTCGGGGCCAGGATCATGGTCCAGCTCCGCTTGATATTATGGTCCAGATCCCGGGCGATGTCGCGGAGCTCGCAGAGCTTGGCCAGCCCCTCCTCCAGGAAGACGATGTGAGCCGTGTCGGTGGCGATCGACGACGCCCCTCGCAGGGAGATGGACACATTCGCCTTCTTCAACGCGATCGAGTCGTTGATCCCGTCGCCGACGAAGCAGACCTTGCATCCCTCGTTCTGCAGCCGCTCGACGTAATCCGCCTTGTCGGCCGGCAGGACCTGGGCGAAGTAGCGGTCCATGCCCAGCGACTCGGCCAGCTTCTTCGTCGGCGCCTCGTGGTCTCCGGAGATGATGGCGATGTGCTTGATTCCCCGCTGCCTCAGCCCGGCGATGATCTCCTTCACCTCCGGCCGTACCGCCGCCTGCAACTCGATGGCGCCGCCGAGCTCGTCGTCGACGCCGACCATGACCATCGTGTACCCCTCTCGGTGCGCCTCGTCCAGCGCCTCTCGGGCCTCGGGGGTCAGGGTGATCCCCTCCATCTCCATGTAGCGCTGGCTGCCCACTCGGATCGTATGCCCGTCGATGTGCACGCTGATCCCGTAGCCGACCTTGTACTGCGTCTCGTCGGTTTCCGGCAGCGGCAGGCCCAGCTCCTCGGCCTTGTGCAGGATCGCCAGCGCGATCGGGTGGTGGAACTTCCGCTCCGCGGCGGCGGCGTAGGAGAGGATCTGGTCCGTCGAGAACCCCTTCGAGGCGATCACGCGGCCGACCTCCGGGCGTTCCCGGGTCAGCGTGCCGGTCTTGTCGAAGAGCACGGTGTCGATCTCGTTCATCAGCTCCAGGGCCCGGCCGTCCTTCACCAGGATCCCCTTGTTGGCGCACAGCGCCAGGGAGCTGAGCATCGCCAGCGGGGCGGCCATGCGGATGCCGGTGCCGAAGTCGCTGTTGAGCACCGCCACGGCGCCGGCCGGCCCCATCGCGGCCATGCCCACCGTGCCGATCGCCAGCGTGGGGATCACCGCCTTGTCGGCCAGCCGCTCCCCCTTGTGCTGCGAGGCCATCTTGTAGCCGGCCGTGTCGTTGAGGATCTGGCTGATCTTGGCCGAGGCCGTCGCGCTGCCGGCCGTCTCGACCGAGACGAAGATCTTGCCCGCCACCATCACCGTCGAGGCGAAGACCCGGTCCCCCACCCCCTTCTCGGCCGGCGTCGACTCGCCGGTCAGGGCGTGCTGGTCGATCATCGCCATCCCCTCGACGACGTGGCCGTCGACCGGCACCACCTCGCCGGTGTTGACGACGATGATGTCCCCCGGGTGCAGCGTGTCGACCGACACCTGGACCTCAACCCCGTCCTTGAGCAGCCAGACGTACCTCGGCTGCTTGCCGAAGGCGTTCAGCAGCAGCTTCTTCGAGTCGTCCTGCGTCTTGTTCACCAGCATCCGGCCGAAGCTCAGGCACCAGCAGAGCACCGCTCCGGGGAAGATGGACATCGTTCCCAGGCAGCCGATGACGACGATCGCGTCCAGCACGTCGACGCCCAACCGCTTCTCCGTGAACAGAACGTGCCTGGCCTCCTTGAACGTCGGGATCGACGTGTAGGCGAAGACCGCCGCCGCCACCGGCAACAGCGGCGGAAAGGCGAACTGCGCCGCCGCCGCCAGCGGCAGCGAGGCGGTGCAGATCGGCAGGTGCAGGTCCAGCGGGTCGAGCGTCGTCGGCTGCTCGGCGTTGGCCAGGGCCGAGTCGATGATCTCGATGATCTGGTCCCGAGACAGTTGCCTCGGGTCGTAGTCCACCTGGACGAACGACCGGAACGCCGAGGTTGTGTACTTCTCCACCCCGAGCACGGTCATCAGCTCACGCTCGATCGCGTGGCAGAGGTCGCTCTTGCGGTAGAGCACCGTGTTCTTCAGCTTGATCCGCCCGGGGCGGTCCTGGAGGACCTGCCAGCTCGACGCCGGCCGATCCGCCCTCACGTACCGGACCACCCCGTCGGACCCCTGCGTCACCGCCCGGAAGGAGGAGACCGCGACACCGTTCGAGCCGGATTGGGCGTGCCCGTTGGCCGGGGCGTGCCCGTTGGCCGAGGCATGGCCGTTGGCCGAGGCATGGCCGTTGGCCTCGCCGTCGAGCCTCAGGAAGTCGACCACGCGGCGGGCGACCACCTCCAGCGTCCATGAGTTCGGGCAGTAGCGCAGCTCGGCCGCGGCGGAGCCGCCGGGCAGGATCCGGACCTCGGAGATTTCCCTCGCGCGGGCAACGCGGTCGAGGAAGCGGCGACAGGCGGGGCCCTCGGCGTCGCCGAAGACGGAGCGGCTGGAGAGCCGGATGACCCCCCGCGCGGGGAAGGAGACGGCCAGATCGGCGCTGCTCATCAGGAGATGCCTCGTCGGAAACCGGGTGGGGAGTCGGATCGGTCGGCCTCTCAAGGGGCGCGGGGAGGGCGCGCGCGGCCCCGGGCGACCGGGAGGTCGGTGTCAGACCGTCGGCGCGACGCCCGATCCGTGGCGTTCCAGGCCCCCCCAGGGGCCTCTCGGGGCGTCGTGCCCCGCGTGCGCGGAGCAGGGCGGGGCCGTCGCTGACGCCGTCGCCGTCACCGCCGCCGTCGCCGCCGCTGACGCCGATGCCGACGACTCCGGGCCCGACGGCTCCGCCGCGGGCCCGTCGGCCCCGCCGGCGGCGGTCGCGTCCCGGAACGCCTCGGTCGCTCCGGCCACCACGGCGGAAACCAGCGGGGCCACCTTCTGCTTCCACTTCGGATAGGTCGCCGAGGCCACGGCTCCAGCCGCGATCCCGGCGCCGAAGACGAGCACGTTCGAACGCGATAGCGCCATGACGTTCCCTCTGCCTTCGTGGCCGATGAGGCGTCCCGCATCCTCGCGCGGCGCCCTCCGGGGGAATCACTTCGTCCGGTCTCGGTCGGCTCGGCTCGGCCGGCGTCGGCTGCCGGCCGGAGGGCGATCGCCCCCGATCAGGAGCCGCCGGCCCCCGAGGGTGTGCCCGAGGAGGGCGGCTCGGCCCCCTGGGGTTTCGACTTCATCTCGTCCACCAGATCCATCGCCGCCCGAGCCCCGTCGATCAGCCCGTGAACCGCGGCGTTCTCCTTCGGAATCGCCCGAGCCACCAGCACGGTCGGGAAGACGACCCCGTAGGAGACGGCATAGCATGTCTTGTAGGCGATCCCCGAGAGGAAGCCGTTGACGGCGGGCATGGCGCCCGAGGCGGTCGCTGCCGCCCCTTCCACCCCCTGCTTCGCAGCCTGCACCGCCGCGTCGAGTGCGTCGGCGACTGCCTTCAGGGGATCCTCATTCGTCGTCTTGACGGCTTCGTCCGACATCGAATCGGCTCCACAGGGTGCACATGGTCCCACCCGCCAAAGATAGCCTCACTCGCCGGCCCCGGCTTTCACGGAATTCTTTCCCTGAATATCGAAATCCAACGGTCTCCGAGGCATGGGCCGGGGGAGGGCCGCCTCACCGACGAGCCGGTCGATCAGGTACGCGGCGGCTCCCGCCTTCCCAGACACCCCCCTTTCCCGATCGCGCTTCCGCCCCCCCTCCGGCAGTTCTCCTCACCGGCTCCCCGGGTTCCCCCGAAACTCTGGAGCAGGGGCCTCCTCCCGCTCCTTTCCTCCCCCCCGCCGCCGGCCTCGGAGACCTTCCCTCCCTCGGCCAGGCGGCCCGGAGTCTCCTTGGCAAGATGGTGCATGCATTCGTCGGCGTGATGCGATTCCGCAACACGCCTTCGCTCGCCGAGCGACGCCAAGTTCGAGGCGCCCGAGGCGCGGAACGAACCCAAGCTCAGGGCGTCGTCCCGAGCGGAGCGAAGCCATTGCCGGGGCCGTGTCGGGTGCGGAGCGAACCCATCTATGAGAGGGGGACTGTCAAGCTGCCGGTGCAGGTTCGGTGGGCTCGGGGCCCCGGCACCTCCCCCTCGCCGTCGGCGTCGGTCGGCCTGCCCGTCCCAGACCACGCCCACCAGCGATGCGG
>NZ_RYZH01000053.1 GCF_003977685.1 Tautonia sociabilis | reverse complement strand
GCCATTCGATTCGAATTCCTCCCGCCCCCAGAAATCCCTCGCCCCGGCCCCATCTCCCCCGCAGGGAAATCCCGAACCCCAGAGCCTTTCCCCAATTTCTAAATCGTCATCTGAATTTCACACCCGTCCACTCTTTGGGAGTGACCGGGTGCAGGCCCGGAAATCGCCGCTGAAAACGCGGGCCGAGGCGTTCGTGCAAGAGGCTCCTGCACAATCGGGCCGGGCCAATTCGGCGAGCAATATTGTCACGAGCCGACCAGCGACCTCGTGTTCGGGCGGCCGTGCCGAGGGCCTTGCGCCCCGACGCTGGCCGGGGCAGGCTCTCCGGATGGAGATCCAATACGAGGACGACGACCTAGAGCCGTTCCTCTCGGAGGTCGGGGATGAAACGCTGCCGCCCCGCTGGCGGCTCGGGAGCCTCCTCTACCTGGAGGCCCGCGAGACCTTCCTCTCGCCCGAGCACCGGGCGGCCCTGGAGACGGCCCGCACACGCATCTGTCAGGCGTTGGCGGCGGAGGCGGCCCGGCCAGCCGAGGTGTGCCGAGGGGCGGGACGCACCGAGTCGCCCCATACGCAGGGGAGGCTCTTCCCTGCCGACCCCGAGCCGTGAACCGCATATCGAAAGCGAGCCGGGTGTGGGCACGAAGCCCGCCGCCCGAAGCAATTTATGCAGCAGCCTGTTGCACAATTGAGGGCTCTGCCACGGCCGTGGCAGATTTCGAGGCCGCGAGCAGGCTGGCCTCCCGAGGGGGCCGGGGGCGTGCTATACCAGAGGGCCATGGCCAAGAAGCGAAAACAGACCCAGCCGGTGACAGCCACGTCCGGCGGCGAGCCCGCCGTCGAGGCGAAGCTCCTGACCGACCTCCGTGGCATGATCCAGCGGACCCGGTCCGGCGTGGCCCAGGCGGTGAATTCCGCCCAAGTCCTGCTCTACTGGGAGATCGGCCGCCGCATTCACAAGGAAATCCTTGGGCAGGAGCGAGCCGAGTACGGCGAGCAAATTGTCTCGACAGTGTCGAGACGGTAGTGCCTCACGATGATGGCACGGGTCTTCGGCGTTTCTCGTGATCCAGAGCCGATGTTAGCGTCTCCTCCCTCTGCTCGGCCCAGATCGCTCGGGTGAGGTCGTCGACATGCACCGGATGGCGGATGTACTCCCGCACCGACCAGACCCGGTCGGTCAGGCCGAGGGCCATCGCCGGTGTCCGGCCGGCCAGCGAGCCGTGGACCCGCACCCAGTTGTACAGGTCCCGCCACAGCCACAGCGACCACTGCAGCCGGAGCCCGTCCCGCGATCCGCACCGCGACCGCCGCGCCAGCCGGGCCTGCTGGCCACGCAACGTCCCGTTGAGCCGCTCCAGGTGCGCGGTGTTGATCGTCGTCCCGATGCCCAGCTCGGCCACCCGGGCCTTGATCGCACTCAGCCGGCCGAACAACGCCTTGGTCCGTACTCGGATCACGCGCCCGGAGGCGTCCCGCACCTTCTCCACGACCCCGACCAGCAGCCCCGGCGGCGGCTTCAGCCCCGGCTTCTTCTTCCGCCCGCGTCGCCGCGTGCGGCGGCGGTGCAGGACCTCCCCGAAGACCTGCAGCAACGCCGATGGGTAGGGCAGGTGGTTGTCGATGAGGAACAGCGGCGGCACGGACCCGGCCGGCAGGCACAGCGCCACCGACGCCACCAGCTCGGTGGCCGTGGCCAGATCGCGTGGCCCGACCCGCAGGTCGATCAGGAACCGGCTGACGACCGCCAACGCCGCATGGACCCAGACCCGACCCAGGCCGCGACGACCGCCAGCAGTCCCGCGGCGCCCCCCTTTTTCTCGGGCGTCGGGCTGACCCGGCCGTGCAACTCATCGAGCTGGACCGCTTCGGGCGGGTCCCGGAGCCGGTCGAGCTGCAGGCGGTGGAAGTCCTCGGCACGGCGGCCGGCCTGCTCCAGGAGCCGCTCGACGGTGCGGGGATCGACCTCGCAGATGTCGGCGGTGGCCTCGACCGAGCAGCCATGCCCGAGGCATTTGACGATCCGGACGACGGTCGCCTCCGGGAGCTTGGAGTACCGCAGCAACGTCCCCTGCCGCTCGGTGAAGCGATGCTTGCAGGCCGAGCAGTACAGGCGGCGGATGTGCTTGTGCTTGCCGGTGAACTCGACGACCGAGAGGTTACCGGCGTCGAAGCGATTGAAGAGGGAGCAGTCGGGGTTGGGGCAGGCGAATGCCGCCAGTGAGCCGCCCGATCTGGTGTCGTGGTGGTCTGGGTTCGAAGGTTTGCGTCCCATGGCCGGTCTCCATGCACCGGGTCAGGACGGGACCGAACCTCGCATAAGTCAACCAACTTCAGCATAGAAAGTCCGACAAACCGTGCCAACATCCTGAGGGACTACCGTCGAGACAGTTGGCCGGGGAATTCGGGAGGGGGTTTTCCCGGCCGAACGTCTTCCGGATGGTCCGCTTCGCCGAGGTTTTCCCGAATGCCGAGATTGTCTCGACACTGTCGAGACAATTGAGCTGGAGCCATTTCGTCGAGATCATCCCGCTGGACGACCCGATGAAGCGGGACTTCTACGCGGAGATGTGCCGCATCGAGGGCTGGAGCGTCCGAGTCCTCCGAGACAAGCTCCGCGGCATGCTCTTCGAGCGGACGGCCCTCTCGAAAAAGCCTGCCGAACTGGCCAAGCACGAGCTGGCGAAGCTCCGCGAGGAGGATCGGCTCACGCCGGACCTGGTTTTTCGCGACCCGTATTTCCTCGACTTTCTGGGCCTGAAGGATACCTACAGCGAGAATGACCTTGAGGCCGCGATCCTCCGCGAGCTGGAGAGCTTCATCCTCGAATTCGGGACCGGATTCGCCTTCGTCGCCCGACAGAAACGCATGGTCATCGACCAGAAGGATTTCTTCCTCGACCTGCTTTTCTATCACCGCAAGCTCCGGCGACTGGTCGCGATCGAGCTGAAGCTCGGTCCCTTCGAGGCCGCTCACAAGGGCCAGATGGAGCTGTATCTCAGGTGGCTCGAAAAGCACGAGCAGCAGCCGGGCGAGGAGCCACCGATTGGCCTGATCCTTTGCGCGGACAAATCGGATGAGCAGGTCGAGTTATTGCAGCTCGACCAGAGCGGGATTCGGGTGGCCGCCTACATGACCGAGCTGCCGCCGAGGCCGCTCCTCCAGAGGAAGCTCCACGAGGCCGTGGAGCGGGCGAGGGCGCAGTTTCAGGGAGAACCCACGATGCCGGGTGACGAGTAAGCGAATTGTGCGAGAAGGACATCCCGGACCGGCCGAGAACTTTGGATTCTGGCCGGGGCCGACGCACTGAAGCCAACTCGTCATGTCCAGCGGGGATAGGTGCCCGAAGGGACGATTTTGGTCGGAGGAACCGTCCCATAAGCTGCCTTTATCGTGTACGAGCGTCTCCCAGCACCGAGACGTTCCGGGTAAACTTCTTGCCGGTTTCAACCGCGTGGAGTCCCCGGAATGGGCAAACTTTCTGCCGGTTTCGACCTCGGAGCCGACCTCCGGACGCACCGCAGAGCGGCGAGCCTCACCCAACTCGAACTCGCACTCAGAGCCAGTCTCGCCGAGCGGACCGTCCGCGCGTTGGAGCAGGGCAGCGGCACGCTCGACTCGTGGGAAGCGGCATTGAAGGCGCTGGGGCTCGTCCTATCTGGCCGGAACTTCCCCGGGGGCGAGACGACGCGCAAGCGTCTCGCGACGCTCCGCCGCCGCCGCGGCCTCTCGCAAGAGGCCCTCGCCCGGAGCGTCGGCGTGACCAAGCCGACCATCGGCATCCTCGAACGCGAAGGCCGCGGCAGGCTCTCGATGCTACAAGCCGTGCTCACGGTGCTGGGGGCGGGGGCCTATCTCTCACCGAGCGATGGGACCGCGGCGTTCTTCACTCACGCGGGGAACGCACCGGTCGGGCAGCGATGGGAGACGCCCACGGAACTCCTCGATGCCCTCTACCGGGTGTTCACGCGGTTCGACCTCGACCCGTGCGCCCTGCAGAAATCGCGGACGCGGGTCAAGGCCCGCGTCCACTTCACGGAGGACGGCGGGCTCGCCCTCCCGTGGCACGGGACGGTCTTCGTCAATCCGCCGTACGGGAGAGGCCTCGCCGCTTGGGTCGCGAAGGCACGACGTGAGGTCGAGGAGCGACGAGCTAGGACGGTCGTTGCTCTGCTCCCGGCCCGGCCGGACGCGGCATACTGGCACGACCATGTCGCCGCTCGGGCCGTGGTCTACTTCCTCCGAGGCCGCCTTCGGTTCAGCGGCAGTGAGCCGAGCGCACCGTTCCCTTCGGCCCTGGCCGTCTGGGGCGCCACTTCTGATGAGTTGATCGGTCTAGACAAAGCTCTACCAGAGGCGTGGCGAGCCGGTTAAATTTCACAAGTCACTGGCCCGTATGGGCTAACATGATGCCGCGACAAAAATTTCACCCGACGGACTTCCGGCCCTCAGCTGACGCCGGTTGAGTTAGGTATGAGCCAAGCGCATTCCGATAGGAAACCCGCGACCGCTCCCGCGGTGGAGCCGCTGACGAGCAACTACAGGGACGGTCGCCCCTACACGAGGCGCCGGGACGTGGAGGACCAGGTTTGCCGGGTGCGCGACACCGACCCGGCGACCTGGCCCGCCCTGGCCAAGGCCCCGGCAGGGTCGGACGACCGGCTCAAGAGCGAGGTGATCGTTCACCTCGTTCGGATACTCCGCGCACGCGGCGAGACGGCGATCGCCGGCCAGCTCATCGAGCAACTCGTGAAACGCATGGAGAAGACGGCGACCGCCTGGGCCAAGGGGTTCGACCAGACCACGACCGAAGAAATCGTCATCCAGGTGGGCGAGCGTGTGGTCGAGCTCATCCTGGCCGACACGCCCAGCCGCCAGAGCGAGTTCCTTGAGGTCGCCTTCGCAGAGGCCGTCAAGCGACGGACTCTGAACGCCGTTGAGAGGCGTGAGAGCCAACCTCGGACCTATCGATTTGCCACGCCGACCGACGCGGGGGATGGCTCGGACGGCACGGTCGCAAATCCGCTCGAAGGGATGGCGGATGGCGAGCCGAGCCCGGAAGAGATAGCCATCGCCCGGGAAAGGCCGGATGTGCTGCGGAGGTGTTTGGGGGCGATATCGAACCCCAAGCACCGCGAGGCAGTCGTCCTGCGCTTCTTTGAGGGTTGGCCCATCGTGAGCAAAGACAAGACGAAACCATCGCTATGCACGCACTTCGGGATCTCGGACCGGCAGATCAGCAATTGGTTCGCCAAGGCGTTTGAGGAGGTGCGTGCCATGGCAGGAGATAGCCTATGACGGAGAACCATCAGGACAAACTCGAAGCCATCATCGACGAGATGCTGCTCGAAGACCCGGAGACCAGCTACGACACGCTCGCCAAATGGTGCGCCCGGTATCCGGAGCATCGGGACGCGTTGACTCGCTTCGCCGCGACGCGAGCCGTCCAGAAGTCATTGCCGGAAGGGTCGCAGATCGACGAGGCACGCATCACCAGCCGCTTGATGAGCCACGCGTTGAGCATCATGCATCGTCAGGGTGCGGCCGCGAGGGACACGGCCGAGGCGGTGACTACCAGGCTTTGCGAGGCGATCACGGAGAGCGGGATTCCCGAGGAGGAATTCTCGCGTCGCTGCAACCTTGACGAGACCCTCATCGCGAAGCTCAACCGCCGCTTGATCCCGGTGGCTAGCATCCCGCGCGTCGCCTTCGAGTTGATTGCGAGCACCATCGCGCGTGAAGTCGCCTTCGTCCGCGCAATGCTGACCGGAGACCCGATACCACTTGGGGCCCACAAGTCGCGATCGCGGCCCGCTGCGCGGACGGAAGACTTCCTGGACGCCGTCAAGAGCTCCAACCTGTCGGAAGAAGCAAAGAGCGAGTGGATTCGCATCATCGAGGCCGAGCGAAAGAACGAGGGGACCTGAATGAGCGCCTGGAGCGAAGTGCGTCGGCTTGCTCGGCTCCGCCACGCGGAACTCGCGCCCGCGACCGACGAACTCGTGCCGGCGGCTGTCCTCCTGGCCGCAGCCGAGGAGAAGACCGGCGTAAAGCGTATCCCGCGGCCACCCAACGACGTGCTCTTGGACGGGGCCGAGGCGGCCTATGACCGGGATTGTAGGCACATCTACTATTCCAACGCGACCGAGCCGTCCCTGGCTAACTTCCACATCGCCCACGAGTACGGCCACCACTGGCTCGACGCCACGGACACCGCGTGCGACCACGCCGAGCTGAGCGTGTCCACTCCCGCCGAACCGGGCATGTCGTCGGTCGGTGAGGCCGACGCCTACAGCCCGAAGGAGCGTGCGGAGGCGCAAGCAAACCTGTTCGCCCGTGAGTTCCTGCTCCCGAGGGAAAAGCTCCGCCGCCGCTGCTCGCGCGGCGACATCGACGCCCGGGCCCTTGCGACCGATCTGGGGGTACCGGTGGACCTCGTGATGCAGCAGATGGCGGATGCGCTCCTGCTCCCCGATGAACGAGACATCGAGGAAGAGCGTCGCCCGGAAGAGCCTCCCGATGACAGCCAAGGAGAGGCGATCCGGGCGCCCGCGGAGGCGCGGATGGTGCGGGCGGGGCCGGGTACGGGCAAGACCCGGACTCTCGTCGGTCGCGTCGCCCATCTCGTGGCGGAGGGCGAGGATCCCTCGTCCATCGTCGCCCTCACGTACTCGAATGCCGCGGCCCAGGACCTGGCGGCACGAATCCGGGCGGCGATCGGCGAACGCGCGACGGCGCTGTGGTCGGGCACGTTCCACGCCTACGGCCTGGAGATGCTCCGCAAGTATGGCGGGGCGATCGGCCTCCCCGTGGAGCTGAAGCACATCGACCGGACCGACTCGCTGATGCTCCTCGAGGAGCTCCTGCCGAAGCTGAAACTCGACCACTATCTCGACCTCCACGAGCCGCTCCGCGCCCTCGCGTCCATCCTGAACGCGATCAGCCGGGCGAAAGACGAACTCGCGACCCCGGAAGATTACGAGCGCTGTGCGCGGCAGATGCTCGACGACGCGGCCGACGAGCCCTCGCGGCTCGCCGCGCGGCGGGCCCTCGAAGTCGCCCGTGCCTACGCCGTGTACGAGGAGACGCTCCGCGAACGCGGGTGGCTCGATTTCGGCGACCTCATCGCCCGCAGCGTCGAGCTCCTCCAGAAGCATCCCGAAGTCAGGGCAGCGATCCGCGAGGAGAAGCGGCACATCCTGGTCGACGAGTACCAGGACATGAATCGGGCGAGCGGCGTGCTCCTGAGGGAGCTCGTCGAGCCCGGACGCGGCCCCTGGGTCGTCGGGGACGTGCGGCAGGCCATCTACCGTTTTCGCGGCGCGTCGCCCACCAACATGTCGAGGTTCCCTCAGGACTTCCCAGGCGCCCAAACCACCGACCTCTCGGTGAACTATCGCTCGGGCGGGAAGATCGTTCGCACCTTCGAGGCCTTCGGCATCCGGATGGGCTGCGCCCCGCTCTCGTCAGCGTGCGTGCTCACCGCCCACCGCGGCGACGACAACGGCGAGGTGCACTACGAGCTCGCCACCACCAGGGAGGCTGAAGCCTACGGCATCGCCACCACCATCCAGAGCCGCGTCGCCGCCGGAGGGACCTTCGGCAACCACGCGATCCTCGGCAAGACCCACACCGTCCTCGCACGCATCGCGAGCGTCCTCGAGAGCGCCGGTGTCCCGTGCCTCTACTTCGGCGACTTCTTCGAGCGCCCCGAGATCCGCGACCTGCTGGCGCTCCTTTCGGTCGTCGCGGAGCCCAAGGGCGTAGGCCTGCTCCGCGTCGCCCAGTTGCCGCAGTACGCCATCCCGCCGGGCGACATCACTCCGATGTGCGCCTGGCGGCGTGCCCAGCGTGTGCCGATGCTGGCGGCCGTACGCCGGTCCGCGGAAATCGACGGCGTGAGCGAGGCCGGACGGCAGGGCCTAGCCCGCCTCGCGGCGGACCTCGTCGACGTTGATTGGCCCATGACGGCACATTCATTCTTGATGCGATATCTGTTCGGCACCGGCACCCATTTGAGGCGGCTGCTGGATGACGAGAGCGTGGCCGGTCAACAGCGTCGCCTTGCGGTCTATCAGCTCCTCCTCGTCGCGTTCTCGTTCAAGGCCCCCTCCGACGTCGACCCGAAGAGGGCCTTCTTGGACCACGTACGCCGCCTAGAGGTCCTCGACGAGGAGAAGCAGCTTCGCCAGCTACCCGCCGCCGCGGTCGACATCGACGCGGTCCGGCTCATGACTATCCATGCCAGCAAGGGGCTGGAGTTCCCGTGCGTCCACATCCCGTCGCTCACCACGAGGCATTTCCCCTCGGCCGCACGACCCGAGCCATGCCCGTTGCCCGCGGGCATGCTCGACACGGACTCCCTGATGACTCGCGATGCCGAGGAGGAGAGCGTCTTCTTCGTGGCGTTGTCGCGGGCCCGCGACATCCTCTTCCTCTCAAGGGCCCTCACGAACGGGGGCCAGAGCACGAAGAATCCGTCGCGCTTCCTGGCACACGTCGCGAGCCATCTGCCACGCCCCCTCGACGGCGCGGCCGGATGGACGGCGGTGGGGCCGCCCGAGCCGTCTTGGCCGTTGCTCTGGGCACCCCCGCTCGGCGGAGAGCTGTCGTCGCGCTCCCTCGAGATGTACCTGACGTGCCCCCGCCGGTACTACTACGAACACGTCCTCGAACTTTCCGGCAGCGACGAGGCAACTCCGTACCTCAAGTTCCAGTCGGCCCTCCACGCGACAATCGCCTGGATGCGATCGGTCGCTTCCCCCCAGGAACGTGAGGACGGCCTCGCCGCCCGCTTCGAGGACGACTGGACACGCATCGGTCCGAGCGACCATCCGTTCGGGCCCGTCTACAGGTCCGTGGCCGAGAAGATGCTGAGGACGGCCGTCTCCGTCATGGGCGGCGAGTGCCTCCCCACGGAGCGGCAGGTGCGACTCCCCGCGACCGGCCACGTCGTCCGGTGCAGGGTCGATCACGTCGAGGCCACGACCGGGGGCATCGTGATCCGCCGGCTGAAGACGAGCACACTCGCGAAGAATGAGAAGGCGGAACCACGGTATGCGCTCTGGCAAGCGGCGGTACTGAACGACCATCCTGGCCAATATTGCTCGTTTGAACACGTCTCACTTCTAGACGGCGAGCGGAGGGCGACGCGGGTCGAACCGTCGAAGGTCGAGGAGCAGCTCCAGGCCTTCGAGGAGGCCATCGACGGCATCAGGTCGGGCTGCTTTGACCCGAAGCCACACACGTGGTGCCCGACCTGCGCCTACTACTTCATCTGCCCGTCCCACGGCGTCACCCTCTGAATGACGGCCTGGGCGGCCGCTCCACGATTCCGCCGCCAGGGCCGCGATTCGGCCCCGGCTTGGCCGCGGCCGGGCCTCACGACGGCAACCGAGGAACGGGGTGAGAAAAATCGAGCCGACGGCTTCCGGCCTTCCTTCCGGGCCGGTTGATGGGGGTAGAGAGGCACTCAAGCCCGCCCCAACAACCGCACGAAGGAGCCACGAATGCCGAAAGTCGAACTGTTCCTCCAGGTCGAGGGACGCCGCCGGATCGACCTCATCGAGATCGATGCCGACGCCCCCGTCCGGGAGATCCTGAAGCTCGCGGCCATCCCCGAGCACATCAAGGAGGCGGGCCTCGTCTTCGAGGTGGACGGCGAGCGCCCGCTCGACCACGAGGCCCGCCTCTGCGACGCCGGGGTCGGCCACCGCCACCGCGTCCACGTCCACCGCTGTCACCAGGTGGACGTCTCGCTCCACTTCAACGACATCACGGAGAAGATGCACTTCCCGCCGTCGGCGACGGTCGAGCGGGTGAAGCGTCGCTTCGTCGAGAAGATCCGCATGTCCCACGTGGACGCGACGGAGCACGCCCTCCAGCTCTGCGGCACCGACGACCGGCCGGAGCCCGACAACCACATCGGCGCCTTCGTCAGCGGCTGCTGCTCGCTGTGTTTCGACCTCGTCCCGATCAAGCGCGTCGAGGGCTGACCCATGGAGGCGGTCGTCGCATTGCCCGACGAACGGGCGCTCCACGCGGACCTCGCGTCGGGCGCCTTTCTGCTCGGCGTCTGCCAGGGACGTTGGGAGCTCGGCCGGGTTACCTGGCCGTTCGCCCACATCGCGGTCTTCGCGTCGCCGTGGCCCAACGCCCCGGAGAAGTGGTGGTTCCGGTTCGACTGCTCGGGCTACCCGCAGCAGGCGCCCACGGCTCGCCCGTGGGACCCGGAACACGATCGGCCCTTGCCGTTCGATCGCTGGCCGGCGGGGAAGTCTCGCGTGCCGGCCGTCTTCCGGACGGATTGGAAGGACGGAAGTTGCTTGTATCTGCCGTGTGATCGGGTGAGCGCCCAGGGGCATGAGGACTGGCGGACCCAGCACCCGTCGCTCCTCTGGTCCCCCGAACGCGGCATCACGCTCTATCTCGGCGAGCTCCACGCCCTGCTGAATTCGAGCGATTACACGGGGGCGCGTCATGGCTGAGGGCTCCCTGAACTTCCCCCGGTCGCTCTGGTTCGACTGCATGGGCCAGCTTCACCGCCGAGGGCGCGAGAGGCACGAGAGCGGCTGCTTCGTCCTCGGCACGATCGACGGACCGCGGAGGCGTGCGATGCGGTGCGTCTACTACGACGAGCTCGACCCCCGGGCCTACGAGAGCGGGGTCTGCGTCCTTCACGGCGGCGCGTTCTCGAAGCTCTGGGAGATCTGCCGGGCGGACGGCCTGTCGGTCGTGGCCGACATCCACACGCACGGCGGCGAGGCCTTCCAGAGCACGGCCGACCGCCGCAATCCCATGATCGCCCGGCCCGGCCACATCGCCGTGATCGTCCCCAACTTCGCGAGGTCCCCGGTCTGGCGCCACCATCTCGGGCTTTATCGCTACGATGGTGATCATCGGTGGACCGACTTGAGCGGCTGGAGGGCACGAGCTTTCGTCAAGGTCCCCTGGAGCTTCCGATGACCGCCATTGATTCAGCATCAATGAATAACACTAATCAAATGGTGAACCATGTGGACGCCGACACCATCAATCGCGCCGTCAAGATGGCGATCGACACCGGCGAGGTGCCGAGCGTCGAGGCTGGTTATGAGCTGTTCCGCTCGTACCGTCTGGCCGTGGTCGCGGGGCCCGAGCTGGGCACCTCGGCCGCTCACCAGGCCGCCCTGCTTACGATCGTCAACACGGGCCGCAGGGCCTTGCTCGGCGGCGTGGAGGTCGCCGGAGGGCTCGACGTCCCCCTACGCGTGCCGTTCGTCGGTGCCGATCGACTCGACCAGGCCGTCCGGCTCCTCGGCGGCCGGATCGGGGCCGTGGTGCCCCCGGACGTGCCCACGCTGACCCTCGGCGCGGTCGCCGGCGAGACTACCCCTGGTTCGCCCTCGCTCGCCGTCACCTTCGACGGCTGGCGGGGCGGGGCGATCCCGACTTCCGAGCACCGGCGTCTCGGCGAACGGGACGCGGTGATCCCCGCGGCGGTCCTGGCCGGCGCCATCGGCGTTTCCGAAGTCTTCCAGCACCTGCGGGGTAATCCGATGGCGGGACGCCGCCCCGTCGGCCTCTCGCTCTGGTCGCCCGATCGGCTCGATTGGGAAGGGGTCCGGGACGGTCCCGCATCCATCGTCCTCCCTTCGAGGCTCTGGCTCATCGGGCTCGGTCATCTCGGCCAGGCCTACCTCTGGACGCTCGGCCTGCTCCCGTACGAGAGCCCCGGCGACGTCGAGTTGGTGCTCCAGGACTTCGATCGGCTTACGCTCGCCAACGACAGCACCTCGCTCCTGACCAACCCCGGGCTGGTCGGGCGGCGGAAGACCCGCGCCATGGCCGAGTGGGCCGAGGCCCGCGGCTTCCGCACGAGCCTCGTCGAGCGGACCTTCCCCGGCGGGATCAAGGTCGCCGGCGATGAGCCCCGCCTGGCTCTCGGCGGCGTGGACAACGCCCAGGCCCGCGCCGCCTACGAGGACGCGGGGTTCGACTGCGTCGTCGAGGCCGGGCTCGGGGCGGGCCCGACCGAGTATCTCGCTCTCCGGCTCCATACGTTCCCGGCTTCAACCACCGCCCGGGATAAGTGGGGCGGGGCGCGGGCGAATCCGACCAAGCCGGTCCCCGAGACCACCGCCTACACCGACCTCGCGGCCTCCGGCATGGACGCCTGCGGCCTGGTCCGCCTCGCGACGCGGACCGTCGGCGCTCCGTTCGTGGGGGCGACGGCCGCGGCCCTCGTGGTCTCCGAGGTCCTCCGGCAACTCAACGGGGGACCGGCCACCGAGGTTATCGACATGACTCTCTGCGACGTCGGCAGCCGGGCCACCGTCTTGGCCACCAGGACACCGAACCGATTCAACCCCGGGTACACCCGATGAAACGCTCAACGCGGGGCATGAGTTCGCCCAGGGAATGACGGAGTCCGTGCATCATAATCCTTCCTCACGGGAGACCAGTTCCATGATCATCAAGAAGAAACGTATTCGGAATCTCATGCTGAACCTACCGGGCATTCCGCGAGGAAAGACACTCGTCTTCGCGCTGCCCAACCTCCCCGATCTGGCCGGAGCGGTCGCGGGGGCCGGCTTCCCCACGCCTTGCGAGTCGGGCTCGTCGGTCCTGCCGAGCATCCGGGGCCCGGTCAGCAGGTTCAACGCGGAGGGGAAGTTCATCGTCCATCGCGACCAGCCCAAGGAGACGGTCTATCGCCAGCGGGAGTGGCATTGGGTCGAGTGGCACGGCCAGGATAAGGTCGAGCGCTCCGACATCAAAGACATCCCCTACCAACGCTACCCGCGCACGTTCATCCCGCCGCCGAGCGTCGAGCTCGGGGTGGCCACGAAGACGGACGGTCAGAGCATCATCGTCGCCGATCCGATCACCTTTTCCGAGCAGAATGACGCGAGCTGCCTGCACGTCATCAACCTCTACCTGGAACTCTTCGGGGAATGCCACGTCCTGGACCAGGACCTCGACGCGATCATCCGGGTCGAGGTGAGGCGGCTGAACTGGCACGTTCTGCCCCCGGGCGTCAGGCCCTGGGGCGAGTTGGCGGCCCGCCTGAGGGACGTCATCAAGCGATTCGACAGCGACGGGAACATCGCCTTTCGCAACAACCTCGATTACATTAATTCCTTCGGACCGTCGTTCGCGGCCGTGGGGCGTGCCGGATTCAGTGGCTATGTCATCTTCGGGTTCCCGCAGCTCAATCTCTACGTCTGCGAGAGCGTCTATAAGCACAATGCGACCTATGTATTTGAGAACGACTGGCAGACCCTTTCGCAGATGACCAAGGCTGCCATCCTCGACCACAACCTGCAGAAGGACCGGATCATTCACATGCCCGGCTGGCACGCTCGGGTCCGGGCGCTGCTGGACCGCCAATCCGAAGCGGCATGATGACCGGCGGTGTCGATTGCAGAGATCGAACCGCCGAGCCGGCACCGGCATCTCGACCGCACTCCCGGCTCGCCCGAGACTTCAAGCCCCCCGCCCTGGGTTCTGATAGTAGGTCATAACGCCCTACATAACCTACAAAGAGTGCGGCCCCATTGACCCCGGAGGATGCCTCCGGCAGGCCACGATGCCAAATCCAGCCTAGTCGGCGGCGACAGAGGTCGCGACGCGGTGGCCGAGGAACCGGCATTCCGCATCGAGCGCCGCCGCAAACCTGGCCAGCGACGGGAAGACCCCGAACGCCGCGAGCGTCCGGGCCCCGAGGTCGAAGCAGGCAACGGCCACGGGGCCTAGCGTTTCCGGGGATGGCTCGACTTAATGATGCATGATTGCACGCGGAGTCGTTCGCGATCTCTAGACAGCAGAAGGACCCGCAGGGGGGCGAAGCCACGGCCGAGTGGTTTCCTCAAGGCGAAGCTGTCGGTGGCCGGCCAGCGAGCTCTATACGCGGGCCGTCATTGCATGGTAGTGAAGTGCAAGCCATGACAGTGCAACGGACCCCAGAAGAGCGCATCGCGGAACTCGCCCGGACCTTTCCCAGCAGCCTCGTCGGGGCGCCCGGGATCAAGCCCTGGGAGCCGAGGAACCTCGACTCCTGGGCTGCGTCCGTCGTCAGCAGCGGCGAACGCCAGGCCGCCTGCTTCATCCTCGCGGTCTGGGACTCCGGGTCTGCTTGGGACTGCGGACACTTCGACCTGATGAAGGCTCTGAGCACGTGGGACGAGGCGCACCACCGGGCATTCCTCACCTGGGCTGCCGAGCCCTGGTGGCCCTGACGCGGGATTCCGAACCCGGAGCCGGTTCGATGTGATCGAAGCGCTGGCCGTCTGGGACGCCGAGCGCCGGGCCGCGTTCCTCGCGTGGGCCCGCAATCGGTGGTGGGCCTGACAGGAGCGATTGCACCTTGCACGCCGCGGACGCGCCGTGCGATGGTCCGGCCTGATGCGGCCGGACCCCCCAAAGAACCCACAGTGCAGCCCCCGAGACCCGCGGTACCCACTCTTCTCGGACCAGGTCCTCGAAGAGCTCCACCGACCCTCGTCGGCCGACGGCACGCCGCGGCCGCACGATGGGCCGGGCACGCCGCCCGAGGACCAACTCCGACTCCCGCCGCGGCCGTGGGACCACGACCGTCCCCGCCCGCACCGATCCGCAAGCCCGCAGCCGCTGCTCCCGTTCGGCGCGCCCACCACGCGGCCGGTCGCACCGGAGCGCCGCACCGGCCGGGGCAGCGAAGGGCCTCCCACGCTGGCCGACCACACGCTGCCCCGGATCGAGCCGGAACCGCACCAGCCCCGGCCCGAGGCGCGGCCGGACCTGCCGGCGGAGCCGGTGGCCGGCGGCGCGATGGGCAAGGCCCGCGACATCCTCCAGGCCATCCGGGTGCTCAAGCACATCGAGGCCGAGCATCGACTCCCGGACGCCGAGGAACGCGACGCCCTGGCTCGCTTCGGCGGGTTCGGCGCGGTCGCCTTGACGCTCTTCCCCGACCCGGTGAGCGGCCAGTACAAGTCCCTCTCCTGGGAGGCCCTCGGCGAGGAACTCCTGCGGCTGCTGTCCCCCGAGGAGTACGCCAGTGCGAAACGGACGACGTTCAACGCCTTCTACACGTCGCCGACAGTCATCGCGGCGATGTACGGGGCGCTGGCCCGCCTGGGCGTGCCCCCGGACGCACTCGTGCTGGAACCGGGCTGCGGCAGCGGCCACTTCCTCCGCCATGCCCCCCGGGACATGCGGTTCCTCGCCGTCGAGCTCGACGACCTCTCGGGCCGCATCGCGCGGGCCCTGCACCCCGAGCACGACATCCGCATCGAGGACTTCCGCGACACGCGGCTGCCGGAGGGGACGCTCGACGCCGTGATCGGCAACCCGCCGTTCGCCGACGTGACGCTCGATTACCGGGGTTCGCGGCTGGCCTTACATGATTTCTTCTTCGCCAAGTCGCTCGACGGCCTCAAGCCCGGAGGCGTGCTGGCCCTGGTCACGACCCACTACACGCTCGACAAGCAGAACGCCGCCGTGCGCGAGCGGCTAGCCGAGAAGGCGGACTTCCTCGGGGCCATCCGGCTCCCCTCGGAGGCGTTCCGACGCGAGGGGACGAGCGTGGTAACGGACATCGTCTTCCTGCGACGCCGCGGACCCGAGGAGCCGCCGCGCCACGCCGATGCGGCCTGGCTCGAAATGGCCCCGCTGATCATCGAGGGCGTCGAGGTCCCGATCAACCGCTACTTCCACGAGCACCCGGAGATGGTGCTCGGCACCTGGAGCCGCAAGGACCGGATCTACGGGGGAGCACAGGGCTACAGCGTCCTCGGCCGCGGCGACCTAGCCGAGCAGCTGCGCGCGGCCATCGAACGCCTGCCGCGGTTCGAGACCACCGCGGCGATGCGGCCCGCAAGTCAGGCCCCGAGGGTTGCGACGCTCCCGCCGCCGATGAAGCACATCGTCGAGGGGAGTTTCTTCGTCGGCGAGGACCGCCAGATCTATCAGTGCGTGGACGGCCGCTCGGAGCCGGTGGCCTACGGCGGGACGAGGCTCAAGGCGGGCGGCACCATGACGGGCCGGAGGCTCGCACGCCTCATCGGGCTCCGGGATGAGGCCCGGCGGGTCCTGCAGTCGCAGAACGAGGGCTGGGCCGAGGAGCTCCGGGATGAGGCCCGACGGTCGCTCAATGACGCCTACGACCGGTTCGTCGCCGCCTTTGGCCTGATCAACAAGACGACCTTCAGCGAGTCGAAGGACGGCAGGGTCATCACCCGCATGCCGAACCTGGTGAAGTTCCGCGAGGACCCGGACGCGATGCTGGTGATGTCGCTGGAGGACTGCGACCCCGTCTCGGGAACGGCGACGAAGGCCGCCATCATGCACCGCGACGTCGTGGGCCGGCCCCCGCCCGTCACCGCGGTCAAGACCGCCGAGGAGGGGCTGCTGGTCTCGCTCGACCAACGCGGCGCGGTCGATGTCCCGTTCATCGCGACGCTCTACGGGGCGTCCGAGGCGAAGGTCGTGGAGGAGCTCTCCGACCTCATCTACCACGACCCGCTATCCCGGACGTGGCAGACGGCCGACGAGTACCTCTCCGGCAACGTGCGTGCGAAGCTCGCCGTCGCCGAGCGGGCAGGGGAGGAGTACCGGCGGAACGCCGAGGCGCTGCGGACCGTGCAGCCGGAGGACGTGCTGCCCGGCGACATCGACGCCAACCTCGGGGCCCCCTGGATCCCCGAGGACGACGTCCGGGCGTTCGCCGCGCACCTGTTCGGCGTGCCCGCCTCGGCGGTCCGGGTCGGGCACCTCAAGAAGGATGCCCTCTGGAGCATCGAGGCGGATTACTCGGCCGCAGCTTCAGTCGCCGCGACGAGCGACTACGGGACCGCTCGCGCGAACGGCACCATGCTCCTGGAGCAGGCGTTGAACCTGAAGACCCCGGTCATCTACGACACCATCAATCACGGCGACCGCGAGCAGCGCGTGGTCAACCGGGACGAGACGCTCGCCGCCCGCGAGAAGCAGCGCCGCATCAAGGAGGCATTCCGCTCGTGGGTCTTCGCCGAGCCCGAGCGGGCCGAGCGGCTGGTGCGCCTCTACAACGACACCTACAACAACCTGCGCCCGCGCGTCTTCGACGGCTCGCACCTCGACTTCCCCGGGCTGAACCGGGCCATCACGCTGCATCCACATCAGAGGGACGCCGTCTGGCGGGGGATGAGCGCGGGAAACACCTTGCTTGCCCACGTCGTCGGGGCGGGGAAGACGTTCACGATGGCCGCCACGGGCATGAAGCTCAAGGAGGCAGGCCTCGCCCGGAAGCCGATGTACGTCGTGCCGAACCACGTGCTGGAGCAGTTCGCCCGCGAGTTCGCCCAGCTCTACCCGAACGCGAAGCTCCTCGTGGCGACGAAGGACGATTTCACGCGGGAGCGGAGGAAGCGGCTCACCGCCCAGATCGCCAGCGGCTCGTGGGACGGCATCGTCGTGACGCACAGCAGCTTCGAGCGCATCGGGATGTCGCGGGACTACCAGGCGCGGTTCCTTCGTGCGCAGATCGCCGAATACGACGAGCTGTTGCGGGACGCGGCGAGCCACGGTTCGTCCTCGAATCACCGGAACATCATCAAGACCATCGAGAAGCAGAAGGTCCGGCGCGAGGAGCGGCTCAAGGACCTCCTGGCCGAGGACAAGAAGGACGACGGGCTGGTCTTCGACGAGCTCGGCGTCGACCACCTCTTCATCGACGAGGCGCATCATTTCAAGAACCTCGAGACGCCGACCAAGATGGAGCGCGTGGCCGGCATCCAGACCGGGGGCTCGGAGCGGGCCTTCGACCTCTACATGAAGGCCCACTACCTGGGCGAACAGCACCCGGGGCACGGCCTCACCTTCGCGACGGGCACGCCCATCTCGAACACGATGGTCGAGATGTACACGATGCAGCGGTTCCTCGACCCCGAGGGCCTCGCGGGACGCGGCATCGAGCACTTCGACGCCTGGGCGGCCACGTTCGGCGAGGTGGTGGACACGATGGAGCTTTCGCCCGACGGGTCTTCCTTGAGGCCGCGGAGCCGGTTCGCGAAGTTCACGAACCTGCCCGAGTTGCAGCAGATGTTTCGGGCCTTCTCGGACGTTCAGACGGCCGAGATGCTCGATCTGCCGCGCCCGAGACTCCAGGGAGGCAAGGCGACCGTCGTGTCCTGCCCCATGTCGGACGAGCAGCGCGTTATCCAACAATCGCTCGTCGAACGCTACGAGCGGCTGCGGACGCAGAAGGTGGACCCCAGAGAAGACAATGCGCTGGCCATCACGACCGACGGCCGCAAGCTCGCGCTCGACGCCCGGCTGATCTCAGGCGGCGCGCCGGAATCGCCCGACTCGAAGATCGAGGCCCTGGTCGCGAACGCGGCCCGCATCTGGGCCGAGAGCACCCCGACTCGCGGCACGCAGCTGATCTTCTGCGACATCGGCGTCAATCCGACGCCGTGGGGCTACTCGGTCTATGAGGAGCTGGTGACCAAGCTCGTCGCCCGCGGCATCCCCCGGGGGCAGATCGCCGCGATCGGGGAGGCCGACACGGACGCGAAGAAGCAAGCCCTCTTCGATCGGGTCAGAAACGGCACGGTTCGCGTCCTCATCGGCAGCACGCAGAAGATGGGGACCGGCACCAACGTCCAGCGGCGGCTGGTGGCCCTGCATCACCTGGACGCCCCGTGGAAACCGGCCGAGGTCGAGCAGCGCGAGGGGCGGATCCTCCGCCAGGGGAACGAGAACGAGGAGGTCGCCATCTTCCGCTACGTGACCGAGGGCTCCTTCGACGCCTACATGTGGCAGGCGCTGGAGACCAAGGCCCGGTTCATCGCCCAGGTGATGACCGGGGACAGCGCCGTGCGCCGGGCCGATGACATCGGCGGCCAGGAGCTGTCCTATGCGGAGGTGAAGGCGATCGCCTCGGGCAATCCGGCGGTGCTGACTCTGGCCGAGGCCGAGGCCGATCTCCAGCGGCTCTCGACCCTGCGGAAGCACCACACCGACGAGCAGTTCCTCGCCCGCCGGAGCGTGCGCGAGCTGCCCGAGACGATCGCCCGACTCACCAAACGCCTCGCGGATCTGACGGCCGACATGGGGACTCTCCAAGCCCACGCCGAGGCCCCGATGGTGATCGGCGAGCGGACCTGTCGCCGCGAGGAGGTGCTCCCGGTCCTCGGCGGTTGGCTCGAAGCCATCCCGGAGCTGGTGCCGGAGACGCGACGCCACTGGCTGGGCCGATTCCGCGGCCTCTCCTTCGGCTACGTCGTCCATCGCCACAGTGCACCGGAGGTGTTCCTGGAGGGGGCGACCGTCCGGCACGCGACGCTCTCACGCGATGCCCATGGCCCGCGGGCGGTCCTGAACGCCCTGGATCGGCTCGTGGCGACCTACGAACTGCGCCGAGAGGACCTCGGCCGCGAGCTGGCGGTGGCGGAGGGCCAGCTCCGGGACTACGAGGCGCGGCTCGGGGCTCGCTTCACGCACGAGGCGTACATGACGGAGCTTTCGGGCCTGCGCGATGAATTGAGGGTGGCCCTCGCGGTCACGACGGGAGACCAGAACGGGTCGACCGCGGCATCGAGCGCGGAGCTCGCCCGGCGCATCCGGGAGCTTCGGGCCACGCACGCGGTCGAGGCGGCCCCCGTTCGGCGTGAGGGAAGCCGGGTTGCCGCGGCGGAACGCCCGGTCACGACGCGGATACTTACTCGTCGGGAAGCCGCTGTACCCGAACCGGCCGTCGCCGAGCTGACCGAGGAGGTGATGGCGCCGGTTGTGAAGACGCAAGCCACAGCCTTCGAGCGAGCGCCAAAGATCGTGGAGCCCGTCGCAACAACGAGGCTTGCACCACGCGAGCAGCGCCGCAAGAAGTATCAGCAGTGGTTGTTCTAGCGTCAGGATGGTCGGCAATATCCTCCGGACCAGGCTGCTCCGAGCGACCTGAGCTGCAGCAGGCTCAAGCGGCGTCGAGTCAGAGTTGCGATCTTGAGCGCACCAACTCGGTTCGACCGAGAGAACGGGTAGGGATCCACACCATCCCGCCGAGCCGGAAGGCCCTACGAAGATTTCGCCGGCGGCCACTCCTTGATGTGACGTTCGCGAACCCCTGCTTTGAGCAGGAGCTGATAGAGTTCCCCGATCTCGCGTCTCGACTGTTGCTCGACGGATCTTCTCGGGTTCGATTGCCTCGTCGCGCTAAATGTGAACACGACGTTCCTCTTGGCTCGCGAATAGGCGACGAAGAATGCATTCCGATCTTCCTCGCTTTGCTGCTTGAAACTCCAGAATGCAGAATCTTCAAGGCCCACAAAGATAACCGAGTGATATTCCAGTCCCTTGCTCTTGTGGATGGTCATAATGGGCACGGATTCGTGCCCCTCGAATTGCAGGACTGCCTGCTCCCAGCTCTTCGTCCCTTCGAAAACGCCCCATAATGCCGCTACGCACCCCTTCACGACCCGTGCCTGGAGGTCGCCTTGCCTATATTGGGGAAAGAGAGCGCGATAGGCGTCACCGATGAACAGGACGATGTCCCGCACCAGTTCACTCAGGTGATCTGCCGCGTCGATTGCGAGCAGCTTGTCCCGGCAGGCCTTCCTAAACTGTGCCAAGTCGTGTTCGAGTAATGGCAGCGTTCGAGCGAAATCTTCTCCGGGCCGGGTCGCGGCTAGGAGTTCGACAATTCGTCCCCACGCGTTCGCGTTGCGGGCATGGAGGGCCAGTTTCAAGAAATCAAGGATGGCCTCGGTCAGCGGCTCTGCCAGGAGATCCTGCAGCTCGGCTTCGACTCGTGCCCGGATCCCTAAAGCCCCGAGACCGCGGATCAACCCCTGCGCATACAGATCCGCTCTCTGCTTGACCAAGACGGAGATGTCCCGCGGCCCTGCACCTTCCTTCTTGATCAGATGGGCGACGTAGGACGCGAGGAAGCGCGCCTCAACATCCGGATCGGGGAAGGTCCAGATGATACACTTCCCCTCCAGTCCTGCATCGCGACCGGCCGCCTCCGGCGGGGCCGCCCTGGGGTCGATGGCATCCGCGAGGATCTTCTGTACTCGCACGAGCTCCGAGACGGATCGGTAATTCCTCCTGAGCCGATGGCAAGTCGCCGAGAAGTCGGCCTCGAAGGGGCCGAACGCGTCTCGCAGCGCCATCGCGAATCCCATGATGCGCTGCTTGTTGTCCCCGACGGCCGTCAACGACGCGGCGGAACCCAAGAATGCTGTCTTCAGCAGGTCGTATTGGATGTGCGTCGTGTTCTGGAACTCGTCGAGAAAGACGTGCGAGTACGCCGACCTCAGGGCCCCAAGAATCCTGGGATTCGAACTGAGGATCAGTTCGGCGAGCCGCCCGAACATGGGGAATGAGAGGCGAGAAGGTCGCAACCTGTGGATCCGGTAATCCCAGAGTTGCGCCGCCGCCCACTCGAGAGCATTGGGGCTCTCGACACGGCTTGGTCGAGCGGAGAACCGTAGAAGCAGTCCCGGAGGAATTCGGCCTCTCTGATCTCGTGGATCGCTCTGGGGTTCGCCACCCCATCCGGAGGTCTCAACGCCCGCAGGAACTCCTTGCACGCCGCTTCGGATATGTTCTCGATCGTGTAGCCGCGAGACGGACGCCACGCCGGGGGGATGGCGGGAAGGAATCGATCCACGAGACTCTTCGCGAATGCGTCGAAAGTCATCGAGCGGAAGCGGCGGGACAGGACAGGACCGCAGCGCAGCCCAACTCGCTGCTGGAGATTTCGCGCGGAGTCGCGTTTGTAGCTGATCGCCAGGATCGAGAACGGCGGGGCACAGACCCCCGTCTGGAGCAGATAGCATGCACGCTGCGCCAACAACTCGGTCTTGCCGGCCCCGGGGCCCGCGATGACGGAGACATTGCCCTCCGACCGCAGCGCCTCGTCGGCTTCTGGCTCGAGATCGTCGATGCCCATTGGCCGCCAGTCCGAGTGCCGGATGAAGCGATTCATCGTTCAGCTCCGCTGGGGTCGAGCGCGACCTTGATCCGATCGACCAACCTCTGCAGAACCGCCGGCGCCTCGTCGTACCCGCCGACGTCAACGCTCGAGATCAAAGCGGCCAAGTGCGTCGTCGGTTTCCCCTTGTTTAAGAACAGATAGCGGTACCACGGGAACAGCGCCTCCTGGTTCGTGCTGTAGGTCTCGCCCGAGGCGGACTCTCCGAGCACCGCCGCCCGAACGTCGGCCATATACGCTCCGAGCTTGGCTTCATCACTCGGGACACGCGGCCCCATTCCTTCGCCAGCGACCGACTTGTAGGCCTCCGGATGGGCCTCCAGCATGAGAAAGTCGATGTCCAGCGGGGACGAAAAGAAGACGTCGAAGTCTTCAAGGGCACGGATCCAGCCGCCCATCAGCTCGTGATCCGTCACGTCCCATGTGTGCATGCCATCAAAGTCATCGTCGTCGAGCGTCGTCCCGTCCTCAATCTCGAGAACCTTATCGCGGTCGAATCCGGCGGCGATCAGTTGCTTGCAGACGTACTTAACTCGTCCCCACCCGCCGCCGTCTCGTTCCCTGTCGAGGTCGAGGAGCGTGATGTAGGGGATGCAAAGGCTCTGAAGGAGCCTCCAGAAGTGGTTCACGTGTCGCCCCCCGAGGGGAACCACGCATACGAAGCTCCTGTCGATGTCCAGGGCGTGGCTTTGCGCCAACCGCGGAATAAGGATCTCTTCGCTATCGCCCTCGCAGAGTACCACGAAACGGGCGAAGTAGAGTTCGGGGTAGGACCGGACCGCCTCACGAACAAACTTGAACGCCTCGTCACCGGCCTCGGGCATCTGGATGGATCTGATTGCCGTGAGCCCTCGGTCTTTCTGGAAGAACACGTGGCGTATGTCGGTCGGCTCGACCCGGCCGACGATCGAGGCCGAGTGGCTCGTCAGGACGACCTGGGCACCGGGAAGCGTGGCTATCCTCTGGAGCAGAGCCATGATCCGGCCGAGGAAGTGGGGCGAAAGGTGATTCTCCGGCTCCTCGATGGCGAACACTGTCAGGATCGGGGCCAAGTGCGGATCGAGGGCGAGTGGCCTCGTCTCTCCTGCCGCCGCCGGATCTCCCAAGACGGCAGTCACGGCCGCCTGCTCAATGTCGAATATCGATCCCACCAATGCGAAATAGAAGAGTGAACGGAGACCGTCGCTCAGTCGGCCGGCGTCGTGTTTGTCGCCGACCTCGCTCGTACCGAAGGCCATCTCCGCATTTCGCAGGATCTCCTCGATGCGGCTGATCGCGAAACGCAGTCGGGGCCTCCGGTAATGCTCGCCGTCGTGGAGCCCCAGCCAGTTCTTCTCCAGGTGCTCGTGTATGAGCTCAATCCCACGCTCTTTCCCGAACAGGTTCTCGATCGCCTCTGCGGCCCCCCCGATCGCCTCCGCGGGGCTCTCAGACCATTGAACCGCATTCAGAAGACGGGCCAGGAGGGTACCCCGAACGTTGCGGAGCTGACGGCTCGGATCCCGTGCGGCCGGCACGTAGATGACCTGGAACCGGGCCCGCTCGTGAGGCCTCATCGGCCGGACGTCTTCCTGAGCCGGCACCTCCGCGTCGCTGCAGATCCACGAGATCCGTTCCTCCACGAACCCCGCCTGGCCCAACCCCCTGGTCCAGGTGGCTTCGAGGCGGATTCGGCAGAACGGGCCGCCATCGGGCTCGTCGACCGCCATCTGCTGGAAGCACTCGGGGACCGCGAGGGTCAGTTCGCCGCGATCGAGTTCGGGGAAGGAGGCGCGGAGCTCGATTGCGAGCCGTCTCTCCGGGACCGCGGACAATTCCTCGCCCGGCGGGACGTGAAAATCCTCGGGAACGATTCTCCTTTCGTCCGATGTGATCCCGAACAAGCGAGCTAGGGCCAAGAGGACGGCCGTCTTGCCGGAACCGTTCGCGCCGATGACAGTGGTCAGGTTGACCAGGTGGATGCAGGTGGTCTCCGGACCATAGCACCGGAAATTCTCAAGTTTCAGGGTTTCGATCCGCATGAGGGGGTCCAGACGACTAGCAAACTGGGAAGCCGACGCGGATCCCGACCGGCTTAACCGGCAGGGAATCCCTTCCGCCATAGTCCTACACTATCACCCATGCGCGACCTGGTCTCTAACTGGACACCCGATCAGTATATCGCGCCCGAATGGAAACGCGTGCACTCTGTACGTTACTGCATTAGAATCGAGCAAACGTGTAGCCCAGACGCCGAGTGAAGCGGGCTCGATTGCCGAGGATGGTCGTAGATCCCTGTTGGGGACGACAAGCACATGCCCATTACCCTAAACGGTTTCTACGTCGAGTTTTCGGCCACCAGGTTTGCCGCCCGTGTGCTCGATGTGCCGAATCCAGACCAGATGAAAGCTCTCCGGACGCGGTACGGGAAGGAGTGGTTCCTCCATTGGCGCGGCGGTCGGGCGTATTGCCTTCCTCGCGCCGACGAGCCATCAGAGCCGATTGGCAAGATGGAGGACCTGAGCACCGATGTGCATGATCATCTGCATCTCGTTGTCGCCCGCCTGAACGACGTTCTGCCCGACGTGTTCCCCCAATACGAGGCCTTCCGTCGGCGGCCGTTCTCGTTCCTCGGGCGCAAGGATGAGATCGTTCGGCTGGTGACGAAGGGATGGCCAAATCTGCACCCGCTGGTGAACGAGTTCAAGATCAGCCCCCAATTCGAGCTCGATCCGCGGATTATCGAAGTACGCAAGGGAGAGACGAGTGCCGCCGTCGTCCTGCGAATCGGCATGAAATGGCAGGTACTGGCCCCGCTCGATCGGCTGAAAGGCGCCGGTATTGACCTCTCCGGACTTGCTGTCGTCCGGCGGAACCCGGCCGTCACGGAACGCCGCCTGGTCGGCACCATCGCCTCCGTCGGCGCTAACGTGGAACTCGCAGAGGCGTTCGACGATCTCAAGGCCATCCCGATCAACCAGGTCTGGCTCGAGGGGAGCAAGGCGTCGTTCACTCGCTGCCTGCGCGCCTTGCTGGGCCCGCGGTTTGAGGACTTCGAATCAGCAAGGCATGCCCGTGAGGGGGAATTCCTCCTCGGGCCCGCCCTCGACAAGCTCCTGGGCAAGATGGGGGAGTTCCTGACCAACGCGTCTCCCATCAGACTTTCCACCGACTTCTCATGCACGATCCGTGATCGGGTCGAACTGAACAACAGCGGTGATTACCAATCGGTGGTGAAGTACGGCGATGTTGAGTATTGCTTCGACGCCGCCAAGTCCAAGCGGAACATCATCCCTTGGTCCGGCCTTATGAGGTTCGGCCCGTTCAGCCGAGATACATTCTCCAAGCGAACCCCGAGGGTCCTCGTAGTCTGTCCCGACCAATCGGCGGGCAAGGTAAGTCAATTCGTCAGGGCCTTTCGCGACGGCATTCAATCCGTCCCCAATTCGAAGTATCCGAAGGGGTTCGCCGGCACGTTCGGGCTCGTCAATCCGGAGTTCGTCACCTGCACGGTCCCGCTCCTCGGGACAGCGGATAATTCGGCCGCCATGCTTTACCGCCGCTCAATCGAGGATCATCTCGCGTGCAACCAGGAATCCTACGACGCCGCGGTGGTCGCTCTCCTCGATCACCACGCGCGCCTGCCCGACCAGATCAATCCCTACCTGCACGCCAAGGGTACTCTGCTGCTGAACGGCATCCCCACCCAGGAAGTGCGGCACGCGACCTTGTCGGCGCGGCCCGAAGCCCTCCAGTGGTCCATCCAGAACCTGGCCGTCGCCCTCTATGCCAAGATGGGCGGCACGCCGTGGACCGTCGCCCACGATCAGACTGTGGACGACGAGATCGTGATCGGGTTGGGTGCGGCCGAACTGACCGGGAGCCGATTCGAGTCGCGGCATCGGTTCATGGGCATCACCACTGTGTTCCGCGGTGATGGCAATTATCTTCTCTCCAATGTTTCCCGCGTGTGCTCTTACGAGGATTATCCGGATGTGCTGAGAACTACGACGACGGACGTCTTGAAGGAGCTCAAGCAGCGCAACGACTGGCGAGACGGAGACATCGTACGCGTCGTCTTCCACGCCCACAGGCCATTCAAGAAGATCGAGGTAGCGAGGATCGCCGAGGAGTGCGTCCACGAGGCGGCCCGAACCCAGGACATCCAATTCGCTTTCTTAACGGTATCACACGATCATCCATTCAAACTGATCGATGATTCCCAGAAGGGAATCACGAAGCCGACCGGAGTGAAGGGACGCTACGCCCCCGCCCGCGGCACCGTGGCCCAGCTCGGCCGGCACACGCGGCTTCTCTGCACGAACGGGCCGCATCAGATCAAGCGTCCCACAACTCCGCTCCCTTCCCCTGTCCTCATCCATCTTCACCGCGAGTCCGGTTACAAGGACCTCCAGTATCTGACGGAACAGATCCTGAAGTTCACATCGCTCACCTGGCGGTCCACGCAGCCAGCTTCCGACCCGGTGACCATCTACTACTCGGAATTGATCTCCGCCCTCCTGGCCCGGTTGCAAGAGGTCCCGGGCTGGTCGCCCGCAATCCTCAACACGAAACTTCGCTCCAGCAGGTGGTTCCTGTGAACTCGCCGATCGCGATGAGTTTCAGCCGTCAGCTGGCCGACCTGGAAGGCTTCTTGAAGTCCGAGTTCCGCCCGGGAACACCGGAGGGCCACTTCGCTCTACACGTTTACGAGGCAGCGGAGGAAGAAGGGCCCATCCCGACATGGGGACCGCTCCCGGCGGCTAGCGAACTTCGCCAGGGCCAAGGCCCGCCGCTCGCCGCCGCCGCGTACCAGCTCGTGAGCCCGGCTGTGACGCCGCTGGCGGAGGTTGTCGACGCGTGGGAGAGCGGGGTGCGCCGACTCTCCGGCAAGAACGCCTTCCCGATCGATCGACAGACATTCGCGTTCCGACCACTCGAGCTCTATGGGATCGCGCTCGGGATCGCGAGGTTGCTCCAGCCCGAGAATGAGCTCCGGATATGGTTCAAAGAAGTGCTGATTAGATTGGTACGTGAGGTAGGCTCCGACTCCTGGTCCCAGGTGTTCTGCTCGCGGGCCTCGAAGCTTCTCGCCGCGGAATGGAAGGGCCGAGCGGGGGGCGACCTGGGCGAGGAACAAGTCGACGTGCTTGCCCTCCGACGATGGATACTGGTTAATCAACTCCCTCCGGCGGAGGTGCCCGGGGCGTCCGATCTCAACCAGTTGGACCAGTCGATACTCCGGCAGTCGCTCTCCCGCTTCGCCATGCCGACCGACGTTGCCAGGGCAGCCGTGGTCCACCATGCGATCCGACGGGCAGTGTATCAGCGCCTCGAGTCCGACCTCGCCGCGACGTGGTTCGTAGGCCGTCATACGGCGGACGCCGTTACGCTCGTTGCGGCCGTTTGCCGCAAATTCCACTTCTTCGCGCGGCAGATCCAACTGCGACACAGCAACCGAACCACCATCGAGTTCAAAGATGAGTACGACGTCCAAGATGCAATGCGGGCCCTCCTCTACCTGCACTTCGCCGACGTCCGGCCCGAGGAATGGACGCCGAGTTACGGGGGCAAGTCGACGCGGATGGACTTCCTGCTCAAGCGCGAGCAGGTCGTCGTCGAAGTGAAGATGACGAGGAAGGGACTCGATCAGAAAGAGCTGATCGTGCAGCTCACCGAAGACAAGGAGCGATACCGCTCACATCCCGACTGCCGGGCGTTGGTCTGTTTTATCTACGATCCTACAAGTGTTTGCGAGAACCCGGCGGCGTTGGAGTCCGATCTCTCGGATACTGAAGGAGCCTTTCGCGTCTCGGTCATCGTGGTACCCCAGGGCGGATAGGCCCGATAGCAGCACTACCGGTCGCAGGAGGGCAACGAGGCCGGTTCATCAGGGCTGAGGCAAGGCATAGATCGCGACGCCGACGGCGGCCGCGGCGGCCTTGAGCTTGCCGTCGAGCGTCGCGATCGGCAATCCGCGACGCATCGCGAGCTCAAGGTACGACGCGTCGTAGACGGACAGGTTCTGCGCGCGAGCCAGGTCGAGCGACGCCCTCATCGCGTGCTCGGAGGTCTCGCCGTCGATCAGGATGGGGAGCCCCTCGAGCAGGCCGATGAACGTGGCCGTGTCGGCCTGGCTGATCCGCCCGCGACGCTCGCCCACCAGCAGGATGTTACCCACCTCGAGCGACCACAACGAGGGCACCGCCGCGGCAGCCCCCGGCAGGGCCTTCAGCACGTCCTCAGCGTACGTGTCGTGCTCGTCCGGGAAGCACCAGGTCATCGTGACCGAGTTGTCCAGGACGAAATCCTCCTTGACGTCCATGCGCTATAACCTCCGGGCCGTCGATTGTCAGGTCAGAAGCGGCGGCCTTCCTCGACCATCTCGCGGACGGTGAGGCCGCCAAGCGAGCGGCCCTTGCCAAACTCGATCAACTTCCGAACTGTCTCCTCGACGTCGGCCTTCTCGGCGGGCGGGGGCACGAGCACCGCCACGGGCCGGCCGTGCTTCGTGATGGTGATCCGCTCGCCCCGGGCGACCCGCTCGAGGAGTTGGGAGAGATGCGTCTTCGCTTCGAACGATCCGACCGTTGTCATGGCCGCCTCTTTCAACTAGTCTTTCCAACCAGTCTAACACATCGGTTGCCGGGTGTAGAGCCTCGATTTTCCGGCTTGTCGAGTTGCTCGTCGACCTCGGCGAAGAGCGTCTTCTCGACGGTGATCGCCCGCACAAGTGGCGGGAGAACAACCCGAGCATCTCAAGTTTCACCGGAGCTGTCGCACTATCCTGGAATGAGTCTCACAAGCAAGGGTTGCGTCGAGAGATCCCGTGACCCCAGAGCTGATTCCTGAGGAGGAGCTGAAAGAGGGGATTTCGACGGCCCGGTGGGCAGCAAAGCTGGGACGATTGGGGTCGGGCGTGTGCCGGCCGAGCGAATCCGCGACGGTCTCTGACCGGCGAAAGAATAAGCCCCCTGCCCTGAATTCCAGCATTTGACGATGGAAGATAAAACCGGTTATCTTCCGCCGAAGAAAGGCCGAAACAGAGTAGGGTGTTAAGTTTGACGGTAAATGGCACGGTTTCTTTGACGCTATCTGGCACCATCAACTCGTCGGCCTGTGCGCACTCATGACACGCTCAGCCGAAGTTTCCGGGCCCGCGCCCGTGAGTCCATTCGGGCACATCAGCGAGACTCCTTCATCAACTGATGGAGGAATTGGTGGTCGGAGTTGAACAGTCGCCGGTAGCTCAGGAGCACGACGCCGACGGTTCCCAGCGCCGTGCCCGAGGCGATGAGGAACAGGATGACGATCTGGTACTTCACCGCCTCGATCGGGGCGACCCCCGCCAGGAGCTGCCCCGTCATCATGCCGGGGAGGCTCACTATGCCGACGACCATCATCGCATTGATGATCGGGATCATCCCGGTGCGCACCGCCTGCCGGATGGGCTGTCGCGCCGCCTCCCAGCGTGTTGCCCCGAGCGCGAGCATCGCCTCGACCTGTGGACGTCTTCCGATCAGCTCCTCGCCCAGCCGGTCGAGCCCGAGCGAGATGCCGCTCAGGGCGTTGCCCAGGATCATCCCCAAGAGCGGGATGGCGTACTGCGGGGCATACCACGGCTCGACCGGGACGATGGCGAAGACCGCCGCGGCTCCCATGAGCCAGGAACTGGCCCAGACGGAGACGACGCTCGAGAGCCACATGCCGGGATAGCGGAAGCCGACCCGTTGGATCGCGGCCAGCCCGGCGACGACCGTCATCACCGCAAGCAGCCCGAGCACGACGTACCAGCGGCTGAAACGAAAGACCCACTCCAGGACGAGCCCGACCAGCAGGAGCTGCACCACCGTGCGGACCGCGGCGACCAAGAGCCGACGACCGAGGCCCAGGCCGAGCAGGGCGGAGATGGCGCCGTTGATGAGGATGAGCGACGTCGCGATCGCGAGCTGCCAGGCCGAGAGTTCGAGATAGGGCCGCTCCATGTCATCGCTCCGGTTCGCATTGGCCCGCATTCATGCGGACGGTTCGGTCGGCGACCCGCCGCGTCTGCTCGGCGTCGTGGCTCACCCAGACCAGCGCCCGATCGGACGGGGCATCGGCGAGCCAGCGGGAGAGCAGGTCCTCCGCGGCGGCGACCGTCGCGGGGTCGAGGGAGGCCGTCGCCTCGTCGAGCAGGAGCAGAGTCGGCCGGAGCTGGATGGCTCGCAGCAGTGCGACGACCTGCGCCTCGCCGCCCGAGAGGTCGCGGCTCGGCTTCTCGAGGAACGATTCGTCCCGGCCCAGCTCCCGCAGGAGCGCCACGACGTGCTCCCGGTCGAACCGGCGCGCGCGGTGAATGGCGAAGCGGAACGGCTCCTTCAGATTCTCCTCGACGGAGCCTTCCAGCAGCGCGGGCCGCTGGTGGAGATAGATCACTTGCCCGCGATACGCGGGCACCTCGTCGCCGATCACGGGCTGGCCCCTCCAGTGGATGATCCCCCCGTCGACGGGATCGAGGAGGCTGATGGCGCGCAGGAGTACCGTCTTCCCCGAGCCCGATGGGCCCGTGATGGCGAGCCGCTCTCCCGGGAAGACCTCGAGGCGCACGTCGTCGAGGAGCAGTTCGTCGCCGCCCGGCACTCGCCTGCGAAGTCCGCAGGCCTTCACCAACGGCTCACGGGCTCTCATGGATCGGTCGTCGATTGAGGGAGCCGAAGACCCCGGCAGCGACGATGACGAGAGCCTCGGGGCTTGTCTGCACCATGAGGAGCGTCGCGATCGCCATGCTGCCGATCTCGCCAAGCCGCTCGCCGTCTTCGGCCGCCCGTCTCGGATCATCACTCATCCTCGAACTCCGCAAGCTTGTGTCGGCACCACAGATAGAGCGCGTCGTACAGCGGCGATTCCAGTTCGATCTTCCGGTGATCCTCCTTGCCCAGCAGCAGGGAGAAGCCGTGGGCGATCGCCTTCAGCCCCCAGCCCTCGAGCGCCGTGTCGACCTCCGCCACGATGTCCGCCGCGTGCACGATCCTCGCCAGCTCGGCCAGGGCCGGGTCACCCGCGAGACCGTATCGGAGCACGATGCTCTCAAACGAGCAACGGCCGTCGACGTGCCCGAGTTCCGCCCCGGGCACGTCGTACGGGATCGCCCCCTCCCGCTCGGCAACCGCCAGCACCTCGTCGGCCGGGACGAAGAGGAACTCCGCCTCCGGATCGACGAAGCGCCGGATCAGCCAGGGGCAGGCGACGCGATCGACCTTGGCATTCTCGCGGGTGACCCACTTCATGGCGCATCCGTCCCGCGATGCTGCCGGGCGTTTTGCGAGGCGGCGGCCTGGGCGTCGAGCGCCGCCTTGAACCCGCGGGCCAGATCGTCCGCCTTCCCCTTGGCCCAGAAGTGCGTGAAGTAATACGCCGGATCCTCGCCCACCATGTGGTTGTGCAGCGCCACGACGTGGATGTCCGCCTCACGCAAGGCGCGGAGCACGGGCTGGACCTCGTGCGCGGTCATGGCGAAATCGCCGTCGATCGCGGCCCGCTCGTCGGTGCCGGAGAACGCCGCCCAGGTGGTCAGCCCCATGGAGCCCCCGAACGTCTCCCCGTGCATCGATGCCTCGCGGCCGATGGAGATCTTGACCATGCCGTCCTGCGCCTGGCCCTCGTGCCCGATGATCCGCTCGACCTTGGTCGCGTCGATCGTCCCGTGGCGGGGGGCCTCTCCCGGGAACGTGTCGGCGGGCGTGCCCCGCTCGGAACGGACCTGCTTGATGGCGTCCCAGACGGCCTTGACCCCGCGAGCGAGCACTTCAGGGTCGCCCTGGCCGCCGATGTGCATGAAGTAGACCTTGGGCTCATCGAAGAAGAAGTGGTTGTGCAGGGCCGACACCTCCAGGCCGTTGGCGAAGGCCGCGTCCATCGCGGGCGAGACCTCGTCCTGGAAGACGACCGTGTCGCCCATGACCATCGCGCCGTGCTCGGTCGGCATGAAGGCGGCCCACGAGCCGAGCCCGGCGAAGGGCTTCAGGTGCAGGCCGTCGACCGTGACCTTCACGTCATCGCGCGGCCAGCCGATGCGGACCACACCGTCTGCGGTCGTCGTCGCTTCGCTCCCGGCGGCCGAGCCGATCCGCTCGGCGTCGAGCCGACGCACCTCCTGGGCCATGGCCGCGAGGCCGGAGCCGAGGGTCACGGCCGTGAAGAGGGTCGCGTAAAGGGCGGTCTTGAGCGTGCGTTCCATGGGAAATTCTCCTGAGGATAACGATGTCGGTGTCAAACTGGCGAACAGTACCAAGGCCGATCCCGCCGATGGGCGCCTCGCCCGTCAGGGCACGACGACGCCCATGGACGTGCGATCGGCCAGGTGGCGGAGCATTGCACCGAGGGACCCTTCCCGTCGATACATATCACTGATTTCATCAGCGGGAAGATATCCGATCTCGAGGCGATGCCGGAACGCTTCGAGCGGTGAAGGGTCGAAGGCGTGGGCGGCGAGCACGTCGGGGGCGCGGTCCAGGACCGCCGCCGCCCGCTCCCGGACCGTCTCGGCCTCCAGGCCGTCCCGGGCGACTTGCCCGAGGTCGTAGACCCGGTCCTGGTCGTCGGCCCGGCCGGTCAGCCCATCGTCCAGCAGCAGCGCGAGCCAGAGCAGGAAATAGGCGTGGAAGTCCTCCAGGCGGTGGGTCATCTCGAACGTCTTGAACTCCATCCGTCCCGCCTCCTCGGGGTGGAGCTCGAGGGCGGCCCCGAAGACGCTCCGGCGATGCGTGCGGTAGGATTTCCCGGTCCGCCCCCGGGTCTCCCAGAGCCCGCCGCCGCAGATCGGCGAGGCGAGCGTCAGCGCCGTCAGGGCCGGGGCGTAGTAGTTGACCTTGGCGAAGAGGTCCGACGCGTCGAGCCGCCGCGCGCGATGCTCGGGGACGCTGATGTTCACGTCCGGCCCGTAGGTCGTCATCGCTCGCATGGCCCACTGCCAGTAGTCGTAGCGCCGCTTGTTCTGCGGCCCCTCGAAGTGGTCGGCGACCGGGTGGTGCGACAGCGCCACGAGCCTCCAGCCGAGTTCGGCCATCGCCGTCTCGAGCCTGCGGAGCAACTCTGCCTGCCAGGCGAGGCAGTCCGCAATCGTCGCGCAGACGGGCGTCCGGATCTCGACCCCCTTGGGCAGCAGATCGATCGGGTTGAAGTCCGGATCGGGGAGATGGTACCCCTCGACCACGAACGGCATCGCCTTGCGGTGCGGCGGCTCGACCTCGAGCCCTCGCAGCGACGGGAGGTCGCCGATCGGGATCGCCTCCAGGGCCGCGTTCAGGGTCCCGAACGAGAGATCCGGGTGCCAGAGCGGCCGGTACGTCTCGGCGTCGACCAGCAGGTATTCGGTCTCCAGGCCGAAGCGGAAGCCGGGACCAGTCTCGGGTGTCATTTCCGTCTCCTCGCAGGTATGTCGCCGGTGCGACGGCGCGGACGCCACGGCGCCATCGGCCCCCGATGCGATCCTGTCAGGCCGACACGACCATGTCAGCTTAAATGATCATTAAAAATGATTAACCGGGGCGCCCGGACAGCTCGGTCGCGGCCTCGACGTGGTTCGGGTACTCGTAGCGGCCGATGTTGTCCCGGACCCACTCGAAGTAGAACCGCATCCCGCGGTCGTCCTCGGCCCGGCCGGAGCCGCCCATCTCCGGGTGCGGACCGGTGCCGCTCTTACCGGTGATCCCCTGGCAATACGCCGAGTGGAACAGCAGCGCGGCGTTGGGCGCGTCGCGGTACGCCTCGAAGTAACCGCGCATGATGGCGAACTCCTCGGCTTGGTAGACGCCCTCGTCGTCGTAGGGGTCGTGCCGCTGCATCTCGACGTTGACGACGAAGCCTTCGTTCGGGATCTCGGCCTCCTTCTGGATCAGCCGCACCTGCATCCCGGGGTAGAGGTCGGCGGTGCCGGATCGGTAGGTGGGACAAACACCCGCCTCGATGTCCGGGGCATGGGCTCGGAACCACTCGGTGAGCTGCGCCTTCTTCCGCTCGCCACCCGGCTCGCGGAAGAGATCCAGGTCGATCCGCTCGTGGTCGTACTCGTGCATGAGGTCGACGAAGACGTTCTTGAGCTTCCGCCCGTGGAGAAATCGCGCGGTCTCCTCGACCGCCCGCCTCACGGCGGCCTCGTCTCCGAATTCCTGGTCCTTCCTGGGGGAGAACAGCCCCACCATGACGACCATGCCGCGTCGGTCCGCCTCGCGGATGAGCCATTCGAGCCGTTCGGCGACGTCTCCCTTCAAGTGCCCGTCGGGCGTGTAGCCGTTCTTGCCCGCCTCGGGGTCGGGCCAGCCGCCGTTGGAGCCCTGGAGGTAGACGCCGATGAGGTTGATGCCGTGGGCGACCATGGTGTCGAGCGCGTTGACGTGCCGTTCGGTGACGGCGCGGCTCATCAGCGCGTTGCCGGCCCGCAATCCCCAAAGCTCGACGGGCTGCCCCCCCAACAAGGCCCGGTCGCCGCGGATCTCGAATTCCTTCGTCGCGGCCGTGGCATCGCCGTCGTCGCCTCCCCGAGCCGGGGCGGGAGGCCAGGTGATCCACCCGGCAAGGCCGACGACGAAAAGTGCTGTTATAACTCTCATGTAGATCTCCCAATACGGTTTTCCGTCCTATCGTGGCAAGAGCTCCGACTCCGCGCGATGATGGCCGTCGGTCCGCCCGCCCTGGGGCCTCGCCGCGGGCAGGCTCAGGAGGACCCGCGTCCCGCGCCCGAGCTCGCTCTCGATCCGGAGCTGGCCCCCGTGGGCCTCGGCGATGGCCCGGCAGATCGAGAGCCCGAGGCCCGCCCCCCCGGTGTCCTGGGTGCGCGCCTGGTCGACGCGGTAGAATCGCTCGAAGACACGCGGCAGGTGCTCATGCGGGATACCGATGCCCGTGTCCGAGACGATCGCCAGGATGCCGCCGCCGCTCGGCTCGACGCGGCCGACGATCCGCCCCCCCCTGGGCGTATACTTGATGGCGTTGTCCAGGAGGTTGAAGAAGAGCCGCCGCAGCTGGTCGGCATCGCCCGAGACCTCCGTCGAGGCCGATGGCTCGACGTGCAGCATGACCCCGTTCTCCTCGGCCACCGGCCGCATGTGCTCGATCACCTCGGACAGCAGCTCATCGATCCGTACGGACCCTCGGGCGACGGGCACGAGTCCCGCATCCTCCCGGCAGAGGAACAGGAGCTGCTCGGCGAGCCTCGTGAGGCGATCAACCTCTTCGAGGATGTTCTCGAGCACGCGCCGATGCTCCTCGGGAGAGCGGGGCTGCCGCAGTGCCACCTCGGCCTCGCTTCGCAGCACGGCCAGCGGCGTCCGGAGCTCGTGGGCGGCGTCGGCGGTGAAGCGTCGGGTCTCGTCGAACGATCGCTCCAGTCGCTCGATCATCGTGTTGAGCGTCCGGGCCAACCGGCCGAGCTCGTCGTCGGGGTTGACGACCTCGATGCGACGGTCGAGCCGGGAGGCCGTGATCGCGTGCGTCGCTTCGGTCATCCGCTCGACGGGTTCCAGCGCCTTGCGAGCCAGGAGATATCCCCCGCCGATCGCCGCGGACAGGGCCAGGGGACCCAGGACGAGCAGGACGGCGAGCAGTTCGCCAAGCTCGTGCTCGGGGTGGGCGAGCGTCGTCGCCACCTGGACGACCACCGGGCCGACGGGGCTCGCGACGACCTTCGTCGCCAGGTACCGGTCCGCCTGCTCGGCGTGGGGAAGCCGTTGGAGGTTCACTTCCTGCGGGGAGGGCAAGGGAGCGGGCACGGGGAGCCCGTCCGGACGGATTCGCTCACTTCTGAGGAGCACCTCGCCCGACGGGGTCGTGACCTGGATGTCGTAGCTCGGGTGCCGCGTGAAGCGGCGGTTGAGGCCCGCGCGGAGCGACGCGAGGTCGCGGGCCCTGCCCACCTCGTCGTTGACCTCGCCCATCTCCATGAGCAGGCCGCTTGCCACCTGGCCGTAGAGCTGGTGGCGCATCGTGAGGTAGACCGCCGCGCCGAAGGCGGCGAGCACCGCGGCGAGCACGGCCCCGTACCAGGCGGTCAGCTTCCAGCGGATGCTCAGGCCCTTCACGGCATGTCTCTCACGGCGTAGCCCACGCCCCGGATGGTTTGGATGAGCTGCCTCCCGGCCGGGCGTTCGATCTTCTTCCGGAGCTGGGTGATGTAGACGTCGATCACGTTGGTCGGGACGCCGCTCGTCTCCTTCCAGACGTCGCGGGTGATCATCTCCCGGGTGACGGTCGTGTTCTTGGATCGGAGCAGATATTCCAGCAGCTCGAATTCGCGCCGCGTGAGATCAAGCTCGACGCCCCCCCGAACGACCCGGCGTCCGAGAAGGTCCATCTCCAGGTCGTCGGCGCGGAGGAACAGCTCGCGGCCCGTGGTGTCGCGGCGGAGCAGCGCCCGGAGCCTCGCCAACAGCTCGGCGAAGGCGAAGGGCTTGACGAGGTAATCGTCGGCGCCGATGTCGAGGCCGAGCACGCGGTCCTCCACCGCGTCGCGGGCCGTGAGGATGAGGACCGGCTTCGAGAAACCCTTGATCCGCAGGTCCTTGAGCACCTCGATCCCGCCCCGGCCGGGGAGCATCAGGTCGAGCACGACGGCGTCGAAGGTCTCGGTGCTCGCCAGATAGAAGCCCTCCTCGCCCGTGGCCACGGCCACGACCTCGTACCCTTCCTCCTGGAGTCCCCGCCGCAGGCTCTGGAGCAATCGTTTCTGGTCCTCGACGACGAGCAGCCGCGACACGCGATCCTCCTCAGGGCCCGTCCCGGCCGTCGGCCGCGCCACCCGCCGCGGTCGGGGCAGGGGGCGGGGCGATGAAGGTGGTGGTCCCGTCCCCGCCGAGTAGCTCCAAGCTCGCGGCCCCACCGGGCGCGGACCGTACGACGGCGCGTTGCGCACCCGCCTCGTCGTGGATGACGAGATCGGCCCTCCCAGACCTGTCCGAGCCGAGGACCACGCGCGACCGCCCGTTCTCCGTGTACATCCTCAGCCTCGGCTCGCCGTCGTATCCGAGGCCCAGTGCCAGCCGCTCCGTGCCGCGGGCATCGGCGAAGGTGAGCGACGACCACCCATCGGGAGGGACTTTGAGATCGACCACACGCCGCGTGTCCTCCCCGAGCGTGCCCGCCTCAATCCTGAGGACCGCGGTGCCGTCGTCCATCGCACGGAGTCGGATGCGTCGCCGACCGCGATCGTCCAGGAGGGAGAGGCACGACCCGGTCAGCTCGGCGCCCAACTCGACCCGGATGCGCCCCTCGCGGTCGCGGAGCACCAGGCGTCGGGCCTCGAGGGTCTCCGGCCGGGCGGTGCCGGCCCCCAGGACGAATGCCAGGCACACTCCGACGGCGAGCGCGGCGAGCAAGGCGGCCAGGCGGTGGTTCGCTCGCTCGAGGCTCGAGATCCTCCTGGCGAGTTCACCATTGGTGTCCATGGTCGCGTCATCTCGCCGTAGGTTTGGGGCTGGGGGCCGCGGCGGATGACCGACCGCGATTCTATTGTCCGCGTGACGCCGGGCCGGTCACCTTAAAAGATCATTAGAAACGCTTCATACCGAGACGCGGCGCTCGTGAGGCCTTTCAGGTCGCGCATCTCATCGGCGATCCCGCCAACCGTGGCGGCCATGCGGGTTCCCCGGATGACGAAGGATGGGGCCGACGCACGGGTTCGGCCCGGCGACCGGGCTCGCGGTGGGTCGGGATCGAGGCCGTTGGCAGCCAGCCCCTGCCCTCAATTTTCGCTTGCGCCCATGCCGAATAAAGGACATTATTCGGCATGGAAGAATCCGGGGCAGGGGGGTGTCATGGACGAGACCAGGGGCGAGATCGAGGTATTGCCGGCCACGGCCGGCCCAAATGGCGACGGGCATGAGCTGGTCGTCCACGCCGACCTGGAGCGGCTCCGCCGCGCCGTCGCCGCGCCCGAAATTGTCAAGGATGCCGGTCCCAACGCCGAGTACGCCTATGCCGATTTCTTCAAGGCGAAGATCTCCAACCCGAATACCAGGAAGGCCTACAGGCGCGCCGTGGACCGGTTCCTCGGATTCTGCCAGGAGCGCCGGATCGAACTCCGGCAGGTCACGTCCTTCCTGATCGGCGACTACCTCGAACATCACCTCATCGACCAGGCCGGTCATCCGCTGGCGGCCCCCTCGAAGAAACAGCACCTGGCCGCCTTGCGGCACTTCTTCGACAACCAGCAGATGTACCACGGCGTCGTCCTCAATCCGGCCGCCTCGGTCCGCGGCCCAAAGCACGTCGCCCACGAGGGCCAGACCCCCGCCTTCGACGACAAGCAGGTCCGGGCGCTCTTCAAGTCCATCAAGACCGACGACATCCTCGGCCTCCGCGACAAGACGATCCTCATGGTGCTCGCCTACACCGCCGCCCGCGCCGGGGCCGTCGCCAAGCTCCGCATCGAGGACTACTACTCCGACGGCACCCAGTGGTGGTTCCATTTCGGGGAAAAAGGCGGCAAGGTCCACCTCGTCCCCGCCCGCCATGACCTCCAGCAGCAGATGGAGACCTACCTCCGGGTCGCGAACCTCGCGGGAAGCCCCGGCAAGGCCCCCCTGTTCCGCTCGGCCCGCGGCCGCGCCCGCAGGCTCTCCCCCGACCGGGGCCTGACGGGCAACGACCTGCTCCGGATCGTCAAGCGGCGGCTCAAGGCCGCCGGGCTGCCCGAGGGGACCTTCTGCTGCCACAGCTTCCGCGCCACCACCGCCACGAACCTGCTGCGGCAGGACGTCGCCCGCGAGCAGGTCCAGTACCTGCTCGGGCATGCCGACGCCCGCACGACCGACCTCTACAACCGGACCGACAAGGAGGTCACCCGCAACATCGTCGAGCGGATCTCGCTCTGAGTCCGGGGTCACGCCGCGCCGATGACCAGGACCTCGCGCGCCGCCTCGACCACCTCCCGGGTCACCGAATCTAGGGCGTTGATCTCCAGGATCCGGGCCACCTGCGTCAGCAGCCGATCCAGCAGCCGGAAGTTCCCCCCGGTGATCCGGATGATCGTCGCCACCGCCTCGGCGTCGGCCAGCAGGTCGTCGGGCAGCGTCGCCCCGGGCGGCCGCCAGCCCCCCAGCAGCTCGCGCACCTCCGGCGCACCCAGCGGGCGGAACTCGTGGATGAACCCGATCCGCGAGTAGAGCTGGGCATACCGCGCCAGCCGACGTTCCAGCCCCGGCATGCCGATCAGCACCAGGCCGATCCCCCCGTCGTCGAAGATCGCGCGGAGCTGCTCCAGGCCCGCCATCCGGATCCGGTCCACCTCGTCGACGAGCAGCAGCTCGGTCGGATCAACAGCTTGGTGGTCACGTTTGGCGCGATCGAGGATCGCCCTGGCGACCGCGGCCTCGGCCCGCTCCAGGCGGGCCGGTTTGCCCGCGAACCAGTCGTGCTTCACGAGATAGTCGTCGCGCGCCTTCTCCAGCCTCCGCTGGGCCGCGGCGATCACCGGGGCCGACTCCGTGCGGATGGCCTGGCGGACCAGCTCGCGCATCCGCTGCCGCAACTGGAACACGCCGCCCTGGATCTGCCCCGGGGAATTGACGACCGTCGCGGTGTAGAAGACGCACCCGTTGCCCGGCACGTCGTCGCACCGGAAGTCGCCGGAATCGGCATACGGCTCGGTCGCCTCGACCCGGTCCCAGTCGCCGTAGCGGCGGGCCGAGAGCGTCTTGCCCACCCCGGGCGGCCCGTGGCAGAGCCCGATGTACCGATACCGGCGACAGGCGTCGCAGAACTCGCGGAACCGGCGATACTCCCGCGTCTCGACGAAGGCGGCGACCGTCGCGTCAGTCATCGGCGTACCGCTTGAGCGTCCCCCCCGGCCGTCGCGGTGGCGGGGAGTCCTCGGGGGCGTCGCCGGTCGCTTGCCCGGTCGCGTCGCCACGGCGGACCTCCAGCAAGGACTCCATCACCTTCAGCCGATCCCGGATCGTCTGACGCAGCTCGCGACGACGGCGATCCCGGGCCCGGATGACCTCGCGCAGCGGCACCGTCTCCCCGGCCAGCTCCTGGCAGACCGCCCGGCAGACGAACCGGCCCTCGTGGAAGACCCGGACCTCCGCCACGTCGAGCGGGTCGTACCGCAGCAGGACCTCCTCCCCCACGTAGGCCGCCAGGTTCGGGTCGATGTACCGCAGCCCCGAGAACCGGATGCCGTCGCGGTGGACCCGCCGCGTCTTCGGGACCGTCAGCAGCAGCAGGTCGAGCTGCTCCAGCGACTCGGGCATCCGCGGCAGGAACCCGCCGGAGGCCCATCGTTCGTGCGGCGTGCATCCGGTCGTCACGTGGCGTTCGTGGTGGTACCGATCGACCAGGAACGGCTCCAACTCGGCGGCCAGGTCGCCCAGCGTCAGCCTGGCCTCCGGGGCGGTCCCGGCGGGTGCATAGCCGGGAAGCCGCGGGAGGAGCACCTGGGAGACGCTCTCGAAGAACCGCTCGATCTTCCCCCGGCCGCGGGGCCGCCCGACCCCGGAATTGACCAGGCGGATCTTCAGGTCGGCGGCCACCTGCTCGAGGTGCCGGGACGTGAAGTCGCTGCCGTGGTCCGAGTAGAGGACCTCGGGGATGCCGCAGACCTGCCAGCCCGGTCGGCCCTTGCGCCAGATCGCCTGCCGCAGGGCCAGGGCCGTCTGGATCGCCGAGGGGCTGCCGAAGAACAGCGCGTAGCCGGCCACGGCCCGGCTGTAGTCGTCGAGGATGACCGTCAGCCACGGCTTCCCGGTCCCCCCCTGCCCGTCTTTCAGCAGGATGTCGAGTTCCGTATGATCGGCCTGCCAGACGGCGTTGGGACCGGTCGCCTCGTGACGATAGACCAGGTCGAAGGCGTCGGCGTAGGCCTTCGACCCCTCGTGGGCCAGGGTCATCAGGGCCGGATCCAGCGCGAGCACCGTGGCAGAGACGGCATAATAGGTCGGTGGGATCTCGCCAAGCCGTTCGGCGAGGGCGATGGCCCGGCGGTGGATGGTCGCCACGGACAGCGGCGGCTTGCTCAGGGCCAGGCCCTCGATGGCCTGACGCAGCGTGTCGGACAGACGCCGCTTGCCCCGGTCGCTCCGCCCCTTGCGGGCCAGCCCGGCGAGACCCTCGCGGCGATATTGCCCGGCCCAGCGGGTGGCGGTCCGCAGGGCGAGGCCCTGCTCCCGGGCCACACGAGCCAGGGGAACCCCCTCTTCCAGATGGGGACGGAGGAGTTCAAAACGCTCGAAGGCCAGGGTACGCTCGGCCTCGGAGAGGCCGCTGAGCGGCGGCTGCGACATGACCGGAGACGATCCCTGCGGCTCCCCGGACCGGGGAGCCAAGTGTATTGTCGGATACTGGAATCGTTTATCGGACGATCGCGCCGAATAGCTCCAGAAGAACCACGCCAGTTACCGTCAAACTTAACAGACGCGGAGACGGGCGCGGATTTACCGCCGGTCCTGCTCGGCCGCGCGACCCCCGCGATCGAGCGCCAGGTCCGGAGCTTCTATGCCTCGGTCGCCGAGATCTTCGAGCGCTGGGTCACCCGCCGGTCGTCCAAGCACACCCAGCGGGCCTACCGCCGGGACGTGATGGCCTTCGTCGAGTGTCTCGGGATCCGGTGGCCCGAGGAATCGACCCGGCTGTTCACGGTCACCGTCGCCGAGGTCCAGGCCTTCCGCGACCTCATGCTCGCCGACGACAAGGCCCCCAAGACCATCAACCGCCGCATCGCCTCGCTCTCGAGCTTCTACAAGTACCTCCAGGGTGTCGCCTCCGAGTTCCGGCTGCCGATCACCGTCCCCAACCCGGCCCACGCCCAGTTCATCCCCCGCGGCTCCTCCGACCCACGCGACGAGACCAAGGCTCTCTCGGCGACCCGGGCCCGGCAGCTCATGGGCCTGCCGAACAAGGACACGGTGCTCGACGCGCGGGACCGGGCCATCATCAAGACCTTCCTCTACTCCGGCATCCGTATCGGGACGGCCTGCCGCCTGAAGGTCGCCGACTTCCACCAGGACGGCGACGAGGCGACGCTCGCGCTCCGCGAGAAGGGCGACAAGCACCGCCGGATCGGCCTGCATTTCGCCGCGGCCGAGGCGATCGCCGAGTACATCCAGAAGGCGGACCTGAAGAAGGGGCCGCTGTTCCGGGCGCGGCGGAACTCGCGCCGCCCGGAGCTGAGCGATCGGCCGATCGGCCTGGTCACGATGTACACCCTGCTCCAGGGATATCTCTCCCGCCTACCTGGTTCCATGCGTGAGGAGGACATCCCCGCCGAGGACGGGACCGTGCGGAAGGTCAAGCGATGCGTCTACACGCCGCACTCGCTCCGGGCGACCACGGCGACGCTGCTCCTGGACGCCGGAGTCGACATCGTCAAGGTCAAGGAGCTGCTGGGGCACCGGCACGTGACGACCACGCAGATCTATGACAAGCGGCGGCGGAGCACGAAGGAAGGGGCCTCGCACGACGTGCCGATCTGAGCCCCCTGCCCCGCCCGGTGGTGAGCGGCCTCCTCCGGCCCCGCCGCCGGTCACCGCGAACCCGAAGCGCGCGGGGTGAACGCGACGAGGTATGCCGGAGCGTTTCAGAAGTATCGGGCGAGAGATGCGGCGGATGGAATCGCGGCAGAGGCGGTACCCATCACGGAATAATATTTCTATCCACCAAGCAGTAATCCTCCGATGCCTCCTCGAGGCCATTGTTCTCACGACGTCTATTCCCATTCATTTGCTGTAATGCTAGTTTCTCGAAGTCTATTTTTTCTTGTTTTCTCCCAAAAGTGGATGAAAGAGAGATTTCTCTCGTTCCTGATCCTGTTGGTTTTCGTGTCCTCGTCAGCGGCGTTCTTCTACTCCGCAAGGATGCGCCGGGCTCGACCGTTCGAACGGATCATCTTCGTCACCATCGATACCCTCCGCCGGGACCATCTCGGGTTCTACGGCTGGCCCCGCGACACGGCTCCCTTCCTCGCGTCGCTCGCACGGTCCGGCGTGGTCTTCGATAACGCCTATTCGGCCATCTCTCACACGGCGCCCTCGCACGCGACGATCTTCACTTCGCTCTACCCGTTCGAGCACGGCGTACTGCGGAACCACGACCGGCTCAACCGCAAGCACCTCACGCTCCAGGCCGTCCTGCAGCGTACCGGCCTCGAGACGGTCGCCCTCCCGGCGGTGAACTTCCTCGAGGGGAAGGTCGGCTTCGATCAGCTCCCCACGGAAACCGACCACTCCGAGGCGGCCGAGCTCTCCCGGAGGTACTGGTTCCGGACCGCAGAGGACCAGGTGTCGCGGGCGATTCACTGGCTGGAGAATGGCAGGACGCAGGACGAGTTCTTCCTCTGGCTCCACTTCTACGACCCGCACCAGTGGAAGAAGATCGGGCGGCTGCCGGAACGCTACGTGGAGCAGATGCGGGATAGCGGCAATCCCGAGCAGATTCGGGCCCACGCGCTCCGGCACGGCAGCGTCGCCGAGGACCACTTCGGCGGTGCGGCGGAATTCACCAGCGTGCTCGACAACTATGACGCGCGAATCCGCTACGTGGACGATCAGCTTCGCCGGTTCTACGACGCGGTCCAGCGGATGGGGCTGGGGAAGGACACGCTCTGGGTGTTCACCTCGGATCACGGCGAAGGCCTCGGCGATCACCGCTACGAGGGTCACGGGGAGTTCCTCTACGAGGAACAGCTCCAGATCCCGCTCCTCTTCCACTCCGATCGCTGGCGAGGCCAGGCGGTTCGCCTCCACGACCTGATCAGGACCGTGGATCTCCTCCCGACGCTGTCCGAGCTGGCCGGGTTCGATACGAGCCTGCTGCCCTCGTTCCTGCGTGGAGTCTCCTTCTCGCAGCTCGTGATACAGGATGAAGCAAGTCCCGAGGACCTGCCGCGATACTCGCTTTCCCAGCGCCGACCGAAGGATGATGCGAGACTTCGTAGATCCTGGGAGGAAGGACCCATCTACGGAATCCAGACAGTCGATGCCAAGCTGATTGATCACGCCCATGCCGCGGATGAACGCTACGATCTCCGCGCCGACCCGGGCGAGACCGAGAACCTAATCGAGGCCCCGGGGCCGGAGGAGGAGGCCTTACGCTCGGAGTTGAATTCGATCCTCGACGGCTTGCGCGATCGGACGTCGCAGGAGGAAGGCAAGGCCGGCGAAGCGCTGACCAGCGATCAACTCGAAGAACTCCGATCCCTCGGCTATCTCTGACCGGTTCCGGAGATCAACGGGTATGAGCAGCGATTGTTTGCCCGAAGATCGAATTTCAAGTATGGTCTCACTAAATATAGTATATTATAAATTGTAATTTATTGAAATTACATGGACACCTGGGGGATCCGGAGATGGACTCCCGAGGGGACGAAGCCTCCCCGTTCAAGCGGAATTGAGCTTATGGGCGTTGCAACGTGGGCCGGGCCGGAACGGAGGTTTGTCATCTGTCTCCGCCTGATGCTGCTCCTCTATCTCGCCTTAGTCCCGAGTCAGGCGCATGCCTACATTGGGCCCGGGGCGGGATTCGCCTTTCTCGGATCGGCAGCTGTATTTCTGCTGACGGGCCTCCTCGCTATCGGTACGGTTCTTCTCTGGCCGCTGCGATGGCTCGTGACGACGCTACGGCGTCGCAACCTTCAGAGGAATGCAAGATTCCGTCGAATAGTTGTGGTAGG
>NZ_RYZH01000052.1 GCF_003977685.1 Tautonia sociabilis | reverse complement strand
CCGCATCGCTGGTGGGCGTGGTCTGGGACGGGCAGGCCGACCGACGCCGACGGCGAGGGGGAGGTGCCGGGGCCCCGAGCCCACCGAACCTGCACCGGCAGCTTGACAGTCCCCCTCTCATAGATGGGTCCGCTGGAACGTCACAAAGTCGACGTGGGTCTCGGCCGTCTGGAAGATGATCCTCGGAGGAATGGCCGACACGTGGAAGCGGGTCTGGGCCGTGTACTGGGCCGGCGGCACGACGCTGTAGACAACTGCGGCGGCAATGGCAGCGCAGACCAGGCCGATGGCGCCGGCCACCAGCCAGCGGCGGCGAAGGGCCTTGAGGAGTTCGAGGGCAAGAGGGACTTGGGCCGGCGGAAGCGATCCGGGAAGTGGTGGCCCGTAGGATGGCTGGACCACCGGGTGGATGCGCTGGGGCACCATTACTTCATCCGAGGCGGCCGGCCGGCCCTTCGGAACGGGGCTGGCGTTGCGATCGGTGTCCGGAGTCATGGCTTGCCTTGGTCGGGCGGAGCGGCCCGGGTCAAGATTGCGCCGGGTCGGTGAGCAAGGGGGAGGGCAGGCGGTCGCAATGCGTGGCCGGGGATTCCTCAGCGGGGGTCCGTCCCGCCAGAGAGGTCGGATCACCGGACTCAGGGACAACGTCAATGAATAGGAGATCGAGCAGCTTCAGCTCGAGCCAGAGCAGGACCAGCGCCATCGGCATCATCAACCAGCCGGCGAGGTCGTGGTAGACGAAGTCGGCCACCACGCCGCCGGCGAGCTCGTGGAGCGTGGCAGTGAGGGTGATCCGAAGGACGTTGGAAATCAGGGCGATCGGCACGGCGCTGGCGACGACTATCAGCCGGTCGGTGATTCGGCGGTCAACCACCACCAAGGCGGCTCCGGTCGAAAAGGCGAAGAACAGGAGCATGATGCCCATGCCGTTGCAGGCCTCAACGACGCCGAGCCGGGCCTCGCCGATGGCGATCACGTTCCCCTCGGCCACGGCGGGAAAGCCCATGGCCTGCAGGAGAAAGGTGCTCGAAACGGTGGCTAGACCCTGGAGCGGCAGGCCAAGGGCGGTCTCCAGGCGGTATGGCAGCGGGATCATGAAGGCGAGAAACGCGATCGACGGCCAGGCCAGCCGCAGCCCGGCAGGGCCGAGCACCAGGGCGACGATGCCGGCAAGGGTCGGCAGCAGCGAGATCGCCTCGATCCAGTCGAAGTAGATGTACGCCCCGGCCAGGCGGAGAAGGATGCCGGCGGCGAGCAGACCGAGCCCCACCCAGCGTGCCGGCCGCAGGCTCGCGGCCGTCTCCGGCTTCCAGCGCATCCAGAGCAGGGCGACGGCGAAGGGCGGTACGAGATAGCCGTGAGAATAGCGGGCGTCGTTCTCCCAGCGGTCGACCTGGGCGGAGAGCGTCGGCCAGTACACCCAGGCGACCACCCCCAGCAACAGGGCGACCGACACGATGCCCCACGGCGAGATTCCACGCCGAGCATCGGTTCCAGAAGGCGGGTTCTGGGCGGATCGTGTGACCTGGCAATCGGATCCGTTCACAGCGTGGCGATCCCCCAGGGCAGGCGAATCGGCGCAGACTCCGTCCCCGTCGGTTGCAGCCTCGCCGGCTTACCCGATGTCCCGCCTCCATGCGGCCACCGTCGACTCCGTTCCGTTTGTCATTGACTGCCGAACGACCGATCACAGTCGGCCGAGATGGCGAACCGATCACGCGCGTTCATAACCATGAACCACACGCATTCATAACTAGGTCCTGCATCGGGGATCGTGACGAGCATGCACGAAGAGCATCACAGAGGGTGCAATTTACTTCGCCGCTCGAACCGATGGAAGAAAAAAATTCAAGCAAATTCACCTTTCTTTGTTAAGCCAACCTCACGAATACGTTGGCACTGGGCGCCAACACAACCACGAAGAAAAAAATTCAACATACATGCATTTTATGCCAACATATTGAATAAATCTCTCTCCTTGTCCTTGCCGATTCGCCCCCACGTGAGAAAAATGTGATCGGCTCGAGACGATTCGATGCTCGGGACTCGGAACCGCTGCGGAGCCATGGCGCCGAGGTATTCCGTGCAATATGCAATATGCAGGGATGCGTGGTGAGTGGTACGCTACCAACCCGGCGACCAACAGTTCAAGGAGGAAACCCGGTCGATCCACGCCACCGATCGGATCACGATGCGAACCCTGGGGGGATCCGCCTTCTGCTCGCTTTTTTTCTCCGGGACAGTGCTGTCATGTCCCCGTCGTCCGGCCGCTCAGGAGCGATTCGATCCTCTCGATAAGGCCAACCCACGGAACCGGACCCGGTTTCATCCCCCATCCCGGGTCAGCTCCTGGCGGCCAGTGCCGGGCTGGCCGGATCCTCGATCCTGCTAAAGATGGAAGTGGCGACCATCTGTCCACCGCGTTGCCCATTATCAACATTACCCGCGGATTGTTCCGGTTCGGGACTGGCCAGGCCGGGGATCGATCTGACGTTGTTGACTCGCCCCGAGATCGCTGTCGGACGAGGCCAGGACGCTCGACGTCCTCACGATTTCCGATGCCTCCCGGCACTCCAGGAGGAAAAGGGCCGGATCCTCACGCTCGATCTGGCGAGAATCCCTCCGATCCGGCGTTCCGGACGGGACCAAGGAGAGCTATGATCCAACCTGGGATCGGCATGGGAATGCATCCTGGTCGATCCGGACTGGTGAGGATCGGTTTCTCTCATCTTGTCGCACGATCGGATGCGGGCAGGGACGGCCGCTGTTCCGCCCCGGCACTCGCCTCGTCTCAACCCGAGGTCCCGATGCTGAACGAGGAGTCGTTGAGGCGCCCGGGTTTCCGGAGCGGCCTCTCCGTCATCCTGGCCGACGGGCAACGGTGGACGTTGCCACTACCGGCGGAAGCGGATCGCGAGGAAATCCCGGCCCCCGTCGAGGAGCACATCCGGGCGATCCTGGAGATGATCCGGGAGGCCGAGGACCGGGCCGAGTTGCTCCGGGCGGAACTGGCTCTGGGCATCCATCTGCTATCGATCAACTACCGGCTCGGCCCGGAGCAGTACCAGGAGTTGCTGTCCTTCGAGCGATCGAGCCCGATGCGGGAGACCTCGCAGGAGGCCTTCCACCGGGCCGCCCTGGCCTATCTCCGTCGGCTCAACGCGGAGGAGGGCAGGGCCGACCACCTTGTCATCGGGGAGCGGTATCCCCCTGAGGGCCTCCTTGGCCTCGTCACCCAGTTCCTCCGCCGGCTTTGGGGGAGGAGTCCCGTCTCGGAATAATCCCAAGCCTCCAGCGAACCTCCGTCCTGACCGTACCGGTCGACCGTCCGGCGATCCCTCGCTTTGGGAACGGGGTTCCGACTCCCTCGATCGCGTGCTCCCCCTCCTCCCCTCCCCTCCCAGGGTCGTCGAGCACGGGACGTTAGGTGGTCGGCGTCCCCCCCGAGATGAGCTGGAGCACGCGGGTCCAGCGCCCCTGGCGTTCCTCGTGGAGCTGGGCGATTCGACGACTGATCAGGTCGTGGATCTCCGGGCCGGGGGCAGGGCGTTGAGGCTCCTCCACCGGCCCCGAGGGCGGGGGCGTTGAGCGTTCCTGGCGGGCCCCCGGAGGCGGAGGGGAGTTCGAGGCGGGTCGGGATCCGGACATCGACGGCGGGGGCGATGGGGCCTGGATCGACTGGAGTTCCCGGGTGAGGTCGCGGATCCGGTCGAGTTCCTCCCGGACCTGTCCCATCTGATCGCGGTGCATGGCGCCGAAGGTCTGGAACATGGCCATCATGGCCTGGTGGAACTGCTCGAACATCTGCAGCTGCATCTGCTCGAAGCGGGAGACGAACGGGTCCAGTTCGGGAGGGGTCGGCCAGGAGGGGGAGCGGCCGACGACCGTCGCAGCCGGCGGGACTCCCGGGCGGGGGACGGCCGGCAGCTGGTCGGCGGCCAGGGGGGAAACACTCCAGGCCGGGGCCTCGACGCTGGACGAGGAGGCGTCTCGGTAGCGAACGGTCATCCGGTAGCGGCCAACGTGCAACGACGAGCCATCGGGGATCCGGGCGAACCGGACTCGGGCGCCCTCAACCCGGATCCCCTCCCGGCTGAGCAGATCAACCGCCCAGAGGCCGTCGAGCGTTCGGATCAGGGCACAATGGAAGCGGGAGATCTCGTCATCAGGGATCTTCAACCGGCAATCGGCCGCCCGTCCGACCAGCGTGAGCACGCGACCCAGCCGCCACCGGGCCGGCCCCTCGGGGCGGCCCTTGAATTCCAGCTCCGCGTCGGGAAGCACCGGGGGGCCCCGGTCGATCAAGGGGTTGGCGGGCTCCCCCCCGGCCCTGCCGAAGACGACCGACGGCCAGACTCGGCACGGCCCGAGCCCGATCGGCTCCCCTTCGGCCAGCCATCCCGACGGCGAGACCACCCCTCCCCGGGATACCCCGATCCGGCTCCCCAGGTCGAGCCAGAAGATGCGACCGTCGAGGACCTGGACGTACAGATGGCGACGGCTGATCTCATCGCGGTCGATCGCCAGGTCCGCCTTCGGATCCCGACCAATCACCGCGAAGGGCTGCGTCAGCTCCCGGGATCCGTCCGGGGCTTCCGGCCCGCAGGCATGCCGCAGCCGCAACGGCCCGACCGCTCCGCACGCTCCCCAGAATCGGCCGAGGGAACCCAGATCCACGGCAATCCTCCCAGGTCGACCGACACCACCCTCCGGGACGGCCCACTTACGCCCTACTTCCGATTATTCGGGATCGCTCCCGACATTGCACGCCCCACCCCTCCTCCTCCGGAAGCGATCCGGAGCCCTCCCCTGCTCTCTCTCCTGCCTCACCCGACGAGGGCCATCCCCCCAGAGGAGGTTCCCTCGCACCGACCGAATCCGACCATCGGGGGAGCACCGTCCCCCCGGCAGGCGGGACGATGGCCTGGGGGATCCCCTCGCCTCAAGGTCCGACCATCGGGGGAGGAACCAGGCCAGCCGAGGTCCGACCATCGAGGGAGGATTGCAACCGCATCTCGCTCGGATTCTCCCCCAACGATCGCCCCAGTCGTCCTCCGGCCATCCGACCATCGGGGGAGGAGATCCGCTCCAACCGTCCGACCATCGGGGGAGGAGATCCGCTCCAACCGTCCGACCATCGGGGGAGGGTGTTGTCGACCACCGGGGGAGGATTCGCCTCGAGCGGCCGACCATCGGGGGAGGGCCCGGACGACCAATGAGGGAGGGTTTCCCGACCATCGGGGGAGGGTTTTCCGACCAACGAGGGAGGGTTTTCCGACCAATGAGGGAGGGTTTTCCGACCAATGAGGGAGGAAATTTGCCCTAAGTCGTTGGAGCGTATAGGCTATTTTTCGGGTAACTCTTATAACTCTTTAACTCTTGTAACCTGACAACTGGTAGTTGTTGCCTTCGACGATTGTCGGAGTAAGGGGAGGCCGCGATGCGCGACGAGGCGCGGGAAAAACCGGGCGATCCGCCGGTCGGCGACCCTGGAATCGGGGGCCGGGACGAGATGAACATCGCCGAGTTCCCGATCACGCTGCTGGCCGACCGGGCCCCGAAGGGGCAGCGCCGGATCGAGTACGCCGATCGGATCTTCGACCCGGGAACCGGCCGGGAGATCGATCGGCGGCTGGTCATCAGCGCCCCGGAGGAGTACGGCCTGCCGACGGCGATCGACGACGATGTGATCCTGGCCCTGATCCAGCTCACTCGACGCCAGAACGGCTTTGCCCGCCCGGAAGTGCACTTCACCCGGTTGCAGTTGATCGACCTGCTCGGCTGGCCCGACAAGGGGAGGAGCTACGACCGGATCGCCGCCTCGCTCGACCGCTGGGCGTCGACCTACCTGAAATACGAGAACGCCTGGTGGGACAACGAGGGCCGGCGCTGGACGAGCGGCGGCTTCCACATCATCGACAGCTACAAGCTCGGCGACGGCCGAGCCCCCGGCGGCCGGGCCTCTCGGTGCCGGGTCGTCTGGGGCCGGGAGTTCTTCAAGAGTTGCCAGGCCGGCTACCTGAAGGGGCTGGACTATGACCTTTACATCCGCCTGACCAGCCATCCGGCTCGCCGAATGTACCGCTTCCTCGACAAGCGGTTCTACCACAAGCCGGAGTGGGAGTTCGAGCTGCGGGACTTTGCCTTCGAGCACGTCGGCCTGAGCCGCACCTACCGAGACGCCGGCAAGATCAAGGAGAAGCTGCGTCGGGGGATCGAGGAGTTGGAGCAGGTCGGCTTCCTCGAACCGTTGCCTCCCGAGGAGCGGTTCGTCAAGCAGGGCCGACGCTGGGTGATCCGCATGGCCCGGGCCCGGGAGGGGACGACCGAGGAACCTCCCCCGGAGGTCGGAAGCGATCCCATGGTCCAGGTGCTCGTCGACCGAGGGGTGACGGTCTCCTCGGCGGTCGAGCTGGTCGCCCGGCATTCTCCCGAGGCGATCTCCCGGCAGGTTGAGGCCTTCGACTGGCTCGTCTCCCGGGAGGACCGCCGCATTCGCCTCAGCCCCGCCGGTTACCTCGTCGAGTCGATTCGGAAGGATTTCGCCCCCCCCCGCGGCTTCGCGTCCCGAGCCGACCGCGAGGCCAGGCGCCAGCAGGTTGAGGACCTCTTCAGCCAGGCCCACCAGGAGCGTCTCAGAGAACGCGAGCGAGTCGCCCGGGAGAACGCCGACCGCGAGGCCGTCGCCCGCTTCTGGGACGCCCTGGGGCCCGAGGAACGCTCTCGGATCGACGAGCAGGCCCTCGCCGCCGCCGACACCGAGGTTGCCGCCTCCTACCGAACGATGACCCCCGCCTCGCTCAAGGCCGTCTTCTTCCGAGACACGATCCGCGATCCCTACATCCTTGGGCTGATCCGGGAGGGACGACCATCGGGGGAGGAACCGCCTTCCGGGGGAGGCCCGCCTTCGTGACCGGGGAGCCCCCCCCTGCCCCGGTTCGAGGTGCGTCAGGTCCTGGTCGGGGGTGATGGCGGGTCCGGGCCGCCTTCTTCCCCCCGGCGCCTCCGAGCTTACCGATCGCGATCCCCCTTCCCTGGGGGCGATGCCGGGATCGGCAGCGGCGTCGGGTCGCCCTCTCGGAGGAGCCAGGAGGAATCGGCCGGCAGGTCGGAGAATCGGTCGACGAGGCCGGAGGGCCATCGGATCTCCAGGTCGTCAACGAGGTCGGCTGCGCCGATCCCGAAGTGGAGGCGGGGGTCGGAAGAGGACAGATAGCTTCCGCCGCCGAACGTCCAGGCCACCTGGCGGCGGCCCCCGGCCCAGAGGGTGACCCGGGCCCCTTCGGCCGAGGGGGCGGTTGCGGTCGCCTCGAGCCGGAGGACCAGGGAACGGCCGATCGACCCCGACTCCGATTCGTTGTGCAGATAGGCCAGAGGGGCGTCCTGAGCGACGATCAGGACGTCGGGGAGGGTGTCGTTGTCCAGGTCGCCGACGGCCAGGCCTCGGCCGACCCGGGGGAGGGTCCAGCCGGAGCCCAGGTGCTCGGTGACATCGATCAGCCTTCCGGAGTCGGTCCCGAGCAGCAGTTGGGAAGGCATCGCGAACGGCAGTCGGGGCCGGCCGTCGAAGACGTGGCCGTTGGTCGCGGCCAGGTCGGGGAGGCCGTCGGCGTTGGCGTCGAGCAGCAGCGTGCCGAAGCCCAGGACGTATCGGGTCGGCGTCCTCAGGCCAATCTCCGAGCCCTGCTCGGCGAACAGCCCGCCGCCGAGGTTCCGGTAGAAGGCCATCCCCTCGGCCAGGTAGTTGGTGACCGCCAGGTCCGGCAGGCCGTCCCCGTCCAGGTCTCCCGGGGCGATTCCCATGCTCCCCTGGTAGATCCCCTCCGCCCCGGCCGAGATGCCGGCGCGCTCGCCGATTTCCTCGAACCTCAGGCCGCCCCGGTTGCGGAACAGGAGGTTGGCCGACAGGTCGTTGGCCACGAACAGATCAAGGAGGCCGTCTCCGTCAAAGTCGCCGGCGACCACGCCGAGCCCACGGCCGATCGGATCGACGGCGGCGATCCCGGAGGCCTCGGACACATCGACGAATCGGCCTCCGTCTTTGCGATACAGGCGGTCGGGCAGCGGGGAGTAGCGCAGCGGGTTGGCGTACGAGCCGCTGGAGATCTCGCCCTCGTCGTGGAAGGGGGGGGCGTCCGGATCGAGTTCGAGATACTGGCAAACGTAGAGATCCAGGTCGCCGTCGGCGTCGAGGTCGGCGAAGGCGGCGGAGGTTGGCCAGTCGATCTCGGCGTCGAGCCCGCTGGTCCTGGTGGCGTCCTCGAAGGTCCCGTTGCCCCGGTTGCGGAAGAGCTGCAGCCCCCGCCACCGCGAGATGAGCAGGTCGGGCCAGCCGTCGCCGTCGGCGTCCCCGGCGGTGGCTCCGAAGCCGTAGCCGCCGGGGAGCCGGTCGAGGCCGGCCGATCGGGTGGCGTCCTCGAAGGTGCCGTCCCCCCGGTTCCGAAACAGGCGGTCGGCGTTCGGGGAGCCCTCGGGAGGAGGGAACGTGCCCCCTTGCGGGAGGAAGACGTCGAGCCAGCCGTCGCCATCGAAGTCGATCAGGGCGACGCCTCCTCCCATCATCTCCGCGACCGTCCTCCCGGGGGAGAGCCTCCCCGGGTCGTAGGAGAAGGAGAGCCCGACCTCGGCGGCGATCTCCCGGAAGGTCGGCCGGGATGGCTCGGATCCCCCTCGGTCGGGTCGGCCTGGTGCGCCGGGGCCGTCGGGGACGGCGAGGGCCAGTTCCTCCCGGAGGTCGGCCAGGGTCGGTCCTCCTCCGGGACTCCCGACATCCGGATCCGGGGGCAGGGCGTTCTTCCCGTCAAGGAATTCCCAGGCGAGGGCCTCCCAGGTCCGGCCGAGGCCGAGGGCGAGCCGGGAGAGCTCCCGGGAGTGCTCGATCGGGTCGGGGCCGAAGGTGAGCTCGGCGTAGCGTCGGAGGTCCCGCTCGAAGGCCACTTGCCGCTGTCGGTAGTGGGAGGCGTCGTCGTTCTCGCCGGCCTCGGCCGCCAGGGCCGCCAGGCGGCCGAGGATCGCGGGAGGGTCGGCCCCGCCCGCTTCCAGGGCCGCTTCGAGGGCCTCTCGCTCGCGACGGGGATCCCCCCGATGCCTCGCGAACCAGGAGGCCAGCTCCAGGACCTCGCCGGGGGGCAATTCCCCGTCGTCCAAGAGCCGGATCGCGTCCCGGGCGGCGTCGGGGTCGTCCGAGGCCCGGGCCCACCGCAGGCGGGCCTTCCGGACCGCCGGGTCGTCGGGCCGGGCCCGCTCGCACCGAGAGAGCCAGCGATCCGCCTCGTCAAGCCTCCCCGTCGTTGTCTCCAGGTAGGCCATCGCCAGCCAGACCCGGTCGTCTTCAGGATGGGCCTCCAGGCTCCGGCCGAGCTGCGCTCGGGCCGACCCGATGACCACCCGATCGTTCAGGCCGCTGGCCCGTCGGATCGCCGAGACCGGGTCGCCGACGCGGCCGAAGGCCCGGCGATGGAGCTGCCGGGCCTCGACGAGTCTCCCCTCCATCTCGTAGACGGTCGCCAGGAGCCGCAGCGCCTCCCCCGCGATCGGCCCTCCCCGGGCCGGCATCTCCGGGGTGATCGCCTCCTCAACGGCCGAGAGCCGGCCGTCCTCCAGCAGCAGTCGTCCGCGATGGACCGCCGCCTCGAAGGCCCTCGGCGAGTCGGGGGGCACTCGGGAGAAGGCCTCCAGCGCCCGGTTCCGACGGCCCATCGCCAGCTCGCAGAGGCCGAGCATGAACGGGGCCTCGCCGCTGCCCGGCCGCTCCTCGGCAAGCTCCTCCAGCAGTGCCCGGGCCGTCGCGAACCTCCCGTCGGCCACAGCCTCCCCCGCCTCGGCGAGCCTCCCTTCGACCCATCGGCGATCCGCCTCCCTCCTCGCCAGCCATCCCCCCACCAGCGCCGCCCCGGCCAACAGACCGAGGGCCGCCATCGCGATCCGCCGGGGGCGGCCCGGGTTGACGTCCGTCCTGAGCGTCACGATCCGATCCCCCATCGAGGTGGCGACGATCCCGGTCCCCTGCCCCTCGGCGCCCGGCCGTCCTCGGGATCAGGAGGGCCGGCTCAGAGACGCCCCCCGGCGGGAGCCATCCAGGAGACGGTCCGCCGCAGGCCCTCCTCGAAGTCGACGACCGGCTCGTAGCCGAGGCCAGCCCGGATCGCCGAGAGGTCGGCCTGGGAGTCGCGAACATCCCCCTCTCGGGGGGGGCCGAACTCGGGATCGATGGCGGTGCCGAGGGCGGCGTTGATCGCGGAGACAAGCTCCCGGAGGCTGATCCGACGCCCGGTGCCCACATTGTAGACGGCACCGCCCAGGGGGCGATCGGATCGGATCGCCAGCAGGTTGGCCCGGACGACGTTGGCGACGTAGGTGAAGTCCCGGGTCTGGTGGCCGTCGCCGAGGATCGTCGGCCGGCGGCCCTCGGCCATCGCCCGGACGAACAGCGAGATGACGCCGCTGTAGGGGCTCGACGGGTCCTGCCTCGGCCCGAAGATGTTGAAGTAGCGCAGGCTGACGCCGTCGAGCCCCATCGTCTGCGCGTAGACCCCCACGTAATGCTCGCCGGCGAGCTTGCCCGCGGCGTAGGGGCTCAGGGGCCGGGGGTACATCCCCTCGTGCTTCGGCAAGGTCTCGGTGTCGCCGTAGGCGCTGCTGGAGGCGGCGAAGACGACCCGGCGGACGGTCCCGGCCCGTCGGGCGGCCTCCAGGACGTTGAGCGTGGCCGTCGGCCCGCTGGCGTGCGACTCGATGGGCTCCCGGACCGACCGGGGGACGCTCGGGATCGCCGCGTGGTGCAGGACGTAATCGGCTCCCTCGACGGCCCGGCTCGCGACCTCGAACTCGGCGAGGTTCCCTTCGAGCCACTCGAAGGCGTCGCCGAGATGGTCGAGGTTGGAGCGGTGGCCGGTGGAGAGGTTGTCGACCACCCGGACGCGGTACCCTTCGGCCAGCAGCGTCTCGGCCAGGTGCGAGCCGATGAAACCGGCCCCCCCCGTCACCACGACCAGCCCGCCGGGGCGGTTCGCCGTCGTCATCGTCGTCAGCGCTCCGGGAGAACGGGATGGCCCCCGGCCCGACGCCGGCGGCCGCTTTGATCGGAGGATCGCGCCGGGAGTCCGGCCCCTGCCCCCCCAGCCCGGGTCACAGCCATGCCGGGCGACAATGGCGCCGCCGAACCGACCCTGGAGCCGGAGGATCAGCGTCTCGATGAGGCGAACGCTGAGGTCGGCGATCGCGACGGAGGCCAGGACGGTCGAGGGGAAAACCGCCCACCGGGCGTCGTCGGGGAGGTCGATCTCTCCCCGGGGCCGAGGTCGCCTCGCCCGCTTCCTCGTCGGTGGGAGCGTTCGTCGTTCCCATCGTCACCTCGGCCCCGAGCCGCATCATCACCCCCCCCCTGCCCTTCGCTCCGTTCCGGGCCGATCGCCCTCAAAGGACCCCGCCCGGCCTCACCGGTCAATTCAGCGTACAGATTCCCCGTCGGAATGTCAGTCGGGGCTCCCTCGGGGCACTCCCGGAACGCATCCGCTGGTCGATCTCTGGCCTCGCTCCAGAGCGAGCGATCACCGGGTGATCGCGCCCGACGATCCCCCTCCATTCGAGGCCCCCGATCGGGATGATCACCCGGTGATCGCGCCGTTCCTGGAGGGACGACGATGCCGACCCTGGGCGTCGTGATCACCGGGTGATCGCTCGCCGATCCGGGCCCTCCCCGGGGAGTTGCCGGAGGTGCTGGAAGGCGGACCCTTCGAGAATCGGCCCGTCGGTCATGACGGCTCGGCTCGTCGTCTTCGAGGGGGCGGCGGGAGCGATCACCGGGTGATCGCTCCGCTCCGGAAGGGTTGCGGACGGGGGCTTCGGCGGGGGTGATCACCCGGTGATCGCCCCTTCAAGAGGACCGGCCTCAGCAGGCGCCGGACCGGGGTGATCACCGGGTGATCGCTCCGCTCCGGACCCCGGGGCCGGGGCTAGTTCTCGGTCCTCCGATCCGTCCCGGGGACCGACCATCGGGGGAGGATTCGGCCGGGGTGATCACCGGGTGATCGCCCCGGTCCCGAACGGTTCATGAGCGACCTCGGGGGCGTCCGATACCAAGCGCACGGACCCGAGTCAGGAGGGAATCGCGATGGCCGTTGTGGCGATGGTGAATCAGAAGGGAGGCGTGGGCAAGTCGAGCACCACGATGCACTTGGGAGGGGCCCTCGCCCGCCGGGGGCTCCGGGTGCTGGTGGTCGACAACGACGCCCAGGCGAGCCTCACCAAGGGCCTGCTCGGCGACGACCAGGCCCGGGCGATCGACCCGAGCACCACGGTCTACGCCCTGTATGCCGGGGTGCCCACTCCGGGGGATCTGCTCGTCCGGCCGACCGGCTTCGACGGGCTCGCCCTGCTCGCCGGCTCTCCGGCGTCGATCAGCTTCAACGTGCCTGATCCCCATCTGCTCGACCCCCGCGATCAGGCCGTCCTCCGGGACGCGCTCCGGCCGATCGCCGAGGGGTTCGACCTGACCCTGATCGACTGCTGCCCGAACCTTCAGCGCGCGACCTGGTCGGCCCTGCTCGCCGCCGACGCCGCGCTGATCCCCACCATGCCCGAGCTGTTCGGCGCCCAGGGGCTCGCCGAGGTCCGAGACTGGGTCGCCCTGGTCGAGCAGACCTGGGGCCGGCCGCTCCCGGTGGCCGGCGTCCTGGTCACGATGTTCAACGGTCGCCGCGCCATGCACCGAACCTTCGTCGAGCTGCTCGCCGGAGGCTGCCCCGAGCTGCTCTCCAGCACCGTTCCCGAGTCGTCCGACTTCCCCGAGGCGATCGCCGCCGGACGGCCCATCCACTACCACAAGGCCCGGGGCGCCGCCGCCAAGGCGATGGACGCCGTCGCCGACGAGGTGCTCGCCCGCCTCTCGGCCCTCGGCCTGATCCCGACGGCAACCGACGACGATCCCCAGGACCTCGGCGACGGGAAGGAGGCCGCCTGAGATGAGCGCCGCCAGCGACAAGGCCAAGGAGCGGACCCTCTCGAAGTACGGCGAGGCGATGCGGTCGAGCCTCGGCTTCAACCGCACTCCCGGCACCCCGGCCGGCATGGCGCCGCCGTCCGGGAGCGTCGCCGCCCGGATGGCCGGCGTCGTCAACGACCGAGAGGCCGCCGTCATCGAGGTCTCCCGGATCGCCCCCGACCCCGATCAGCCCCGCCGAGCGTTCGACGACGAGGCCATCGACCGCCTCGCCGAGTCGCTCCGGACCCGGGGCCAGCTCCAGAACGTCGTCGTCTACTGGTCCGACGACCTGGGCTCGTATGTCCTCGTCTCCGGCGAGCGCCGCTGGCGAGCCGCCCGCAAGGCCGGCCTGCCCACCCTCCGCTGCAAGCTCCTCGACCGCCCCCCCGACGAGGCCGACCGCCTCGCGTTGCAGCTCGTCGAGAACTGCGTCCGAGAGGACCTCAAACCCGTCGAGCAGGCCGCGGCCTTCCGCGCCCTGATGGAGTCCAACGGCTGGAGCACCCGGCAGCTCGCCGACGCCCTGCACATGGCCCAGGCCAAGGTCGTCTACGCCCTCGGGCTGCTCGACCTCCCCGAGGAATTGCGTCGTCGCGTCGACCGAGGGGAGCTCGCTCCTCGGACCGCCTACGAGATCGGCCGCCTGGAACGCCCCGACGACCAGGTCGCCCTCGCCGACCGAGTCTCCTCCGAAGGGCTCACCCGGGACGACGTCATCGCCGAGGTCCGAGCCGCCCAGGCCCCCGCCGAACCCGTCTCCTCCGCCAAGCCGGCCTCCGCCAGCCGATCGAAGGGCAGGGGGGGAGCCTCCTCCTCCTCGAAGGGCAGGGGAGGGGGCCGCCTCCCCACCTCGAAGTCCTTCCGCTTCCCCGGCGGAAAGCTGACCATCGAGCGGCCCAAGGGGCTGGACGCCTCCTCCTACCGCGCCGCCGCCCGCCTGCTGTTGGAGCAGGCCGACCGGCTCGATCCCCCCGCCTCCGACGGCTCCCCTCCCGACCCCGGGGCCGATCCCAGCCTGGCGGCCTGATCGCCACGGTTCGAGTCTCGGGGAACCGGGCCGGATCGAGGCGAGGAGACGCTCCGGGGCTCAAGGGGCCTCGGCTCTCCTCCGGGCCGTCGACGGCGCCCGATCGTCCCGGATCGCGTCGAGGACCTCCTGTTCGAAGGCAGCCGCCTTCGCGGCCCAACCTTCCCCGGCCAGGCGCTGCTCGCGCTCGATCCGCTGCCGGTCGGGGATCGGCTGGCCGGCCCGGATCGTCGTCGCGGAGACGAACTCATCGGCCGAGTCCACCAGGTCGGCGGCGTCGGACCAGTCGGCGATGGCGGGCAGGCGACGGGCCACGACCGGGCGGCCCGTCGCCAGGTACTCCTTGAACTTCAGCGGCTGCAGCGCCCGGGTGACCGGCAGGTCCGCGTACGGCATCACCAGCACGTCCGACCGGGCCGCCAGCGCCGGCAGATCGGCATAGGGGATCGGGCCGGGCATCCGGATCCGGGGGTGCCTCGCTAAGACCGGATCAGGCGACTGCTGCGGCCCGAACAGGATCAGGGGCCCGCACTGGTCGGCGATCGCCAGGCACCACGACGCGTCGAGCCGGCGGTCGACCACTCCCCAGAAGACGATCTTCGGGCCTGGCAGCTCATCCCACCACGCCGGCGCTTCCCAGGATGACGCATCGGGGCCCGCCGACCAGTGCTCGGGGTCGATCCCGTGCGTCATCAAACCCGACGGGGCGCCGAAGGAGGCCAGGCGATCCCGGAGCGTCTCGGAGACCGCGACGATCCGGTCCATCTTCGGGACCAGTTCCCGCTCCATCCGGTCCAGGGTCGGGCCGTCCAGCCCTGGCCAGGCGGAGTAGTCGTCGACGCAGTAGTAGACCCAGCGGTCGACGTCGAGCCGTTCCGGCAGATCGGCGGTGATCGGCAGGGTGGTGATCACGACCCGGTGCTCGCCGGGCTGCCGGGGGCCGAGCGCCGAGTGGATCGCCCGGGCCATCTGGAAGGCGTTGAACCGGCGCTGCCAGGGACTCCGGAAACCGGGATACATCAGCGGCGAGAGAACCTCCGGCCTCGGCGAGTCGGGGGAGGGTGCCGGCCCGGCATCCGGCCTTGGGCGCATCCAGGAGAGGAGCTTGGCGGCGGCCTTGCCCAGGTCCTCCCTCGAGAGTCTCGGCGGCCGGCTCCCGATCGTGTTGACCCAGAGCACCGGGTATTTCGGCAGCAGGTGCCCGATCAAGTGCTGGCAGCTCGACGGTGATCGCCCCCAGTCGTCGGCGAACGCGATCAGCCGGACGAGGCCGGGAGGAGGGGCATCCGGCGCCGCGAGCCCAACGGGTGCGGCTGCGGGGCCCGGTTCGGTCGAAGGGGGGGATGGCATCGGCACGAGGCCGCTCTCGTCGCCGGGAGGTTTGGGGAGTCCATTGGCCTCGTCGGCCCGGGCCACTATAGTAACGTGCCGGCGCCGCGGTGACCAAGGGCGGTTGCGATCGCTTCGCGGTCGGCTCCCCAAGATGCTGTTCGGGGCGAACACCCCTGGCTGTTTGCCCGAGGAATTCCATCGGCACACGAGCGGACGATTCGCCCAGTCTCTCCAGCCCCCGCCTCGTCCTGAATCGATGTCCGCGCGCGTGTTGATGCTCACCCACCGCGTTCCCTACCCGCCGAACCGAGGCGACCGGGTGCGCTCGTACCACCTCCTCCGGCATCTCGCCTCCCGGTTCGACGTCTGGCTTGCCTGCACCAGCGACGAGCCGGTCGACGACGATCAGCGCCGGGAACTGGGCCGGCTGACCTCGGATCTCGCCATCCGGCCGATCTCCCCGACCGTTGGCACGCTCCGGGGACTCGCCTCGCTGGCGCTCGGTGGCCCGGTCACGCCGGCGTACTTCCACCGAGGCGACCTGGCAAGGAGGGTGGTCGACTGGCACCGCAGGCACCGGTTCCAGGCGATGCTGACCTTCTGCACCGGAATGATCGGCCTCGCCCGAGCCGTGGTCCGGGCCGACCGCCGATTGCCGGGAGGCGGCCGGCTCCGTCATGTTCTCGATCTGGTCGATGTCGACAGTTGCAAGTGGGACGCCTACGCCTCCTCCTCTCGGCCGCCGATGCGGCAGGTCTACGAGGCCGAGGCCCGGCGCCTCCGTCGGATCGAGGCCGGCCGCCTCGACGACGTCGATGCCGTCACGATCATCTCCCGACCGGAGGCCGAGCTCTACCGACGAGCCGTCGGCGATCATCCGGGCCTGACCGTGGTTCGCAACGGCGTCGACCTCGATTACTTCCGCCCGATGCGCGACGCCGGCACGCGCACCGCGGTCTTCATCGGTGTGATGGACTACCGGCCGAACGTCGAGGGGCTCCTCTGGTTCGCCCGGGAGGTGATCCCCCGGCTGCCGGAAGGCATCCCGTTCCGCCTCCGGGTGGTCGGCCAGCGGCCCGCTCCCGAGGTCCTCGCGCTGGCCGACCACCCGGCGATCGAGGTGGTCGGCGCGGTCCCGGACGTCCGGGACGACCTCGCCTCGGCCTCGGTCGTGATCGCCCCGCTGCACATCGCCCAGGGGATCCAGAACAAGGTCCTCGAAGGGATGGCCAGCGCCCGGGCCGTCCTCTGCACCCCCGGCGCCGCCACCGGCATCGAGGCCGAGCCCGGCCGCCATCTCGTCGTCGAGTCCTCCCCCGAGGGCTGGGCCCGCAGCCTCTGCCGGCTGCTGGACGACCGAGAGCACCGATCGCGGATCGCCGCCGAGGCCCGCCGGCAGGTCGAGGCCCTCTACGACTGGGAGGTCTGCCTCGAGCCCATGGGACGCCTGCTCCTCGGGACTTGATCCGGACTGATCGGGACGGACCCAAACGCCGCGATCGCCCGCAATGCCGAGGGCCGTTCCGCCGACTCGTCGAGACGGGTCGGGGAGGCTGATGCGGTGCCGATGCGAGACGGGACTCTGGTCGAACCGACGTTCTCTCTCCACGTCCACGCGGGTGCCCAACGTGCGAGCGGTCGAGCGTCATCGTCGGGCTCGGTCGGAACCCTTGGGCGCCCTGGCGACGGTTCCCCAGACCCGGATGCGAAGAACGACGTCGGCGAGGTCGGGTTCTCCGTCCGGTCGAATCACGGGCACCGCAGGACGGGAGGGCGAGCGGGGAACGGGCGTGGGGTGCGTTGTTGACTCCCTCGCTTCATCGATACCCTTGAACCGAGGTGTTCGAGTTTGCCCCGACCTTGAGGATGAACGGTGACATGGCCACTGCGACCGGCTCCCGATCACCCCAGGAGACGACGGCTGAGGTTCCGTTCGACCTGACCGTCGACCTCTTCGCTCGGATGGTCGAAGCGGGCCTGATCCCGAGCGACCGCCGGGTCTACCTCCTCGGAGGGAGGCTCTACGAGAAGATGGCCAAGACGAAGGCACACGGATTCGTCGGGGCGGCCGTCAATCGGGCCGTCGGGCTTCGGTTGCCGGAGGGATGGAGTCTCTGGCCCGAGAGCACCATCGCTCTGGACCCCACAAACGCCCTGCTCCCGGACTTCGCCGTGATCCGGGGCTCGAATCCCCTCGACTTCGCCTCCCCGGAGCGCTATCCCGGGCCGCAGGACGTCGGCCTGCTGATCGAGGTCGCGGTGACCAGCCTTCGCGAGGATCTGACGAGGGCGCTCGAACGCTACGCCCGGGCCGGAATCCCGGTGTACTGGGTTGTTGATGTGCCTGGACGTCGCATCCTGGTCCATGACGAGCCGAGGGTCGCCGAGGGTCGGGGCGAGTACGCCCGCGTTGAGACCTACCGGGCCGGCGAGTCGATCCCCCTGGTGCTGGACGGCCGGGAGGTCGCCCGCGTCCCCTTCGACGAGTTGCTCCGGTGAGGTCGGCCGGAGATCGGAGATCGGTGGGCGGTCACCCGGATCGAGCGGTGTAGTACTCGGCGATGGCGTCCCAGGCCGATTGCTCGTCCCAGCCGAGGGAGGCGGGGTCGAGGGGGTCGGTGTTGATGCGGATGCGAGGCTCGGGGAAGTCGACCTGAGGGGAGAGGTCGACCGGGCAGGGGAGGCCAAGGCGGGCTTCCATCGCTCGGGCCATGCGGAGGGCGAAGGCGCCCTGGCTCTCGATGTAGCCGCTGGGATTGAGGCGGGAGAGGCCGGTCGAGGGGAGCTCGCTGGCGAATCGGGCGTAGGCCTTCGCCAGGAGGGAGACGTGGATGTTGTCTCGGATATAGAGCGGGGTGGCGCAGGAGGGGCGGGTGCCGGCGAGCCAGTGGCGCATGAGGTAGGCGGTGAAGCGGGGGTCCTCGAAGGGGCCGAAGGGGTTCGGGATGACGAACTTGCCAAGGCCGAGGCCGGCCGACTCGCAGTAGTGCCGGACGGTGTGGAAGGTGAGGGCCTTGGAGAGCCCGTAGGGGGAGAACTCGGGGAGGCCCTGGGAGCCGGCGCCCTCGCCTCGCTCGGCGATGCTGCCGGTGAGCAAGACCGATCGGCCGCCGGCGGCCTTGAAGGCGGAGAGGACGCGGGGGAGGTTCGCGGTGTTGTTGCGGAGGGCGGCCACGGCGTCGAAGTCGGGGCTCTTGTAATTGGTGACGTCGGCGCCGTGGTGACAGAGCAGGTCGAAGCCTCCTTCGTCGAGGAGGGAGAGAAAGGTGTCGTCGCCGAAGGAGCAGCGGAAGACGGGGAGGCACACCTCCGAGGCCAGCCGCACCCGGGATCGGCGAGGCTCGTCGTCGTAGTCGTCGGGCCGCCTCCGGAAGACGGCCGTGACCTCGTGGCCGGCGGCGGAGAGTTCTCGGAGGAACCAGAGGCCGGTGAAGGAGCTGCCCCCGGTGAAGAGGATCTTCATGGCGATGGTTCCGGTCGGGGGGCGGCTCTGGCTCAGCTAATCCGGTCCATCCGGCCTTCCAGGGTCTTCAGGCGGACGAACTGGGGCCCTTCGAAGTCGGCCTTGCTGAAGCCGTGCTCGACCATCTTGCGGTGGAGTTCCTCCATGCCGCTGACCAGGTCGTACTGGAGCTTGAAGTCGGGCAGGAGGCGGTTGAGCAGGTCGAACTTGACGCGGTAGTCGCGGGGGTCGGAGCCGACCTCGCCGGTGTAGGCGACGGTGGCGGAGGGGATGAGGCGCCGGACCTGGTCGCCCACGTCCTTGACCTGGTAGTTCTGGGCATTGTCGCCGACGTTGATGGCGCGGTTGTGGACGACGTCCTTCGGGGCCTCAGCCAGCGCGATGAAGGCTCGGGCGATGTCCCGGCAGTGGATCAGAGGCCGCCAGGGGGTGCCGTCGGACTTGATCCGGATCTCGCCGTAGGCGAGGGCCGAGCCGAGCAGGTTGTTGACGACCAGGTCGATCCGGAGCATCGGCGAGTGGCCGAAGGCGGTGGCGTTGCGGAGGAAGACGGGGGAGAAGGTGTCGTCGGCCAGCTCGGAGACGGCCGTTTCGGTTTCGATCTTGGACTGGGCGTAGGCGGTCAGCGGGTTGAGCGGGTCGTTCTCGTCGAGGTCGAGCTTCGTTCCCTTGCCGTAGACCGAGCAGCTGCCGGCGAAGAGGAAGCGGGGGATGCCGGCCTGCTTGGCGAGGCGGGCCAGGCGGATCGAGGCGTCTCGGTTGATGTCGAAAGTGAGCTTGGGGTCGAGGGCCCCCATCGGGTCGTTGGAGATGGCGGCCAAGTGCATGACGCAGTCGAAGCCGTCGAGGTCGGACACCTCGATCGCCCGGGTGTCCTTGACCAGCTCGCGGTCGGGGGGGACGACTGGCTCCCAGCCGCAGCCCTCGAAGAGGTTCAGGTCGCAGCCGGTGACGGTGTGCCCGCCTTGCTTGAGCAGGTCGATCAGGTGGGCGCCGATGTAGCCGCGATGGCCGGTGACGAAGACGTTCATGGTGCGTCGGAGGGGGTGCGGGGGGGGGATGGAGACGGGACGATCCCGGGCTCAGACGGCCCAGGGGGCCTTGCCGGAGGACCAGATCTGGTTGAGCGAGTCGAAGTCGCGCTGGGTGTCCATGCAGGCCCAGAAGCCGCGGTGCTTGTGGATGCTCAGCTGGCCGTCCCGGGCGAGTTTCATGAGCGGGTCGCGTTCGAGGATGCAGCCCTCGTCCCGGGAGAGGTACGACAGGAACTCGCGGCGGAAGAAGAAGTAGCCGCCGTTGATCCAGGTATCCATGAACTCGGGCTTCTCAGCAAACTCCTGGACCTCGGTGCCGTCGACCTTCAGCTCGCCGAATCGGGAGGGGGGGGAGACGCCGAGCACGGTGCCGAGCCGGCCCTGCGCGACGTGGAAGCGGTACTCGGCGGCGAGGTCGGCGTCGGTCAGGCCGTCGCCGTAGGTGACGGCGAAGTGCTCGGCGTCGCCGAGGTAGCGGCTGGCGGCCCGGGCGACTCGGGCGCCGGTCATGGTTTGCTCGCCGGTGTAGGCGAGGGTGACCTTCCAGTCGAGGTCGTGGTCGACGGAGTGGATGGCGACGTTGTGGGTGCTCAGCTCGACGGTGAAGTCGCTGTTCATCGAGTCGTAGTTGAGGAAGTACGACTTGATGACCTCGGACTTGTACCCCAGGCAGAGGACGAAGCGGCGGAAGCCGTGGTGGGCGTAGCTCCGCATGATGTGCCAGAGGATCGGCCGGTGGCCGATCGGGACCATGGGCTTGGGGATGAACTCGGTCTGCTCCCGGAGCCGGGTTCCCAGGCCGCCGCAGAGGACGAAGACGGGCACGTCGTGCAGGGGGGTGCTCATGGTGCGTCGGCCTCCGCGCCCGGGCCTCCCGGCCGCTCGAGATCAGGGGGTGAAGTCGGGGTAGGTCCGGTCGCGATCGGAGATGCAGACGACTTCTCGGGGCCACCGGACGCCGAAGGCGGGGTCGTCCCAGCGGACGCCTCGGGCGGCCTCAGGGGCATACGCGGCGGAGATGCCGTAAGTGACCTCGGTGCCGTCGGCGAGGGTGATGTAGCCGTGGGCGAACCCCTCGGGGACGTAGAGCATCCGGCCGTCGCCGGCGGCCAGCTCGACGCCGAGCCACTTCGTGTAGGTTGGCGAGCTGGGCCTCAGGTCGATGATCACGTCGAAGATCGCCCCGGCGGTGACTCGGACGAGCTTGGCTTCCTCGTGCGGGGCGTCCTGCCAGTGCATCCCCCGGACGGTGCCGGCGATCCGGTTGTAGGCCACGCTGCACTGGGCCAGCCGGGGGTTCAGCCCGTGGGAGGCGAACGCCTCGGGATCCCAGGTCCGGGCGAAGAAGCCGCGGTTGTCCTCGAAGCGCTGGAGCTCGATGACGAAGGCGCCGGCGAGCTCCTGGGGGTGGAAGATCATGGCGGAATCGGATCCGTCGAGGGTGGCGTCCCGTCGGCTCAGATGACGGCGACCTCGGGGATGGGCAGGATGAAGCGGCCGCCCCGGTCCTGGAAGCCGGCCTGCTGGCGGAGGATCTCCTCGGCGAAGTTCCAGGTCAGCAGCAGGACGTAGTCGACCCCCTCCTCGATGAGGGCCTCGGGGGCCCGGATCGGCAAGGTCGTGCCGGGGGTGTAGCGCCCCTGCTTGACGGTGCTGCGGTCGACGACGAAGTCGAGCGTCTCCCGGCCGACGCCGAAGTAGTTCAGCAGGGTGCTCCCCTTGGCCGAGGCGCCGTAGGCGGCGAGCTTCTTGCCCTGGCCCTTCAGCTCGGCCAGCAGCGTGAGCAGGTCGGCCTTGAGCTTCTCGACCCGATCGGCGAACGGGCGGTAGGAGGCGATCTGGTCGATCCCCCGAGCCTTCTCCTCGGCCAGCAGGCCCGTGACCGCCTCGGACTGCTCGATGCCGGGCCCCTGGCGCGAGGCGAAGATGCGGAGGGTCCCGCCGTGGATGGGGACGCGCTCGACGTCCTTGATGAGCAGGCCGTGGCGGCGGAAGAGGGCATCCAGCGCCGTCAGGGAGAAGTAGCAGAGGTGCTCGTGGTAGATCGTGTCGAACTCGCAGTGATCGATCAGGTCGATCAGGTACGGCGCCTCGATGATGGCGACGCCGTCGTCCTTGAGCACGTGGAAGAAGCCGGAGACGACGCCGTTGAGGTCGGCGACGTGGGCCAGGACGTTGTGGGCGTGGATCACGTCGGCCCGGCGGCCTTCCTCGGCCAGACGGCGGCCGACGGCCTCGCCGAAGAACTCGTTGAGGGTGGGGATGCCGCGGTGCTCGACGGCCCACCTGGCGATGTTCGAGGCTGGCTCGATGCCCAGCACCGGCACGCCGGCGGCCTTGTAGTACTGGAGCAGGTAGCCGTCGTTGCTGGCGATCTCGACCACCAGGCTGTCGGCGCCCAGGCCCTTCGTGGCGACGACGCGGCCGGCCAGCGCCTCGGCGTGCTTCAGCAGGGTCTCGGAGAAGGAGGAGAAGTAGAGGTACTCGCTGAAGAGGACCTCCGGGGGAACCGTCTCGTTGATCTGCACCAGGGAGCAGTCCTGGCAGAGGACCAGCTCGAGGGGGTAGCTCGGCTCGGGCTGGTCGAGCTGCTCGGCGGTCCGCAGGGAGTTGGCCAGCGGCTGCCGGCCGAGGTCCAGGATGTCCGCCACTCGGGTGCTGCCGCAGGAGCGGCACGAGAACGGGGAGTCACTCATGAAGGCGGCCCGGGGGTAGGAGCTCGAAGACTCGAAGATCGGTCGGGTGGTGGGTCGAGGGGGGTGGTGCCGGTGCGACCGTCGGCCACCCGGGGGGCCGGCGTCGGAAGCCGGGTCCGCCGAAGGGGCCGCGACCGCGGCTCGAAGGCCGTCGGGGTCGGCCGGGGGCACCGAGGGCCCTGCGACCCGACGGGGCGGATCGAGGCATTATAATGCCAGGCCCCCTGGGACGATAGTACGGCGCGAGGGTTCATGAGAAGTTCACCTCCCCGGATCGCCGCTGATGATGCCCGGGGGCAACGCCGGGCCCCGGGGCCGGCGGCGGGCTTCCCGGTCGCCGGCGGATTATGCTACCTTTGGCCGCGCGACCCGGCCCGCCGAGGCGACCGCATCGCCCCGCCCGGATCTTCCCTGAGGGGGCCCCCTCGACCGATTCGACGCGGCCGACCCGCCCCCAACCCCGGTGGATGGCCCCGATGAAGCTCCTCGTCGCGATCGCCTGCTACAAGGTGGTGGACCTGACGATCGACTGCCTGCGATCGCTCGCCGCAGAGATCCCGAACATCCCGGGGGCCAAGGTCGCCGTCTGCGAGAACGGCACCGGCGGAGACGCCGCCGATCGGCTCCGCCGCGCCATCGCCGAGAACGGCTGGGGCTCCTGGGTCGAGCTGACGGTCATCTACCCGAACCGAGGCTTCACCGGAGGGACGAACGTCCTGCTGCGGGAAGCGATGGCCTCGGACGACCCTCCCGAGTACGTCCTGCTGCTCAACGCCGACACGATCGTCAAGCCGGGAGCCGTCCAGGCGCTGATCGACTTCATGGACCGCCACCCCCGGGCCGGAATCGCCGGCAGCCAGCTCCTCTCCCTCGAGGGGGAGATCCAAGCCTCGCCATTCCGGTTCATGGGGATCGTCTCGGAGTTCGACCGGGGCCTGCGGCTGGGAATCGTCTCGAAGCTGCTTTCTCCCTGGGCGCTGGTCCCGCCGCCGCCGGCGGAGGATGTGAAAGCCGACTGGATCTGCCCGGCCAGCGCCCTGTTCCGGACGTCGATGCTCGAGGAGATCGGCCTGCTCGACGAGGGGCTGTTCACCTACTTCGACGACATCGACATCTGCCTGAGGGCGAAGCGGGCCGGATGGGAGTGCTGGTTTGTCCCCGGGAGCAAGGTCGTCCACCTCGAAGGGTCCTCGACCGGGGTGGCCACGGGAGGGCCCCCCCGTCGCCGACCGGCCTACTGGTATCAGGCCCGCCGACGGTTCTTCCTCAAGAGCTACGGGCCGGTGTACACCGCCCTGGCCGACGCCGCCTTCATCTCGGGCTTCGCCCTCTGGCGGCTCCGGCGCTGGATCCAGCGCAAGCCGGACACCGACCCGAGGCACATGCTGGCCGACTCGATCCGGCACAGCGTCTTCTGCACCGGGTTCCAGGTCCGAGAGGTGCCCAATCCGGCCCTGGCCGGGGCGCCGACACCTCCCCCGGAGGTCGCCTCCTCGAGCTCGGTGTCGGGCTGACGCGGGACCATCGCTCCGACGCCGGCCGGTGCGCTCCGGAACGCTCCCGGCCGGTGATCGAAACGCATTGCCCTGACAGGACGTGTCGGGAACCGCTTGGGTTCGCTCCGTCTCGGCGCCCCGGGGCCGGTTGCGACCGGATGCCCCGGGGACGGTCGGTCCTCCCTGCCGAGGTCCGTCGTCGGGCGTCCCGACCTGGGCAGCCGGGCCGATTTCGGCCCCGCCGGCGCGCCAGGGAGGCGGCCGTGCGCCGGATGGTGCGCTTGAGACGTTTTCCGTAACCGATTTTGCGAGGAAAACTTGCGAAATCTTAATGGGTTCGCTCCGTCGCGGTGCGCGTCCTGGTGCGCTCGATCGGAAGGACACCCCTCGTCCCGGAATGGGCGGAAGGCGCGAAGCTCCGCGATCGCAGGCGGCGCGCTGATGTGATCGGTCGCAAGTCGTTTAAAGGAAAAGGAATGCGGAAGGGAATGGGTTCGTTCCGCCGGCCGAATCGTCGCGCCCTTGCCGCTCCGTTCGGGTGCAAGGGGGGAGCGATCACCCGGTGATCGCTCGGAGCGGGGGGATGGATTGCCAAGGAGCGAGGGGAGAGGTCCGGGAGGGAGGGGCCCGACGAGAGTATCGGTTGGCGGAGAAGGGGCGGTCAGTCGAGGTCGTCGGGCGATGGCGAGGGGATGGGAGCGGTCGGGTCGGAACAGGAGGGATGGAACGGAGGAGGGACGGACCATGCCGCGGTGAGTCGGATCCCCTCGGGGGGCGGGAAGGGCCGGGGGGCCGGGGAGGTGGGACAGGGGCCTGGAATTTCGGGTCGAGGGCGATCCGCGTGATAGACTGCGCCCGAGGGGCGCCGGGGAGTCTCCCGGCGGGGCCGGGACTCCCGGCCGAGATCACGGGATGATCGGACCTCGCCACGTCGGACGGTGCGAGCGATTGCCCTGAGGGGCGTCGGGCCGGCGAGGGAGGCCAGGCCGATCGGGGAGGGAGCCATGTCCTCAAGATTCGGGATGGTTCGGGCGGGGGTGCTGGCGCTGGCGGCGTCGGGGATGGCCGGCGGGCTGGGGGTGGAGGAGGCCTCGGCCGACTACGACCCGCCGAGGGGGGCCGCGGCGGTTGGCTACGGGCCGGAGGTGGTGGCGGGCCTGGGGTACGGCCACGGCCCTCGGTACGCCCTGACCTACCACACCAAGAGCCAGTTGTACGGCTATCCGGACTTCGCGTACGGGAGGGGCCCGCTCATCAACCTGGGGGGCGCCTCGCTGCAGCCGGGGTTCCGGGGCTACGGCGTGTTCGGTCCGGTTGGGTACGGGGTGGGGATGTATCCGAGCACCTGGACCGACCAGCGTCCCGGGCTGTTCCATCGGCTGAAGGCCAGGGGAGGGCATGGCTCCGGGTGGTGATCGGCGTCCCTGCAGGGCCCGGCCCGGCTGGGTTTGACGGCTGGGAGGGCTTTGAGAGCCCGGTCGGCGTCGCGAAGATGCGGGGAACTCGTCTCGGTTCGATCTCGCTCAAGGTCGGCTAAAACTCGTTCCGATCCTTGGGGTGATCCGGCTGGTGCCGATCGCAACGATTGCGGTCGGCGCGCGGTCCGGTCCGGTTCTCGCTGCCCCGGGGATGGTGTCGAATGCAAGAGCCCAATCGACCCAGGAGTCGACGTCGCCGGATCGAACGGGCGGGCCTCGGCCTTGCCGTGATGGTGATGTACTGGTTGGGCGGGCAGGGCCCGTCCCAGGCCCGGGAGACGCCGGACGGGGGGAGTTCGCCGGACCTGGTGCCGGCGGAGGCCGAGCCGACGGCGTCGGCGATCCCGGTGGAGCTGCCCCCAATGATCGGAGGGCAGGGGGACGCCCTGCCGGCCTTGCCGGAGACCCCGGGGAACGCCGGGGAGATGGCTTCCGGCCCGAGGGAGTCGGGACCGGCCGTCGCGGCGGATCCGGCGGCCGCTCCCCCGACGGGGGCCGGGGTCGGAGCTGGGGAGTCGTCCTGGGCGCTGCCGGAGCCGGGGAGCGAGCCCGGCGCCGTGGCCGTCTCGGCGGAGCTGGCGGTGCAGGTCGACCCGGTGCAGGCCCTGCCGGAGGCCCCGCCGTCCTCGACCGGGGAACCGGCCCCGGGGACGGGGCTGCCCCAGCCGCTGGTTTCGGAAGAGGAGGCCCCGACGCTCTCGCTCCGGATCGAGGAGCAGGACATCCGCCGGGCGCTGGAGCTGATCGGGGCGCAGGCGGGAGTGAATATCATCATCTCGCCAGCCGTCTCCGGCACGATTGACGTGACGCTGGAGAACGTGACGTTCGACCGGGCCCTGGACATCGTGCTGCGGCTGGGGGGGCTGGTCGCCCGCCAGGAGGATGACCTGATCTTCGTCTACACGGCGGAAGAGGCGGAGGAGATCCAGCGTCGGGAGCGGACCCCGATTGTCCGCGTCTACCACCTGAACTATGTGAGGGCGATCGACCTGTTCGCGATCGTCGGGCCGTTCCTGAGCGAGGAGGGGACGATCTCGCTGACGCCGCCGAGCCAGCAGGGGATCACCGGGGCGGGTGCGGCGGGGAACTTCGGCGGCGCGGGGCAGACCGGCGGTCTGGTAGGGGCCGCCGGCGGCGGCGGCCTGGCCGGGACGGGGGCGGGGGGAGCGGCGGGGCTGGCCGGTGGCGGGGGAGGCTTCGGGGGAGGCTTTGGAGGAGGAGCGACGGGAGGAGCCGGCGGCGGGACGAGGACCGGCGGCGACTCGTACGCGGTGCACGACATGGTGGTGGTGCGCGACTACCCGGAGAACGTGCAGGTCATTGATGAGATTGTCTCTCGGCTGGACGTGCAGCCGATGCAGGTGCTGATCGAGGCGGTCATCATCAGCGTGCAATTGCGCGACGGCCAGGAGCTGGGGGTGAACTTCGCCCTGGTGGACAAGCTGGCGACCGAGGCGATCGTCTCGGGGAGCGGGGCGGCGATCAACCTGGCCGGCGGCTTCAGCCCGGCCCGGGTGCTCTCGGCCGCCGGCCCTCCCACGGTGCCCGGTCCCCTGGGGCCTTACATCGGCGACCGGCCGAGCCAGTTGATGGCCGGCTACCTGCAGGACCAGGGGTTGAAGTACGGCTTCGTGAGCAACAGCGTGGCCGGGTTCATCCGGGCGCTGGAGACGCTCAACAAGATCAACATCCTGGCCAGCCCGCGCATCCTGGTGCTGAACAAGCAGTTGGCGGAGATCCAGCTCGGCCAGCGGCTGGGGTACTCGACCACGTTCACGAACCTGACGACGGCCTCGCAGCAGGTGCAGTTCATCCCGGTGGGGACGCTGCTGGCGCTGCGGCCGTTCGTCTCGCAGGACGGGATGATCCGGCTGGAGGTCCACCCGGAGCGGAGTTCCGGGACGATCGACTCGGCGGGGATCCCGCAGCTGTCGACCTCGGAGCTGACGACGAACATCATGGTGCCCGACGGGGCGACGATCGTCATCGGCGGGCTGATCGACAGCACCGAGTCGATCCAGGAGGACGGGGTGCTCGGGCTCAGCCGCCTGCCGTTGGTGGGGCCGCTGTTCCGGACCCGGACGATGGCGGCGAGCAAGCAGGAGCTGATCGTGCTGCTGACGCCCCGGATCATCAATCGGTCGGGCCTGCCGGCGCCGAGGCCGGGGGTGGCGCCGCAGGGGCCGTCGGGCGTGCCGAACTCGGGCCCGATGCCCGGCCCATCACTGATGGCCGAGACGGTGAGCGAGCTGCCGATGATGGCGCCGCCGGTCTTCGACCCGGCGTCGATCATGAAGCGGACGCCCCGGGAGTCGCTCGCCTCGGGATCGGGCCTGAAGGACCTGCTGTTCACGGACTTCGCCGCGACGGGGGCCTCGTCGGCGACCGAGATGCTCAACGCCTCCAGGATGCCGGGGCCCCTGGACTCGCCCTCCTCGCCGCAGGCCGAGTTCTCGGCCTCGGTCCCGTCGGGAGGGCAGGGGGCTCCGATCGCCCCTGGGGCGTCTGCTCCGGGATTCATCCCAGCGCGGGCCCCGGCGCCGTCGGCGGACCCTGGGGTGCGGACGACCTCGCTCGACGAGCCCCGTCCGGCCTTCTGGCAGGAGCCGCAGAGCCCGTCGGAGGGGGACGAGCGCGGCTACCGGCCGGGGGACCTGACCCGGGCGGTCGTCTCCCGGCTCTCCCGGAGATTCCACAAGGGGAGCCAGGACCAGGAGACGGCCGGAGGGGCACCGCTCGGATCGATGCGGGGCGCCGTCCAGCCGTCGCTGTCTCCGTCGCTGGCGGCCTCAGCCCCGAGGAGGGACCCGGCGGCGGCCCGGGTGGGGATGGCGCAGCACGTGGTGGCTCCAGGGGAGGACTTCCGGTCGATCGCCGACCGCTACTACGGCAGCCCGAGCCTGCACGCGGCCCTCTGGGCGGTGAACCGGCACGTGTCGCCGTCTCCGGAGACGCTGTCGGCGGGGACGACGCTGCTGCTGCCGCCGGCCGAGGTGCTGGAGCGGGTGACGATGGACGCGGTGCAGCAGACCGTCCGGGCGCAGAGCCCCGAGCCGTCGAGGCCGGTCTCGCCGCCGCCGACCTTGACGAGGAAGAGCCGATTTGGCTTCTTCGAGCGGTGATCCCGGGGCCGATCGGGTGAGATCGGCCGAGACCGATCGAACCGGCCGCCGGAGTGCCCGAATGGGGCGCTCCGGCGGCCGGTTGCGCTTGGGGAGGGGGGATCGGATCAGGGCTGGGCGGGGATCGCCGGGGTGAGGAGTCCGACGCCGACGACGCTGCGACCGGCGAAGAGGAGCCGGACCCCCTCCCGGATCTGCTGTCGGGAGCTCTCGATGATCGAGGAGACGGTGTCCTGGTAAAGGTCGACGGCGTTGCCGGTGCTGGAGGGCAGCGGCAGGGCGAGCAGTTGCGCCAGCAGCAGCTGCGGGCCCTGACCGGCGATCTGGTTGGCGATGTAGAGCTGGATGGCGGTCTCGGGACGCTCGGTGTAGTAGTTGCCGGGGACCCGGGGGAGTCGGATCGGCAGTCGGTTGAAGTAGGACACTAGGTCCCGGGAGAGCGAGAGCGTGCGCTGGGAGATGTAGGAGAGATACTGACGGCCCACGTCGTCGAGGACGGCGGTGTTGGAGGGGTTCTCGGAGAGGCTGCCGAAGTAGAGGTCCACCGCGTGGGAGACATCGGCGGCGTAGGAGGCGTACTGCTGGTTGATGACGGCCTCGGGGGTGTTCAGCCCCCGGGGGGCCGGTCGAGCGACGAGGGCCGGCCGGGAGACGCTGGCCGGCAGGGAGGGGAGCTGTCGGGCGGCGGCCCGCTGGGCGGCGAGCTCCCGGTAGCGGTCGATCAGGGCGGCCCGGTCCAGGGGCACCCTCAGGCCGGTCGATAGGACGACCCGCTCCTCCAGGGGGTCCCAGGTACCGGGACGGAATCGGCGCGGCGTGCTCATCGGCGATCGGCCTCCGGGTTCGACGCTTTCCCCTCCCGGCCTCCGGCCGTCGGCGACGGCGCGCGCCGACGGGCCGCCCGGGTGGTTGAGGGCGGATGTCAGGAGCTATCGGCGATCGTCCGGCTTCCTCGCCATCGGAGGAAGGGGCCGATCGATCCGGGAGCCCGACCTCCCGGCATGACCGGATCGGGCGGCATCGTCGAGGGATCCCGACGAGGGGGGGGCGGCCCCGGGCCTTGCTCGCCGTTTCGAGCCTGGGTTCGAGGCCGTCGAGCGTCGGGCCGGCCGCTTTCGGTTGGGATCATTGGCAGAGGAGCCAGGGGCCAGCCAGGATCGGGGCGAGGCCGGCCAGGCCGAGGGCCGTCGAGAAGGGCAGGGGGGCGCCGCCGGGATCGGTCGCGTTGGAGAGGCGAGGGCGGCGGAGGGCGTCGGCGGCGAGGACGATCAGCGGCAGGACGGAGGCGGTGGCGAGCACCGGCCCGATCGCTCGGAGGCCGACGAAGGCGCCGACGGTCGCCGAGAAGGCGACGTCTCCCGGAGCGGCCGGGGATCGTCGGGAGGGGGCTGGCCGGAGGGAGAGCTGAGGGGAAGCCCAGGCCGCCCCGGCGGCGGCCAGGGCGCCGAGCAGGGCGTCGAGCAGGCCAGGGGCCAGCCCCCCGCCGGGGCCGGCCGGCCGGGAGGCGGCGAGCACGAGGGCAGCGAGCAGGCCGGAGGAGGCGACCGAGCGGGGGACAGCCCCCCGGTCCCAGGCGATCATCGCTCCGGTGACGAGGAAGGCCGACCAGGCCAGGCCGTCGGCCAGGGTCCAGCAGGCGGCCGCCGCGCCGAGCTCGATCGGGTCGCCGGCGCCGAGGGCGAAGCAGGAGCAAACCAGCAACAGGCCGACGGCGGCCTCGACGATCGGGTATCGGGGGGAGATCGGCGATCGGCAGCATCGGCATCGGCCTCGGAGCAGGAGCCAGCCGAGGACGGGAAGATTGTCCCTGGCGGCGATCCGGGAGCCGCACCCCGGGCAACTCGACGGGGGCCGGAACAGGCTCAGGCCCAGGGGGATGCGGTAGATGCAGACGTTCAGGAAGCTGCCGAAGGAGGCGCCGAGGAGGAACAGGGAAGCGGCGGCGACGATGTGGTGGATCGGGGTCATGGGCGGCCGTCCTGAGCCATGGCGGTCGCGGCCGCCTCGGCCATGGCCTCGGCGGCGGTCATCACCTCGGCGGCGGCGAGGTCGGCGGCCGACTGGGCGTGGAGGAGCTGGGAGGTGAGCCGGAGCAGGTGGATCTGGTAGACGATCAGGAGGAGGTACAGCGCGACGAAGGCGGGGAAGAGGTGGCGGACCCGGAAGCGGGTGCCGAACATTCGGTGGTGCTGGAAGACCAGCAGCACGGGGAGGCCGACGGCCGTCATCAGGTACTTGCCCAGGACGAAGGCCATCGGCCCATGCTCGATGAGGACGGCCATGACGGGGTTGGCCTCCTCGCAGAACAGGTCGATGAGGATCATCGTCAGGACGCCGTCGGTGAGCGTCAGGGCCAGCAGCAGCAGGATGAGGACGCCGAGCACGGGGTCGTAGCGGTCGACGAAGGCATACGGCCCCTGGTCGGAGAGCCGGCGGTGTCGGCGGCGGCGGGCCGGGGTGAAGAGGGCGTCCCAGGGGAGGGTCCGCCGTCGCCGGCGATCGGGGCCCCGGGGGGAGCGGGCAAGGGGGCGCGATTCCTCGTCGCCGGGAAGGCTGTCCATGATCCGTTCCGCCATCTCGGGACTCAGAAGGAGGTAATCGGGCCCTCGATGCCGATGTCTTCCTCGGCATCGTAGGGCGCGGCCGAGACCGACCACCGGCTGGTGGGGGGGCTGCTCGAGACGGAGGGGTCGAGCTCGACGAACGTCAGCGTGTAGGGGGTGACGGCGCCATCAACGATGACCTCGACGAAGCATTTGTAGGTCGGCGGGGAGCCGGAGAGCTTGGCGGGGTCGGGGGTGCCGGTTTCCAGCAGAGCGACGCCCAAGGCCAGGGCGGAGAGGCTCCCCGCCTGTCGGGACTGGCGGCGTTCGATGGCCTCCTCCAGGCCGATGGTGGAGGCGCACTGGCGGTTGGCCAGGCTCCAGGCCATGAAGATGAGGGTCAAGTGGGCCAGGACGGCGACGAGAGCCAGTCCCGGCCGGCCGGGCCGCGGGGGGCGGGAGGAGGCTCGTCTCACGGCTTGCTCGCGATGAAGGTGTGCTGGCGAATGATGTCGCGGTACTGGAAGGTGAGCACGATGGCCAGCTGGTCGCCGCCGCCGCCGGGGTAGTCGGTCTCGACGGCCATGGCGACGGTGTCGCTGGAGACGACGGTGGTGGTGCCGGTGGCCTGGTCCCAGCGTCGGAGGGTCGAGGAGACGGGGTCGACCCAGTAGATGACGGCCAGGTCGGGGAGGGAGTGGGAGGTGGTGCCGTCGGCCGGAGGGCCGTCGAACCAGAGCTCCAGGTCGTCGCCGCCGGTGGTGCGCCAGGAGACCAGCGCGTACTCGTCGCGGCCGCCGTAGCGGCCGACGGGGGAGGGGAGGGAGCCGCCGAGGTCGGCGGCCAGGGAGGCGGCGGCCATCATCGCCTCTCGGGCGAGTCGGCCGCGGCGGTAGGACTCGACGGCCGGCACGCCGAAGGCGCCCCAGGCCGAGACGAGCAGCACACCGAGCAGGCCGGTGAGCACGACGGCGCAGGCCATCTCCACCAGGGTGAAGCCGGTCCGTCGCCTCGGGCGGGGGGGCATGATCGGGGCTCCGGTCTGAAGGGCGTTCGGGATCTCCGGTCCGGGTCTGGGGAGCCGATCAGGGAGGCGGAATCTCCTCGACGAGGACCTCGACGGAGGCGGAGTCGTCCGGGCCGGTGAGGTCGACGACGGCCTCGATGGTGACGATGTTGGCCGTGCCGGCGGCGGGGTCGCCGCCGAAGGGGATGTCGGTGTCGTAGCGCCCGGCGTCGACGCCGAGCTTGCGGTGCCAGGCTCCCGAGACGGGCACGAGGTAGTGGGTCGAGCCGGCCGGCAGCAGGTTCTCGACCTCGGCGGTCATGCGGAGCTGCGCGACGACGACCGGGGCCAGGCCGGACAGCGCGACGCCGAGCACGGCGAAGGCCACCTGGACCTCCAGGTAGGTCGAGCCGGGGCGCCGGCGGGAGCCGAAGGGCCGGTCATCGGAATCCGGGGCGGACGACCCGCCCCTGGGCGTCGACGAGGAAGCCGGAGATGACCCCGGCCTCGTCGATCGACAGCGTGCCGCTGAAGGAGGCGCCGGCGGAGCGGACGGCGACGGCGTCGAAGACCCCGTTGCTGTCGACGTCGATCTGGTAGACATAGGAGGGGTCGTCGTACATGGTGAAGGTCAGCGTCGGGCCGAGGACCTGGACCTCTCCCGACTGGAGGACCCCCAGCGCGACCAGGTCGTTGGGGTCGGAGGTGATCGTCCGGTACTCCAGGAAGTGGAGGCGCTCGGCGGACCAGAGGGTCCGGAGGTTGGCGGCGGCCAGGTCGGCGCGGGCCTGCTCCATGGACCCCCAGTAGGAGGGGATGGCCATGGCGGCGAAGAGGCCGATCAGCAGCGCCACGATCATCACCTCGACGAGCGTCAATCCGGGCCGGGTTGACCCCGCCTCGGCGCGTCGGCTGGGAAGCGGTGTCATCGGATGTTGCCGGACATGTTAAACATGGGGAGATAGATCGAGAGCATCATCACCGCGATCATGGCGCCCATGCCGACCACGATGAGCGGCTCGAGCGACTTGGAGACCTTGGCGATGAGCGACTCGACCTTCTCTCGATAGTAGGGCGCCACCCGCTCCATGACCGCGGCGAGCTGTCCTGATTCCTCGCCGGTGCGGACCATGTTGATGATCATCGCGGTGAACAGACCGCTCTCCTCGAGGGCGGAGGCCAGGGACTGGCCGGCGGCCACGCGGCGGCGGGCCTGCTCGATGGCGTCCCGGTAAATGGGGTTGAAGCCGAGGACCCCCTTGAGGGTGTCCAGCGTCTCGAGCATCGGCACGCCGCTTTTGAGCAGCAGGGCGATGTTCGAGGCGAAGCGGTACATGGTCGACTGCACGAGCAGGTCGCCGGCGGTGGGCAGGACCATGACGATCCCCAGAACGCGGCGGCGGCCGTCCTCGGTGGCGAAGTAGCGCTGGAAGGCGAAGCCGAGCAGGCCGAGGCCCACGGCGATGTACAGCCCGTAGGAGACGACGAAACGCGAGGCGTTGACGACGAACTGGGTGATCTCCGGCAGGGGGGCGCCCATCTCCTTGAACATGCGGTCGAAGGTGGGGACCACGAAGCGGAGCATGGCGGCGATGGCCAGGGTGGCCACGCAGAGCAGCACGGCGGGGTAGAACATCGCCGCCCGGACCCGGCGGCGGGCCTCTCGGGCCTCCTGGACCTGGGCGGAGAGCTCGCGGAGCACCTCGGACATCCTCCCGGTGATCTCTCCGGTGCGGATCATCTCGATCCAGGAGTACTCGAAGGCTTCGGGATAGTTGGCCGCGGCGGTGTGGAGGGAGCTGCCGGCCGAGAGGCGGCCGGCGATTTCGTGGAGGATCTGGCGGAGCCGGAGGCTCTCGGTCTGCTCGGCGCCGGTCTGGATGGCCTGGAGCAACGGGGTGCCGGCGGCGACGAGCGTCGCCAGCTGCTGGAAGAAGGCGAGGACATCGTCGATGCCGAGCCGTTTCCTTGGCCGGGTGGCGACCCGGGCGTTGGCCATCACCCACTCGTCGAACGCCATGGGAGGTATCCCCTCGGTCGGTTCACTCGTCGCCGGCCATCGCCACGCTGAGGGCGGCCTCGAGGCTGGTCAGGCCGCGCCGGGCCTTGTCGATGGCGTCGTGGATCAGCAGGTCGACCCCCTGGGCTCGGACGGCGGCGCGGAGTTCGGACAGGGGAGTGCGCGCCTGAATCAGGTCGGCCAGGGCGCCGGTGATGCGGATGACCTCGAAGACGCCGATCCGGCCGAAGTAGCCGGTGCCTCGGCACTGGTCGCAGCCGACGGGGCGGTAGAGGGTCTGGCCCGGCTCCAGGCCGTAGCGGCGGGCGGTCTCGGGGTCGCACTCGTAAGGGGCCTTGCACGAGGCGCAGAGCGTGCGCACCAGACGCTGGGCCTGGAGCAGCCGGAGCGTCGAGGCGAGCATGAACGGCTCCAGCTCCATGTCCTGCAGGCGGCTGATGGAGGACAGGGCGTCGTTGGTGTGCAGGGTGGAGAGGACCAGGTGGCCGGTGAGGGCGGCCCGCATGCAGATCTGGGCCGTCTCCGGGTCGCGGACCTCGCCCACCATGATGATGTCGGGGTCCTGTCGCAGGAAGGCGCGCAGGGCGGTGGCGAAGGTCAGGTTGATCAGCGGCTTCATCTGCACCTGGTTGAGGCCCTTGAACTTGTACTCGACCGGGTCCTCGGCGGTGCAGATGTTGGTGGTCGGCTCGTTGAGCAGGTTCAGGCAGGTGTAGAGGGTGGTGGACTTGCCCGAGCCGGTCGGCCCGGTGACGAGGATCAGGCCGTGGGGGCAACGGATCGCCTCGGTGATGTCGGCCACCTGGCGGGGGGAGAGGCCCAGGCCGCGGAGGTCCAGCGGGATGGAGGCCTTGTCCAGCAGCCGGATGACCATCTTCTCGCCGTAGACCGTGGGCATGGTGCTGACGCGGAGGTCCAGCCGGCGGTCGCCGCTTTTCAGGGCGATCGCGCCGTCCTGGGGGATGCGCTTCTCGGCGATGTCCATGCGGCCGAGGATCTTCAGGCGGGAGACGATGCTGATGAAGACGTGCCGGGGCAGGACCTGGTACTCCTGCAGGCGGCCGTCGATGCGCATGCGGATCTTGCAGGCGTCCTCGAAGGGCTCGAAGTGGATGTCGCTGGCGCCAGCCCGGATGGAGTGCTCCAGGATCTGGTTGACCATGCGGATGATGCGGCCGTCTCGGCCGGGAGGCGGAGCTTCGTCGAGGACGAGGGTGCCGGCCCGGTCCTCCTCCTCGGTCAGCCCCTCGTCGAGGTCGGTCGGCTCGAAGCTTTCGGCGTCGGGGGTGAAGGCGGCGGGGGATCGGCTCGAGCGATAGAGGTCTTCGATCATCTGCTCGACGATCGACAGCGGCGCCATCATCGGGCGGACGCGGAGGCCGGTGAGCAGTTGGACCTCGTCGATGATCAGCATCTCCCGAGGGCTGACGAAGGCGAGGTCCAGTTCGTCCTCTCGGGCGGCGATCGGGGCGATGGTCTGGTCCCGGCAGAGCTTCTCGGTGAGCAGTCGGGCGAGTTCGGGGTCGGGGGCCGGGGCGTCGGGGCCGGGGTCGAAGAGCGGCACGGCGAGGTAGTCGGCGTAGGCCCGGGCGATGTCCAGGTCGGCGACCAGGCCGGCGGCGACCAGGGAGCGCTCGGTGACCTCCTGGCCTCGGGACCGGATCTCCCGGAGGCGGTCGGGGGTGAGGACGCCGCGCTGGATGAGCAGCTCGATCAGCAGGGCGCGTTCGTCGGCGACGGAAGCGGCGCTCATCGGTTGGCCTCCCCCGAGGTGCCCGCTCCCGGGCTCCCGGCCGGATTCGGCTGGGAGGCGGCCCGGGGCGGAGAGATCAGCAGGCCAAGCAGGGCGCGGTAGGCTCCGGCCACGCTGCCCCCCGAGCGGCTGGCGAGTTGCTCCAGCAGGTCGGGCGCCGGCAGCGAAACGCCCACGGCGGCCAGGGCGGCGCGGGCGGAGCCCAGGTCGAGGCCGTTCCCCAGGCCCGCGAACGGGCCCTCGCCGCCGGGACGGGACGTGTCGGCCGGCTTCGGGCCGGATCCGGAGTTGGTCAACGCCGAGAGCGGGTCGGGCAGCTCCAGGATCAGGGGATCCCGGCCGCGGGGCCGGCCGAGCAGGACTCGGCCCGGCTCGACCCACTGCACCGTCCAGGGCCCGGCGGCCGACTCGAACCGGTCTCCCTGGCGGTAAACCTTGCCGTCGATGATGGCGGCGCGGCGGGGACCGGAGACCAGGGTGGCGCCCAGCCGGAATTCGGGGCTCGGCTCGACCCGTCGGGAAGCGACGCGGATCGGCCTCTCGGGCTCGGAGGCCCGGGGGGCCGGTCCGGCTGGCCCCGCCGGCCCGGGGGAGGCGGCGAGCGCCGGGGGAGGCGGCGGGGAGCCCGTGCCTCGGAACGGGTCGCGGTCGGAGGCCGGCTTGAGGTCGGGGTCGAGCCAACTGGCCTCGATCTTCGGCATCCGGGCCGGTGGGGGGGCCGGCGGCCGGGGAGGAGAGACGTAGGGCCAGGCGCAGTAGCCGACGGCCACGAGGAAGCCGCCGAGCGGCCCGAGCTTGACCAGGGAGTCGGACAGATCGTTGGGCATGTCATCCCTCCAGGCCCATCACCGTCAATTGCATCTCGTTGGTGGTCGCACCCTGAACGCCGATGGCCGCCTTGGTGATGACCCGGATCGAGTCGACCCGGATCAGGCGGGGGGAGCCCTCCAGCCAGCGGAGGAAGCGCTCCAGCTCGGGGAAGGGCCCCTCGACGACGACCCGGTAGACCGGGGCCTTGTACGGCCCGATGTCGGCGGGGGGGCGAGGGTCCAGGGCGACGAGCTTGATCGGGAACTCCCGGGCGCCGGCCATGAGGAAGGGGATCCACGGGTCCCCCTCCTCGGTTTCGGGGAGGTAGTCCTGGAACCGGTCGGCCTGGCGGCGGAGGTGCTCGACCTCTCGGGCCAGTTCGAGGCGCTCCCGGTTGGTGGCCAGGCGGGCCTCGTCCTCGGCGATGGCCCGCTGGAACGGCATGTAGGTGGCGCCGTACCAGGCGGCCAGCAGGGAGGCGTTGAGGACCAGGCCCAGCTGGGTCGGCCGGCGGAGCAGGTTGTGGAGCGCCTCCATCGGCCGGAGGCCTTCGGTGTCGATCATGGGGGTCTCGGCTAGGAACGTTTCTTGGAGCCCTTGCCCTTGGGCAGACAGAGGACGGTGAACGAGGCGGCCGGCGTCCGAGAGGGCCCGGAGGCGCCCCATCGGAGGCCGGCCATGCCGATCTCGGGCAGGGCTTGTTCGAGGACGGGGCTGTCCCGGAGCGCGCCGATGAGGCCCTCGACCTCGGGGGAGATGGCGCCGCCGGCGGGGATGGGGGCGTCGACCGAGAGGGCCAGGGAACGCTTGGGATTGCCCTTGTTGCTGTGGGGTTTGGAGTATTCGGCGAAGCCCTCGAGGGCGGTCAGCGTCATGCTGTCGGGAAGCAGGTCGGCGACCTCCCGGATGCAGTCGGTCCAGACGATGCGGCTGGAGAGGTAATGCTCGACCGCCTCGGCGCGCCGGCGCAGGTCGTCGCGTTCGCGGCGGAGGGAGGCGGCGTCGGTGGCGCGGAGCCAGGGGAACTGGGCCTGCTCGGCGTGGAGGGCGATGGCCTGGCGCTCGACATCGCGGCGGTGCTCGATCATCAGCAGGGTGGCGACGGCCAGGGCGGTGCTCTGGACGGCGAGTTGTCCCCAGGGGAGCTGGCTGAGGATCGGCTCGGGGGGCCGGAGGTGGCGGGCGAGGTTGAAGGCGTTGGCCTGGGGGTGGCAGCCCAGGGCGAGGCCCGAGGCGATCTCGCCAGCGTCGTAGGCTGGGCCGGCATACCGGAGGACGCGGGCCGAGACGCCGGCCCAGCCTTCCCCCTCGCCGAGGCCGGTCAGGTCGGGGCGGCCGTGGATGATCACCGCGGCGGGGGGAGCCTCGCCGCCGTAGACGCGGAAGCTGTTGCTGATGAAGCGGAAGGTGGAGAGGATCGCCGTCCCCTCGGTGCCGGACTGCAGGGGGAAGTACCGCCACATCAGCGGGGTGTCGGCGGCGGTGAGGACGGCCAGGGCGTGCTCCTTGCCGAGGAAGACGCGGAGGGCGGACGGGCAGCGCCTCGGGGTGCGATGCCGCTCGACGGCGGCGCGGAGCAGGCCGCAGGGGGCGGGTTCGACCTGGTAGGGGCGGACGCCGCAGTCCTCCAGCGCCTCGAGGATCGGCGCCAGGGCCTTCTTGCGGCAGGCGGCGACGCTGGCCAGGGGGAGCCGGCCGGGCTGCCATCGGATGGCGTCAACGTCCATGTGGTCGATGTTCAGGTTGGCCGACTGGAGGATCTCATGGAGCAGGACCTGAGGGGACTGGTCCTCGGAGGAGCGCTGGAGGTGGACCGGCCGGGTGGAGAAGAAGACCCCCATCCCCGGCATGCCGACGGCGATGGGGGCTCGATGCCAGTCCCCCCGAGCCCGGATCGGCTCCAGCAGGGATCGGATCGTCTCGGTGGGGGGGCCGGGGGGACGGGGCTCGACGCGGCGTTCCAGCTCGACCGGGCCGAGCAGCGTGAAGGCCATGCGGCTGACCGCGACCTCTCGGTCGCCGACGTGCAGGCCGATGGCCCGCCTTCTGGGGATTCTCGCGAGCAGCGCCTTCATCGGTGGGATCCGCCCTGGGGGATTCGGTGGCTCGCGCGGGGCCCTGTGAGCGACCGAGGCCCGGGTCATCTCGTCACCGGCCCGGTCATGCCGGCGAGGGACGATTCATCAGGTGCTGCCGCCCGTACTGCCGATCGGGTTGATCTCGGAGACGATGGTGCTGTTGGTCGCGTCGTAGCCCTGGTCGGTGAAGGTGACGGTGTAGGCCCCATAGCCGGCCGAGGAGCCGGATCGGGTCAGGGTCAGGGTCCAGGAGTCCTCCAGGTCGGTGGTGCTTCCGGGCCCGATCGTGCCGACGGTGAAGTACTTCGGCGTCGGCGATTGGATGTCGAGGTCGCCCAGGTCGCTGGCGTAGGTGCCCTCTCGGGCGTGATACCGCTCCTGGGCGGTGCGGACGGCGCTGAGGTAGCTGAAGGCCTCGGACGCCTTCGACCGCTCGACGGACTGGAGGAAGCGCGGGACGCCGAAGGCGGCCAGCACGCCGATGATCACGACGACCACCGCCAGCTCCACCAGTGTGAAGCCCGAGCGGGGCCTCGAGGCGTTTGGCTTGATCTGCATCGAACTCACCCCTTATTCGTTGGTAGGAAAGGTCCGGCATGCCGCGTCGCCGCCCCATCGGACGATCGCGCTCTCCAGGGACGGCCGGGGTGCCCCGCCTCGGGCATCCCTCGGCGAGGCCTTCAGCCGGACACCCCGGCCCGCGGAAGCCGGATGGGTCCCACCCTCGGATCCCTGGGGCTGCCCGGGCTTGCGGCCGCCTGGCCCACGGGGTCGGGCCGGGCGGTCGCGAGCCTGACCGCGGCGAGGGCCTCCCCACCGCCGGGCCGCCCACCGGCGGGGCGGCCGGGCGGCCCGGAGATCAGGCGAGCGAGCCTCAGGTGCTGCTGCTTGAGCCGCCGATCGGGTTGATCTCGGGATCGATGGTACTGTTGGTCGCGTCGTAGCCCTGGTCGGTGAAGACCACCGTGTAGGCGCCGTAGCCGGCCGAGGAGCCGGATCGGGTCAGGGTCAGGGTCCAGGAGTCCTGGATCGAGCCTGAGGAGCCGGCGGCGACGGCGCCGACGGTGAAGTACTTCGGCGTCGGCGATTGGATGTCGAGGTCGCCTAGGTCGCTGGCGTAGGTGCCCTCTCGGGCGTGATACCGCTCCTGGGCGGTGCGGACGGCGCTGAGGTAGCTGAAGGCCTCGGACGCCTTCGACCGCTCGACGGACTGGAGGAAGCGCGGGACGCCGAAGGCGGCCAGCACGCCGATGATCACGACGACCACCGCCAGCTCCACCAGGGTGAAGCCCGAGCGGGGCCTCGCAACGATCTGTTTCCTGAGCATGGTTGCCCCTTTCCCTTCGTCTGGTTTGGAACCCTCGGCACTCCCGGGCAGCCGACTGCCGGACCTCGGGGGCGTGCCCCCGGAGTCGCCGGCTCGCGTCCGACTCGGGATCGCTCCCGGGGTCGGCCTCCGAGGCATCGCGCCCCCACCGCTGTCGGCACGGTGCCGCTGCGGGATTCGTAGATCCCGAATCGCTCGCCGTCAAACGCCCTCGGGCCGGCGGCGCCCGGAATGCTGAACTTCAGATTTATGATGATATCTTATATTTTATAAACATTGTGAGCCTGGGGTTTTTGTCCAGTGGCTGGGGTTCGACCGCTTCGACCGGAACCAGGGAATCGATTCGGGCCGATTCCCTGAGTTCACCGCAGGGCTTCGGGCCGCGATGCTCGGCGAGGCTGAGGCGTTCTTCGAGCGCATCGACCGGGAGGACCGTCCGGTCGACGAACGGCTCGATGCGGGATCACTCTCTGCTGAGGTGCTGCTCGAACCTCTTCGACGGCGACCGCCGCCAGGGCGACGAGATGCCCATCCTGCTCGCCGGGAGGGGCGGGGGCGGTCTGGCGACTGGCCGGGTGCTGGACGACCCCGACCGAGGCGACGACTCCCGGCGTGCCTGCCGCCTCGATGTCTCCCTGAGGAACCGCATGGGGGGCCCTCTCTCCCGGTTCGGTGACGCTGACGGCCCACTGGCCGACCGGTGGATCCTGGCATCGATGGGCGGGGCGGGCGGCTCCGGGAGTTCAGCGGGACTGCCCCGGTTCCCCCCACGCTCAGGCCTCCCGGAAAACTCCAGGACTGGTCCCTCCTCGAGGAGTCTCTGATCGTGTTGTTTCCGGGAAGGGAGCCGACGACCATCCCGACGACCGGCCTGCTCGCCTCTCGCGCGATTCCCTGGAGATCGTTCCGGAGGATGCCGGGTTCAGGGGTGCCATCCGCCTTCTCGTTGGGGTTCCGGTCAGGTCGCCGTCCGGCGTTTTCTGGGGATCGGTCCGGGATGTGACCTAGGCTTGATCAAGACGGCGCCCCGTCCGGGAAGGATCGACGGTCGTCTCGGTGATTGTGGGTGATCGGGAATCGGGAGTCCTTGGAACGGGGGGGCGACGTCGGTCGTCGGGGTCGCGAGGCCCCGCACTGATCGATGCCTTGAAGGGCGGCCTCGCGGCCGATCGCCCGCGATGGAAGCGACACGAATCCGACTCGAAGCGATCCCTTCGAACCAACCGACGCCGACCGAGGAAGCCGATGCCCCGGCCCCAACACCGACGAAACGCCCACCGAGAAACGGGTGGCGACGCCTGATCCGGTGGCTGATCGGCGGGGCGATGCTGGCCGAGGCGGCGTGGCTGATCATGCCTTCGGTCCTGTATCGGACCAGCGTCCGGGCGTCGGTCACGGCGCCCTCGGCGGTGGTCCGGGTGCATCAGCCGGGAGTGATTGTCGGGACGCCTCCCGAGGTGGGAGCGAGGGTCTCCGCCGGTCAGGTGCTCTTCGAGGTGCGAGAGGCCTCCCCCGACCGGCGCCCTTCGGAGCAGTTCCGGGCGGAGGCCGAGTCCGTCCGTCGGGCGGCCGACGCGATCCGGGGGCAGCTCGCCGAGCTGGACGAGCTGAAGGAGACTCTGAAGGCCCACTTCGACGAGTACCGGAAGGCCCGGGTCGCCCGGGCGGAGGCGCAGCTGGCCGAGCAGCGGGCCCGGGTGGAGGCGGCTGAGTCCCGGCTCCGGGAGGCGGAGCTTGAGCTTCGCCTGCAGGGGAGGCTGTCGAGCCGGGGGGCGTCGTCCGAGTTCGAGCGGTCGAGGGCCGAGGCCGCGCTGGAGGTCGCCCGGGACGAGTTGGAGGAGGCCCGAATGGCCGAGGAACGCCACCGATTGCAGCTCGACTCCGCCCGGAGCGGGGTATTCGTGGGGGAAGCCGACGGCGGGCAGGACCGGGTCGCCTCGCTGCAGCGTTGCGACGAGATCGAGATGCAGCAGATGGGGCTGCGGGCCCGGCTGGGGGAGTTGGGTGGGAAGCTCGCCGAGCTGGAGGCTCGGCTCGAGGGAGAGCGCCGGCATCTGGAGGAGGGCCGGCTCCGGGTCGTCTCGCCGATGGGGGGGATCGTTTGGTCGTCCTCACTGTCCCCCGACGTCGAGGTCACTCCCGGCGCGACGGCCCTGGAGATCGTCGACCCGGATCGGCTGGGGATCGAGGCGCTGTTCAAGGAGGCCGACGCCGCCCGGGTCCGGCCGGGGACGCCAGTGGAGGCCCGGCTGCTCGGCTCCTCTCTGATCCTGCCGGGACGGGTCGTCCGAGTGACCGACCCCGGGGCGGTCGATCCGAGGACGATGGGGCAGATCCCCCGGGACTCGGTTCCCCCGGGAACCTTCCGGGCGATCATCGAGCTGGAGGTCCAGCCCGACGGCGGCGACCCGGCCAACCGGCACCACATTGGCGGCCCGGCGATCGTCTGGACCAAACGCTGAGCCCATCGCCCCGAGGGGGACCGTCGCGATGACACCCGATCCGGGGGCTGAGTGGGCTCCCGTCCTGATCGTGGCCGGCCTTGCCGTGGCCGTCCTCCCCGGCCTGCCGAGGCAGCGGTCTTGGGCGCGATCGCTGGCCGTGGCCTTCGCCCTGGCCGTGGCCGTCCGGTACCTGATCTTGCGAGCCTCGATCACGGTGCTGCCGGTCGACCCGACGACCTGGGCCGGGATCTGGGTCTGGACGGTCTTCCTCTTCGAGCTGGCCGCCATCGCCAACTGCGGCGTCACCTACCTGATGCTGACGCGCACCAGCGACCATTCCGCCGAGGCCGACCGGCACGAGCGGAAGCTCCGGCGGCTCCCCCCGCACGAGCTGCCTCGCGTGGACGTGTTCCTCTGCACTTATAACGAGGGGATCGAGGTGCTGGAGGGGCCGATCCTCGCCGCGATGGGGATGGACTACCCGAACTTCACCCTCTGGGTGCTCGACGACGGCCGCAGGCCCTGGCTTCGAGCGTTCTGCGAGGAGCGGGGGGTCGGCTACATCACCCGCCCCGACAACCGGCACGCCAAGGCCGGCAACATCAACCACGCCCTGTCGCAGACCGACGCCGAGCTGTTCGTCGTGCTCGACGCCGACTTCGCCCCGAGGCGAGACTTCCTGATGCGCACCGTCGGCTTCTTCGACGACCCGAGGGTCGCCATCGTCCAGACGCCGCATCACTTCCTCAACGCCGACATCTTCGAGATGAACCTCGGCCTGGGGGACCAGTCCCCCAACGAGCAGCGGCTGTTCTTCGACGTCGTCCAGCCGAGCCGGGACGCCTGGGACTGCGCCTTCTGCTGCGGATCGGCGAGCGTCCAGCGACGCAGCGCCCTGATGGAAGTCGGCGGAATCCCGACCGACTCGGTGACGGAGGACATCCTCTCGTCGCTCGCCCTGCTGCGGCGGGGCTACGTCACCCGGTATCTTAACGAGCCGCTGGCCTTCGGCCTCTCGCCGGAAAGCGTGGCCGGCATGTTCGTGCAGCGCCAGCGCTGGTGCCGGGGAGGCTTGCAGCTGATGTTCCTGAAGGACGGCCCCCTCGGCTCGGGCCTGTCGCCGATCCAGCGGCTGTTCTTCTTCCCGATCGACTGGATGGTGCAGACGCCGGTCCGGCTGTTCGCCGTCCTGGTGCCGATCGTCTTCCTGTGGACCGGGATGGCCCCGCTGGTGGGGGCAACGCTGCCGGACCTGATCCGCTACCAATTGCCGGTGCTGGTGGCCCTGACGGCGCCGATGATCTGGCTCTCGGGAGGGCGCTACCTGCCGCTGCTGTCGACTGGGTTCTCGCTGCTGCTGAGCTTCCGGCTGGTGCCGACGATCCTCTCGACGCTGATCAAGCCCTTCGGCGAGCCCTTCCGGGTCACTCCCAAGGGGAGCGGGGCGGGGCAGGGGGTCGACACCTTCGCCCGGGGCTGCGCCCTGGGCTTGCTGCTGCTGACGATGCTCGGCCTGCTGGTCAACGCCTGGCCCGAGACGCAGATCATCGCCGCTCCCGAGCACCGGGCGGCGGCCTCGTTCTTCGCGGCGGCCAACGCCGGGGCGCTGGTGCTGGCCATCCTGGCGGGGAGGGACCGGGGCCGCCGTCGGGAGGCCGAGCGGTACCGGACCGCCACCCCCGTGATGTGTGAGGGGGACGACGGCACCTGGCGGCTGGCACCGCTGCTCGACGTGTCGGCGAGCGGAGCCGGGATCGCATGGCCCGCCGACCGAGACGCTCCCTCGGCCATGCGGCTTCATCTCCCCGGCGGCCGATCGATCCGAGGAGAGGTCGTCCGCCGTCACGGCGACCTCCTGGGCCTCCGGTTCACTCTGGCCGACCCCCGGGAGCGCGACGGGCTCTTGCAGTGGATCTACTCGATCGGCGTCGACCGTCAGCGCGCCCCCCTGTCGCTCCCCCTGCTCGCCCGCCGGCTCGTCGCCCGATGCCTGGGGTGATCCGATCTTCCCGGGCACGGTGATCGGGGGGCCGGAACCTTCCTGCTGATCGTCCGATCTCTTACGCTCTCCCCTCCTCGTCCGGCATGTCGTTGATGACGACGGCCGCGCCGGCGGCGTGAAGGGCCGTTGCGGTGGCCCGGCCGAGGCCTCGGCCGGCGCCGGCCACGAGGGCCACCTTGCCGCCGAGGTCGATCCCGATCACCGTTGCGATCTCCGTCGTCACGCCTTGTGCGATCGTCTGGCCGGGCGAACGATGGCGACGGGCCTGGAGAGAAAAGCGGTGGCCTCCTCCATCTCCCGGTCCCGGGTGCGAGCCCCCGTCCCTCCCGGTTGATCCGTTCTGGCCCGCCTCGCCGACCGAAGGAGCTTGCCAATCGATGATGCCGCGGTTGGAGGCCGAGCTTACCAAGGAGAGCGGTTGATGGCTGCCCTCTGCTCCTCCGGCCGCCGTGTTTCCCAAGGACGCCGCGTCTCGAACCGCCGCTGCTCCCTGCTCTTGAATCTGAGCGAGTTTCAATTTCGGCTCGAGTCGGGGACCTGGTCTGCGAGGCATCGCCCTCGGCTCGTGGCGATCATGTCCATCCACGACCCGCCGCGATATCTGGCCGCCGCCGGAGCGGCCGGCGCCGTTCGCTTCGTATCCAAGGCGGAGCTCGTCGGGGAACTGCCGTCGCTGGGACAACAATTCCGATCCGAACCGGGACTCGGCGCGATCGACATCGATCTTGGGCCTCCCCGGATTCCTTCCGACGTGATGGAGCACGCTTCTGCAACTCATGCCATCGTGTCGGAAACCGATCCCGGATCCCGACAGGGTCCGATAAGGGTGCTTATGACTGAGCGGTGGGGGTGTGACCGACGAATGATGTGGTTCGCGGCCCCTCCGGACTCGCTTACGCCGCCACCGGGTATCCCTCCCGGCTGAGCCTGCCCCAGAACTGCTCCCAGCGACCCGTCGTGTACGTCAACGCTCT
>NZ_RYZH01000051.1 GCF_003977685.1 Tautonia sociabilis | reverse complement strand
GGCAAGAAGGCGATCGTGGCGGTGGCGCGTCGGCTGCTGGGGGTGATGGTCGCCCTGCTGCGGACGATGACGCCGTACCGCCTGGCCGCGACCTGAGCCGAAGCCGAAGCCGAAGCCGAAGCCGAAGGGACGATCCATCACCAAGAGCCGGAGACCTGTCGAGCCACCGCCCGGTGGGCGTGACGACCTGAGGGATGACCCCGGAGCGAACCCCGGCGGCGGCCCCGCCGCTGACCGCCGAGACATTGAGTGGCGGCGTCCCTCGGAATCCTCTTTCCTGGCGACGTCCGGCCTGGCCGGACGATCCCGCATAGATGGTTGAGCGTCCACGTCACGTCGGCCGAGCCTCGTGGAGAAGGATGCGGGCCGGGGCCTCCCCTCGGCCTGTGGCTCAGGGGAGGTGTGCCGGGGTGCACCGCCGCATCGCTGGTGGGCGTGGTCTGGGACGGGCAGGCCGACCGACGCCGACGGCGAGGGGGAGGTGCCGGGGCCCCGAGCCCACCGAACCTGCACCGGCAGCTTGACAGTCCCCCTCTCATAGATGGTGGGCGTGGTCTGGGACGGGCAGGCCGACCGACGCCGACGGCGAGGGGGAGGTGCCGGGGCCCCGAGCCCACCGAACCTGCACCGGCAGCTTGACAGTCCCCCTCTCATAGATGGGTTCGCTCCCCAAGACGAGGACGGAGGCGCGGACAGGATCCTGCGTGAATGCGTGAGTCGCGGATTGGTGTTTGCGTGGGCGCGTTTGTGGGTGGGTTGATTTTGGCCGTCTGGTCTTGCGTCCCGGGAGGTTGGATTCCGCTGCCGGCCCGGCTCCGAACCCGCTCGGGAGCGAGCGGGGAGGGACCCCGAGGGGAGGGACCGAGCGGCGCGACTCGCGGTTGCGGCCCGGACCGAGGTGGTCGGGTGGGTCGCTCCCCTCGGTTCCTGAGGTTGGGGACGGCGGGCTTCCAGACCACCGGGCGACGGGCCCCGACCGGGAGGCGATGCGATACGGGGGGGCTGCTCGAACCATCCTGATCGGATTCGGATGCCAAAGAGGAGGATGGGGCCCCTGGAGGACCGGCGAGGCGATCGGCAAGGGGGCTGGAGGGGACGACGGAAGCGATCTCCTCCTTCTGTAATGGTCGGGAGGAAGGCGATCGGCGGTGATGGGATCGGGGAACGAGGCATCCGGGGGTCGGACCGAGCGGAGATGGGCGGTCGGGAGCGAACCGAGGGGGGGCGCTCCGAGATCCGAGCGTTCCCGATGGGGGGGCGACCTCGACTCGGCCGCGGTCACCCCGATCACCGGTTGTCCGCCTTCCGAAGACGCCGGGACCATGCCACGATGTCTCATCCAGGTCCCAATCGGATCGTTACGGAAGGGGTTGGAGGGCGGATCGGGGGGGCGGGGCCGTGCCGAGGTCGATCATCCCACCGAGACGTTGGTTCGACCTTGGTCTCTGGGATCAGTCCCTGGCGCCGGGGGAGGGGTTCGGATCGACCAGGGCGCGGAGGTCGTCGCGGTCGAAGAGGGGGCCGAACTGGTCGTGATCCTAAAACGAGAACGAGGGGAGGAAATTGAGCGGGGGCAAGGCGGACGGTGCGAGCCGTCTCGCACGGTGGAGGAGTTCCGAGGGGTCACCTCGGATGGTGTCGATCTGGATTTCGAGTTCGATCTCGATTGCCGAGCGATGGCCCAGGTCCGGCAGGCTGAGGTCTAAGGCAGGGAAAACGCTTGCCCCGCATCCGGACGCCTCGCCGAGCAGTTCGCCCGGGAGGCCGGGGTCGCGTCGACCCCGGCCTCCCGGGCCGGAGGGCCCGTCCTCCAGGGAATCCGGCATTGGGCGTCCGGGATCGTCGGGGGACGGCGAAGGGAGCCGGCCAGGGCGGGGAGGCGCCCCGAGCGAGGCAGGATCACTCGATGGGCTTGATGCGGAGGTTGCGGAATCGGATCGGGCGGCCCTCAGACTGGAAGCCGATCGGACCGGATTGCGGATCGGCGCCGGCACCCTCGTCGATGAGGATGTCGTTGAGCACCGCCGTGACCCGGCCTCCTTGGCAGGTCACCTCCATCCGATTCCACTGCCCGACCGGCTGGATCGCCTCGGCCCGAGACTGGGAGATGGCCTGGCCCGGCCGCTCGCTCTGGATCGTGCCGCCAGCGACGCCCAGCAGGCGGCCGACGTCGGAGTTCTTCAGCTGCACCTCGACGCACTTCGGCCAGACCTTCGGCTCGCCCTGGATGTGGATCAGCAGACCGCTGTTGCCGGGGAACAAGGCGTCGTTCCGCAAGTCGTCGGGCCGCTCGTACATGAACTCGAACTGGAGCACGTAGTCCTCGAAGCTTTCCTTGGTGGCGAAGTAGCCGTGGGGATTGCCTGAGAGGGCGATCTCGCCATCCTCGGAGATGGTGATCGTCTCGGTGTTGATCCCGACAAGGTCGAACTGCGACGGGTCGGTTCCCTCGACCAGCGGCGTGAAGCCGTCGTCGTCCTGGGCGGGCTCGCTCGCGATCGCGGCCGGGGCGGGCGGCATGGGGAGCAGCAGGGCGGTCAGTACGGCGAGTCGTCTCATGATGAGTCTCCCTGGGGTGTCGTCGTGTCGGATTGGAGGGGATTGGGGGGGATCGGATTGGATCAGAAGGAATCGGATCAGAGGGGATCAGATCAGAGGGGATCAGATCAGAGCAGGTCAGAAGAAATCGGATCAGAGGGGATCAGATCAGAGCAGGTCAGAAGAAATCGGATCAGAGGGGATCAGATCAGAACAGGTCAGAAGGAATCGGATCAGAGGGGATCAGATCAGAGCAGGTCAGAAGGAATCGGATCAGAGGGGATCAGATCAGAACAGGTCAGAAGGAATCGGATCAGAGGGGATCAGATCAGAACAGGTCAGAAGGAATCGGATCAGAGGGGATCAGATCAGAGCAGGTCAGAAGAAATCGGATCAGAGGGGATCAGATCAGAACAGATAAGAGAAAATCAGATCAAAACAGGTCAGATCGGATCAGAACGGATCGGAACGGTCAGGGGGCGGGCGCAGGCTTCTGGGCGAGCAGGCCGACTCCCGACCGGGAGTCTACCCGCACCGGGGGGGCCGATCCAGGAGACGCCATCTGGGGAGGGGGGGTCCTGGCCGGAGGAACGGAGGGGCCGGTTCGGATTGAGGAGAGGGAGGAGGGAGCCGGGGCGAGTGCGCTACGGGGGAGGGACGCGGGAGTCTTCCTTGGGGGATCGGCCGATCGTCCCGGATCGGGAGGCCGCCGGGGTTGCCGACCGCCGGCCGAGTCGACTAACGTGGAGAGGTCAGACCTGTCGATCCACTCCCGACTCCTCGGTGCGCCCGTCTTGGGCCATCGGTCGTCCCCCGCGAATCCGAGGGAGCGATCGCCCATGGCCGAGTTCAGTTCGTCCGAATACGAGCTTGCCACCCCCTCTTCGGAGCAGGCCGGCCCAGGGCGCCCGCCGCTGCCGATTGATGACGAGGAGGCTCCGCCGCCGGTTCGCCGGCCCGGGCCTCCTTCGCCGCCGAAGCCGTTGCCGAGGATCTCCCGGTCGGCCCCCCTGACGACCGAGGAGGCGGAGGAGAACGCCAGGGCGGAGGCGGCTCCCTCCCGTCCGTCGCGCCGGGGACGCCGGCGGGGCCGGGGAGAGGATCGCCCCGAGTCGAAGGAGGGCGAGGGCGACGAAGGCCGGCTGCTCGTCGCCCCGACGCCGACGCTCGACACCGTGGAGACGCGCCACCGGATCCGGCTGGCGCTGGGGATCGCCGCGGGGCTGTCGGTGGTGCTGGCGATCATGATGATCGTGCGGGCCGTCGGCGGTGGTGGCGGCGGGGACGAGGAGGGGGTCTACGTCATCGACGCCTCCCAGATGTTCCCCCCGACCGCCCCGGTCGACGGCCGGGCCTTGGGGAACGCGGAGCAGGAACGCCTGGCGCAGGACCTTCTGGTCCGCTCCCGATCGGCCCTGACCCTGGACGTGGCCCGCTCCCAGCTCCAGCGGATCGTCGATCGCTACCCGAACTCGCGGACCGCCGTCGAGGCCCGAGCCGCGTTGGATCGGATCGCCCAGGGGCTCCCCCCCTTCCCCGACGTGCCGACGCTCGCCCCGTCCGGCCTGGTCGCCTCGGTCGAGGCGCCCTCTGCCGCCCCGGTCGGCGTCGGGGCGTCCGCCCCGGCCGACGCCGCCCGGCTCTCCCCTGCCGTGTCGGCGGCGGAGGCGGCGCCCGAGCCGGCGCCGCCTTCTGAGCCGGTGCTGCGGGTGCTCCCCCCGGGGTTCTCGCCGGCGGAGGACGCCGAGCAGCACGCCTCGGGCTGGCCAACCCGGATCGTCTGCGAGCGGGACGGCTCCACGATGGTCCTGGTGCCGGCCGGCTCCTACCTGATGGGGAGGGATGACGGCCTCCCGACCGAGCGCCCGGCTCACCGGGTCGGGCTGCCGTCGTTCTACATCGACGAGCACGAGGTGACGGTCGGGCAGTACCTCCGGTACCGGGAGGCGATGGCCCGACGCGGCGAGAGCCCGCTGCCGGCCCCCGAGGAGCTCTCCCGGCTCAGCCTGGGGGAAGCGCACCCGGTGGTGATGATCTCGGCCAGAGAGGCGCTTCGCTACGCCGAGTGGACGGGCAAGTCCCTCCCCACCGAAGCCCAGTGGGAGGCGGCGGCCCGGGGGCCCGAGGGCCTGATTCGCCCCTGGGGACCATCCGCCGCGCCCTGGGGAGACCGCCGCCCCAGGAGGTCGGTCGACCCGGTGGCGAGCTATCCCGAGGACCGCTCCCCCGTCGGCGCCTTCGACCTGGCCGCCAACGCCTGGGAATGGACCGCCGATTGGTTCGACGGCGACGTCTACGCCCCCCGGGCCGGCCGGGTGCTTTTCAACCCCGGCGGTCCCGCCCGGCCCACCTCCACTCCCGCTCGCCAGACCGTCCGAGGCTCGTCGGAGGATCACGATGTCACCCACCGAATCGGCCAGCGCACCGACACCCGCCTCCCGTATCTCGGGTTCCGCTGCGCGCTGAATGTGGACGGCATTCCCCTGCTCGGCGATCCCTCGCCCCCCGCCGCGGGCTCCCCCCCCGCGGCGAGGCCCGCCATCCCTCCCGCGAACCCGAACGCCCCGCCGCCGACCCGATCGAACGCGCTGGTGCCGTTCTGATCGCGGAGGGTTCAGATCACCCTCCCTCCAGAAGATCGCGGTGGGGGCGGTGTCGGGATCGGGAGGGAGGGGCGTTCTCAGTGAACTTCGTCGCGCCATTCGCCATTCCTGGGCGATTGCGTACGAACACCATTCACCGGCCCAGCACAAGGGCCCCGATTCAAAGCATGCAAGCGCCGACGATGGCGATGTCTTGAGGAACCATCGCCACCGTCGGGGAGAAACCCGGCCCCGGGCTCGGAGGGCCGAGGCCCCGGTTGACGCGGGCGAGCGGGGTCAGTGCTGGCCGGCCCGGGCCGGGGCCATCCGGCCGGAGGAGGGGGTGGGGAGGACGGCCCGGAGGTAGGTCAGGCCGACGACGCCCGCCACCATCGAAGCGGCCAGGATGCCGATCTTCGAGGCGTCGGTTCGCACCGGATCGTTGAAGGCCAGGTCGGTGATGAACAGCGCCACGGTGAACCCGATCGCTCCGAGCAGGCCGATCCCGAAGATCTGGCGGAAGTCGGTTCCCTCGGGCAGGGTCACCAGGCCGAGCCTCACGGCGATCCAGGCCATCAGCGTGGTCCCGATCGGCTTGCCGAGTATCAGGCCCAGGGCGACCCCCCAGAGGATCGGACTGCTGGCCGCGGCGGCCAGACTCTCGGCCGTCAGCGCCACACCGGCGTTGGCCAGGGCGAAGATCGGCAGCACCACGAAGGCCGACCACGGGTGGATCAGCCGGATCAGCCGGTCGAGGATCGACTCGGTCCCCTGGGTGAGCTTCTCGATCTTGCCCAGGGCGTAGCTGGCCGCCTCCTCGTCCCCCTGTCGCATGGCCTCGTTGAACTCGGCCTGCAAGTTGTCCAGGGCGATGGAGTACCGCTTCATGTCGAACCAGGGGGCGGACGGGGTCATCAGCCCAAGGACCACCCCGGCGATCGTCGCGTGCACCCCGGAGACGAGCAAGCAGGCCCAGACCAGGGCGCCAACGAAGATGTACGGCCCGACGTCGAGCACCCCGATCCGACGCATGCCGTACACCACGCCGACCAGCACCCCCGCCAGCCCCAGAGCCAGCAGAGAGAGCTGCTCGGTGTAGAACAGGGCGATGACGAGAATGGCGCCAATGTCGTCGACGATGGCGAAGGCCAGCAGCAGCACGCGAACCGAGTTCGGCACCCGGTCTCCCAGCAGGGCCAGCACGCCGACGGCGAAGGCGATGTCGGTCGCCATCGGCACTCCCCAGCCGTGGATCACCCCCCCGGGAGCGATGGCGTTGATCACGGTGTAGATGGCCGCCGGTAGGATCATCCCTCCCAGCGCGATCGCCGCCGGCAGCGCCGCTCGGCTGATGCCGGCCAGCTCGCCGAGGACCAGCTCGCGCTTGATCTCCAGGCCGACGACGAAGAAGAACAGGACCATCAGCGCGTCGTTGATCCAGTGGTGCAGCGTCATGCCGCGCTGGTGGCCGCCAGCATCGGGCGGATGCTCCTCGCCAGGAGCGACCCCGGCGTGCTCGGCCTCACCGGCGGGGGCCGGGGCCGAGGCGGCCGTCTCCTCGTCGGGGGGGGACTCCCCGGCGGCCATCTCGCCCGGCTCGGCGGTCTGCTCCGAGGGGGGGGCCAGTTCGAGGGGGCCGATGCGGATCTTGATCGGGGTGTGGAAGAGGCTGAAGTACGAGTCCCCCCAGGGCGAATTGGCCCAGATCAGGGCGAGCATGGCCGCGAGGAAGAGCACGGCGCCACCGGCCTCGGCGGTGTGGATGAACCGCAGGGCGCGAGTGCCCACCGAGCGTGCCAGCGGCGAATGCTCCGAATGAACGTCGATTTTGCCCAAGCTGCGCGGAGGTAAATGCATGCGACTGTCTCGATCGCTCCCCGGGCCGGCGCGGCGGGCAACGCCTCCGCATCGCGCCAGGGAGGGATGGCGACAGCGGCGGGCGGCCGCGCGGGCTCCCCTGTAGGGAAGGCTCCGAAGGACCAGGCGTCCCCCCGGGAGGCCCTCGTCCTCCAGGGGCGGGGCGCGGCCGCCCGGCCTCGCCCCGATCACCTCGCGATTATTTCAATTCCTCCCCGGATCGCCAAGGGGGACCGCGATCCCTCCCCGATCATTGTTGACACGACCTTTTCCCCGGTCGTACAATCCCCGGCCTGACACCGAGAGGCTCGGAGGGGACCGCATGGCCCGCGCCGGGTTGCAGCACGAGTTGAAGAAGCGAGAGCCGTTCGCCGTCCCCGAGCAGGAGGCGATGCTCAACCTGATGCGGACGGCCGACGTGTTGCAGTTGGAGTTCGTCCGCCTCTTCCGTCGCCACGGGCTGAGCCCGGCCCAATACAACATCCTTCGGATCCTTCGGGGGGAAGGGGGCGAGGGGCTGCCGAGCCTGGAGATCGCCTCCCGGATGATTACCTCGGTGCCCGACATCACCCGGCTGGTCGACCGCCTGGAGGCGGCCGGCCTGGTGACTCGGGATCGCTCGGCCCGGGATCGCCGGGTGGTGCGGGTCCGCGTCACCTCCTGCGGCCTGGAGCGCCTCCGGACGCTCGACGAGCCGGTGCTGACGCTGCACCGCCGGCTGCTCGGCCACCTGGAATCCGGTGAGCTGCGCAGCCTGAACGAGCTGCTGGTCAAGGCCCGCCATCCCCCCGAGAGGGACACTCCCGCTCCCTCCTCTTCCGGGCCGACCGGATCCAGGCACGCCGCCCGGGTCGGGATCGGGCCCGAGATCGTGTCCGAGTCCGAGTCCGAGTCCGCTACCCTCACCCGTCCCGATCCTCCCCTGGGAGCTCAATCCCCATGAACGTGATCGCCCGATGGTCCGCGATGCTCGCCCTGGCCGTCCTGATGATCGCCGGCTGCTCCGACCCGACCGCCGACGTCACCGCCGCCAAGGTCGGCGAGGCCCAGCCCGTTGCCGACTCCGACCCCGTGGCGGCCTTGAGCGTGACCGAGTTCGAGGCCGATGCCGACGCCAACGCCAACGCCGAGCCCGATCTCCAGGGAGCCGCCGAGCCGGAGTCGGAGCCGGCCGTCGCTGCCGAGGGCGGCGAGTCGGTTCTCTTCGACGGCTCGAACTCGTCGATCGGCTTCTTCGGCTCGAAGCTCGTCGGCGGCGGGCACGACGGCGGCTTCAAGACCTTTTCCGGGCGGTTCGTGCTGAACCCCGAGGGGGAGGTGGTCTCGGTGTCGGCGACCATCGATATGAACTCCCTCTGGTCGGACAACGACCAGCTGACCGGGCACCTCAAGAATGAGGATTTCTTCGAGGTGAACACCTATCCCGAGTCCGAGTTCGTCTCCACGTCCATCACCCCGGCCTCGGCCGGCGCCGAGGGGGCGACGCACGAGGTGACCGGGAACCTGACAATGCATGGCGTCACCAAGTCGGTCACCTTCCCGGCGACGGTGGCCGTGACCGACTCGGCCGTGACGCTCGACTCCGAGTTCAAGATCGACCGCACGATCTGGGGCATCGTCTACGGCGCCGACTCGGATGTCCGCGACCGGATCATCAACAAGGACGTCGTCATCCGCCTCGACATCGACGCCCCTCGCGGCTCCTCGGCCGCCGAGTGACCCCTCCTCCCGACGATCGGGGAGATGAGCCGGACGCCGCTCCGGATCCCGATCCCGATTCGGGAGGGGACTGGATGACTCGGCTTGCATGACGCTCGGAGCGAGAGGGTTCCAGGTCGCCGGGGTCGAGGAGACCCCGGCACCGGGAGTCTGACCTCCCGAGGTCGAATTGTCCTGGCGCGGGGGCTCGAGGGCTCGTCGAGCCCTTCCGCCTCCGTCGTCCGGCCGACGGTGAGTTCCCTCGCGGTCGGGAGGCCTCCGATCAGGGAGGCCAGGCGGATCGAGGTCTGCGACGGCCCCAAGCCGATCGCTGGGGGCGGCATCGCCCCGAGATCGGTCAAGGGACGTGGTGGGGGGCCGATCGGCGGGTGGCCTGGCGGACCTCGTCACCGGGGCTGACACTCCTCCCTGGGGAGAGGGAGCATGGTGGGGTCGGGCTCCGTCCCGACCGTGTTCTGAATTCCGGGGCGGTCAGGATGCCGGCCCGGACGTAAGCAGCGAATCCTGCCGGATCGTCCACCGACGGGGGGGCTCGCCCTCCTCGCCGGGGGCGATCACCGAGGCGGTGTAGCCGTCGCCGGTTGTCTCGAGCTGAGGGGAGGTCCACCCGGCCGGGTCGATCCCCAGCTCCTCGAACGACTCGGCGAATCGGCCATGCTCCCGGTGATACGACTTCTGGGCCTCATACACCCGGTGCAGGAAGTCTCGGGCCGGCCGGGCGGGGTCGGGCTGGAAGGCGACGGTGCCGGGAGGGGCGGTCGAGAACTGGACGTCTCCCCAGCGCTCGGGGCGATGCATGTCGATCACCCCCTGCGGCGACCAGACCCAGTTGTCTTCCCTTCGGTCCGGCACCTTCTGGTAGGTTCCATCGACGACCCGGTGCAGCCATTCCACCCGGGAGAAGTTCACCCGCCAGCGGTCGCCGTCCCGGGGGGGGCAGGGCATCGCGGTGAACTCGGAGAGCACGGACCAGGGCATGGCGATCTCGACCGACCAGCCGTCGTCCTCGTCCGAGGAGTCGTTGAGCGTCCCCCGGACGTGCACGGCGGTCTTCAGGCCGGGGATCTCCCACTCATTCAGCGCCGGGCCGCCGTCGCGGTAGGGCTTCACCAGGCGGAGATCCCAGCCGGTGTTCAGGGCGTTGATCTCGAACTCGTAGTACTGGTGGTTGTCGCCGTCGGGGTCGATGAAGACCTCGAAGTCGTTGTCCCGGAAGATGACCGAGTCGTGCTCGGTGAGCGTGCCCCAGACGTGGGGCTCCTCCAGGTCGGCGGCGATGTAGAAGAAGCGGTCGTCCCAGGCCATCTTCGCCCGGGTCTGGAACCGGGGGAGGGGCTTCACGTCCCCCTCGATATCGACGAACGTCTCGGTCCAGGGGATGCCCTCCCAGCCGGGATCGTCCAGGAGGCCGTCGATCGTGATTGGCCCCGGCGCCCGGGAGGCGACGTATCCCCGGGGCTCGGGAACGGGGGGCGGGTCGTCGGCCGGCGAGGCCGGCAAGAGCAGAGCCAGCATCGGCAAGGTCAGCATGGCGGTCGAACCTCCGAAATCGGGACGGATCCGGGGCGGGAGGGCTTCGGACGACTAGATTATCCGTCTCCTCCCGGGCGGACGACGCCCCACCGCCCGGGACCACCCGCTCGGCCCGCCACCCGGAGGCCGAGGCCTGCTCGGTGGCGATCGACTCCAGCGATCTCGAAGTCCTTCCCCTGCCCGACCGGCACCGGAGCCGAGTCAGGGGGACGCTCCGGCGGGGGCCGAATCGGGGTTGGCCGCTTCGATCGCGTCGCGGAGCCGGTTGATTTCCGCTCGGAGCCTGGCGTTTTCCTGTTGGAGCGCCTCGATGGAGTCGGGGAGGGCCGCTTCGTTGCCAGCCTGCTCGCCGCGTTCGGCGGCCCTCGGTCGGTCGTCCGCGCTGGCCAGGGCGGAGGCCCGTCTCGCCTCTTCCAGCGCTTGCTGCGCCCGGACGTGTTTGGCCAGCGCCTGCTGTCGCTCCAGGACGACCAGACGCCGTTGTTGCACGGCGAGGAGGATGCTCCCGCCCGAGAGGCCGGCCAGAAGCAGCAGGAGCAGCGACCACCCGATGCCGGAGCCATCCGATCCGCCCGGCCGGTTCGCGGGGTCGTAACGCGACGACATGGATCGATCCTCCAGGGGAGCGACGGGGTTCGAGGTCTCGGGTCGATCCTCTCCGATCGGGGGGGAGGTCGCCAGTGAAAATGAGAGAAAAGGTTCGCGCGTCGTGCTCGGAGTCGCAGGCGGCGAGGGGAGCGGACCGCGAAGCTCGAGACTCCCGAGTGAGCGCTCCCCTCCCCCTCTGCCGGGCCGACGGCTATGCTGGCAGCGGACGATCGCCCGAGTCCAAGTCCGAGCCCGAGCCTCTCTCACCGAAGACGAAGACGACATGCCGATGGACGCGACCACCCCCGCCCGATCGAAGCCCGAGTACCGCCTGGACCGCAGCCACGCCGAGTTTGTCCGGGCGGGGAAGGTGATTCCCGGCGGCGTGAACAGCCCGGCCCGGGCGTTTGGCGCCGTGGGAGGCGAGCCGCCGTTCCTGGATCGGGCCGAGGGGGCGTACCTCTACGACATCGACGGCCACCAGTACATCGACTACATCGGCTCCTGGGGCCCGATGATCCTGGGCCACTGCCGCCCCGAGGTGAATGCGGCGGTGGCCGAGGCGCTGGCGAAGTCGCCCAGCTTCGGCGCTCCGACGGTGCGAGAGGCGGAGATCGCCGAGGAGGTGGCCGCCGCGGTGCCGTCGATCGAGATGGTGCGCTTCGTCTCGTCGGGGACCGAGGCGGCGATGTCGGCCGTCCGGCTGGCGAGAGGGGTCACCGGGAGAGACAAGATCATCAAGATGATCGGCCATTACCATGGGCACGTGGACGCGCTGCTCGTCTCGGCCGGCTCAGCGGTGGCGACCCTCGGCCACCCGAACAGCCCCGGCGTGACGCCGGGGGCGGCGGCCGACACGATCCTCGTGCCGTTCAACGACGCCTCGGCCGTCGCCTCCGCGTTCGAGCGCTACCCGGGACAAGTCGCCGCCGTCTTGCTGGAGCCGGTCGCCGGCAACATGGGCTGCGTTCCCCCGAGGCCGGGCTATCTGGAACGGCTCCGAGAGCTGACCACCAAGCACGGCGCCCTGCTCTTCTTCGACGAGGTGATGACCGGCTTCCGCCTCTCCTACGGCGGCGCGCAGGAGTACTTCGGCGTCACCCCCGACGTGACCTGCCTAGGCAAGATCATCGGCGGCGGCCTGCCGGCGGCGGCCTACGGAGCGTCGAAGGAGATCATGAGCCGGATCTCCCCGGTCGGTCCGATCTTCCAGGCCGGCACCCTGTCGGGAAATCCGCTGGCGATGGCGGCGGGCCTGACCACGCTCCGCTTGCTCAAGCGAGAAAACCCGTATCCCGCGCTCGATCGGCTCGCCGAGCGGCTGGAGGACGGCCTCCGCCGGGCCGCCACCGACGCCAGAGTGCCGCACTGCGTCCAGCGCGTGGGCAGCATGATCACGATCTTCTTCGCCGAGGGGCCCATCCACGACTTCGACGACGCCAAGCGATCCGACACCGCCCTCTTCGGCCGGTTCTTCTGGGAGCTGCTCGCCCGGGGCGTCTACTTCCCGTGCAGCCAGTTTGAAGCCGCCTTCCTCTCCTCGGCGCACACCGAGGCCGACATCGACCACACCGTTCAGGCCGCCCGAGAGGCCCTCCTCGCCGCTCGGGGATGACCCAGGCCCAGGGATCGGAGCCGACCTCGGTGGACGCGGGGCGGTCTGGTTGACCGCCCGACGCGACGCGGCGTACACTGGAGACGCTTGCTGGCGAATAAATGTCGTAAGTGCGTTAAAGGATGTGAGATCGATGCTGACAGCGACCCTCGTTTCGCTCGTGGTCGCGTCCTCGGCGACCGTCCAAGACTCCTCCGCTCGGGAACAGGTCCTGCGGGAGTATCGCGACATCGCGACGCTCATTTCGATGGACCACGCCCAGGGCGAGTCGGTTCGGCTCCTGCTAAAGCGAGTGGCCGGCAAACGAGCCGGACAACTGATCGACCTGGACCCGAAGCACCCCTACATCCGATCAACCGCCCAGGCGGCGGTCGCGGTCTGCGAGGTCTACGGCGTGGCCTGGCACAGCATGAACGACTCGACCCAGGCCCTGATGGGGGAGGGAATGCTGCTGGGTATGAAGGCGATGCTGGGTAGCCAGGACTCGATTGATCGCGGACTGGATGACTTCAGTACCGCCTTCCGGACCCACCGGCGGATCGCCAACGCTTCGGTCAAGCTGTTCTGGGAGGCGAAGGTTCAGCACAACGAGGCCTGGGAGCTCCTCCAGCCGATCGCCGATCGCCTCGCGGGCCCGGAGGTTGACGGTATGCCGATCGCCCCGGGCTTGCTGTATTTGAGCCGGAAGATCAACGGTGCGATCACCAAACAGCTCGGGGAGCTGCGGCTCACCAACCAGACGAACCACACGCTTACCAATGTGACGGTTTGCTTCGATAGCAGCCAGAACGCCTTCCGGGAGAACGAGGCCGAGCCTCACTGGTTCTTCGTCGACCAATGGTCGCCGGGAGAGTCGATCCGGCTGCCGCTGCTGCTGGTCTCCAACCTGACCTCGGTGGCCGTTCCCGAGCCCATTCCCGCGGCCGCCAATCTCCAGGTTTGGTGCGACCAGTTTCGGTGGCAGGGGAGGAACCTTCGCCTGTTCGAGACCGTCCCCAAGATGCTCCGCAAGTCGCCCCGGGTGATGCTCTATCGATATTCCACCGCCGAGGGCGAGTCCGACGCCCCGGAGTTGCCCGGCGCCCCGGAACTGGTGCCCGGGGAGCTGCGCCGGGAGGTCGATCGGCTGATCGCCCTGACCTCCAAGGGGAAGCGCTACGAGGGCCTCGTCACCGAACCCGACGGTCGCGAGATGAAGCTCGCGATTGATTTCATCTCCTTCGACGACCAGCCCAACCACCGAGCGGCCCGGATCACCTTTTTCGTTCGCCACGACCGGAAGCAGATCAAGGTGCTCAACGGCCGCCTCTCGGTCTCTCGGAACGAGGACGGCTCCGAGGTGGACTCCCTCCGACTGGTCGAGGCCAAGCGAGGAGGTCTCCAGGCGGAGCTCGAGCTGGTCTTCTCCGAAGACGGCGCCATTAGCGGCTTCGGGACCGTGCTGGGCTACGGACCTCGCGAATGCGAGGTGGAGCTCGAGCCCGCGAGCCGCTGAGCGACCGATCCGAGGTCGCGTCCGGGCCCGGCTCCTCCGGCGTTTGAACCGCGAGGGAGCCGGGCCGCGCCCCGCCCGCTCGGCTCCTCGCGACCATGCCTCCCGTCCCGATGCCGGAAGGCCCGGTCGGGGCGATCTCGGCGTTCGGGTTGCCCCCCGGACGATCGGGATCAGGTTTCGTCCCGGCCGATCCACCGGGGCACTTCGGGGGCCTGGTACGCGTCCATCGCGTCGATCAGCGCTCCGGGATCCCGGCCGACGAGCAGCATGGCGCGGTGGTGCTCCCGGAGGAACCCCTGCTCCAGCAGGCGGTCGAGGAACGCCAGCAGCGCAGCGTAGAAGCCAGCCACATCGAGCAGGCCGAAGGGCTTGCCGTGCAGGCCGAGCACGGCCCAGGTCCAGGTCTCGAAGAACTCCTCCATCGTGCCGACTCCACCGGGCAAGGCGAGGAAGCCGTCGGAGAGGTCGGCCATGAGTGCCTTGCGCTCGTGCATCGACTCCACGACGTGCAGCTCGGTCAAGGCCCCGTGGCCGACTTCTCGCTCCATCAGGGTCCTGGGGATCACTCCCACGACCCGGCCTCCCGCGGCCAGGGCGGAGTCGGCGACCACTCCCATCAATCCCACGTGGCCGCCGCCGTAGACGAGCGTCCGGCCGGACTCGGCGATCAGGAGGCCGACGGCCCGGGCGGCGTCGGCGAAGGCGGGGTCGGCCCCGTGACTGGAGCCGCAATAGACGCAGACGGACTGCACGGGATCCTCCGATCCGACGAAGCGGGCGCGATCGCGATGCGAACCGATCGATCCTACGGCCACCCCCCTCGGGAATGCCACCCCGCTAGGCATGCCCGTCTGACGGGGATAGGATCGGGGGGCGTCTCCGAGTCGAGCGATCGGTCGATCGCAGCGATCCCCCCCGCCGGAGGTCCGATCATGAGCACGCTCGCATCCGTCGCCCTCGTCGCCTCGGCGCTGGTCGTCGCCGGGCCGCAGCAGGTCGCCGAGACGATCCCGGCCGTCGGCCCGACCGGCCCGATGACTCACGTGGCCACCGGTCTTGTCTTCACCGAGGGCCCCGCGTCCGACGCGGACGGCAACCTCTACTTCTCCGACGTCCGCGGCAACACCATTTACAAGATCGCCCTCGACGGCACCCTCTCGAAGTTCCTGGAGGACTCCCAGGGCTGCAACGGCCTGATGGTCGACCCCGCCGGGAAGATCATCGCCTGCCAGGGGGGAGCGAAGCGGGTCATCGCGATCGACCCGGACAGCAAGGAGATCACCGTGCTGGCCGACTCCTTCGAGGGCCAGCCCTTCGACCGCCCGAATGACCTCGTCCTTGACCGAGCCGGCGGCGTCTACTTCACCGACCCCGGCCCGGGGGCGGTCTACTACATCGACGCCGAGCGGAACGTCTCCCGTATCCTCTCCGACCTGCCCCGGCCCAACGGCGTGCTCCTTTCCCCCAGCGGCAAGACGCTCTACGTCCTGCCCTCGGGCGCTCCCGACGTGCTGTCGTACCCGATCGAGTCGCCCGGCAAGCCGGGGGCGAAGCTCGTGCTCTGCCAACTCCGCCAGGCGGCCGGTGCCCCCCCTCGAGGCGGCGACGGCCTCACCGTTGACAGCCGAGGGGTCCTCTACCTGACCCAGCCGGCCCTCAGCTCCATCCAGGTCGTCGCGCCGAACGGGAACACCCTGGGCTTCATCCGGGTGCCCGAGGCCCCCTCGAATTGCGCCTTCGGTGGCCCCGACGGCACGACCCTGTTCATCACCGCCCGCACCTCCGTCTACTCCGTGCCGATGGAAGCCAAGGGCCACATCCTCGCCACCGCCGCTGACGCCGAGTGAGCCCCCCGATGGAGCTGTTCCCCCCCTTCGAGGAGACGATCGCCGGCGCCCTGGCCTCCATCCGGTCCGGGCGCCGGTCCTGCCGCGAGGTCCTCGAATCCTGCCTCGATCGCATCGACGCCCGCGAGGCCGACGTCCGCGCCTGGGCCTTCCTCGACCGCGACGGCGCCCGCTCCCAGGCCGACCGCCTCGACGCCGACCTCCGCGCCGGCCGTCCGATCGGACCGCTCGGCGGGATACCGATCGGCGTGAAGGACATCATCGATGTGAAGGGGCTCCCCTCGGCCCATGGCCGACCCGGCTGGGAGGGAACGATCTCCCAGGATGACGCCGCGATGGTCCGGATGCTCAGGAACCGGGGAGCGGTCATCCTCGGCAAGACCGTGTCGACCCCGTATGCCTGGATCGACCCGCCGCCGACCCGGAACCCCTGGGACCTTGGCCGCACCCCCGGGGGATCGTCGAGCGGTTCGGCCGCGGCGGTGGCCGAGGGGATGTGCCTCGGGGCGCTCGGCTCGCAGACGGGAGGATCGATCACCCGGCCAGCCTCCTTCTGCGGAGTCTGCGGATTCAAGCCGGCATTCGGGCGGATGCCTGGGGATGGGATTCTTCCCCTCTCCCCAAGTCTCGACCACCCGGGGCCCATCGCCCGCACCGTCGGGGATCTCGCCCTGATGGCCGACGTCCCCCTCGCCCCAAAGGCGGGACCGACGCGGATCGGCCGCCTCCGGGGATTCTTCGAAGAGCGGTCCGAGCCCGCCATGCTCGACGCGATGGAGCACGCCACCGCGGCGCTGATCCAGGCCGGGATCCGAGTCGTCGAGGCCCCCCTGCCCGACCATTTCCCGGAATTCGCCCGGCACCATTTCGCCATCATGTCGGCTGAGGCCGCCACCTTCCACCGCCGGGACTTCGAGTCGGATCCCGCCCGCTTCCCGACCCGGATGACGGCGCTGATCGAGGCCGGGCTCCGCGTCTCCGCCGTCGAGTACCTCGAGGCGAAGCGGTTCCAGGACGCCTTCCGCCACGAGTTCGACGCGATCTTCAACGAGGTCGACGCCCTGCTGACGCCGGCCGCCCTCGGGCCCGCACCGACTCCCGAGACGACCGGCGACCCCGCATTCAACTCCCCCTGGAGCCTCGCCGGTCTGCCGACGATCACCCACCCGATCGGGCTCGATCCCGAGGGGCTGCCGCTGGGGCTCCAGCTCGTCGGCGCAGCGCCGCCCGACCTCGGCGCCTCCCTGTTCGGCCTCGCCCTTCGCACCGAGCGCGCCATCCGGCTTGCCGCGGGGGCACCGGAACTCCCGCCCCCCGGACAGACCTGAGCGGACGGAGGATCCGATCGATGCCGATCCGATCGTTCTTAATTCTCACCATCATCTCATTGATTGGCCCAACGCCCGGCTCGATCGCCGACGAGGTCGCCGGGCTGGACATTCCCGATGGGTTCGCCGTCTCCGAGTTCGCTGGCAGCGACCTGGCGAATGACATCCAGTGCCTGACGATCGACCCGGACGGCCGGGTCGTCGTCTCCGGGAGAGGCTACATCATTATCCTCGTCGACGATGACGGCGACGGCCGCGCCGACCGCTCCGAGCCCTTCGCCGACGCGCCCAAGGACGGGGCGATGGGCCTGCTCTGGGAGGGCGACTCGCTGTTCGTCGTGGGCGACGGCGGCCTGCACCGATACCGGGACGCCGACGGGGACGACCGGGCCGACGGACCTCCCGAGTTGATCCGGGCCGTCAAGACCGGCGGCGAGCACGACGCCCACGCCGTGCGCCGAGGGCCGGACGGCTGGCTCTACCTGATCCTCGGCAACTTCGCCGGCGTCGATGCGAGCTTCGCCAGCCTGCCGACCTCGCCCATCGCCGAGCCGGTCGCCGGCTGCCTCGTCCGGTTCTCGCCCGACTTCTCCGGCTCGGAGATCGTGGCCGACGGCTTCCGCAACGCGTACGACTTCGACTTCGGCCCCGATGGAGAAATCTTCACCTACGATTCCGACAACGAACGCTGTGTCTCCCTCCCCTGGTACGAGCCGACCCGCCTTTACCACGTGGTCCCCGGCGGCCACCACGGCTGGCTTGCCCCCCAGCGGACCGAGACCTGGCGCCTTCCTCCCGAGGTCGAGGACGTGGTTCCCCCCGTCTCCGCCGTCGACCGGGGCTCGCCCACCGGAGTCGTCTGCTACCGGCACGATGCCTTCCCCCCTCGCTATCGCGGCGGCCTCTTCTTCCTTGACTGGACCTTCGGCCGCGTCTACTTCGCTCGGCCGGAACGGTCGGGGGCGTCCTTCATCGCCGAGCCGGAGGTCTTTCTGGAGGCGAGCGGCACGGAGGGCTTTGCCTGGACCGACGTGGAGGTGCACCCAAAATCGGGGGAGCTGTACCTGTCGATCGGAGGCCGAGGGACGCGGGGGGCGGTGTATCGGGTGCGGTTCGAGGGGGATGCCGGAGCTTCGGCCGCTCGAGACGCCCCGGAGACGGGAGACAGGCCGTCGCAAGACTCCGCTCCTCCCCCGACTCCTCCGCGTCTCCTCACCACCGATCGCGATCCGATCCTCCCCCCCGGCGCCGTTCCGGAGCGTGTGGGGACCGACCGGCTTCTTGCCGCCGCTTCCTCCGATGATTCCTTGCAGCGTCTCCGAGCCCTCGTCGAGCTGAAGCGTCGGCATGAGGCCATCGCCCCCGAGACGCTCATCGAGGCGATCCGATCCAACTGGGACCACGCCGACCGTCTGGTCCGATCCGCCTCGGCCGACCTGATCGCAGTCCTTTCCCCCGACCAGCGTTCCCCGCTCGCCGATGACGCCACCACCCCTGTCCGCCGGGCGACCCTGGGTTTCGGCATCGCGGCCGAGGATCCGGAGGCCGCCCTGGACCTTGCCTCCCGGGTGCTCGCGGACCCGGAGGCGGGGCCCGGCCCACGGCTGGCTGCGATCCGGCTGGTGCAGGTCGCCCTCGGCGGCCAGCCCGACCTGGCGCTGGAGGGGACCGTCTGGGAGGGCTATTCCCCGCGATTCCGGCCCCCGGCGCTCGGCGTCACCGCGATCGTCGACAAGATCGGTAACCATCTCGTGAAGATGTCTTCGGTTAACGATTCCGCGCTCGACCGAGAGCGGTCGCGAACACTGGCGGTGATCGAGTCGGCCGACCCGGATGCTCTCCTCCAGATTTCGTCTCGGCTCACGGCCGCGTCGGACCCGGTTGACGACCTTCATCACCTGATTGTCCTCGGCCGCCTGCGAGGCCCGAGGCCGCCCGAGGTTACGTCTCGCGTTGCCGATGCCCTGCTCGCCCTTGATCGCAAGCTCGACGCCCGAGCCGCCCGACGCGACCGCAACTGGCCGCTCCGCGTCTCGGAGCTGTGCCGGGGGCTGGGCGTCCGAGATGCCGCCCTCGCCTCGGCCGTGCTCGCGCACCCCGAGTTCGGCCGACCCGACCACGCCCTGCTTGCCCTCGCTCTCCGCCTTGACCCCGCCGCCGCGGCCGACCGCATGCTCGATCGGGCCGGGGCCGATCCGGACTACTCCTGGACCCCGGACGTCGTCGCGATGGTCGGCGCCCGGCCGTCGGTTCGGGCGATCAACGCGCTCCGGGCCCTCTGGGGATCGGCCGGACTCGATGATGCCATCCTCCCGGTCCTCGCCCGAGACCCGAGCCCCGAGGACCGCCCGAAGTTTGTCTCGGGGCTCCGGTCGGCGCAGCCGTCGACCGTCTCGGCGGCCCTCGCCGCCCTCGACGCGATTGGGCCGAGCGACGACCCCGCCGAGTGGCTCGCCCTCATTCTTGCGCTGCGTCGCTCCGCGGAGCCGGGTCAGCAGCGGGCGATCGCCGATCTGCTCTCCCGCTCGACCCGCCAGGCGATCGGCCCCGATGCGAACGCCTGGGCCTCCTGGTTCGCCTCGGCGGATCCCGACCGCGCCGCCGCGCTCTCCGGAGGCGACGGCGTGGATGCGGCCGCCTGGGCCCGGCGGCTGGCGGGGATCGACTGGTCGCTCGGCGACGCTGGGCGAGGGCTGGACGTCTTCCGGCGCGCCCAGTGCGCCTCCTGCCATTCGGGCAACCGGGCGGTCGGTCCCGACCTCGCCGGGGTGGCCGGGCGGTTCTCTCGAGAGGACCTGTTCACCGCGATCATCCAGCCCTCCCGAGACGTGGCCGACCGCTATCGATCGGCCCTGGTCGCCACTGACGACGGACAGATTCATCAGGGAATCATCATTTATGACGCCGTGGACCGCCTCATTCTCCAGGCCGGCGCCACCGAGACGATCCAGCTTCATCCGGATTCCATCGAGCGGCGCCAGCCGTTGGACCAGTCGCTCATGCCCGCCGGATTGCTCGACGAGCTGACCGATCGCGACATTGCCGACCTCGACGCCTACCTTCGCTCGCTCGGCTCAGCCTCCGCTCGTTGAGGCGATGGTCGATGCGATTGCCGGCGGGTTGCGCAGGGTTTGGAGCACGACGCAGTAGCGCTCCGTCAGCGAGAGCAGCCGGGCGAGCTGTTCCTCGGTCGCGTCGGCGTCCAGCTCGAACCGGAGGCGGAGGCTCAGGAATCCCACGGGGGCGGCCTTGTCCACCCCCAGCGTGCCTCGGGCATCCCAGTCTCCCTCGGCGATCACGGATCCGCCCCGGATCGGAATGCCCATCGCGGTTGCCACGGCGAGGAGCGTCACGCCCGAGCAGGCGGCGAGCGCCTGGAGCATCATCGCTCCCGAGCAGGCGGCGTTGCCGTCGCCACCGGTGGCCGGGTGCAGCCCGGCCGCGATGGGGCCCGCCGGCGTGGCGAGGCGGCAGGTGATCCCCTCGACGTCCAGTTCGCCTCGGGCAGCCAGCGTCACGCGAGCGGACTCGGGCTCCTCGCGGTATCGGGCCTTGATTGGCGCCTGAGCGGCTCGGAGTTGTTCGGCGTTCATGACCTCCCCCCGTCGTGGTCGGCGGTTGCGAGCCGGGTTGGAACCATCATCGGCTCGATCGGCATCCGGTCAATGGGGACGGCTCGTGCCCTTGGTGACGGCTCGCGCCGAGGCCGAGCCCGCGCTTCCCGCTTCCGCCAATCCCGGGCGGACGCTACAGTGTTAAACAATGAATGATCCGGAGCCACGCGCCATGGCGTGGTCGACGCCGCCCGATCGTCGCCGGGCCGGTCGACCCGCACCGCCCGGTTGGAGGTCGCCCGATGGACCGCTCCATCCCGTTGCTCGCCCGACGCTCGGTTGGAGGTCCGGCGTCGCTGGTCCCGGCGATCGTCGTCCTGGGGCTCGCCTGGGCGGGCTCGACCGCCACGGGGGGGGAGGCGGTCGACTATGAGGCGAAGATCAAGCCCCTGCTTCGCGACCGGTGCTTCGCTTGCCACGGCGCCCTGAAGCAACAGGCGGGGCTGAGGCTCGACACCGTCGCGTTGATGCTCGAGGGGGGCGATTCCGGCCCGGCGGTCGAGCCCGGGGAATCCGAGTTCAGCCCCCTGATCGAGCGCGTTTCCTCGGCCGAGCCGAGCCTGCGGATGCCCCCCGAGGGAGAGCCGCTTGACGACGAGCAGATCGCCCTGCTCCGCTCCTGGATCGACGGGGGCGCCGCCGCTCCCGAAGGTGAGGAGCCCGAACCCGACCCCCGAGATCACTGGGCCTTCCGCCCCCCGACCCGCCCCCCCGTGCCCGACGCCGGCCTCGGCTGGGCCCGGGATCCCATCGACGCCTTCCTCGCCGCCGAGCACGAGCGGCTTGGCCTCGATCGCTCGCCCGAGGCGCCGCCGCACGTCCTGCTCCGCCGCGTCTACCTTGACCTGATCGGCCTGCCTCCTTCGCGAGAGGACCTGCTCGCCTTTCTCGACGACCCGTCCGACGCCCATTATGAACGCATTGTCGACCGCCTGCTCGCCGACCCCCGCCACGGCGAGCGCTGGGCCCGGCACTGGATGGACGTTTGGCGCTACAGCGATTGGTACGGCCGCCGCTCGGTGCCCGACGTGCTGAACAGCTACGCCATGATCTGGCGGTGGCGCGACTGGATCGTTCGCTCCCTCAACGCCGACGCCGGCTACGACCACATCGTCCGCATGATGCTCGCCGCCGACGAGCTGGCTCCCGACGATCCCGAACAGCTGGTCGCCACCGGTTATCTTGTCCGCAACTTTTACCGATGGAATTATAACTCGTGGATGAAAGATTCCGTCGAGCATACGGGCAAGGCGTTCCTCGGCCTGACGATCAACTGCGCCCATTGTCACGACCACAAATATGACCCGATCTCCCACGAGGACTACTTCGCCTTTCGCGCCTTCTTCGAGCCGATCGAGATCCGCCACGACCGCGTTCCCGGCGAGCCCGACCCCGGCCCGTATCCGACCTACGACTACGGGAAGTCCTATGGCCCGATCACGTCGGGCATGGTCCGCATCTTCGACAAGACGCTCGACGCCGAAACGTTTCTCTATACTCGAGGCGAGTCCCGCAACGTCGTCCCCGGCCGCCCGCCGATTCCTCCCGGCCCCCCTCGCTTCCTGGCCGGCGACGAGTTCGCCATCGAGCCGGTCGAGCTTCCCCCGGAATCCGCCTACCCCGGACTGAAGGCATTCATCCGCCTCGAGGAGACGGAGGCGTGCGAATCGGCGTTGGCCGAGGCCCGAGCCACTCTCGACGCGAGCCGGGAACGGTTCGAGTCGATGGGGCCCGAGGCGTCGGATGTCGATCGAGAACGAGCGACGATCCGTCTCCGCGTTGATGAGATGAAGGCCGCCGCCGCTTTGGCGGCGCTGGAGTCGCTGCGCGCCCGGATCGCCGCCGACGACGCCCGGTTCGGCCGAGGTGGCGACGACCCCGATGCCGCCGCCCGACTCGCCTCGGCAGCCGAGCGCGAGGCCGCCGCCGCTCGGGCCCGGCTCGAACTCGCTTCCGCCGAGCTGGCCGACTTCGAGGCCAGGCACCAGGCCGAGCCCGACGCCGACGCGGTCGCCAAGGCCGAGCAGCGGCTCTCGGCCGCCCGATCGGCGCTGGATGCCGCTGAGCAGGCGACCTCCGAGGACTCCGCCGACTATACCCCGCTCTCCCCCTCGTATCCCGACCGGAGCACGGGCCGGCGCTCCGCCCTCGCCGGATGGATCACCCGCCGAGGGAACCCGCTCACGGCCCGGGTGGCGGTCAACCACCTCTGGGGCTGGCACTTCGGCGAGCCTTTGGTCGCTACCCCGCACGACCTCGGCCGCAACGGAGCCCGGCCGACCCATCCGGAGCTGCTCGACTGGCTCGCCGTCGAGCTGATGGAGCCGTCGTCCCCCGGCGTCCCGCCCTGGTCGATGAAGCACCTGCACCGCCGGATCGTCCTCAGCGCCGCCTACCGCATGGCCTCGACGTCGAGCGAATCGGCCAGCGCGAATCGATCCATCGACCCCGAGAATCGCTTGCTCTGGCGCTTCCGCCCTTCCCGGATGGAGGCCGAGGTGGTCCGAGACAGCCTCCTCGCTGTTGGAGGCGTGCTCGATGAGGCGATCGGCGGTCCCGAGATCGACCAATCGGAGGGGCTCACCACCCACCGTCGCAGCCTCTACTTCGCCCATCACGGCGAGGCGTCGATGCCCTTCCTCGAACTCTTCGACGCTCCCGACCCCGGCGAGTGCTACCGCCGGACGACCTCCGTCGTGCCTCAGCAGTCGCTCGCCCTGTCGAACAATCCGCTCGCGATCGAGATGGCTCGCTCGATCACCTCGTCCCTCTCGGCCGAGCTGGGAGCAACCCCCGACGACGGCGCGTTCATGACCGCCGCCTTCGAACGGGTCCTCTGCCGGCCCCCCTCCCGGGAGGAACTCGCCGCTGGCGCCCGTTTCCTCGCCAGGATGACGAACATCCTGCGGGGGGCCTCGATCCCGGAACCCGACACCCGGGCTCGCGAGGACTTCGTCCACGCGCTGCTGAATCACAACGACTTCGTGACGATTCGATGACTGACCGAATCGGATCGAGCATCCCGGAGGGCCCCTTCCAATGATCGCACGCCCCCTCCCCCCCGCTGGCCCTCCTTGCGGTCGGGTCCGCCGCCGGACGTTTCTGGCCGACATCGGCTTCGGGATCACCGGCCTCGCCCTCGGCGCGATGCTCCACCGAGACGGCGTCGTCCGCGCCGCCGCTCTCGACACCGGCGCCGCCGCCCCCGATCCCGGACCCCACTTTCCCCCCCGGGCGAAGAACGTCATCTGGATCTTTCTCTCCGGCGGCGTCAGCCACTTGGAGACGTGGGACCCCAAGCCCGCCCTGAACCGCTACGCCGGCAAGACGTATGCCGAGACGCCGTTCGAGAACCCGTTCGAGAATCCCCTGTTCCGTGAGCGTTCCCGAGCGGTTGTCGGCGCCGACCGGACCCACGCGCAGATCTTCCCCCTGCAGGTCGGCTTCCGGAAGCGCGGCGAGTGCGGAGTCGAGATCTCCGACTGGTGGCCCGAGCTGGCGTCGTGCGCCGACGACATCGCCTTCGTCCGCTCGATGTACACCACCGATAACGACCATGCCGCCGAGTTCCAGTTTCACAGCGGCCGGCACAAGCTCGACCCGAGGGAGCCGACCATCGGCTCCTGGATCCACTACGGCCTCGGCTCGCTCAACGAGAACCTGCCACAATTTGTCTTCCTGGGAAAATATAAGGATACGCGCGTCCGAGAGAACTTCGACGCCCTCTACCTCGGACCGGAGCATGATGGCATCGAGCTCTCTCTCGACCCCGGCGCCCCCCTGCCCTTCGGTTCCCGGCCCGACGGGATGCTCGCTGAGGAGCAGCGCGCGCAGTTCGAGTTCATTCGGGACCTAAACGCGCTCTCCGGGGTTGAGTACCCGGACGACGAGCAGCTACGAGCCCGCATCAAGGCATATGAACTGGCCTACCGAATGCAGGCCTCCGTTCCCGAGGCCCTCGACCTCGGCGCCGAGTCGGCCGAGACGGAGCGGCTGTACGGCATTGATCGCGAGGAAACCGCCATCTACGGCCGTCGCCTGCTCGCCGCCCGTCGCCTGGCCGAGCGCGGGGTCCGGTTCACGCTCGTCTATCTGAGCGACTACGGCGAGTGGGACTCGCACACCCAGCTCCGCGACCTGCACGCCCGATCCTGCGCCCGAGTCGATCGGCCGATCGCCGGCTTGCTGAAGGACCTGAAGCGGCGCGGCATGGATCAGGAAACGGTTGTCGTTTGCTGCACCGAGTTCGGCCGCACCCCCGGCCTGGAGATGCGCGATACCCTGGCCAATCCCACCGGCCGAGACCACCACCCGCATGCCTTCACCGTCTGGCTCGCCGGTGCCGGCGTGAAGAAGGGGGTTGTGCACGGCAAGACCGACGAGCTGGGCTTCCACGTCGTCGAGCACCCCCACTACGTCACCGACATCCACGCCACTCTGCTGCACCTGCTGGGGCTCGACCCGAAGCGGCTGGACATCCCCGGCCGGAAGCGGCTGGAGATCGACCACGGCCGGCCGATCGCCGAGATCCTGGCCTGACCCTGGGCGCGTCGATCGGGTCGCCGACAGCTCGACGTCATCGAGGGCGTCTCCCGGAATCTTGGAGCTTATTGGTAGTCGATCATGTGTGGATCGGGGAGGCCGCGGTCGAGTTGATGCTGGGGTTCGGGAGGACCCCGCAACCAGCGACCGACGCCACCTCGGCCGTCCCGATCCGGCGGCCAGGCAGCCAGGATCCCCGGGGTCATCGTCCCGTCTGGCGTGCCGATCCGGCGGCCGAGGTCTTCCCGAGGCTTGCCCCGACGCCTCGCATCGGTTCAAGTAGCGATCGCATCGCGACCGTTCCCGGTCCTTCCCCGCCAGGGGCCGGGCCCGAACCCGATCGCATCCGGGGGACGCATCACCATGACGCGACTGGCCCTTCTCGCCGCCGTCCTGTCGATCGCAACGCCTCCCTCCCTCGCCGTCGCCCAGGAGGAGCGGCCGGAGCGAGCCCGGCCCTCGACGACCCCCGAGGGGATCGAGACGGGCTGGCACGGTGAGGGGACCCGAGGAGCCGTTGTGGCGGGGGGGGGGGAGGCGGTCGAGGCCGGCATGGAGATCCTCCAGGCTGGCGGCAACGCGATCGACGCCGCCGTGGCCGTGCTGCTGGCGCTGGGAGTGACCGACGCACCGTCATACTGCCTTGGCGGTGAGGTGCCGATCCTCGTCTACGACGCCGACCGCAAGGTCGTCGAAGCGATCGTCGGCCAGGGGGCCGCCCCCCGCCTGGCGACCCGGGAGTACTTTGAGGAGAAGGGAGGCATTCCGCGGGAGGGAATCGAGGCCGCCGCCGTTCCCGCGGCGATCGACGCCTGCCTGACCGCCCTGGGACGCTCGGGCACGATGCGGTTCGCCGAGGTCGTGGCCCCCACGCTCCGCATCCTCGACCGAGGGCAGTACCCCTGGCACACCGACCTGGCGCGGACCCTCCGCCGGCTCGCCGAGGCCGAGGCGTCGGCCAACGATCGTCTCCGCGGCCTCCGCCTGGCCGCCGATTACTTCTACCGGGGGCCGATCGCCCACCGGATCGACTCCTGGTCGCGAGCGAACGGAGGTTTGCTCCGAGCTGTCGACCTGGCGACCCACGTCACCCGGGTCGAGGAGCCGGTCTCGGCTGACTACCGAGGCTACCGAGTGCTGAAGCCGGGGCCGGTCACCCAGGGACCGGCGCTGCTCCAGGCCCTCAGGCTCCTTGACGGGTACGACCTCGCCCCCCTCGGCCCGGAGGATCCGAAGGCGATCCACGTCCAGGTTGAGGCCCTGAAGCTCGCCCTGGCCGACCGCGACGAGTATTACGCCGATCCCCTCTTCGAGCAGGTGCCGCTCGAGACCCTGCTCTCCGAGTCGTACACCGACGCCCGACGCACCCTGATCGACCCCGAGCGTGCCTCGATTGAGCGCCGGCCCGGCGACCCCTCCTCGGGCTCGGCCCTGCTCGACCCCGACCGCTCGGCCGTCCGGGTCGCCGAGGGGGGGCCGTCGATCGACACGACAACCTGCCTGGTGGCCGACGCCGAGGGGAACGTCGTCGCCGCCACGCCGAGCGGCTGGTCGGGCGTCCTGGCCGGCGACACGGGCATCTGGCTCGGCTCCCGGCTCCAGAGCTTCAACACGTGGGAGGGCCACCCGAACGCGATCGAGCCCGGCAAGCGGCCCCGGATCACCCTGACGCCGACGATCGTGATGAAGGACGAGCGGCCTGTCATCGCCGTCAGCGTCGCTGGCGGCGATGCGCAGGATCAATCAACCTTGCAAATGCTCACCAGCCTGATCGACTTTGGCCGATCCCCCGCCGAGGCCGTCACCGCCCCCCGCTTCAACTCGGAGCACTACGTCGGCTCCTTCGGCCAGCGGCCGCCGCAGCTCGGTGAGCTGCGGTTGAGCACGGAGTACCCCGACGAGGTGGCCTCGGCCCTCGAAACGCTCGGGCACTCCGTTGTGCGGGTCCGCCAGCCCGTCTCCTCGAACCCGACGGTGCTCCGCATCGACCCCGCCTCCGGCCGGATCGAGGCCGCGGGCGATCCCGTCTCCCGACGCCACGCCGCCGCCTACTGACCGACGAGGGGAACGTCTTGCCATGACCACCGTATCCCGACTTCCGATTGCGCTCGCCCTCGTCGCCTGTCTGCTCCCGACCGGCCTCGCCGCTGATCAGGATGAGGGGCCCTACGACCTGATCATCCGGGGCGGCCGGGTCGTCGACGGCACCGGCAACCCCTGGCGGTTCGCCGATGTCGCCATCCGGGGCGACCGCGTCGCCGTTGTCGGCCGGATTCCCGACGACACCCCGTCGGCCCGGACGATTGACGCGACCGGGCTGGTCGTGGCTCCGGGATTCATCGACATCCACTCGCATTCCGACCGCGTGCTGTTCGAGTCCGGCGCCGCCGAGTCGAAGATCCGCCAGGGGGTCACCACCGACATCCTCGGCGAGCACACCTCCGGCGGCCCGAATGTCGAGCCGGTCGAGGAGACGATCGCCGGCGAGCCGGTCCGGATCGCCTCGATGGGGGACTATCTCTCCGCCGTCGAGCGCTCGGGCATCGCCATAAACGTCGCGTCCTACGCCGGCCTTGGCAACATCTGGGGAGGCGTGATGGGGGCCTCGTTCGACCGCCCCACCGAGTCGCAGTTCCAGGCGATGGAGGAGCTGCTCGACCGGGCGATGGCCGATGGGGCCCTCGGGCTCTCGACGATGATCATGCACCCGCAGTCTCTGGGGGTCACGGTCGACGACCTCGCCCGGCTCTGCGGCGTGGTGGCCCGGCACGGCGGCATCTACTCGTCCCACATCCGCACCGAGGGGGAGGGCGTGATGGAGGCGATCGCCGAGGCGATCGCCGTCGGTGAGCTGGCCGGCGTGCCGGTGGAGATCATCCACCTGAAGATCGCCGACCAGTCCCTCTGGGGCCGCATGGACGAGATCGTCGCCACCATCGACGCGGCCCGAGCCCGAGGGGTCGACGTCCAGGCGAACGTTTACCCTTACACCCGGGGAAACAACGACCTCGTCAGCATCATCCCCCCCTGGGCCCACGAGGGAGGCCGGGACGCCCTGCTCTCCCGACTGGCCGACCCCGAAGCCCGAGAGCGGATGAAGGTCGATATCCTGGCCGGTCTCCCCGGCTGGTACAACCACTACCTCGCCGTCGGCGGTGACTGGTCCCGCATGCTCATCTCGGCCAAATTGACGCCCGAGCACAAGCGATTCGAGGGGAAAACGATGGACGTTGTCCTTGCCGGCCTCGCCGCCGGCCAGGACCCCTCCCCGGACCCCCTGGACCTGATGTTCGACTTCCTCCGGGCCGAAGGGGGGTCAATCGGCACCATCTACGCCCACCACACCGAGGAAGATATGAACCTCGCCCTGGTACAACCCTGGTGCTCGATCGGCTCCGACGGCTCGGCCCTCGCCATCGATGGCCCGCTTCGCCGAGGCCACCCGCATCCGAGGAACTTCGGCACCTTCCCCCGCGTGCTCGGGCATTACGTCCGTGAGCGACAGTTGCTCGGCCTGGAGGAAGCGATCCGCAAGATGACCTCGCAGAACGCCGCCAAGGCCGGTCTGCTCGACCGCGGCCTCCTCCGGCCTGGCGCTTTCGCCGACGTGACGGTGTTCGATCCTGAGACGGTGATCGACCGATCCACGTACCTCGAACCGTTCCAGTACTCCGAGGGGATTACGCATGTTGTCGTTAACGGCACACTCGTGCTTGACGACGGCCGATCGACCGGAGCCCGTCCCGGCCGGGCGCTCCGCCGCGAACGTTGATCCGGCGGCGAGCACTCGCCAAGGGGGAGGTCGGCCATGAGGCGATCGGTTTCGCTCCGCTTGCTGGTCATCGCGGGGGCATGGCTCGCTCCTCCTCTGGCCCGATCGGCCGAGGGGGACGACGCCCCCCGGCTCTCGATCGAGGACGTCTTCCCCCCCGATCCGATCCAGACGCACGCGCCGTCGATCGTCGAGTGCCGCGATGGCGGTCTGCTCGCCTCCTGGTACGGCGACCGCGAGGGGTCTGAGGACGATTCGGCGATCTTCGGCGCCCGCCGGGCCCCGGGGGCCGACCGCTGGACCGAGCCCTTCCTCCTGGCAGACACCCCCGGCTTCCCGGACGGGAACACGAGCATGGCGGTCGCCCCGGACGGCCGGCTCTGGCTCTTCTGGCCAACCATCATCGGCGGCTCCTGGGAGTCGTGCCTGCTGAATGTCCGGGTCTCGAGCGACTTCGACGGGTCCGGCCCCCCGAGCTGGGAACGCGAGGGCGTTCTCTTGCTCCGACCGGCTGACTTTCGGGACGAGGCCCTGGCCCTGCTCGGCGACCGCGACCTGCGACCCCCCCGAGGGGCGATCGTCGGTCCCGGCGGGCAGCGGGAGAAGCTGGCCGATCCGCTCTACCAGCGCCTTGGCTGGGCCAACCGCTGCAAGCCGACCTTCCTGCCCGGCGGTCGGATCGTCCTCCCGCTCTATTCCGACACCTTCTCGATCTCGATCATGGCGATCAGCGACGACGGCGGCGCCTCCTGGCGCGCCAGCCGGCCGCTGCTGGGATTCGGCAACATCCAGCCGACCGTTCTCCGCCGCGATGACGGCTCGCTCGTCGCCTACATGCGGGAGAATGGTCCAATCGACCGCATCCGGGTCGCCGAGTCACAAGACGGTGGCGAGACCTGGGGCCCGATCGGCGAGACGGAACTGCCCAACCCGGGGAGCGGGATCGACGCCGTCCGCCTCGCCAGCGGCCGCTGGCTGCTGGTTTACAACGACGACGCCACCTCCCGAGCCCGCCTGGCCGTTTCCGTCTCCGACGACGAGGGCCGCTCCTGGTCGCCCCCCCGCTTCCTGGAGCGGCACGAGGCCGGGCGCTATCAGTATCCGGCCGTCATCCAGGCCCGGGACGGGACCATCCACGTCATCTATAGCTGCTTTATCGCCGCCGAGCCTGGCGACCCCGGATTCGACCCGGAAGCCCGGAACCAGTTCATCGCCAGGACGATCCGGCATGCGTCCTTTCCCGAGTCCTGGGCCTTGACGCGCGACTGAGCCCCGGCATGCGGGCCTCCTCCTCCGATCCGCGAATGGGGCGAGCTGGTGCATCTTCGCTCGATTTCCGGGTCCGCTCCGATATAATGTCAACTCACCCGCTTCTCCGGGCCGCCCGGACGTGCCGCCGATCGCTCGAGCCGACCATCTCCCCCACCGGACCCGGAGCCGCCCAAGAGCACCTCTCATGCCGCTGACCCTGGTGATCGATGACGACCGCTCCGTGCAACACCTGGTGACTCAGGCGCTCAAGCCGCTGAAGGTCGACGTCCTCAGCGCGGCCACCGCCGAGGAGGGGCTCGACCAGATCCGGGAGCGCTCGCCCGACGTCGTCCTGCTCGACATCATGCTCCCGGAGACATCCGGTCTGGAACTCTACCGCCGGGTCTTCGACCTCGACCCCAAGCTGCCGGTCATCTTCATCACCAGCGTCTCCTCCGGCCAGACGGCGATCGAGGCCATCAAGCTCGGCGCCTACGACTACATTCACAAGCCGCTGGACGTCGAGCAGCTCCGCGAGAAGGTCAACCAGGCCGTCGAGATCCGACGCCTGATGCACGACCCCGTCGTCCTGCCCCACGCCGGTACCGAGCCGACCGAGGGGGATCTGCTCGTCGGCAACAGCCCGCAGATGATGGAGGTCTACAAGGCGATCGGCCGAGTCGCTCCGCAGGACGTCACCGTTCTGATCCGTGGTGAGAGCGGCACCGGCAAGGAACTGGTCGCCCGAGCCATCTACCAGCACAGCCGTCGCGCCCACGGCCCGTTCCTCGCCATCAACTGCGCCGCCATCCCCGAGGGGCTGCTCGAGTCGGAGCTGTTCGGCCACGAGAAGGGAGCCTTCAGCGGCGCGGTTACTACGCGCATTGGCAAGTTCGAGCAATGCGACGGCGGCACCATCTTCCTCGACGAGATCGGGGACATGACGCCGGTGCTCCAGTCCAAGGTTCTCCGCCTGCTCCAGGAGAAGCAGTTCGAGCGCGTTGGCGGCAACAAGACCATCAAGGTTGACGTCCGGATCATCGCCGCCACGCACCGCGACCTGGAGAAGATGCCCGAGGAGAAGTTCCGCTCCGACCTGTACTACCGCCTCAACGGCTTCGTCATCACCCTCCCCCCTGTCCGGGACCGGGGAGACGACTTGCTGGTGCTCATCGACCACTTCCTCCGTCGCTTCAACCGAGAACTGGGCAAGCAGGTCCAGGGGCTCTCGGGAGACGCCCTGAAGCGGATGATGCGCTACGGCTGGCCAGGCAACGTCCGGGAATTGCAGAGCGTGCTCCGCCAGGCGATGCTCCAGTCCACCGGCCCGGTCCTCATCACCGACTTCCTCCCCGCCGATGTGCGATCCGGCCGAGGCCGGGACGCTGTTTCCCCGGGCGAGGGCTCCGTCGGCACCGACCTCGACCACTTCATCCGGGACCGGCTCGCGGCCGACTCCAAGGACCTCTACGCCGAGGCGATCGAATTCCTCGAAGGGGTCCTCCTCCGCCGCGTTCTCAGCGCCACCGGAGGCAACCAGTCCCGGGCGGCGGAGATCCTGGGGATCGCCCGAGGCAGCCTCCGCAACAAGATCCGGGCCCTCGGCATCACCATCGACCGCGTCGTCTCCGGCGACTCCGACGACGACACCGACTGACGCCCCCCCTGCTCGCACCAAGCCCGGTCCTCCCCGATCCTTCTGGAAGATCGCGCCCGACCCCCCGCCCCTGGAATTCGTATCCCCAAATAACGGCGATTACGGTCTGATGGCCCGGAGCTCGCCCGGTGGCCTCGCCGCCCGGCCCCGGGCATCGCACCGATCGGAAGGAGGCGCCCGGGGCCGACCGGGGCGCGGTGCCCATGTCGCAGACCATCGCCATCGACCCCGCCCCTCGGCCTTCCCCGGCCCCCGGCTCGATCATTAGGCGACACCTGCCCCCCCCCGCCGCGCTGGGCCTCGCCTCCGGACTGCTGCTGGCGATGGCCTACGAGCCCGTCGCCGCCTGGTGGCTCGCCTGGGTCGCCCTCGTCCCGCTGCTCCTGCTGGTGAGGTCGCGGAGGTCCGCGGCGGCTGTCTCTACCGGAGCCTGGCTGGGGGGTCTGACCTTCTGGCTGATCTCGGTGGAGTGGGTCCGGTCCTCGGACGAATCCGCCTGGCCCGGCTGGCTGGCGCTGGCGATCGTCCTGTCCTGCTGGTGGCCGGTCGCCCTCGGGCTGATGCGGGTGATGGTCCGTCGCCTTGGCATCCCGTTGATGATCGCCGCCCCGGCCGCCTGGATCGGCGTCGAGTACGTCCGAGGGCTCTATCCGCTCAACGGCTTTCCCTGGTTTTTCCTCGGGCACAGCACGTACCGATTGCTCCCGCTCATCCAGGTGGCCGACCTCGCCGGCGCCTGGGCCCTCGGCGTGCTGGTGATGCTGGTCAACGCCTGGATCGTCGGCCTGATCGAGGAGCCAAGAACGGTCCCCTTCCCCGACGGCCCCCGCATCGCGCGATCCCAGGTCATCCGGGCCGCCGTGGTGGTCGGCGCGATAGGCGCCTGCCTGGGTTACGGCGTCGTCCGGCTCGCGACTTCGGAATTTCAGGACGGCCCGAGGATCGCGCTGATCCAGTCCGATATCCCCCAGATCTTCGGCGGCGGGCCTGACTCCCTCGAGGTGCTCGCCACGTTCCGCCGCCTGGTCGACGACGCCCTGAGCGACCGCCCCGACCTGGTCGTCTGGCCCGAGACGATGTTCCCGTACGGCTGGGTCGACGTCTCCCCCGGGCTTCCTGACGACGAGTTCGACCGCCAGGCCCGCATTCTCCTTCCCAACGCCAACCCTGCCCGCCTGGCCGAGTTCGGCGCCGAGGTGCGTTCCCTGCTTCACGACTGGACCAACCAGGCCGGCGTGCCGATGATCGTCGGCATCACGTCCTACGTCTTCCGCCCCGAGGGGGCCACCCGGCATAACACCGCGCTGCTGCTGGAACCCGGCACCGAGGCGGTCCAGATGTCCCACAAGCTGCACCTCGTCCCCTTTGGCGAGTACGTGCCGCTGGTCGAGACGATTCCCTGGGTCCTCGCCCTCACTCCCTTCGACGCCGACCACATGCCCTCGCTCGACCCCGGCCCCGGTCCGGGCTCGCTCCGCCTCGACGGCTGGCGGTTCGCCTCCGCCATCTGCTTCGAGGACAGCGTCCCCCACGTCACTCGGCTTCTGGCGGGCTCCTCAGACGGCGACGCCCCCGACATCCTCCTGAACCTCTCCAACGACGGCTGGTTCCGGGGCACCGCCGCTCACCAACTCCACCTGGCCAACAGCGTGCTCCGCGCCGTCGAGCTGCGCGTCCCCGTTGCCCGAGCCGTGAACACCGGCATCTCCGCCGTGATCGACGGCAATGGCGTCGTTCGATCCTCCCTCCCCCCTCCCCACCGCGGCGACTCCGCCCATGCCGCCGAGGGGGTCCTCACGGCCACCATCCCCCTCGACCCCCGCACCAGCCTCTACGCCCGATTCGGCGACTGGCTCCCGCTCGGATGCCTCGCGCTCACCCTCGGCTGTCTTCCCGTCGCCGCCGGCCGGTCGCTCCGAGCCCGACTCCGGGCCGGCTGACGCCGGGTTGGGCCCCTCGTGCCTCTTCAGAGCAGAGGCCGTGGTCAGTCGCCGGAGCCGGCCAGATCGGATTCAAGAGCGAGGCGAATGGCGGTGCGGAGGCCCGGATCGCGCTCGGGGTCGCCGAAGGGGACGGGCTCGAAGAGGGTGTCGGGGTCGTCGGAAGGGGGGCGGGCGGTCGTGGTGACCTCGACGTCGGGGGAGACGCCCAGCTCGCTGTAAGGGTGGTCCTGGGGGGAGTAGAACTTGGCGGTGGTGAGCTTCAGGGCGGCGTCGGCCGAGCGGAGGGGGTAGATGCTCTGGACCGAGCCCTTGCCAAAGCTGCGCCGGCCGACGACGAGGGCGCGGCGGTGTTCCTTCAACGCGCCGGCGAGGATTTCGCTCGCGCTGGCGCTATCGCCGTCGATCAGGACGGTCAGCGGCATGCGCCAGGGGGCCGAGGGGGAGGCGAGGTAGTCGAACGTTTGGCCGGGGGCTCGGCCCCGGGTGGCGACGATGCGGCCACGGTCGAGGAAGCGATCGGCCAGCTCCACGGCGACATTCAGCAGGCCGCCGGGATTGCCGCGAAGGTCGAGCACGAGATGACGCATTCCTCGGGAGCGGAGGGAAGAGACGGCGGCGTCCATCTCGTCGATGGTGGTCTTCTGGAAGCTGACCAGGCGGATGTAGCCGATGCCGCCCTGGAGTAGTCGGGAGGACTCCACGCTCTTGACCTCGACCGGACGGCGGACGAGGAGGACGGCGCGGGAGTGGCCGTCGAGGCCGAGCACGGTGAGCGTGACCGAGGAGCCTTCCTCGCCCTGGAGGGTCGCGGCGGCGGCGTCCAGGCCAAGGCCGGCGAGCGGTCGGCCGTCGACGGAGACGATCACTTCCCCTGGCCTGAGGCCGGATTCGGCCGCAGGACCGCCAGGGATGACGCTCACCAGAGTCAGGCCTCGGTCGCAGGATTTCAACTCGACGCCGATGCCAACAAAGTTGCCGTCAATCTCGGCGTAAAGGTCGGCAAGCTTGTCGGGGGAGAGGCAACCGGAGTACTCATCCAGCGCATCGCACGCACCGTAAACGAATTCGAGGGCGATGGCCGATCCGGGGAGATCCAGGGCGCGGTCGGCAAGATCGCAGGCGAGCTCCACCGTGGCGCGGGCCTCGAGGCGGGAGGAGGCGGACACGCGCTGGCGCTGGGAGCGGTAGGCGTCTCGGAGCCATCGGATGCGGTCGGCCCACTCCGGGGCGGTGACCTGATGGGCGCTGAGGAAGATGGGGTCGCGGAGGGCGACCTCCAGGTTGTCGAATCCGTGCCGGAGCAGGGGTTCAAGGCGGATGGGCTCGACGTAGCCGGCCTCGATGCGCTCGACCAGCTCATCGAAGAGATCCAGGGCGTCGGTGAGGGGGAGGCGGAGCAGGACCTCTCGGAAGCTGCGGTCCTCGTAGCGGCGACCGAGCCGGTAGTGGGTCTCACAGAGGCGGAGACGGTGGCGCAGCTCGGTGCGGCTGGGCCAACGCTCGAGGGCCCGTTGGTAGACCTCGATGGCGGCGGACCACTCCCGGCCGCGTTCGAGCTCCAGGGCGCGAGCGAGGGCGTCGTCGGGAGTCTCGAGGTCGGCCAGGGCGGCCGGGGAGCGTCCCCCCGAGACGCCCTGGAGGGCGATCGCCGAGGAGGCGTGGAGGCCGATCGCCGGATTCGAGACCGGGTTGGGGGCTGAATTCGGGGCCGGGATCGCTGCCAGAGCGGAGGCGATCAGGGCTCCGACGGACGTCCGGATCAGGGCGAGCATCGACCACGATCCTCCCGCTGAGGAGCGGAGCGGGGAGGATCGGGGGCCTCGGGGATGGGGGTCACCGGATCGGGCCGGGCCGCTCGACGACTCGGAGAGGTCGGGAGGGGTCGGGGATCGGGGACCGTTGCCATCGCCTTGGCCTCCGTGATCCGTCCGCGCACCGATCCTTGGCTGCACGTCAAGAGAAGTGATTCAATCGATCAATCGGGGGGGTCAACGCTTCAAGTGATGTGGTCGCGGAACGGAGCACGGAGCATGCCGATGGCCTTCCTCGGGCCGGTCGGGCGTCCCTCCGCTCGACGATCCGATGCAACCGGGGCGATCACTCGGGGAGTCACGCCCGTCACGACGTAATCTATCATACCGACCCGGCCCGGGTCGCGAGCATCGGGCGGACAGGAGGACCTCGCCGTCGGTAGCTCCGGAAGAACCAGCAGGACTGTCAGGGAAGTCGTCGGAATTGCTGGAGATCGCCGCCGGGGAGGAGCCACGAGGGGAGAGAGAGGACCAAGGTCTTGGAATTGTGACACGAACGAACCGTATTGGCGAAGCCTGGTGTGACGCTCGATCCTCGGCGCAAGAGTCCGTCGTCGGCCCTCCGCGAAGGGGGACGGAAGGCGGTCTGCTCGGATTATCGATGGGAGGGGGCCTGGTGGCTCGGATTGAGCGGCACGCCCGCGGTTCGGACGCCTCCCGAACGGGGAGCCTCGATGCCAGCCGCCGAGCGGGGCGTTCCCGCCTCCGCTTTCCCGGAATCGGGAGCAAGAACCGCTGAGCAGGGGAGTCACGGGTGATGAGCCGCGGAGGGGGTGTTCCGGTCAGGAGGCGAGCTCGGAGAGGGAGTCGGAGGAGCTGAGGAACGATCGGAGTTTTTGAAAGGCGCGGGTCTTTTCATTGCTGACGGTCTTCGGGGCGACTCCCCAGCGGTCGGCGATCTCGGCGGGGGTTTCCCCGGCAAGGGTGGCTCGGATCAGTTCGGCCTCTCGGGGGGTGAGGGCGAGGTCGATCGCCTCGTCGAGGTCCTCACAGGCGTCTCGGTCGCGAGACTCGGAAGGGGGAGCGTCGAGCCCGTCGTCGAGGGAGCGGAGCGTTCGCTCACGCTGGGCGCGCTTCTTCGTGGCGTCGATGGCGCGGAAGAAGGTGGCTCCCTCCTCGCGGTCCCGGGAGAAGACTTCTCGGATGCCGAGGATCCCGACGGCGGCCATTAGCCCATCGAAGCCGGGGCGGCCAAGCTGTTTGAGCAGAGTGAGATAGACGGCCTGGGTGCAGTCATCAAATTTCTGCGGGGGAAGCCCGGCGCGGGCCCAGGAGCGGGAGAGGTAGCGGTCGAGCTGGGAGAGGCCGCCCCGGATCGCCTCGGCGTCGGCCGGGGCCTCGGCGAGTGCGGCGGAGGAGCCGGACTCGGACTCTGGAAGGGGGAAGAACTCGGAGCGGAGGGCCTGATCGAGGGCGGCGTCCCAGGCGGCGGAGTCGATCGGGGAGCCGATCGCGTGGGTGGCCTCCGCATCGAGGACCGGATCGGGCAGCACGCCGTGTTCGGCGGGAATGGCGAGCGGGGCTGTGACCAGGCCGCTGAAGAGGCGCATGGCCTCCAGGCCTTCGACACCAGGCCGGTAGGACCGCCTCGGCTTCTTCAGGTCCTCGTCGCTCACCGGACCTATCCTCCGTCGTGATCGAGTTCGACGGCCGTCGCTCCGCATCAGGACGGCCACCCGTCGCCGCCGATCTCCTCCGCCGCCCCGTATCCTATCGAACATGGCGTACCGGATAAGACCAATAATCCCGACATCAGGGATCGGAGAGGTCCTGCCGGTCTTAATGCATGCATTTGATCGTACGGTGCCGATCCGATCGCGTCAAGGATCGGGAGAGCGGGGGGACCGCGGTGTCTCCCAGATGGAATCTAAGCGATGGGGACGTCGGGTGTGGGGGAATTCCCGGGTCCTGGCGGTCGAAGCGAGGGGAAGCCCCCCCGGAGCCGCCCGACCACTGGAGGGAAGGGCGGAGGCAACCGGGGGGGCTGACGGCTCAGGACTGCTGGAGACGGTCACGGAGCTGTTGAAGTCGCTGCGCGGTGCGTTGCCGGGCGGCATCAAGCGCCGAGGCGGTCGGAGAGGTGGCCGGAGGGTCCTGCTCGCCGGGGAGGTTGAACGTGGGCACGCTGGTGCGCGGAGTGGATGGATTCAGAATGATCTTCCCGGATGCCCGGGGAGGGGGGGTGGGGACGGGGACGAGGCGATTGTTCACGAACCGGAAGAACTGGCCGATCGGGGGCTCTCCCTGGCCATCATGGGCGTTGGAACCTCGGCTGGGGAAGCGGTTGGGCTCGCCAGCGAAGGCCAGGTCGTTGCCGTCGCTGGGGAGGAAGCGAACCTGTCCGAGGCGGCCGATCAGCTCGTCGCGGGCGGCTCCTCCCCGGAGGGTGTTCCGGCCGAACCATCCGTGGAGCCGGGAGGGGAGGTCGCCGGCGTTGATCTTGTTGATGCCCCCGAGCCCTCCGTCGAGGGTGGCCAGTAGCGGGACCTCAGGGGAGATGGTGATGGTGTCGCTGGCCTTGGTGCCGTAGACGACCACCCGCTCCAGGTCGGAGGCCAGCGGGCGGAACTGGTCGATCTGGCCGTTGACGGACACCGTGATGCGCCCATCGACCAGGGTCACCATCACGGTGTTCGGGTCGGGCCGATGGAGGCGGCCGGGTTCAGGGGTGACGAGCAGAACACTGCCCACCTGGCGGACGGCTCCGGTGTCGACGGCGCCGGTGACGTTGAAGGTGACGGTGGCCGGCTCGCTCTCGAGGTTGGGCTCGGGGGGGCCCACGTCTCGGACTCGGAAGCTGAGGGAGTCGTTGCCGATGAAGTTGGTCGGCGGAGTGTAGGTGAGGGTGCCGGTATTCGGATCGAAGTTGGTGACCGTGCCGCGTGTCTGGGAGGTATCAAGAATGTAGGTGAGCGTTTGGCCGGACTCTGGGTTGCCGGTCTGTCCGGTCAGCTGCACGGCGACCGGGGTGTTGGCCTGGACCGTGACCTGCTGGGGGGTCGCGGTCGGGGGGACGTTCCTCATCTCCCCGCTGGAGACCGACACCCGGACCGTGGCCTCGGCGCTGGTGGAGTTCGGTGTGGGGGGGCCGACGTCGGTGACGGTATAGGTGAACAGGTCCTCGCCGGCGAAGTTGGTGTTGGGGGTGTAGGTCAGGGTCCCCGCGTTCGCGTCGAAGTTGCTGATCTGGCCGTTGACGGGGGGGCCGGTGAGCTGGTAGGTGAGCGTCTGTCCCGAGTCGGGGTTGTTGGTATCGCCGGCCAACTGGATGGTCACGGGCTGATTCTGGGTGGCTGCGACGTTGAGGGAGGTGGCCGTCGGTCGGTTGTTGTTGGTGACGGTGAGCGTGAGCTTCTGGGTGTCGAAGTTGCTGACCGCGTCGAGGCTGCCGGCGCGGTTGACCTGGTCGCGGACACCGACGAGGAGATTGATCGTCCCCTCGAAGCCGGAGTTCGGGGTGACGGTGACGAGGCCGGTCGCCTGGTCGACGGTGGCGGTGGCATTCTGGACCGGCGCGAAGGTGCCGTCGGAGGCGGTTCCCCCCCCGACGGCGTAGGTGAGCTGGTCGCCGGGGTTGGTGCTGGTGGCGTTGAGCGGAAACTGGACCGGGGTGCCGGGGGTGGTGAACTGGTTGGGGATCGGCCCGAGGAAGGGACGCTGGTTCTCGGAGTTCGCGACCACGTTGACCTGGAACGTCTCGGTATCGGTCGAGGCGCCTCCCGAGGCGGGGTCGGTGGCGGTGACGGTGATGGTGGCCGTCTGGCCGGCCTGGGCCGCGGTGGTGTCGATCAGCAGGGTGCCGTCGGGGTTCCCTCGACTGACCCGAGTGCCGGTGATCAGGATGGGGGAGACGGGGGCGTCGAGGTTGTTTCGGGTCACCTGCGTCATCTGCTGAAGGACGTCCTCTCCCTCAACAAGCTGGCCGAAGATGGTGTGGTTGAAGTCGAGGAAGGTGGGCATCCCGGTGGTGACGAAGAACTGGGAGCTATTGGTGTCGTCGCCGGCGTTGGCCATGGCGAGCTGCCCCATGCCGGTGAAGACCAGCGGGGCTCGAAACTCGTCGGCGAAGGGGAACCCGGGCTGATTGATCTCTCCCGTGCCGTTGCCGTTGGGGGAGCCGCCCTGAACGATGAACTCATTTCCGGGGAATCCGGTGGCGACCCGATGGAAATTCTTCGAGGGCAGGTTGGTGAAGTTCGGGTCGGGGTTCGTGGTGGGAGAGGTGTAGAAGCCCTGGTTCACCAGCGCGAGGATGCGGCGGACGGTGATCGGCGTCAGCTCTTCGAAGAGCTGGAAGGTGAGGGTGCCGGAGAAGGCCGGGTCGCCGGGGCCGCTGGAGGCGTGGGAGACATCGATCGACAGGAACGGTCCGTTGATGACCGAGACGCCGATGCTGGGATTGTTCGAGGAGGCGGAGAACACCTGGTTATCGGACCCGCCCTGGAGCGGGATGACTCTCCCCAAGTCAGCCGGAACACTGACGTTGGCGATCGGGTCGAGCGAAGCGACCAGCAACTGCCGGGGCTCGAGACCCTCCAGCCGAGGGCGATGGGCCCGACGCCGATCGAAGGCCGCCTCGCCGGCCCCGAGCCACCGTCGGATCGAACCGCCTCGCTTGCGATCCCGCATCGGACTCCTCCCGACTTTCGGCCATTCCCCAGGCGCTGGCTCGCCGTCGGCGCCGCCGCGCGATCGATTCAGTCCTTCCAATCGGCGAAACCGCCCCGGCGACTTGAGGCAAGCGGGGGCGAAAATCGATATGAAACCCACCGGCCGAGAAGGACGGCGCATCGGCTCCAGGGGCGCGGATCACGTCGTCCCCGGCATCGAATCCCATCCCGACCCGGCCATGACTTGACCTCGGAGACGCCGGCCCCCACGCACCGTGGTCGTCTCGCAAGGAAGAAGGATGAGCGGGCACGGCCGACGACTCGGGCGAGCGGTCGGCGCCGGGAACGGGTGTGTCGGGAGGATTGGCCCCAGGCTCAGCGGAAGGCTGATCCCCGATGCCGGAATGGGGCACGGGGAGGGGGATGTTGGAAGGAGAGGCGGGAGAGATCGATTGATTGAGTGGGGTTGAACCGCAACGGGGGGCGGGACCTCGGGGCTCATGAGGAGCCGGGAGAGGTCCCGCCCCCCGGAGGAGGACGGGCTGTCGGCGAGAACTCGGTGGCGGGAGGGGGATTACCGCCCGCCGTCCTTCGGCATGGCGAACTGGGTGACGGTGAGGCCGTCGTCCTCCATCACGCTGTAGCTGCCGCCCTGGGTGAGGTACTTGGCGAAGACGGAGAACTCGGGGATCTTCTCGATGTCGATCAGGTCGGAGAGGTCGGGCATCTGCGCGGCGGCCTCGCCGGCGCCGGCGGCGCCGGCCTGGAGGGCCTGCTGGAACTGGCCGCTCTTGAAGGCGTTGTAGACCGCTCGAGCCTGCTCCTCGGGGCGGTTAAAGGTGAAGGTGGACACCTTGGCGGGGTACTTGGCGGCGACCTTGAGGAACTGGGGGTCGTCGGCGAGGGTGCTGCCGCCGCCGCGGAGGATCTGCTCCAGCAGGGTGGGCTCGCTGGTGGCGAAGAGGTAGCCCTTGGCGATGGCGATGCTCACCTCGCCATCCAGTTGCATCGCAGGGGCGCCGGGGGCGGCGGGGAGCTCGGGCAGCTCGATGTCGAAGATGGTGGTGCCCTGGAAGTCCCGCTTCTCGGGGGTGAGGCCGGAGATGGCGAAGATCTTGTTCAGCGTGGTCTGGAAGGCCTGCTCGTCCTCCAGGGCGATGGCCAGGAGGGCATCCTGAGCATCGATGTCGAGCGCGTCGCCATCGCCGGAGTAAACCGAGATGATGGAGATGCGGTCGCCGAGGGGGCCGAAGAGATCCTGCTGGAAGCGGATGGTCTCACCGCCGGGGCCTTGCAGGCCGCGCTCGACATTCTCCAGGGCGCCGGGCAGGAACATGTTGACCAGGTCGCCGAGGGCCGCGTAGGCGGCGTCGAGGTCCCAGCTGATGGTCTGGTAGCTGGCGACGGTGGCGGGGACCCAGGGTTCGGGGGTGGGGGAGATGGTCGGCATCTGGAAGAGGCGGAGGATGCCGTTGCGCTGGCCGGGGGCGTAGAGGAAGGTTCGGGAGACCGAGTCGTAGTCGCCGGAGGCGAAGTCGACGGTGCCGCCGACGGCCTTGAGCTGGTTGACACCGAGGGTCTGGAGCAGGGCCTCGGCCTGGCCGGCCTCGCCCCCCTGTTCGGCGGCGGCCTGGACGAGCATCTGGATGGCCTGCTGAATGTCGATGTACCAGGAGACCTGGCTGTCGGTGCCGAGCTTCTCGCCGATGGCGGCGTAACTCGGGTTGGCGGCGAGGGAATCCTCGCGGCCGTCGGCGTTGGCGAGGAGGTCCTTCACCGCTTCGACGCCGACCCCGATGATGTAGACGCTCCCTTCGCTGGTCCAGACCAGCGGGGGGCTATCCTCGGCCGGGGGCTGAATGATGTGCAGGGTCTTGCCCTGGAACTCCTCGGTGCGGGCCTGCCCGTCAGCCTCTTGCTCGAGCTGTTCGGTGCCCTTGGCCATGATCTCGGCCATCTGCTCGGACTTGTCGCCGGCGTCGGCGACGAGCAGGGCGGCGATCGGGATCTCGTTCTCGCTGCGGGTGACGGCGAGCCAGGCGGGGCCCTGGGGAGTCTCGAGCAGCTCCTTGAGCGTCACGCCGATCCGCTGCTTGAGCTGCGTGTTGAGGTCCTCGAATTTGGCGCTGATGTCGTCCAGTAGCGGCTGCATGGCCGGGTCTTCCAGCAGGCGGCCGAACTGGCTGTTGCCGAGGGCCTCGCGCAGGTCGCTGGTGCTCTTGACCTTGACGACCGCCAGGGTGGAGCCCGGCAGGGCATCCTCGCCGGGGACCTGGGCCGAAGTTGGGGCGGCCGCCAGAATCAGGCCGAACAGGGTCAGTCCGGCGAGCACCCGAATCGGGGATCGCATCGGGCTAGTCTCCTTCCCGTGTCAGGGTAATCGGTCGGGGTCGGGGTCGGGGCCCGGCGGGTCTCGGCCGGAGGAGGATTCAGACTCGGATCCGGCCGAGCCGTGCCGGAGCGGGCCTCGATCGGGGTCGGCCCGCGTCCGGCGGGCGTTCGGGCCGGGTTCTTATCGCAACTCTTGTACCAGGAACGGACAGAATCAGGGCCCGGGAGCGGCGTCTGATCCGGCCGAGGCGACCGCCAGGGGAGGCGCCTCGGGGCGTCGTCGACGCGGGGGATCGAGGTAGCGGTAGCCGCTGTTGGGGTTGTCCTTATCGTAGGCGAAGGCGTCTCGGTTGCGGAGGAAATCCTTGACGTAGGAGATCGGGATGGCGAACCCGAGGTTGTCTCCGGCGGACGCTTTCATGTTGGTCACCCCGATCACCTCCCCGCGCAGGTTGAACAGTGGACCTCCAGAGTTACCCGGGTTGATGGCCGCGTCGGTCTGGAGGTACACCAGGCCCTCGAAGTTCCGGTTCAGCGTGCTGAGGATCCCCTGGGAGACGCTCCGCTCCAGGCCTAGGGGGTTGCCCACGGCGAAGGCGCCGTCGCCGGCATCGAGGTCTTCCGTCGTACCCAGCACGACGGGCTCGGGTTTCAGGCCCTCCTGCGGAGGGAGTTTTAACAAGGCGAGGTCGAGGAACGGGTTGACGGCGATGATCTGCACGTCCTCGACCTTGCGGCGGCGCCATCCGCTCGAGGTCTTCTGGTAGAGGATGGCGGAGATGCGCGTCTCTCCCTCGATGACGTGCGCGTTGGTGACAACGAAGCCGTCCCGGTTGATGATGAAGCCGGAGCCGAGCCCGGAGGGGGTCTCGATCGAGACGACCGCTTCGCCGAAGGTGTTGACCAGCTCGTTGACCGGCTTCGGAGGGAGCGATCCGGTGCGGTAGAAGCCGTCGGCCGGGCCGGGGTCGGCGAGGGGAGTGGCGGCGGTGCTGGTGGGAGCCGGCGCCTCGTCGGGGGCGCCGCGGCGGACGATCCGGTCCAGGGGGACTCGGATGACGTCGTGGCCAATGTCGATGAACAGGGCGTCCGGTTTCTCGGCGAGGACGCGCCCGACGACTTGGTATCCGTCCTTCAGGACGACGCGCTCGGTACGGGCGTCGCTGCCGTCGGGGCCAGCAGCGAGGGCGATGCCGGGACCGAGGCCGAGCAGAGCGGCCAGCGCCGGGAGGGCCGCCCGAGGACCATTCCGTGAGAGGCGTCTTCGCATGTGATCCTTCCTGATGCGAACGTCCCGCCATTGTAGTGGCGGCCGGTCGCGATTCAAGCCTCCGGCCCCCCGAGCGCCGGGACCGGCCCCGGCTCCCCTTCGGGCTCGGCCAGCAGGGCGTCAAAGCCGGGGGTCGAGGCGACTTCCGGGGCATCGGCGCCGTCGGGGATGGAGACGAACAGAGCCTCGGCCCCTTCGATCTGCTCGATCAGGTGCAGGCCTCGATCGGGGCCGAGGACCGAGGCGGCGGTGGCGAGGCTGTCGGAGGTGGTGCCATCGGGCGCCACCACGGTCACGCTGCTCCGGCTGGTCAGGCCGAGTCCAGTCCGGGGGTCGACGATGTGGGAGTAGCGAACGCCGTCGATCTCGACGAAGCGCTCGGCGTCTCCGGAGGTGGAGACGGCCTGATTCGCCAGGAGCACGTAGCGTTCGGGGGGGCCGGAGGGGTCGAGCGGGGCGATGCCGACGAGCCAGCCGGAGCGACCGGGGGGAGGGTCGCCGACGACGATATCGCCGGCTCCGGCGACGAGGGCCCGGGTGATGCCGGCCTCGCGGAGAACCTTCAGCGCGGCGTCGCTGGCATAGCCCTTGGCGATGCCGCCGACGTCCAGCCGCATCCCCTCGGAGGCGAGCCGGGCGGTGCGGGCGTCGGGGTCGAGTTCGAGGCGTCGCCAGTCGACCCGGGAGCGGGCCTGGTCGAGTTGCTCGGGGGAGGGCAATTCGCGGTTGCGCCGGGCGCGCCGCCAGAGCTTGACGACGGGGTTGATCGTCGCGTCGAAGGCGCCGTCCGAGCGCTCGGAGAGCTCTCGGGAGCGGCGGAGGACCTCGAAGAGATCCGCGCTGACGGGGATGGGAGGCCCGCCGGCGCGGTCGCCGAGGCGGGAAAGCTCGCTGTCGACGCGGTAGTCGCTGAGGGTGGCGTCGAGCTGGGCGATGCGGTCGAAGGCGGATCGGGCGGCGGCGCTGGCGGGGGCGGGGCCGGTGCAGTAAACTACGAGTTTGAACGCGCTGCCCATGTGGGTCTCGAGGAACTCGAAGCGTTCGAGTTCCTCCGGCTCATCACGATCGGCCCCGAGCGAGACGGCCGGGGCCGTCACCGTTGTCAGGACCAGCGCCAGCCACCAAACATCCATCGGTCGACCTCCCCCGGGGCGTCCCTCCGTCTCCCCCGGCCCGCCTTGGGCCGGTGCGCCCCGGCTTCTCCCGTACCGCGATGCAACCCATTCCAGCCGAAGTCTTCCCGCCCGTCCGAGGAGCGTTTCCGACGATGACATTCTCGCTGTCGCACGGCAGGACCGGGGCCGCCCTCCTCGCTTGCGCCCTGCTGGCCGCCGCGGCCCCGAGCCGGGGCCAGGAGGCCAGCGCTCCCGAGGAGATGAAGCCCTATACCGAGACGATACCCGGGACCGACCTCTCCTTCGAGATGGTTCCCATCCCCGGCGGCACCTTCCTCATGGGCAGCCCCGAGGACGAGCCCGACCGCCTGGAGCACGAGGGACCGCAGCACCCCGTCACCGTCGGACCGTTCTGGATGGGCAAGCACGAGGTCACCTGGGACGAGTACGACGAGTTCGCCTTCCAGTTCGATCTGAAGCGCAAGCAACGCGAGGGGGTTAAGGCGGACGACCAGCCCGAGGGGGAGGCTCTGTCGCAAAGAGAGCCGAAATGGGGGTGGGCCCGGTTGACAGTTTCGATGGAAGGGGAGGCACCTTCGTGGTGGACTGGGTCACAGCGACAATCGCCAGCACCCCGAAGGGCCCCCCCGATG
>NZ_RYZH01000050.1 GCF_003977685.1 Tautonia sociabilis | reverse complement strand
GGGGGGGGGGGATCGGGGGGCGATCGGGCATGGGACTCGGTCCCGTTCTCGTCGACTCGTGGTGGCGCGCGGCCCTCGGCCAGCGATGCCGACGCCTCGCGACCCCGGCCGGCCGACCCCAGGCCGAGGCCCGGCATTATCTTATCACCCCCCGAGCCGATCGTAAGCCTCCGCGTCCGACGACCTCCGCCCCTCCCCTCCTGGCGATCCGCCCCCTTCCGGCGATCGACGGCCTCCCGGGGCGGTTACACCGACGCTCCGGCCGGTCTCTGTTCGGCGGCTCGGGGCGGCCCGAGCCGACGCCTCGACTCGATCAGCTCCCCAGACGGCTCGACTCCCCTCCCCCCTCCGGAGCCTCCCCGCCATGACTCCCCGACGCCGAACCTCCCCAACACTGCCCACCTCCCGATCCCCCCGACCGCAGGCCCAGGACGCCGGTCGGCTCGAAGGGCACGACGATCTGGCCGATGCCGTCTCTTGGTCCCCCGACGGCCGATCGATCGCCTCGGCCGGCTTCGACGGCACGATCCTCCTCGGGGACGCCGAGTCCCGGGAGCTTCACCGAGTGCTCGGCTCCCACGACGGTTTCGTCCTCCGCGTCGCCTTCGCTGCCGACGGCTCCCGGATCGCCTCCGGCGGCAGGGACAAGCTCGCCCGCATCTGGGCCGTCCCCGAAGACGTCGCCCAGGCCAACGAGGATCCGACTCTTATCGTCGAGCTGGCGGAGCACGGGTCCCAGGTCGATGCCGTCGCCTTCTCCTCGAAGGAGGGCTGCCTGATCGCGACCGGGGGGGACGATCGCCTGATCACGTTCTGGAACCCCGAGGACGGCGCCGAGGTCCGCAAGGGCGAGGCACATGCGGCGGCCGTCTCTTGCCCGGCCTTCCGCCCCGACGGCGGGCGGATCGCCGTCGCCGCGTCGGACGGCGCGCTCCAGCTGCTCGACCTCCCCCGAGCCCCGCTACGACAACCCCTCCTTGCCGTGTCGCACCGTTTCTCTTTTGCAATCATCAATGGCGCTGCTTTCGGGAACGCGAGCATGCCCGGAGCTAGGGTTGGATCAGAAGTCGGTTCGATGGACCGATCGAGATTCGAGCATGGCCCGGGGCCTCGCACCCCGCGGCGGCCCCGATGGCCCGCTGGGGCGGCCGAAGGTGACGGAGCGGTACGGAGAGGATTCGCCGATGAGCATCGACGTGATCGAGATGGAGGCCAGGGGCATCGGGGCGGACTCGGGGGCCCACGTCGGCGTGGAGCGTCGGGAGACCCCCCGGTTCACGCCGCTGGTGGATCGACTCTGGCTCGGCTGGTGGGACGGCGAGCAGTTCCAGACGATCGGCTCCCAGTTGATCGACATCAGCCTCGGCGGCGCGGCGATCGCCTGCACGGACGGCCCCGAGACGGGGGACGATGCCTGGTTCTGCGTGGTCGGGCCTCGGCTCTCGGGGGGCACCCGGGCGCAGGTGGTCGGGCGGGAGCCGATGCCCGGCTCCCCAGGCGTCTACCGGCTCCGCCTCCGATTCCTCCCGCGCTGCCCGCAGGACGTCTTCGAGATTGCCCTCGGCTTGCTTCCGGGAGACTCGGCCGAACCGGCTCTCCCCTGAGCGCCGCCCCCCAGCTCGCTCCCGGGCTGGGAACAGGGCCGGGAGATCGCTCCGATCATCGCCTGGCAGCTCCCTTGGCGGACGTCCTCGCGAGCGAGAGCCGCACGACGCGGGGAGGGGCGGGCTCAGGACGACGGGGCCAAGCCAGGCATTCGGAGGGGTCGAGCCCGTCCTCGCCGACCTCCGGCTCCCGCTCACCGACCCCGATCGCGAACTCCCGAAGCGTCGCCGACGGGTCGTCCCCCACCGCCCAGACCTGCCCCACGGCGCCGAGCACCCGGGGAGAGACGGCCCCCGGGCTCCCGGTGACGATCACTGCGTTGGCCAGCTCCCCCGGCGCTTCGGACGGCTCCCGGGAGGCTGGCAGCAGGCAAGGCGGCGCATCCGGCCCCCCAAGCACGATCCCCCAACCCCCGGGCTGGTGCGCGATCGCCCCCTCCGGATCGACCACGCAGAACTGGTACCCCCTTCCTGAGAGCCGATCGAGGACCCCGAGCACCATCGCCGACCTCCCGGCGCCCGAGGTGCCGGCGATCAGGATGGTCGTCCCGATCGGCGGGACTCCGAAGGGCCGCCCCCCGGCTCCCCGCTCGGCCCCGATCGGAAGCTCAAGCCGATTCAGCCGGGAGACGATCCCCGCCAGGTCGTCCTCATCGAGCCGATCGATCCGCTCCGCCACGCCTTCTCCCCGGCTTCCCGAGGTCGTCCAGTCGGCCTCCCCGGCCAGGGCCGGGACCGCGTTGGCAACGGCCACTCCGCACTCCGACTCCCGGAGCAGCTCTCGGTCGTTCTCCGCGTCCCCCACGGAAACGACATTCCGGGGGAAGAGGCCGATCCCCGCCATCGCCGCTCTCAGGCCGGACGCCTTGAGCCGCCGCAGGGGGTCTCGGGTCGGCCCGTCGATGGCGCCGTCCTGGGCGAGCGTGCCGTCGAAGTCGGCGGCCAGGGCGAGGAATCGAGGCATCGAGCAGCGCTCTTGCCGCGGTCCACTCCGGCCGGTTGGACGGGGGCCGTGGTCAGTCGATCGGCGTCGGCGCTGGCCGACGGCCCAGGACGGCCATCAGGGCCAGAATCGCGGCCAACTGCCCGGCGACCAGGGGAAGGAACTGGAGCCACTGCTCCCCCGGCCCCAGGCGACCGAACCAGCCCGGAACCCCTTCCGAGACGATCGTCCGGGTGAACCGCTCTCCAATCCACCAGGGGGGAAGCCGGGAGCCGGTCCAGAGCGGCAGGACCACCTCCCGGAGCGGGTCGGCCACGTCCTGCGGCAGCCGGGCCCCGACCCCCTGGAACAGCAAGATCAATCCTCCTCCCGCCAGGGCAAGCAGCCCCGAGACGATCGCCGCCGGCTTCCCTCCCGAGGCGACCACCCCCGCGACCCCGACCATCGCGAACGGGATCAGCGGCACCAGCAGCCTCGGCCCGGTCGACCAGCCCCCTGTCCATTCCGGGTAGCTGACATTCACCAGGAACACCGAGACGCTCGCCAGCAGCGAGACGATCGCCAGCCCGACCCTCCCCCTGGCGAGCAGCGCGGCCCAGCCGACAGGCGCCAGCATCAAGATCGGTGCATAGAAGAACAGCCCGCGATAGCTCCCCCAGAGCAGCGGCAGGACCTTCCCCCAGTCCGGTCCGCGCAGGCCCAGCGGGTTCTCCGCCGAGTGAACCTCGGCGAACTGCTGTGTCGCGTGGTGGGCATAGCCAATGTCGATCGGAGAGCCGAAGACGAGCACGTTGTAGCCCATCAGCAACGCGGTCGGCCCCGCCGCTCCGGCCGAGAATGCGAGCAGCCCTCGGACCGGAACGTCTCGGGAGATGACCCTCGCCACGGCGAGCAGCCCCAGCAGCGCCGAGATCGGCCCGGCCGACAGCTCGACGACCGACCCGAAGGCCGCCAGGAACCCGGCCGCCGCCATGCCGATCCCCGGCCTGAGCGCCCCGGGACGGTCAAGCAGTGCGAGCGACGCAAGCAGACAGGCCGAAGCGAGCTGGTGCCCGTAACTCATCGTGGCATAGGCATACGCCGGTGTTGCCAGCCCGTATGCCAGGCCGATCAGCGCGGCCCCTCTCGGCCGGCAGCCGACCCGGCCGGCAAGCACGACCAGCACCGCCGCTCCGATCGCCGTCGCCAGGCCCGCCGTGCCGAGCGTCGCCCAGTAGTCCCCCGGCCAGTACCGCAGCGCCGGCCCTCCGATCGGGTGGTCGGGCAGCCCAAGGGCCGCCTTCGCGATCGCATAGGGAACGACCGAGGCCAGGGAGTAGCCCGGCTGCTTGTCGGTGTAGTACCGGCCGTCGACCTGGGCGATGTCGTTGGTCTGCGCCCGGTACGCATCCAGCCGGATCGTCCCCTGATCGACGATCGCATAGGTCAACATCAATCGGCTGGCGCTGTTCCAGTCCCGGGAATGCCAGAAGAAGGCGAAGCTTGCGAGCAGGATCGCCGCCACTCCCGCCGGAGCCAGCAGGCGGTCCCTCCCGGACCAGCCGGGGAACCCGATCCGATCAGGCACCGTCCGCCTCCCTCCTCCTCCCCCGGACGAACCGGGAAGCCGCCGCGACCGCCCCCGCCACGAACCCCGAGGCGAGGATCGCCGAGCCGGACTGGATCGGCAGCAGGTAGCGGTCCCACGCCAGCGGGATGAAGACCGAAACCGTGGCCGCCGCCACCGCGAACTGCACCAGCACGGCCCAGGCCGTGGGCGGCGCTCCGAGCCGATGTTGCCGGAGGCCCAGCCAGGCCGCCCAGCCGACCCCGAGCAAGACCAGCGGCCCCCAGATCGCGGCGCCCCAGTCTTGCCGCCAGTCGTACCGGACCAGCGAGTCGGAATGCCTCGGCCCAAGCGGCCCGAATCTCCCGAACCCCTGGACGGCGACCACCGCCAGCTTCGACGGAAGGTCGGTCAGCGCATACCCCTGCTGCTGGAACAGCGGCGTCTGCTGCCCCGCCTTCGAGACGGCCGCCCGGTGCTCCAGCACGGCGAGCGTCCGGCCGATCAGCCCCGTCTCGGCCATCGCGACGTAGTCCTTCGGGGCCCCTCGAACCGGCCCGGGACGGGCGGTCAGGGTCGGGTTGCCGACGATGAACGTCCCATAAGCGATCAGCCCCGCGACCACCACCGCCCCGGCGACCGCCGCCTTCCGGCTCGCCGGCACGCCGGGCAACACCGCGGCCAGCGCGGCCCAGGCGGCCAGCGTCATCATCGCCAGGCCTCCGCTGAGCTTCGACAGGGCCGCCATCCCGGCGAGGACACCGCCGCCGAGGGCCATCGCCGCCGCCCCCCGGCCGGGTCGCCCGCCGATCAGCTCCCGCCAGGCCCAAAGGCCGACCCCCAGGGCCAGCAGGGTGAACGCCTCGGTCGGCACGTCGGACATCGCCCGTCGGGCGTGCAGCCGGTAGAGCGGGTTGATCGCCAGGACCATCCCGGCGAGGGCTCCGGCCCTCGGCCCGAAGGCCATCGCGCCGATCGCCGAGGCGGCCACGCAGCCGATCGCCCCGAGGACGACCATCGGCCAGCGGCACCACGAGAGCAGGCCCGGACTGCCGAAGGTCGAGGAGGTGTCCTTGTACCAGGAGAGGGCGTCGAGCCGGTCGGACATCGGGTACCCTCCCAGGGCGATCATCCCTCCGATGAGGTACTTCGGCAGCGGCGGCAGGTCGATCCCGCCGTATTCGAGCCAGGCGGGGTCGTCCCAGCGGCCCTCCCACCAGAGGGGGCCGAAGTAGGCCTGGGAGACGTAGGCCCACTCGTCGGCGAAGGGGGGCTCGGCGTCGAGCCCGACGCCGAAGACGAGCAGCGCCAGCAGACCGACGGCGGCCGAGCGGGCGAGGGCGGGTCGTCGGGGTCGGTGCTCGGAGGGGGGATCGGGGCCGTCGGCGGGCATGGCGTCGGGGGATTGGAGGAGTGGGGTGGTGACGATTGGACGGGTCGCGCCGGCAGGAGCGATGAGGCTATTTTATAAATCGGTACAGATGACTGGCAACCGTGCCGGCGTCGGATATGGTTCCGTGACGCCTCTCGTGCGCCCCCTCGGAGTCGGGAACCGGCGCCGGAGGGGCGATTCGTCGCGTCGCCGTCCTCCCGACGGGCGGGGAGGGCGGCCCGTCATCGCCGAGTCCCGACCGCCCCGAGCGAGCCGATGCCCCGAGCCGACTTCCCGACCCGACGCCTCCGGAGCGGTTCTCGTCCCCGACGAGCTCCCTCCGCCGGCCCGACCGGCCGGGGAGCCGGGTCCGTCGGGTCCCCGATCTCCTCCCGCCGCCGCCGACGGAGCGCCCGGCGGGCCGCTCGCCCGATCGGGTCGAGTACCCCCTGGAGGATCCCACGATGAAGACCGAGCGACGCGCAGCGACGGGCCCGCCCGCCTGGCGGGCTACGCCTCGCATCGCGCTGATCGCCTTGGCCCTGGCGACGATCGGCCTGGACGGCTGCCAGTCGCTCCAGTCGATCAACCCCTTCCGCAACTGCAACGGCTGCGGTCCGATCCGACGGCTGGGCAGCGGCATCCGGAACGGGCTGGGCAGCAGCGGCGGCGGCCTCTTCAACCGCAACCGGGGCCAGATCATCTATGAAGAGCCGCCGATCGTCATCGATTCCGACCCTGGCGTCGAGGTTCTGCCCGGCGCCCCCGCCATCATCGAGCCCGCTCCGTCGGTCGGCGCCCCGCTGACCTCGCCGGACCCGGCGCTCGAGCCCCTCCCCCGGATCGAACCCCCGTCGGACTCCCCCGAGTTGGAGCTGACCCCGCTGCCCGAGCCAACCGGCCGGGCTCCGCAGGGTTCAATCAATTCGAGGACCTCCGCCCTCCGGACCCCCGACGCCCGATCGACCGATCGGGCGCCGGCGTCCGTCATCGGCTCGGCTCCCCCGACCGGGGACGCCTACGCCGACCGGATGGCCCGCCGGAGCAGCGACGTGACCTTCTATCGGCCGGTCGCCGCCCCGGACTCCGGCAATCCTCGAGGGCCAAAGGTCCATCCGCTCCTGGCCGACGACCTGCCGAGCATCGACTCGATCCCGGCCCCAACGGCCCCCGAGCCGGCCGCCCCCGAGCCGGCCGCCCCCGGGCCCGTCGAGCCGGCCGCCTCCCCGCCCGCCCCCCCTCCTGACGAGGGGGGGGCCCCGGCCCCGGTCCCCGAGCCGACTCCCCCTGCGGAGAACTCCCAGGCCGCTGAGCAGACCACCGTGATCCCCGAGCCGAGCCCGACCACCGGGGCGGCGCCGGGGATCGCGGCGTTCTTCAGCGTCGAGCCCCACCTGGCCGGCGGCTCGGTGCCGGCCGAGGGGGGCTGGACGACCCTGGTGGAGCGGGGCTACCGCACAGTTCTGGACCTGCGACCGATCGACCAGGTTCTGCCGACGGACATTGCCGCCAGCAGCCAGGCGGGGCTTCGGCTCGTTCTGCTCCCAACGGCCCCCGGGACGATTGACGCCGCACTGGTCCGCCGCTTCGAGGACGAGATCGCCCAGGAATCGGCCCGGCCAATCTTCTTCTGCGACACCTCCGGGACGACCGCCGCGGCGCTCTGGTTCGTCCACCTCGTCGAGGCCGAGCGGTACGACCTGGAGCGGGCCCGCCGGGACGCCGAGCGGATCGCCCCGATCCCTCCCGACCTGATGCTCGCCGCCCGGGGATACCTCGGTCTTCTCCCCTCGGCCTCGGCCGGCGGGTCGCCCCTCCCCGAATCCTCGCCCCCCCTCGCCTCCGCCGATCCCGGCGCGTCGGCGACTGCGGACCCGGTCCCCACATCGACTCCCGACCAGCCCGAAGCGGCTCCCTCCCCGTCGGCCGTCGCCGAGGCGGCCCCCCCTGAGAACTCGACCGAGCCCGGTGCCTCCCCAACCGGCGACCCCGAACCGGAGGAGGAGAGCATCGCCGAGGTCTTCGCCGATCCGTTCGCCCGGCCAGTCCACCCGGTCGACTCGAAGCGATGGGGTCCGTATGCGGCGCTCTTCCTGACCATCCTGGTCGTGCCGCTGGCCTACTGGGGATCGCTGGGCATTCCAACCGGCATCAGGACGAGGGTCCGGGCCAGTCTGATGGCACCGGCGCGACGACCAAGACCGCTTCCGGCCGCGTCGGGTGACGGAACCTGAGCGACCGGGCGTGCAATCCCAGGCGATGCCCGCCGTCCGAGGCCGGCACCCGGGATCGAGCGCCGTACTTCAGGTCGCCCACAATGGGCAGCCCCCGACTCGACAACTGCACCCGGATCTGATGACTCCTGCCGCTGATCGGCCGGATCTCCAGCCAGGATCGGCCTCGCCACCGATCGAGCACCCGGAACGACAGCTCGGCGTCCTTCCCTCCCGCCCCCAGCCGCACGACATTGCTCCGCTCGTCCTTGACGAGACGATCGGTCCACGTCCCCTGGTCTTCCCCGGGCGTCCCCTCGACGATCGCCCAGTAGACCTTCTCGACCGTCCCGGAGCGGAACTGCTCCGACAGTCGACTCGCCCCCTTGCTCGTCTTTCCCAGCAGGACGACCCCCGAAACCGGCCGATCGAGCCGGTGGACCAGGCCGACGAACACGTTGCCCGGCTTGGCATGCCGGATGCGCAGGTCCTCCCGAGCCCAGTCCACCAGCGACAGGGCCCCTGACTCATCCCCCTGGGTCGGCATCCCGGCCGGCTTGTTCAGGGCGAGGCAGTGGTTGTCTTCAAGGAGGACGATCGGCTCCATCGACTCGGCTCGACCGGGGTGCCGCGGAGCGGGCGATCAACGACCTTCGATCCCAACGGCGGGGCGCGACGCCGCGTCGGTCAGCCGCTTGACGATCAGGGTGGCATAGGCCCCTCGGGGCAGCTCGAACGCCAGCTCCAGCCTCTTGTGGCCCGGGTAGAGGTCGTCTGCGACAAGCTCCGATTGATCCCATCCGGAGGGCCGGAACAGGGCGGCGCGGTCCCCCTTGGACAGGAAAACGTCCTTGAGGTGCCGGACGCGGAGATCCTCCCAGGCGATCCCCAGTTCGGAGACAACCGACCGGGCTAGCTCGGAAACCTCGTCCGAGCCCAGGGGGGTCCGGGAGGCGGGCAGCGGCAGACGGGTGGAGGCGAGGCGGTCGGCCTGGTCGGGGTCGAGGCCGACGGGGATGGGCAGCTCGGCGGTGCGGAAGGCGTAGGGGATGCGCTGGTCGGGACGGGTGAGGTGTTCGATGAACCGGCCGAGGATCAGGTTCCAGAGGTGGCTCTGATAGGCGGAGAAGTAGATCGAACGGAGGTCGCGGCGGAGGCGGGCGAAGGCGCCCCGGAAGTCGGTGGGGTGGTCGTCGAGGTAGGTGATGATGCTCCGGGCATGGGAGCGGTCGAGGGCGGCCTTGGCCTCGGTCCAGCGGCCCCAGAGGTCGCGGAGGAGGGCCTTCCGCCGAGCATCGCCGGGGCGATCGGAGTCGTTCGGCTCGGCGAGGGCGAGCCAGAGGGCCCGCTCGTGGTCGCCAGCGATCCAGGCCCGGCCGATCAGGTCGCCACTCGGTCCGACGGAGCCGAAGCGCTGGTCGTCGAAGTAGTTCGGGATGCCGTCCCGAGGGATCTCACCGGCGGCCTTCAGCGCGGCGGCGGCCTCGGCGTCGGACAGGTCTCGGAGGACGATCGTGAAGCGGTTCCCCCGAAAGCCGGAGGGGGCATAGGGCTGATCGACGCGACCGACCGGCTCCAGATCCAGGTGTTCCTGGTGCAGCGAGCGTTCGGGCCCCTGGAAGATCGTGAGGTACTGGACAGTCAGCGCGTGGCGGTCCTTCAGGCCGCCGTGGCGGACGGCATCGGGGGGGAGGTCCCAGCGGCGTCGGATGGCCTCGATCGCCTCGGGGGTGCCGAGACCGCGCTTGGTCAGGCGGTAGAGGACGAACCGGCCCCGGTCGCGGGGCGCGACGGTGGGAAGCTCCTCGACCCGGAAGTCTTCGGGCCGGCACTTGATCTTCACGATGAGGCTCGGAGCGGGGCGTTCGAGGGAGAAGCGACCATTTTCCCCATCATACAGAAGATCTCGCGCGGAGTCACAAAGCCGCGGGGAGATGGGGAGACAGGAGAGGACCATCTCCCTCGTCTCCTTCTCCTCTTTCGTTGCGGCTCCGCAACGCTGCGCGAGATCGTCTCTTCGCCCCAACACCTCAGCCGAACAGTGCGGTGACGGCCTCGGCCTTGACCAGCTCTCGGGGCTGGTTGAGGTGGTTGTAGACGATGGTGTCCGGGGCGATACCGAAGCTGTGGTAGATGGTCGCCAGCAGTTGGCCGGGGTGGACGGGGTCGTCGACCGGGGCGGAGCCGGTCTTGTCGGACTGGCCGTGGAGGTGGCCGCGACGGATGCCGGCGCCGGCGATCAGGGCGGTGTAGCAGTAGGGCCAGTGGTCGCGGCCGTCGGCGCTGTTGCCGTTGCCGGAGGTGCTGACCCCCTTCTGCGGGCTGCGGCCGAATTCGCCGACGGCGACGACCAGGGTTTCCTCCAGCAGACCGCGCTCGTCCATGTCGGAGAGGAGGCCGTAGAGCCCCTGATCCAGCATGGGGGCGGACTTGTCCCGCATGCGGTTGGTCAGGTCGACGTGGTGGTCCCAGGAGTGGTTGTCGCTGTTGGCAACCTTGGGCCAGATGACCTCCACGACGCGGGTGCCGGCCTCGACCAGGCGACGGGCGAGCAGGCAGGACTGGCCGAAGGTGTTGCGGCCGTAGCGGTCGCGGAGGGCGGGCTTCTCCTGGGAGAGGTCGAAGGCCTCCCGGGCTCGGCCGGAGACGACGAGGCTCAGGGCGCGGTCGTAGTACTCGTTCAGGTTGTAGGAGGAGACGGACTCATCGAGCACGGGCATGGCGTCGTTGAGGGCGTCGCGCAGGCGGGCTCGGCGCTGGAGGCGGAGGGCGAAGACTTCCGGGCGGAGCTGGAGGTCGTCGACCTTGATCCGGCTCATCTTGTCCATGTCCATGTCGTCACCCTCGGGGTAGAGGGTGTAGGGGTCGAACGCCTTGCCGAGGAAGCCGGCGGTGCCGCCCTTCCCGACGACGTTCGACTCCTGCAACGGACGGGGGAGCATGACGAACGGCAGCATCGGCACGTTCGGCGGCTGGAGCCGGATGATGTTCGAGCCGAAGTTGGGGAAGTCTTTCGGGCTGGGGGGTTCGAGCTGGCCGGAGGGGCTGACCTTGTCGGTCGTGTAGCCGGTCATCATCTGGTAGATGGCGGCCGTGTGGTTGAACAGCCCGTTGGGCGTGTAGCTCATCGAGCGGATGAAGGTGAACTTGTCCGTGATCTCGGCGAGCTTCGGCAGCGTCTCGACGACCCGGATGCCGGGGACCTTGGTGGGGATGGAGTTGAAGGCACTGCGGACCTTCTCGGGGGCGTCATCCTTCGGGTCCCAGAGGTCCAGGTGGCTGGGGCCGCCCTGGAGGTAGACGAGGATGATGCTCTTGGCCCGTCCCCAGCCGGGGGCGCCGAGGCGGTTGCCGTCGGCCGCGGAGGCGGCCTGCATCTGGAGCATCGCGCCGAGCGACATGCCGAACAGGCCGGAGGCCCCGACGCGGAGGATGTCGCGTCGGGTGCTGCCCAGGTGACGGTCGCAGAGGTCCTTGCCGCTGGGGCCGGGAACGAACAGCATCGCGATCCCCCTTTCGTCGGGAGCCGGTGGATTCCGGTCGAGTCGAGTCGGGTCGGGTCGGTCGGTCGCCTCGAGTCCAATCAATGGTTGAACAGGAACGCCGGGCTATTGATGAGGGCCCAGGCGATGTCCTGCGCGGCGGTCAGCCGCCGGGATTCGATCTGGTTGGCGCTCATGGCCAGGTCGGCTCGGAGCCGGGCGAGGGTTGGGTCCTCGGGGATCGGTTGCTCGGCCTCGGCGAGCCGCTGGCGGAGCTGGACGAGCTTGGGATCCTCGGGCAGGGGAGTCTTCGCCGCGGCCAGAGCGGCCTGCTTCTGGCGGTAGGGCCCGTCGGTGGCCTTGAAGTAGGCGACCACCGCCGAGCGTTGCTCGTCGGTCCACTCGCTGTCGCTCGAGGAGACGATCGCGGCGAGCTCCTCGGTGAGGCTCAGCCCGACCGGCTCGGCCTGGGTCGACAGCGACAGTCGGAAGCGGCCGATCGAGTGCTCCTTGCTCTGATAGTTTTGGGTCATCTTGACCGTCAGCAGCGTGCCGCCGGGGAAGTCGAGCGGTTCGGCAAGCTGGAAGGTCGCCCAGTGAGGGACGCCGGAGGAGGGGGAGATGGCCCAGCCCTGGGCGGGGTCCTTGGTATTGCCGTCGATCGCCGCGGCGATGGGGAAGTTGTCCTGGTTAAAGTCGGCCAGAGGGTTGGTCAACGTGAGTTTGCGGACCTGGGTCGGGTCGGTCAGCGGGGCGGCGAAGACCTCGATCTCGTTGAGCACGAAGTTGCCGTCCTTCGCTCGGCCGGGGCCCCGGCTCGGGAGGTCGGGATCGGTCAGCACCTCGAGTCGGAGGGCGTGGACGCCGGTCGCCTCGGTCTCCGCGACGATCGTGTAGACGCCCTGGCCGTTCTTGTCGCCGGTGGCGACGATCGAGCGATCGTCGCGCTGCTCCAGGGTAGAGCCGTTCGAGGCGGTCAGCCGTCGGGCCTCCAGCGGCTGCCAGGGGACGAGGTGCTGGGCCTGCTCGGCGGCCCAATCGGCGATCTTCTTCGCCAGGTCGTTTTCCTCGTAGGAGGAGAGGTCGGCCTCGGCGGCGGCGATCGCCTGCTGGCGCTGCCGCTCCCGTTCGGCGAGCGTCGGCGCGATCTCGGCCTCGTAGGAGGCCAGGGCCTGCTTCGCCTGGGCGATGGCCTCCTCGCGCTCGAGCTCCCACTGGGGCATCAGCGCGGCGACCTCGGCCTCGCGCCGGGCCAGGGCGGCGACGAGGGCCTGGTGGTCGGCCTCGATCTGGTCGAAGACCTCCAGGCAGGCGTCGATCTCCTCGATACGGGCGGGGCGGTTGAGGATGCGGAGGAACAGTTGGTTGATCAGCGCGGCGTTCCCCTCCAGCTCTCGGGACAGCGCGGCGATCGCGTTGTTGGGGTCGCCGATGGCCTCGGCCACGGTGGGGCCGCTGACGAGGGCCATGATGGGGCCGAGCTGCAGGTCGTCGGAGCGCTCGCACTCGCAGGCGCTCTCGCGAGCCGGGCGGCCGAAGGTGGTGAGGAAGCCGCTGGGCAGGTCGATCCCCGAGTCGGGCAAGGCGGCGGCGCGGGTGCCGTCGGGAACGCCGGGGATCCTCGGGATCGAGCCGGCGACCTTGAAGATGGAGTCATACAGCACTTCGGCCGGCAGCCGCTTGGGCAGGGCATGGGAGTAGTTGATCGCGTCGTCGGCGTTCCACTCGTTCGTCTCGACCGAGAGCTGATACGTCCGGGAGGTGGCGATCAGCCGCATCAGGTGGCGGACGTCGAAGCCGCTGGAGACGAACTGCTCGGTCAGGTAGTCGAGCAGTTCGGGGTTGGTCGGCGGGTTGCCGGCGCGGATGTCATCGAGCGGTTCGATGAGGCCGACGCCCATCAGGTAGCCCCAGATCCGGTTGGCGTAGCTGCGGGCGAAGTACGGGTTGTCGGGAGAGGTGATCCAGGCGGCCAGTTCCACGCGGCGGGACGCCCCCTCGGGGACCTGGTACTCGGCCTCGAACGGGAATTCGGGGGGGGTGACCTCCCCGGTGCGCTCGTGGGTGATCTCCCCCTGCTCCGCGTCGGCGACGATCTCGTACAGCGGCTTGGCCCCCTCGACGGCGGTGCCGCCGATGCGGCGGTCGCCGCTCTCGGGGTCGGGCTTCAGGTCGACGCGGGCGAAGTAGGCGGCCGTCTCGTAGTACTGGTCCTGGGTCCAGCGCTCGAACGGGTGGTCGTGGCACTTGTTGCAGTTGAACCGGACGCCGAGGAACAGGTGCGTCGTGTTCTCCATCGTCTCCGCCGGGGAGCGGAGGATCTTGTAGTACGACGCCGCCGGGTTCTCCCGGTTCGAGCCGCTGGCGGTGAGCACCTTCCGGACAAACTCGTCATACGGGGTGTTCGCCGCCACCTGCTCCCGGATCCAGCCTCGGAAGGCGGTGGCTCCCTCCTGGCCCAGGAACTTGGCGTTCACCTGGAGGAGATCCGCCCACTTGTTCGTCCAGTACTCGACGAACGCATCGGAGCCGATCAGGCGGTCGACCAGCGCCTCGCGCTTGGCGCGGGTCGGCCTCGGGTCCTCGAGGAAGGCGGTGACCTCCTCGGCCGAGGGGGGAAGTCCCGTCAGGTCGAGGAACACGCGGCGGATGAATTCCGAGTCGGTGCAGAGGCCGGAGGGGAGGATCTTCATCCGCTCCCACTTGCGGGCGACGAGCCGGTCGATCGGGTTGTACATCTCGGGCTCGACCCAGGCGAAGCCCTCGCGGTCGCCCATGACGGTGAGGGTCGTGGCGGCGTAGGCCCCCTCGAAGCGGGCGAGGATCGGAGCCTCGCCGCGACGGGCGGCGGAGATGAGCCCGCGGTCGCCGGCGGCGGCAACCTCGGTGTTCCCGCTTTCGATGAAGGCGTCTCGGGTCACGTCTCGGGAGGAGCCGTCGGCGTAGGTGGCGACCACTCGCATCTGCTGCCGGGCGCCGACCCGACCGATCACCGGCTTGGCCGGCAGGACCTCAATCGAGGCCACGCGAGGGGTGTCCAGCTCGAGTCGGGCACCGGCGGCGATCCAGTCGCGGACGATCCGGTAGTACGGATCGTCGGGGCTCATCAACACGCCTCCCTCGTGCGGGACGATGCCGGCCGGCTTGAGCAGCATCAGGCTGTCATCCGGCGAGGCGAGGTTCACGCGACGGGCGGCGTGGTCGTCGGTTAGGGAGCGGATGTCGAAGATCGGGTCGTAGCCCCGAAGCGAGAGCTTGAAGCCGTTCTTGCCCGCCTGGGCGCCGTGGCAGGTGCCGGCGTTGCAGCCGAGGCGGGAGAGGACCGGGTTGACGTCCCGGACGAAGTCGACCTCGAAGGTGCCGGAGAGCCCCTGCACGACAACTGGCACGCTGGCCGACTGCCCGGCGAGGCGGATCTCCAGGAGCGCGGACCCGTCGGTTCTCGGGGTGACGAACCCGGATCGGGAAACGGCGGCCACGGGGCTGGAGAGGGAGAGCTCGGCCGTCCGGGTCAGGTCGACCACCTCTCCGCTGGCGAGCGTGCCGGAGACGACGACTTGGACGGAGTCGAACGGATTGGTCAGACGGACTTCGGCGGGGGAGACGGCCAGTTCGACGAGCTCGGCCCCCTCGGGGAGGCGGTCGGCCTCGGCGACCTCGGCCGAGGAGTCGGCCTCGACCGCCCGGGGAGTGACCGGCCGGTTGGCGTCGGCGACCTCGGCCGAGCCTTCATCGAGCGGCGCCGGGGAGAAGGTGGCGGCGATGGCCCCGGTCGTCGGGTCGATCACCCGGACGACGCCGTCTCCTCCGGAGGCCAGCAGCATCCCGTCGGGCCGGAACGCGAGGGCGTAGAGGCCGGTCTCGGGGATCGAGACACGGGCCAGCTCCTTGACCCCCTCCTTGTGGTAGGCGTCGAGCTTGGCGGCCTCCTCGGCCGACCGGGTGGTGACGACCTTCTCGTTGATCGCCTTGATCTCGTCCGGCAGGCTGGTGTCGAAGTCGTAATTGAAGACGGCGACCTCGCCGGCGTTATCGAGGCTGCTGGCCGCGGCGATCTTCGAGCCGTCGGGGCTGACGGCGACGGCGAAGATGCGGCCCTTCAGCGCGGGGAACTCCCGGATCAGGTTGCCGTCGTCGCCAATGACCCGCTTGGTCAGCCGCTCGATCCGGTAGAGCTTGGGCACGCCGTCGGCCCCGCCGACGACGATCTCGTCCCGGCTCGGGTGCCGGGCGACGGAGTGGACCCCGCCCTTGAGGGCACCAGGGGTGATCGAGGTGATGTTGTCGACGAACCGCTGGGTGTCGACCTCCACGAGCTTCACGGCCATGTCCCGCCCGACGGAAACCAGGTGCGAGCCGTCGGCCGAGAAGATGGTGTCGAGGGCCCAGTCCTCGTGAGCGAGGAGAAAGAGAACCTGCTCACCGGTTTCCACGTCGATGGCGCGGACGGTGTTGTCGGCGCAGCCGAAGGCGACCTTGGTGCCGTCGGGGGACCAGCTCGCGCCGTAGACGGTGTCGTAGGTCACGGGGACCGAGCGGAGCAGGCGGCCCGACGCGACCTCCCAGATCTGCACCTCCCCCATCCGGCCGGGGTTGCCGCCGGTGACGGCGAGCTTCGAGCCGTCGGGGCTGAAGGCGACCGACTCGATCCGCTCCGACATGCCGATGAGGCGGGCCTTGCGCTCGGAGCCGTCGGCCGAGAGGAGCAGGACCTCGTTGAAGCCGGAGACGGCGATGGTCTGTCCGTCGGGAGCGACATCGATCGAGGAGATGACCGGCGGGCGGACGTAGACGGGCGGGTTGTCCGAGCTGTAGCGGACCCCCTCCCCCTCGGGGGAGTCGTCCACAGCCCCCTCGGCGATCCAGCGTCGGATCAGCTCGATCTCGGAATCGTCCAGCGGAGGGCCGTCCTGAGGCATGAGGGCCTCGCCGTCGACCGGAGTGACCTGGTCGAGCAGGTAGCTCTCCTCCGGGTGGCCGGGGACGATGGCCGGGATCTCCGACTCTCCGCCCGCGAGCAGGCGGGCGAAGTCGGTCATGACGAACTTGCCACCGGCCTTGGCCGGCTGGTGGCAGCCCTGGCACCGGGCCATGAAGATGGGACGAATCTGCTGGTGGTAACTGACCTTCGCGTCGCCTGGGGAGCCCGACGCCTCGGGCTCGTCGGCCCCGGGGGCCGTTGCGGCAGGGATCAGGGAGAGCATGAAGGCCGAGACCGGCATCAGGTGCCCGAACCATCGTCTCATGTCGGCGGTCTCCTCAGCGGCTCGATCCGGCTCCCGGAACTCCGGAGTCCCGGGAGCGGCGACCGGCGCCTCGGCCGGCGGCGGCTCAACCGGGTTGCTTCGGCGGGATGATCCCGGGGAGGGCTCGCCCGGAGGGATTCGGCGCGCACGACCCGGGCGAAGGTTCATCTTTGGTTATACAGAGTCCCTCGCCATGGGACCAACACAATTCCGACCCGAGCTCCTCGGGATCGTGCCCCCGATCGTCGCCGAAGGCCAAGCCGGTCGAGCCGATTCCGGCGGGGGTCGTCGCGATTCGGGTGATTTCGCCGCACAACCGGCCCTCGGTGGCGAATAATCAGGAGAGAAGCACCCCCGGGAATGGGATGGACCGTGGAGGGACCTTCTTGTGATCCGCGATCGCTGCGGCCAGGAGCGGCTCGGCTGAGTGCTCGGCTCCGGGGCCGCGACCGACCGCCGCGGCCCTGCGGAAAGGAGCCCACAATGAAAAGCACAACTTTAGAAGGGAAAATCAGTTACGTTTCCTGGATCCTCGGCCAGACGTCGGCGTTGCTCGGCGTGATCCTGTCAATCCTCTGGGGATTCGAGCTGGTCTTCCTGCGGGCGCAGGCCCTGTATGCCCAGACAGTGGGGCAGGATCTGGCGACGTCCGACGGCGGGGCTCCCCCCTTCGGACCGGCCTTGCTCGGGCTGGGAATCGCTCTGGCTGGCTGGTTGGTCGCTCATCTGAAGCACTGTCGGACGCCGACCCCGGTGTTTGTCGGCGCGGCGGTCAACCTGCTGGCGCTGGTGCTGGCGATGCTCGCCTCGGCGTTTTGAGCGGGGGGGGGGAATCGAATGGGCGCGGGCCCCACCGGAATCGGTCAACCCGGTCGAGCCCCCTCAGAGGCGACTCGTTCAAAGTAGTCCCGAAGCCGAGGGATGCAGACATCAAGCGAGTACCGCTGCTCGATCCGCTCCCGGGCCGCCCGGCCGATCGGGGAGAAGGCGGCCGGATCGTCGAGCACCCGGCGAGCGAGGTCGAACTGGGCGTCAAGGTCGAACAGCGGCGCGACCAGGCCGGACGTGTCCGGCTCGATCACCTCCCGGACGGCCTCGACGTCCGAGCCAAGCACCACGGCGCCGCAGGCCATCGCGTTGAAGAGGGACCACGACGGCACAAACGGTACGGTCGGGTAGACGTGCAGGTCGCTCCGGGACAGAAGCCGGGCGATGACCTCGGGCTCGACCTGGCCGAGGAAGAGGATGCGGGACGGGTCGACCGGGGAGCGCTCGAGGGCCCAGTCTCGGAAGCTCGGGCGGCCGACGTGGAGGCGATCCCAGGCGTAGTAGCTCCACTCCGAGCCGGCGACGACGGCCAGCACATCGGGGCGGTGGCGCATCAGCCGGCGGGCGAGCTGGAGGAACAGGTCGAAGCCCCGCATCGACTCCAGCCCCCGGGAGACGTACGAGATCACCCGAGCATCCTCGGGGATCGACCGCCCGGCGATCGTCATCGGCCCCCGGGGGCGGGGACGGTACAGATCGGTGTCGATGCCGTCGAAGTGAACCTCGATCTTGGGAAGGAACCGCGAGGGGAACGATCGCCGCTGAGACTCGGTGGCGGAGTAGCCCGAGTCGCAGGCCACCAGACCGAGGAGCGTCGTCGCGTTGATCGACCGAGGGTAGAACGGAGAGAGCTCGACGGGAGGGAGGTCGACGCGGTAGGTCAGATCCCCCATCCGGGGCTGGTGGTAGTATTCGCAGTAGGAGATGGTCGGGCAGTCGATCTCGACGTCCAGGAACAGGACCGGGCCGAGGCCGCAATGGCCGACGATGAGGTCGGGCCTCAGGTCGGGCCGGCCCCGGAGGTAGTCGGCCTGGCGGCGGCAGAGCTCGACGGCGACCTCATGCGCCCGCATCCAGTGCGTCACTCCCCGACCCAGGTCGGGCCCGGGGGGCAGGCGGTGGAGGTCAACCTGCTCGAGCAGCTTCGGAGAGGGGGGAGGGCAGCTCCCCATCTCCTCGGCGAGGAAGGAGCAGCGCCAGCCAAAGCGCTCGGACAGCTCGACGGCGAGGTGGCCGAACTGCGACGGGAAGGCGCGATGGAGGAACAGGACGTGCATCGGCGGCAGGACGCTCGACGGTCAGGGGCCGGATGCGTCGTCGGCGTCGGTCGGCCGGCGACGGCGACGGGCCCGTTCCCGGTGGGTCGCCAGCTCGCGTTCGAGGGCCCGGCGACGGTCGTCGGCGAGCCTCCGGCGCTGGCGATCGGCATACCGTCGGGTCGCCCAGAGGTCGAGAACGGCCAGCAACATCACCTGGCCCAGCAGCAACAAGACCACGAGCCAGGTGGCGATGAAGGCCATCCGCTCTCCCCGGCCGGCTCGGATGTCGATGTTGCCCCCGACGCCGATGCCCAGGCCGAGCAGGGCCAGCAGAACCACTCCCCGGTAGCGTCGGCGGTCCTGGCGGGCGAAGAAGCGGCGGTCGGCCTCGTCGTCCAGCTCCCGGCGGCGGCTGGTCTCGACCCGCTGACGCCAGGTCAGCAGGAAGGCCACGCCGATGACGAAAAGGGCGAGCACGGTGCTCGCCGGGCCGATCGAGAGGTCGTCGTCGATCCCCATGCGCGTCGCCTCGATCCGAGGGGCCGTCGGGGAGTGGCGATCGGCGGCCCAATCACGAGTCGGGGGGGCGCCCGGAGGCAACCCGTTCGAAGTAGTCTCGCAGGTCGGGGACGCAGGCGTCGAGGCTGTACCGCTCCCGGATCAGGTCGGCGGCGGCCCGGCCGATCGGCTCGAACTCCGAGGGGCGGGCAAGCACCTCCAGCGCCAGCTCGGCCCAGCGGTCGGTGTCGAACAGCGGAGCGACCAGCCCGGTCCGGCCAGGATCGATCACCTCGAGCACCGGGGCGACCTCGGCGCCGATCACCACCCGAGCGCAGGCCATCGCGTTGAAGAACGACCACGACGGCACGAACGGCACCGTCGGGAACAGGTGCAGGTCGCTCCGGGAGAGCACGGCCGCCAGGGCCTCCGGCTCGATGTGGCCGAGGAAGGCGAAGCGGTCGGCCGGGGCATCGAGACGCTCCATCGCCCAGGATCGGAAGGACGAGGCCCCTCCGGTGTGGTGATTGTCCCAGCCGTAATAGGTGATCTCCGATCCCGCGCAGACGAAGACGACGTCGGATCGCTCCCGAGCGATCCGGGAGGCAACCGCGACGAACAGGTCAAAGCCCCGCATCGACTCCAGCCCTCGGGCGACGAAGGTGACGACCCGCTCCCCGGGGCCGATCCGGCGTCCGTCCGGGAGGATCAGCTCCCCGGCCGGCTGGGGGCGGTACAGCTCGGTGTCGATGCCGTCGAAGTGGACCTCGATCTTCGGGTGGTAGCGCTCAGGAAACGAGTCGCGCTGGAACCGGGTGGGGGAGTAGCCGGCGTCGGCGTTCTGGAGGGCGATCAGCGTCGGGGCGTTGATGCAGCGGGGGTAGAACGGCGCGACCTCGGCGGGAGGGAGATCGACGCGGTAGGTGAGATCCGCGAACCGGGTTGGGAAGTAATATTCGCAATAGTTGACAATCGGGGCACTGACCGCCTCCCGGAGGAAGGCGATCGGCGCCCCCTGGCCGCCGTGGGCGACGACGAGGTCGGACCGGAGGCCGAGCCGGTCGAAGGCGGAGCGGTACGAGGAACACTGCTCCAGCCAGCCGCCGAAGACCTGGGGCCAGGGGAGGCCCCCCCTGGGTCGGGGAGGATCAACCGGGACCTGGTGGATCTCCAGCGTTTCCAGCATCGACCGGCTCGGGGTCGGGCAGGCCGAGAGCGACTCGACCAAAAACCGGCAGCGCCAGCCGTACCGCCGGGCCAGCTCCAGCGCCAGCCGGCCGAACTGGGCCGGGAATGCCTGGTGGATGAACAGGACATCCATCGGCGATCACCGCCCCCCGATCGCCGGGGAGTAGGACCGCTTCGCCAGGTCGTCCAGGAGCCCGGCCAGTCGGGAGAGGCAACGATCTCGGTCGAATCGCTCTCGGGAGACGGCGGCGGCTCCCTCTCCGATCGCCTGGCGGGTGTCGGCGTCGGCGAGGAGATCGAGCGCAAGGAGAGCGGCCCGCTCCGGGTCGTCGGCGGGGGTGATCCGGCCGGTTCGGCCGTCGTCGAGCACCTCGCGCACCGGCTCGGCGTCCCAGGCCAGGACCGGGGCCCCGGCGGCCATCGCCTCGAACAGCGACCGGCTCGGCACGAAGGGCCGGGAGGGGTAGACGTGGAGGTCGGTCGTCCGGAGCAGCTCGGCGACCGTCTCGGGGGAGACGGCGCCGAGCATCCAGAGGCGAGCCGGGTCGGCGGGAGGGTCGTCCCGCAGCGCGAGGGTGCCGAAATCGGCCCCGAAGTGCTCGACGTCCAGGCCCCGGCGCACCGGGCCGCCGCCGAGGACGACGCAGATCACGTCGGCTCGTTCCCGGATCAGGCGATTGGAAAGCGAGAGGAAGCGGTCGAACCCCCGGAGGCGATCCGGCTCCGGGGCGATGAAGCTGACGACGAGGGCCCCTTCCGGCACCGATCGGCCGGCGATCGCACGCGATCGGCTCCCGGCCCGGCGAGGCTCGCCGCGGAAGCGGCGGAGGTCGACGCCGTCGTGCTGCACGAAGAAGTCGTCGCGGTACTCCGGGGGAAAGAGGCCGCGCTGCCATTCGGAGGTGGTCCAGGGGAGGACGCCGTTCTCCAGGTCGAGCAGATCCATGGCGTTGGCGGACTGCCGCCATCGGACGTAGTCGGGGGGGAGGCGGTGGGCCAGGTCGTCCGCGAGGTCGTACGAGCGGGGGAGGTAGTAATAGTCGAACAGGTTGACGATCGGGGCCCTCGGCGCGAAGGCGGGGACGAAGAGCGTGGAGCCGAGGCCGTGGGAACGGCCGAGCACGACGTCGATTGGCCCGGGTCGGCGGGCCTCGAGCACCTCCCAGGCGCCGTAGGCGTAGCAGAGGCCGCGCTCCAGGGAACGGGTCCAGGGGACCGAACGCTCCCGGGCGACGCCGCCGACCTCGAAGCGGACGACCTCCAGCCCCCGGCCGGTGGAGGGAGGCCAGTGGTCCCGCGGGCCGACGCCGTTGCAGTAGAACCAGCAGCGGTAGCCCCGGGTGCGAACGAGCCAGTCGGCCACCGCTCCCAGGCGGCCGGGGAACCTCGGCTCGACGCAGAGCAGGCAGAGGGGGTCCTGGGCCATCGGTCCGATCCCTTCCCGCCCCGGGGTCAGCGGGGAGCCCGGCCCGGGACGCCCGATCCCTTCGACTTCGAGCCGCGCGCCGCCCGGCTTGTCCCCGACTTCGACCGGGAGGCCCGGCGCCTGGGCTCCGGGAAGAGGGCGGCGACCACGTCATCGAGCGACTCGACCCCGCGGAAGGTGAGATCCTCGCGGACCTCCTCGGGCAGGTCGGTAAGATCCTTCTCGTTGTAGCGGGGGAGCAGAACCGACTTGATCCCCGCCCGACGAGCACCGAGCACCTTCTCCTTCACGCCGCCGACCGGCAGGACGCGGCCGGTGAGGGTCAGCTCGCCAGTCATCGCCAGGTCGCGGCGCACCGGCTCGTCCCGGAAGAGGCTGATCAGGGCGGAGGCGATGGCGACGCCGGCCGAGGGGCCGTCCTTGGGCACGGCGCCGGCAGGCACATGAATATGCACATCCGTCTTGGCGAACCGAGCCGGATCGATCCCGAGCTGCCGGGCGTGGGTCTTCAGGTAGCTCATGGCGGCCTGGGCGCTCTCCTTCATCGACTCGCCGAGCAAGCCGGTGAGCGTCAGCGCCCCCTTGCCGGGCATGCCGGTGGCCTCGATGAAGAGGATCTCGCCTCCGGTCGGGGTCCAGGCCAGTCCGGTGGCGACGCCGGGGACCCCGGTGCGAGCGGCGACCTCTCGGAAGTGCTTCGGCGGCCCGAGGAAGGAGGGCACGTCGTCGGCCCCGACGGCGGTGGCTCCCTTCTTCCCCTCGGCCCGCTTGCGGGCGACCTTGCGGCAGATGGCAGCCAACTCGCGCTCGAGGTTGCGCAGGCCGGCCTCCCGGGTGTAGTCGGAGATGATCCGCCGGACGGCGTCGTCGCCAATCGTCAGGTGCTTCTCGGTCAGCCCGTGGCTCTCCAACTGCTTGGGGATGAGGAACCGCTGGGCGATGAGGACCTTCTCCTCCTCGGCGTAGCCGGGCAGCTCCAGGACCTCCATGCGGTCCAGCAGCGGTTGGGGGATCGACTCCAGCATGTTCGCCGTGGCGATGAACATGATCTTGGAGAGGTCGAAGTCAATGTCGAGGTAGTTGTCGCGGAAGGTCGCGTTCTGCTCCGGGTCGAGAACCTCCAGCAGCGCGGCGGAGGGGTCGCCCCGGAAGTCGGCGCCGAGCTTGTCGACCTCGTCGAGCATGAACACAGGATTATTCGTTCCAGCCTTGCGCAGTCCCTGGATGATCCGGCCGGGCAGGGCGGCGACGTAGGTGCGGCGGTGCCCCCGGATCTCGGCCTCGTCGTGCACGCCGCCGAGGCTGATGCGGACGAACTCGCGGCCCATGGCGCGGGCGATCGAGCGGCCGAGGCTGGTTTTCCCCGTGCCGGGGGGGCCGGCGAAGCAGAGGATCGGCCCCTTCATGTCCTTCTTCAGCTTGCGGACGGCGAGGTATTCGAGGATGCGCTCCTTGATCTTCTCCAGGTCGAAGTGGTCCTCGTCGAGGATCTGGCGGGCGCGTTTGAGATCCAGGTGGTCGGTGCTCGACCGGGCCCAGGGGAGGCTGGCGAGCCAGTCGACATAGGTGCGGACGATGGAGTACTCGGCCGAGCTGGGGTGCATGCCGGCCAGGCGGTCGATCTCTCGGCGGGCCTCGGCGCGGGCCTCGGGGGGGAGCTTGGCGCGGCGGATCTTGCGTTCCAGCTCTCGGGCCTCGGCGGCCTCGGGCTCCCGCTCGCCGAGTTCTTCCTGGATGGCCTTGAGCTGCTGGCGGAGGAAGTGCTCCCGCTGGGCCCGGGTGATCTCGGAGCCGACCTGGGCCTGAATCTTGGTGGACAGCTCCATCACGTTCAGGTGCCGCGTGAGGAACTGGCCGAGGGTCATCAGCCGGGCCTTCACGTCAAGCTCGGCGAGCATCGCCTGCTTCTCCTCGACGGAGAACGGCAGGCTGGAGCCGAGCAGGTCGGCCAGGCGGGCGGGGTCTCGGGTGTTCATGGCCGCGACCTGGAGCTCCTCCGGCACGTTCTCGCTCAGCCGGTTGAACAGGCCGTTGACCAGGTGGACCAGGGCGTCGAGTTCCTCCCCCTGCTCGGCCCGCTCTCCCAGCGGCTCGACCCGACCGATCAGGTAGGGCTCCGTCTGCTCCAGACCGATCAGCCGGGCGCGGGCGATTCCCTGGCAGACGATCCGGGTAGAGCCGTCGGGGAACTTGAGCATCTTGAGGATCGAGCCCACGCAGAGGGTCGGGTACAGCTCGGCGGGACCGGGCTCGTCGAGCTCCGGGGAGCGCTGGGTGGCCAGGCCGATGATGCGGTCGCCGCCGGCGGCGTAGACCTCATCGATCAGCCTCATGCCGGCCGGCCGATTCACGACCAGCGGCACGACGGTCTGGGGAAAGACGACGTCGGCCCGCAGGGGGAGGATGGGCATCCGGCCAGGCAGGGACGGCCCGGCCTCCTCGATGGTCGGGACCGCCAGCGCGCGGCCGTCGGCCGGCGGCTCGCCGGGGGAGGGGGAGGGATCGGGACGGGGGTTCGCCTTCGACTTGCGCTTGCTCATCGTCTCGTCGCTACAGATCCCTATCGGTACGCCGAGGGGCCGGCGCGGGCTGGAAGCGATTGATTCTCGGCCAATCGGCCGGCGATTGGAAGGGCGCGGCGGCTCATCGCAGGTGATCGATCAGGAAGTTCCGGGCCCGCTGCCGGGTCCCCGGGCCAATCCCCCCGGAGAAGCGAAGCACGGGGGTCCCCCCCGGCCCGAACCGGCCGACAATCCGGCCCCGGGGAACCCCTCCCGGCTGCTCCCGGAAGAACCCTCGGATCCCCGGCACCTTCGACCGGGGAACCCGGCCCCGCACCTCGACCCGGTCTCCCGGGCCGAGCCTGATCTCGAAGTCTCCCCGCCCCAGCCCCGCCCGGCCCACCAGCCACAAGGCCGCCCCCAGCGCCAGGAGCACCGCGACGATCCCCAGCCAGATCCCCGACGGGCCCATCGCCATCGTTACCGCCCGCCCCGCCACCAGTCTCCCGGATCGTCAACGGCGCCTCGGCCGCGCTGCAACACCTGGAGCTGCTGGAAGTTGTTGAAGGCGAAGAGGCCGAAGAAGATCGCCAGGAACATGTCCTGCTCCGAGGCCGCCCACAGCGCCACCAGCCCGGCGGTGATCATCCCCACGATGTGCGTCTGCCGCATCCCCTCGAACCGGCGACGCCGGCAGAGGCGCTCGGCGAGGAACTGGCCGCCGTCCAGGAACCAGATGGGCAGCAAGTTCACCAGCGTCCAGCCGAAGTTGAAGAAGAGCATGCTCCGGTAGAAGCTGAACAGGTACTCGTTCTCGATCTTCCAGGACGCCGCGATGGAGTCCCCCGAGCCGAGGCCGAACAGCGCCAGATCGTCGGTGAGGGTCATCCCGGCGCCGGCGAAGCCGACGGCCGCCGTCACCAGCCCGAGGACCAGCCCCGCCGCCGGGCCGCCGAGGATGACCGCGGACCTGCCGGGCAGCGGCAGGCGGTTGCGGTCGCTGAAGCAGAGCCCCCCCATCCAGTAGAGCAGGACGCTCGGCCGCAGCCCCAGCCCCTTCGAGGCCAAGGCGTGCCCCATCTCGTGCCAGAGGATCGAGACGAACAGCACGGCCACCCAGACGAGGGTCCTCCCCGGGTCCGTCTGGTCGAAGCCCAGGATCACTCCCACGAGCCAGAAGGCCGGATGCACCCGGATCGGCACCCCGAGCAGAGAAAACCTCAGGTCGTACGGGGTGGTGTCGGGCTGTCCCAGCATCGTGGTCGGACTCCTCGGAACGCTCCTCGAGCCGGGGAACTCCCTGGTGCCCCCGGCCCCTCATCAGCCTATCGCGGAGGGCCCTGAGCACGCCACCGCCTCGGGACTCCGGGAGGGCCGGGACGCTCCCGGGGCGATCGAGGCCACCGCGTCGGCCAGTTCCTGGACCCGATCCGGGGAGACGCTCCCCAACCGATCTCCGCCGGCGCAGGCCGCCCCCCGAACCGCGACCACGTCGGGGCCGATCGCCGCCAGCGCCGGGACCTGCTCCGGCCGGATCCCCCCGGCGAGGGCGACGAACCGGCCGGAGTCCCGGATCGGGGAAAACCACCCGGGAGGCAATCCCAGCCGGGCCGCCGGAGCGGCCTTCTCCCAGGTGTCCAGCAACAGGCCGACGCACCCGGGAAGCGTGCTCGCCAGGTCTCGAATCTGGGCCGGAGGCGGGGAGCCGGCCCGATCGTGGTCGAGGTAGGCGACCGCCACCCAGGGCGGTCCGGGGCCGAACGCCCGACGGACCTCCTCCCAGAGCCGAGGCCACTCCCGGCCCGACATCCCGGCGAGGCCGACCTTCCGCGCCGCGATCCCCTCGAAGGCCGAGGCCGGGGGCGGATCCTGGCCGAGCCAGTCGCTCAGCTCTCCCAGGGCGACCGTCACCGGAATCTCCCGAGGGACCTCGGCTCGGACGGCGAGCCAAGTCCCGGGGTCGGCGCAGCCGAGCGGCCCCCGGGCCGGTTCCTTCACGTCGATCACCGAGGCCCCGCCGAGAACGGCTGCCCTCGCCTCCTCCGTCGACCGAACACTGACGAGCAAGGCCGGGGCCGGAAGGCCGAACACCAGGCGGCTCACTCCGCTGAGACGCCGGCCGTCGCCACCGGCCGGGAGGCGAGGACCGGCCGGAGCAGGGCGTCGAGCCCGAAGAGAGCGACGGCGCCGAGCAGGTCGGCCGCGATCGTGTTCCGGTAAAACGGCACGGCGTCGCCGAAGCAGGCGATCAGGCCGGTCGGCGTCCGGGGCTGGAGCGACATCCCCGAGGCCCAGGCGGCGAAGTTCGTGACGAAGAAGAACAGGAGCGAGCCGACCAGCGTCATCGTCACCGGCACGGCGAACCTCGACTCCCGGCAGGTCTGTCGGCCGAGCAGGACCATCGCGAGGTAGGCCCCGTAGACCGCCAGCCGGGACGGATCGAGCAGCGCCCGCTCGTACTCGGCGTAATAGTAGCGATCCAGCACGAAGTCGCTCGCCACCATGATCGCGACCGGCACGGCGAAGGCCCAACCCCGGGGGAGCCGGGCACCGGCATAGAGTGCCATCGCCCCGATCGGCACGAGGTTATGGACGTGGTCCGGATTGAGCCGGGCGGCGACGCCGAACAGGATCAGCAGTGTGGCGATGAACATGCGGTCCTCGGGCAGCGATTCGATGCGTCCCCGACCGTCGGCCGGCCGACCGGGGACCGGAAGCAGCCGTCGACCCGGGCAGGCCCGACGGGTCGGCCGAGGCGGCCTCAAGTTCCTAAGTTAGTCTCCCCGGGGAGTCGGTTCAAGCGGAGCATCCGGCCGGAGCCCCGTCGAGGGGGGGATCGAGCCTGCTCCGGAGGGGCCGAGTTCCTCGATCGATCGGACCCGATCGAGCCGAAACGCCTTCTCGAAGCCGTCTTCCAGGCACACCGCCACGAGGTAGGCGGCCCCCCCCTTGTGCGAGAACCGCCGGGGGACGATCTCCCTGGGCCCCGGTCCCCTCGACCCGCCGGCGTACCGGATCCGGAGCCGGGCCCCCCGGGCGATCGCCTCGGAGACCGCCTCCCAGCCGGAGGGGGCGGTGTCTCCCCGGCTCGGATCGAAGATCGGGTAACGAACGAGCGGGCCGCCCTGGCCTCCGATCGCCAGCCAGAGCCCCTTCACACGCAGGCAGTCGGCGATCGCCCGGTGCGCGGGGCCGGGGTCGATCCCCAGTTGCTCGCAAAGGACCTCAAGTCGGTGGCTCGGGGCCCGGGGAAACAGGCGGCGGGCCAGGGCCAGGGTGTCGGACACCTCCAACGCCGGCAGCGGCCGACCCAGTCGGGCCAGCTCCCGCCCGAGAAACGCGGCATCGAACCGGGCGTGATGCGCCAGGACCAGTCCCGGCGGGTCCTCCTCCAGCCACAGAAGGAAGTCGGGGAGAACGACCGCCGCGGGGTCGGCCCCGGCAAGCATGGCGTCGGAGATGCCGTGGATCCGCTCGGCCGAGGGGCTCATCGGCCTCCCGGGATGGACCAGCCGCTCGAACCGGCCGGATTCCACTCCGTTCGCATCGAACCGGACGGCGCCAATCTCGACGATCCGGTCCGATTCCGGGAACAGTCCCGTCGTCTCCAGATCGATCGCCACGATCGGTCCGCCCGGCCTCGCCGTCATGCTTGCCCCCTCCGCTTCGGTGGACCTCGGCACCCCGACCGATGGATCGACCGATCGATTCTACGGGGAGCCCAGGCCGCCCGCCTGCCCGTCCGAGTCCCGGGCTTGACCTGGTTTCGAGTCGAGGAGATCGTGCGCCATCGGCCGTCCCCGGGCCCTTCCCGGCGCCGCTGGATCCGAGTCCCGAGCCGATCCGACCTGGAGGACCGCTCCCGATGCGTCTCCCGGCCCGACCGACAGGACCGCCCTCTCTTGCCTGGATCGCCCTCCTCCCGGCCGCGCTGGGGTTGCTGCCGATGGCCTGCGGCGGCCTTCCGAAGCCGCCGGCCGGGACGCCCCGGGTTCCAACGGAGCGAATCGCCACCCCGATTCGGCTGGGGGGAGGGCAGACGGGGCCCGACGCGCTCGGCTCGGCCCTGCTGGAGCGGCACAACGCCATCCGAACCGCCCGGGGCCTGCCGCCGCTCTCCTGGTCGCCGACCCTGGCCGACGCCGCCCGAGAGCACTCCTCGGGCCTGGTTTCCCTGGGCCGGCTCCGCCACAAGGGGCACGACGGCTCCTCGCCGGCCGATCGCGTCGAGCGGCGGGGGTATGCGTTCCGGAGCGTTGGTGAGAACATCGCCTCCGGCCAGGAGACGGTCGAGGAGGTCATGGAGGGCTGGATGAACAGCCCGGGGCATCGGAGGAACATCCTCGGCGACTTCGAGGAGCTGGGTGCCTCCCGCCGGGAGGATGAGGGCGGCCGACCGTACTGGTGCGTCGTCTTCGCCACCCCCCTGCCCTAGCTCGACCCTGGGCGGGTCAGGGCCGAGTCGCACTCCCTCGCCCTCGCGACCGACAGGAACGGAGCATCGCTCCGATCCGGCCCGAGGAGATCGCCGATCGTCCTGGCCCGAGGCTCCCCCGAGGGGCATACTTCCCCGGGCGATGCCCGGACCGACCGTCCGGTCCATTCCGATGGTGGATCGCCCTCAGGAGGGCTGATCTCATGTCGTCGAGGACAATCGGGATGGTGCTGCTTGCGCTGGCGGCTGGTATGACGACCGGTTGCCACCGCAAGGAATTTCTCCGGAATCAGTCGATCGCGATGGATCCGTCGATCGTGGCCTCGGACCCCGCCGCGGGCGTCCCGAACCGGGTGACGTTCGTGGACCGCCACCCGATGCTCCGGAAGCCGGTGGAATACTATCAATCGACCGGCACGGGGACCGCTGGCAAGGTGGCCGCGGCCGCGCTCATCGGCGTTCCGGCCGGGATCCTCGGCGAGATGAGGCAGATCGTCGTCGGCTGCCCTCCGGGATTCTGAGCCGGCTCGGGCCGATCGCGATCAGCCCGAGAGGATCCGGGCCGCCAGTCGGTCGAAGACCGGATCCGGCAGCGCCCTCACCAGCCGGAGCAGGGCGGCCATCGGCCCGGGGAAGTCGATCCGACGACGTCCCCGGGCGATCCCGTCCAGGATGATCCGGGCGGCCCGGTCGGCGTCCATCAGCCAGGGGCGGGGGTGCGTCGCCCGATCGGTCATCGGGGTCTGCACGAATCCGGGCTGGACGATCGAGACCGAGATGCCGAGCCTCCTCAGGTCGACTCGGAGGCCTTCCAGCAGGGTCGCCAGCGCCGCCTTGCTCGCGCAGTACCCGGCCGAGCCGGGGAGCCCTCGGATCGAGGCGAGGCTGCCGATGCCGACGATCCTCCCTCGTCTCCGCTCGATCATCCCCGGCAAGACCGCCTCGATCGCGGCCGACGCCCCGATCAGGTTCACCCGGAACAGCTCGTCGACCACTCCGGCCGAGAACCCGACGGCGGGCGTGCTCCGGCCGATCCCGGCGTTGGCGATCAGCAGATCGACCGGGCCAATCTGCCGGTCCAGCAGCGCGATCGCCCTCCGGGTCGCGTCCGGATCCGCCGCGTCGGCCGCCGAGACGGCCGCCGTCCCTCCCCGGGCCCGGATCGAGGCGGCCAGAGCGTCCAGGAGGTCGGTCCTCCGGGCCGTCAGCCCGACCCGCACTCCCCGGTCCGCCAGTTGCGCCGCCATCGCGGCGCCGATCCCGCTGGAGGCCCCTGTCACGATCGCGGCCTCGGCTCCCACCGGACGGCTCACGGGGCATCCTCCCCTGGGGACGAGCCCCCGACCGCTCTCCCTCCCGACACAGCCGGGTCGACCGGAACCGACGGCCTCCCGAAGGTCCCAAGCCGCTCAACCGACCGGCTGCCCAGGGTCGATGGGAGTGTCGAGGAGAGGAGGGACGACCAGACGCCCGGGACGATCGGCCAGCGGAGGGAGGCGATGGGGATGATCGCGACGGCAACGACGCGGGGCATCGCCCTGGTCGTTTTGGCCTCGGGGCTCGCGACGGCCCAGGATGAGCGACCGATCGTCCGCATCGATCCCCCGTCGGAGGTCCGGCCGACCCCGCCTCCTCCCGCCGGGATGTCGGATCCGAGGACCGGCCCCTCACCGTACCGAGGCCTGCCGGGACTGCCCTCGGCGAGCGTCCCGCCCTCCCCGGCCCGGCGACGTCCGGCTGCCGAGCCGGCGGGCCCAGTGGGCGTCGGGAGCCTTCCGGCCCCCGCCGGGCCGCCATCGAGGACGGTGGGAGTCGCCCCCCCCCTCTCGGTTCGGCCCGCCGAGGGGACGAGGACGAGGACGGGAACGGGAACGGCTCCCCTGGTCCTCTCGCCAGCGATCAGGCCCCCGATCGGGGTGGACACGGGATCGAATGGCGACCGAGACGGCTCCAACCCGCTCCTCGCCCCGGGGCCGAGCCGAGCGACCCGCCGAAACGACCGCGATGCGTCGGAGGAGCCGAATCCGGGAGCGTTCGGACGCCCCCGGCCTCCCTTCCTCGGCGGGCTGTTCGGGAGGAGGCTGGGAACGCTCCCCAGGGACTCGGGATCGGTTCCGATGGCCGCCCCCGGGTCGGAACCGGCCGGAGCGCCTGCGATCGACCCCGAGGACCCGGAGGCGGTGGCGGCCCTGAGGAGGGCGCTGGAGCGCCGGATCGTGGCGGGCTCGGGAGACCGGCTCGCGGCGCTGGAGATTCTGATCGTTGGCCGTCGGGTCCACATCCGGGCCCAGGCGAGTCGCTTCTGGCAGCGTCGGGCGCTCCGGAGGGACCTGGAGGCGATGCCGATGCCGCCGGGGTTCCAATCGACCGTCGAGGTCCGTTGAGCGCGCTCAGGGCGGGGCCGTGGGCTCATTCGATGCCTGCCCCGGATCCGGGGTGCTCCGGTGGTGGGGAAAGCCGATCGAGCAGCTCCTGGAAATCCTCCCGATCGCGCAGCGGATCCAGTTCCGGGTCATCGAGGATGATCGGGTTGTCGAAGCCGAGCTCGAACGCCTCCCGGAGCGAGGCGACGGCCTCATCGAGTTGGCCGTCGAGGGAGCGGTTGCAGGCTTCGTTGTAGAAGGCGGTCGCGGCGACCACGAGATAACGGTCCTCGATTGGTTGTTCGGCGAGCAGTTCCCGGGCCAGTTGGGCGGCCTCGTTGAGGGGTCGCTTGCTCTCGTCCCGGAGCCTGTGATTGAGGGCGAGGTCGGTCCCCTTGTCCTCCAGGGCGACCATCAACTCCAGGCGGGCGTCCCGGTTCTCCGGCTCCTTCTCGAGGGCGGCCCTGAGGATCCGGATGCGCTCGTCGGCCTCGAAGGTCAGCCGGGAGCGGTCGACCAGCTCGGCGGCGGTCATCTCCTTCAGTTCCTCGTCGGAGATCGGCCGGCCACGCTCCCGAGGAGCCGTCACGAACGGAGGCTTCCCCGGAACGCGGAGCTTCGCCGAGTCCGGGTCGAGCGTTCCTTCCGGCTTGGCCTCCTCGACCTCGGGCGGGGGAGCCTCCTCGATCAGCCACCCACAGCCGACGACGAGTTGGAGGGCCCCGGCCTGAAGGACCGTCGCCAGGAGTTGGGGGACGCGAGGCATCCTCATCGAAGAAATCCTTCAGCGATCGGGTCGCGCGGAGAGGTCGCCCCGTCCAGGGGGTCTGGAGAGGGGGACGATCCTCGGTTGTATCCGGCGGGCCGAGCCCGATGCAACCTCATCACTTCCCTGGCGATGCGGGGCGGCGAGGGCTGGATTCCCCCGCCCCTCGGGGGCACCATGAACGGAGGAGGCGGGGCCAGTCCCCGGGATCGACTCCCGCCGATTCGATCTCCCGCCGCCGGCGATCATCCGTCAGTCTTCCGCGACGAGGATGGACCTATGGACCTCGGTCTGATCAACTCCGCCTGGGCCCAGGCGGGCCGGGAGACCTCCTTCGGCATCCAGAAGACCAAGGAGATCGGCTTCGACACCATCGACATCTTCGCCGATCCCCTCGACATCGACGTCCGCGAGCGCAAACTCATCAAAGATGCCTGCGACACGCTCGAACTGCCGATCGTCAGCATCCCCTGCGTGGCGGTCGGCCTGATCGACTTCAACCCGAGCGTCCAGCGCTTCCACCTCGACCGCTGCCGCAAGTACCTCGACATGGCCTACGAGTTCGAGGCGAGGAACCTGCTGCTGGTGCTGGGGGAGTACATCTGGCAGAAGCAGGTCATCCCCCCCGAGGAGCAGTGGGCGGCCGCCGTGCGGAACGTCCGGGCGTTGGGGGAATACGCCGAGGACCTTGACCTGGAAATCGCCCTGGAGCTGGAGCCGTTCGAGCTGTCGCTGATCCGGGACGTGGACGGCATGGCCCGGTTCCTCGACGAGGTCGACCACCCGAACGTGAAGGCGAACCTGGACATCTCCCACCTGGTGCTCTCCGGAGAGCCTCCCGAGTCGATCGTCCGGCTCTCAGGCCGGGTCGCTCACATGCACATTTCCGATTGCGACGGCAGGGTCCACGGCGACCTCCCTCCTGGCCGGGGAGTGGTCGACTTCCCCGGCTACCTGAGGGCGATCAAGGCGTTGAACATCCCCGACGCGACCATCTCCGTCGAGTTGGAGTATTCGCCCGAGCCCGAGAAGATCGTCGACTGGGTTCGCGAGGCCTTCGAGTCGACCAGCCGACTGATGCGAGAGGCGGGGCTCCGGGCGTGAGCGGCGACCGCCTGGCGCCGGCGGCGGGCCGGATGGCGGCGGCCCTTGGCCTGGTGGCGGTGCTGGGCTGGCCCATCGCGGCGACGGCCTGGCAGGCGGTCCGGGGAGCTGGGGCGCCGTCGGGCTCGTTCGCCTTGATCGACGCCGGGGCCTTCGGCCGGGAGGCGTCGCTCGTCGCCGGCCCGGCGGTCGAGACGCTCCGGGTGTCGGGGGCCGCCGTGCTCGGGGCGCTGGCGATCGGACTGCCGATGGCCGTGCTCCTCTCGCGCACCGACCTGCCCGGCCGGCGGCTCCTGCGGGCCGCGATGGCGCTGGCGGTCTTCGTCCCGATGCCGATTCTCGTCGCCGGCTGGCTCGGCGGCTTCGGCGGCGCCGGCTACGGGCAGCTCTTCGGCCGGGAGCCGCTCCTGAAGGGCTGGCCAGGGGCCGCGTTCGTGCACGCGGTGGCGGGGGTGCCGTGGGTGGCGTTGCTCTCGGGGATCGGCCTGCGGGCCGTCCCGCCGGAGCTGGAGGAATCGGCCCTGCTCGACCTGCCGGCCTGGCGCGTGCTCCTCGGGGTGAGCCTCCGGGGGGCGGCCGGGGCGATCGTCGGCTCGGCGGTGCTGGTGGCCGCGCTGACGGCAGGGGACATGACCGTCACCGACCTGCTCCTCGTCCGCACCTTCGCCGAGGAGGCGTACGTGCAGTACGGGCTCGGGAGGCCGCCGGCGGCGGTGGCCCTGGTGGCGATCCCCCCGGCCCTGACGATCGGCCTGTCGCTGCTGGTCGCCGGGCGGCTGGTGCTGCGGGTCGACCCGGCCCGGATCGCCTCGGCCTCGGCGGCCTCCCGGGAGTGGCGGTTGGGGGCGTGGCGATGGCCGATCGGGCTGCTCGCGTGGCTGGTCTCGGCCGCCCTGTTTGTGCCTCCGGTGCTGGCGATGGCCTGGAGAGCCGGCCGGGTGGGGGGCGATGCCGCGGCGGGAGTCTCGCCGTCGTGGTCGCCGGGGGGGCTGGGAGCCTCCCTCTCGTATGCGGCTGCCGAGGTGCGGGGGCCGCTGCTGGAGACGGCGGCCGTCGCGGCTGTGGGCGCCTCGCTGAGCGTGCTCCTCGCCTGGGGGCTCGCCTGGCTCTGCCGGCGCCCGGGCCCCTGGCGGTGGGCGACCTTGCTCTCGGCCAGCCTGCTGCTGGCGCTGCCGGGGCCGGTGGCGGGCATGGCGTTGCTCCAGGCGTATCTGCCCGTGGCGCCGGTGTCCGACTCGCTGGCGATCGTCGCCCTCGGGTACGTGATGCGGACCCTCCCCTTCGCCCTGCTCGTCCTCTGGCCGGCGGTGCGGGGAATCCCGGCGGCGCTGCTGGAGTCGGCCGAGGTGGACGGCCACGGGCCAACCGGTCGGATCGCTCGGGTGGCCCTGCCGATGACCGCCGGGCCGGTCGGGGCGAGCTGGCTCGTCGGCTTCGTGCTGGCGACCGGAGAGCTGCCGATCACCAACCTCGTCTCCCCCGCCGGGACCGATCCCCTGACCAAGTTCCTCTGGGGCCAGATGCACTTCGGGGTCGATAGCCGGATCTCGGCCGTCGGCCTGGTGCTGCTGGCGGCCTTCGCCGGGGCCGGAGCACTGGCGGTGGGAGCCTGCCGATGGGCCTACCGGGGGAGTCGCTCCGGTTGACCCAGATTCCCTCGGCCTCGGCCTCCTCCTGGCGATCCTGGCGAGGTCCCGGTTAAGATCACCCCCCGACCGGCGAAGAACGCGGGGATCATCGCGCACCTGGCACACCAGCGGCGGGGGCTCGGGACATGGCGAGGCATGTGGGACTCGGCCCGGTCTTCGCATTCGAGTGGCTGACCTCCTCGAGACGATGGCAGCCCTACGCCCTGCGGTCGCTGACCGTCGCGCTGCTGCTGGGCACGATGTGGCTGGTCTGGGCCGAGTCGTACGTCGGTCGAATGGGCCCGCGCGACGTGACGATCGAGCAGCAGGCGGAGGTGGGCCGGGGGTTCTACACCGCGACGGTGATGGTGCTGCTCGGCCTGGTCGGCCTGGCGGCGCCCGCGGCGACGGCCGGGGCGGTCTGCCTCGACAAGGCGAGGGGCAACCTGACGCTGCTCTTCGCCACCGACCTGTCCGACGCGGAGATCGTCCTCGGCAAGCTCGCCGCCCGGCTGGTCCCGGTGCTGGGGATGGTCCTCTGCTCCTCCCCGGTGCTGGCGATCGCGACGCTGTTCGGGGGAATCGACCCGGTCGGCCTGTTCGGGGCGATCCTCGTGGTGCTCTCGTGCGCCGTCTTCGGCTGCTCGCTGGCGCTGACGCTGTCGGTCTGGGGCAAGAAACCGCACGAGGTGCTGATGGCAACCTACGTCTTCGGCATCCTCTACGTGCTGGCCGCGCCGATCTACGCGGGAGTGCGGAGCCTGGTGCCGGGTCTGTTTCTGAAGCTCCCCTGGGTCCCGGGCTGGCAGGACCTGGCGGTGTACAACCCGGTGTTCCTGGTGATCGCCGTCATCGACTCCCCCCCGGGGATGGCCCCGGTGAGGATCGGCACGCATGCGATCTTCTTCGGCCTCTCCCTGTTCGCGTCGGCCCTGCTGATCGCTCTGGCGACCTGGCGGATCCGGACGGTCACGATCCGGCAGCTCGGGAGCGGGGAGGGAGCCTCCCGGAGGAGGGTCCGCAGGCTGTCGGCCCTCGATGCGCTGAAGCCCGATCGCCTCGGGCGGGCGGGCCGGCTGCTGCTCGGGATGCGTCGGCTGTACCGCCGGATCCGACCGGAACCGTCCCTGGACCGCAACCCGGTGCTCTGGCGGGAATGCCAGCGGAAGCGGCCGTCGCGGTGGACCCTGGCGATCTGGGGGATCTACGTCCTGGTCTGCGGCGGCTTCAGCCTCCAGGCGATCGTGCTGATGGTCGACGCCTGGGGAGTCGGCTGGAACTCGGGGAAGGATCTCGGCATCTTCGTCAACTGCCTCCAGGTGGGGTCCGGGCTCCTGCTGCTGAGCGTCTCGGCGGCGACAAGCCTGGCCGAGGAGCGGCAGCGAGGAAGCCTCGACGTCCTGCTGGCGACCCCCCTGCCGACCCGGTCGATCATCTGGGGCAAGTGGTGGGGGACCTTCCGGGGGGTGAGCCCGCTATTGATCCTGCCCACGGCCGTGACGACCGCCCTCGCCGGGTTCTCCGGCCACTACGGGGCGGTCCTCCTGATGGCCGCCTTGATCCTCTCCTACGGGGCCGCGATCACCAGCCTCGGCCTGGCCCTGGCGACCTGGATCCCGAGGTTGGGACGCGCCGTCGGCCTGACCGTCGGCTGCTACACCGGGATATGCATCGGCTGGATGTTCTTCGCGCTGTTCCTCTTCGAGGACGGCTCGGGGGACGGTGCCGGCCTGGCCTCGGCCAGCCCGCTCTTCGGAGTGGGAGCGTACAGCGCCCTGATCGCCGGGCAGGGCTCTGGGAGCGACTTCGTCGAGCAGACCGCCTGGACGATCTTCTGGACGATCGCCTACCTCGGCGCCGCGATCGCGCTGCTGATGGCGACCCTGGGCACGTTCAACCGATGCCTGGGGAGGGTGGACGACCCGTCGTTCTTCGACGAGGATGACGACGTCCCGGCGGAGAAGCCAACGGGTCTGGTCGCGACGGCTCCGCTCCCGGAACCCGCCCGGGGAGCGCCCGGCAGCTCCTCGGCGGCCGACCTGCTGGGCTCCGACCTCTGACCGCGACCGGTCCGCGATCTCCGATCAACCTCCATCCTCCTCCGCGTCCCAATGGGCCGTGGCCCACTGGCCGAAGTTCTCCTCGACCGAGACGCGCATCGCCCGGGGGAAGGGCATCCCTCTCGAGGCGATGGCCGCCCGGAGCCGGTCGCCGAGGTGGTCGGCGATTCGCTCGGCCGTCGTGTTCTCGATCGGGAGGATGACGCACTCCTCCGCCGGGAAGCTCCAGAGGCGGTCGCGGTGGCGGCAGACGACGTTCCGGCCCTCGACACCCACCCGGATGTGAGGGTTGCGGTCGGGCAGAAGCATCCGGTGGTCCAGCTCGGCCACAAGGGCTCGCGTCAGGTCGCGCAGCGCGATGAAGTCGAAGACGTAGTGGTTCTCGTCGAGCGGCCCGTCCACCTCGACGGCCACCCGCCAGTTGTGGCCATGAATGCGCTCGCATTCGTCGCCGTTGAAGGTGATGAAGTGTCCGGCGCTGAAGACCAGCTCGTCCTTGGTGACGCGGACGGTGTAGCGGCGTGATGTCATGGGAGAGCCTCGAGGTCGGTGGTCGGGGAGATCACGATCGGGAGAGGGAGACGCACTCCCAGCCGGATCGGTTGACGTGTTTGGGGAACTCGATCGTTCCTTCTCGAAGGGCCACGAAGAGGCAGGCGGCGATCAGGTCGGCCGTGGCTCCGGGGTTCCGGGAATGGCCGTCGGCTCGGAGCCAATCGTCGAGCCGGCGGAGCTCGTCCCCCGAGGAGGGACGATCCGGCCATCCCGAGTCGAGTACGGCGGCGGCCCTCCGGGACGACTCGGCCGCGATCTCGGGGCCACACTTCCGGCCGATCAAGGTGTCGGGGCGCTGGGCCATGAGTGTCAGGTGGGCCCGAAGGATCGCGGTCTCCAGGGGCCGGCCGACCCGGATCTCTCCTCGGAGGGTGGGCACGCCGATCTCGAACACGTCCTCGAAGGCGGTGACGTACTGCCGGGCGATCGCGTCCCGATCGGAGGCCAGCCGCATCGCCTCCCGAAGCGAGACGGTCGGCTCGCCGGCCACGTCCTGCTCCCCGGTCGAGCCGAGGCCGCCGGGCCGGGCGAGCCGGATGGCGGCGAAGACGGCCCGGGCGTCGTCGATCGTCGTCCGCTCCAGGATCCGGGCCAGCGCTCCCCGGAGGTCGGCCGAGTCGTCCTCGATTGATGCGAGCGGGGCCAGCAGCAGGATCATCCCGAGGTTCGTGTTGTGCCCGACCCGTCGGATCGAGTCGGCGACCGCCTCGGCGATCAGGGGGCCGAGGCCGAGCCGGCGGTATCGCTCGGGGGTCAGCAGTCGGTCGAGCGCCGAGGCGCTGACGACGAAGTCGAGGTAGTGGGCGTCGTCGAAGTCCCGGAAGCGGTGGACGTTGCCCGGCTTTCGGGCGGTAGCTTCGAGGAGGCAGGCGAGCTGGGCGGACATGGCGGGAGCCGTCTCGGCCGGAGGGGTCATCGCCCCGTCGAGCATAGCTCCTCCAGGATCGCCGACGCCACGTCGACCCCCGTCGCCCCGGCCAGCGCCCGCCAGCCGGGAACGGCGTTGACCTCCAGGACGACCAGCCGGCCCGAGTCCTCGTCGGGAAGCAGGTCGACCCCCGCCATTCGGGCCCCCACCGCCTCGGCGGCGGCCAGGGCGAGGCGCTCGCCCTCGGGGTCGAGCGTCACTGGCTCCGCGCTGCCGCCGAGGGCGACGTTCGTCCGCCACTCGCCGCCGGCCGCCGTCCGTCGGATCGCCCCCAGGACCCGGCCCCCGAGGACGAAGGCGCGCAGGTCCCGGCCCAGGTTCCTGATGTGCTTCTGAACGTACAACGTCGCGCCGATGCGTTCCAATGCGCGAAGGACTCGGGCCGCCAGCTCCGGGTCGGACACCCGCACGAGCCCCCTCCCCTCGGCGCCGAAGAGGGGCTTGATGACCGCGTCACCTCCTAGGGCGAGGAAGGCGTCGATCGCCTCCCGGGCCGATTCGCCGACCCAGGTCGGAGGCACGGGCAACCCCTGCTCGTCGAGCTTGGCCAGCGAGAGGAACTTGTCGACCGCCGCCTCGACCGCCCTCGGCGGGTTGAGCACCGGCACGCCGGCCGCCTCCAGGCGGTGAAGGGCGTCCATCCGGAAGACGACCTGCTCCAGCGACCCGGGGGGCATCATCCGGACCAGGACCCCATCGACCGCCCCCAGGTCGATCCCGCCCGCCTCGATCCGTGCCGGCCCGTCGCCGAGGAGAGCCGACACCCTCGGGAACGGGACCGCATCGAACCGGAGACCGAGCCTCCCCGCCGCCCGGATCAGATCCTGGACGTGCCAGCCGGAGCCGGAAACCAGCGCGACGACGTGCTTCGGCATCGAAGGCTCAACCGGCCTCGGTGCCGAACGACCGCGCCAGGACCTCGGGCTCGACCCGGCCGAAGGCGAAGCAGCGGCCGGTCTGGAGGTTGCGGAAGACGACCTCGGCCGGGCTGAAGAGGTGGGGATCGACCGCGTAGAAGTCGTGGTTGTATCGGGAGAAAACCGCGGCGAACGGCTCGCCGTGATCCCGGGAGGAGGACGACGGAACCTTCGGGCCGATCTCGAGGAGGCTGTCGTCGTCGCCGGTCACGTCGAAGACGACCCGACCGCCGTAGAGGATCGCGTCGTTGGTCCGGCCGATCGCGGCCAGGTCGTCCCCGGCGACCGGGGGCAGCGGGGCGGTCCCGAATGCGGAGACGATCCGGGAGAGGTCGAAGCCCAGCTCGTGCAGCTTGTGCAGGCCCGTCTCGACCGACCGAGCCACCACCTGGACCCCGCCGGCCAGGCTGGCGGTCGGCGCGATCAGGAGCGTCACCGCTGTCGGCGTCACCCGGCAGGACTCGGCGACCAGGGCCATGACCTCCGGCGTCGGGATGGCCCTCCCTTCGAGCACTCCCACCACCGCGCCGGCCTCTTCTCGGCAGCCGATCGCGTCGAACACCGCCTCGCCCCCCCAGGCGGCTCGCATCGGGCCGGAGCCCATGGCGAAGAAGTCTCCCCGCGCAAGCTGCCAGCCGGCGTACTGGCTGGCCAGGCAGGAGGAAACCGGGTGATCGGTGGCCACCTGCACGACCGGGCTCGAGCGGTCGCCGACGATCCCCGGCACCAGGGCGATCTCCGCCAGGTCCGCCATGCAGATCCGGGCCAGGTCGAGCCCGGCGAGCAGCCCTCCCGCCGCCTCGACGCCGCAATCGACCACGCGACCGCCGCCCGGCACCTCGATCACCCGGACTCGGCGCTCCTCGGCGCGGGACAGGAGGGCCTCAACCCGTCGGGCGGCTCGGTCGTTGAGCGTCATGGGGGATCCGGCACGGGGGAGCGGGGTTCAGTCGGCCTCGAGGCAGAGGATCTCCCCCTGCCCTCGATCCAGCAGATCCCCGTTGTACCGGGAGACGCTCGCCCCTTCCAGGCCCGCCGGGACCGGGAAGCCGCGATCGAGGAGGTGGCGCAGCAGGATCGTCAGGACCGGCATCGCGAAGCTCCCCGAGGCGGCGAAGGTCGGCGAGGGCTCGAACGACGGCCCCGGGTCGAACAGTGCGATCGTCCCCCGCTTCATCCCCGCCCCGACGAGCCGGCCGACACGACCGAACGCCAGGATCGAGCCGGCGATCATCCCCCGGCCAAGCCCGTCGCTGGCCGGACCCGAAACGGCGATCAGCCCCCGCCGCATCGCCAGTCCGGCATCCCGACCGACGGGTCCTTCGACCAGGATCTCCCCGTCCCGCATCCCCCGACGGCTCCCGGGATAGGCGGCTCCCAGCGCGTCTCCGGCCGCTCCCCGAATGCGGATCAATCCCCCCCGCATCTCGGCCCCGGCCCAGGAGGAGGCGGCTCCGGTCAGCTCGATCGTGCCGCCGAGCATCTCCGCCCCGAGGTGAGGCCCCACATCCCCTCGGATCGTCAACCTCCCCGAGGCCATCCCCGCGCCGATCCGGCGGACGTGCGCCAGGTCCCCTTCGAGGATCAGGTGGCCGTCGCCGCCTTCCCCTTCGATCCGGAACAGGTCGCCGAGCGGGACCGTCTCCTTCCCGACCCGGGCCGGGAGCCCCGCCACCTCCTCGGCCGATCGCCCGGCGATCACGTCGGGTCGAAGGGCGTCGGATTCGACAGGCAGCGACGTCGAGGCGGTCCAGGTCATCAGCAGCGGCATGGCGGCCCGGGGCGTGCGATCGGGATGGTGCGGTTTGGGAGGCGGACCCACGATAGCCGCCGAGGTCGGCCCCGGCAACGGCTCGAGCCCGGTGAGGGTTCAATGATGGCCGAGGCCCTGCTCCTCGACTGGAGTCGGCTCGATCGCCTCCCAGCTCGCGCCGGTCCGGGAGGCCCGCGTCCAGAAGGCGCGAGCGGAGCGAAGGTGGAAGCGCTCGCGAAGGTCGGCCAGCAGCTCGGCCCGACGGTCCTCGGGGCCGTCGTCGAAACCGTAGAGCGTTGGGCCCCAGGAACTCTGACCGACGCCGTGCAGCCCTCGGTCCTTGAGAAAGCGGGCGACCTCCTCGACCTCCGGCCCGGCATACAGCCCGCCCCCCTGGGCGGGGGCGAACCAGCGGCCGACGAGCTCCTGGAACTCCTCCAGCGCCGCCCCGAACCCGGGCAGGTCCCGCTCGGCGATGCTCGGCAGAAGCCCGAGCAGGACGAGGCGGCAGAGGCGATCGCTGGTCGCCTCGGGCATGGGGGGCAGTTCCCGGAAGGCGGCGCGCTCGGCCTCGCCGTGCAAACCGGGCGGGGAGGCCGGAATCACGACGAGCACGGCCCAGTCGTCGGGGAACTCGGCGTGAGCCACCAGCGGGGCGGGAGATCCAGGAGCGCGGTGCCCCCCGTCAACGATCAGCCCCCCGCGATCGAAGCCGAGAATGCCGATCCCCGACCGTGCTCCCCGGCCGGTCAGGGCCGCCAGCCGATGCGCCGGCAGCTCTCCCTTGCCGTTGACCAGCGTGATCGCCCGAGCGATCGCCAGGCCGAGCTGCGTCCCCGTGCCCAGGCCGACGTGCTCCGGAGGGGCCTGCTCCAGGTGCAGCAAGGTCGCCAGCGCCCGGGCCCGGTCCATCTTCCTCGCCAGCTGGAAGAGCACGCGGGAGGCGAAGTCCGACGCCCTCGGCCGGAGGCCGATCATGCCGGTGATCGCCCAGTCCTCGGCCTGCTGCGCCCGCAACTGAACTCCCGGATGCTCGATCATCAGGCCGACGCCGCCGAACCGCCGGCCCGACGCCGACGCCCCCCACGCCAGCGGGCCGAAGTGCAGCCGGCTGGAGGTCCGCACGCGAACCGCCTCGGGCACACCCGGCCCCTGGCCGGGGAGGGACACCCCTCGCCGTCGGGCGATCGACGTGACATGGTCCCGAAGCAGGTCGAAGGCCAGCCGCTCGTCCGGCCCGGCCGTCTTCTCGACGAGCGTGGCCAGCCGGTCGTACTGCTCCAGGATCTCGGCCAGGGGCAAAAAGTCGGTGCGGGTGGCGAGGATCGCCGCCTCGACGACCGCGTGCTTCGCCCGGTTCAGGCCGAAGAAGTCGCGGAGCCGGCCCGAGGCGACGGCCTCGCACCGGATCGTCGCCCGCTCCTCGCGATCGTCCAGGTCAACCACCCGGAACTCGACGTATCGGCAGGCCGAGACGAGGATCCGCCCCCGCACCACCTCGGCCGGCCGGGTCGGGACCTTGTCCGGCTCGAGAGTGCCAATCGCCCCCCGGGCCACGGTGAGCACGTCGTCGGTGACGTGCAGCACCCCCTCGCCAAGGGCCTTCAGGTTGCGATACGTCGTCGAGCCGGTGTACGGGCGCAGGACGAACCGATCCAGCCCTCCCGGCTCGACGACCGGCCCCATCGGAGCGACATTCAGCGCCCCGTCCGGCCCAATCGTGGTGACGATGCCCTCGAGGATCACGACCCGGCCTCCCTCGCCTCGCGATCGCGGCGGCGATGCCGGTCGCGCTCCCGATGGCGACGCTCGACGGCGCTGACCTCCGGCTGGGTCAAATGGCCCCAGTCGAGCGCCTGGTCCTGGCGATAGTGCTTGCCCAGGGTCAGGGCGGTCCGGGCCTTGGCCAGCTCGTAACCGAGATAGAAGGCATGCTCCGGGTCGTCCACTCCCATGCGGTCGAACAGGGCGAACGGGTCGGCGTCGGCCAGGAAGTGCGCGTGGTTCAGGGCGTAGATCATGCCGTCCTCGGCAAAGATCCGCCAGTTCGGGTCGCGAACCCGGCGCTGAAGCTCCTCCAGGTTGGACCGGCCGAAGGCCGGCACGGTCGGGTCCCGGAGCACGACCAGGCCCGGCTCCAGGTGCTTCGGCAGCGTCCGGTGGGTCACGGCATGATAGGAGAGCCGCCGCGCCAGGTCGATCTCCCGCACCGACGACCTCGCCCAGTTGATGACCGCCGTCGTCAGCACGCTGCCGATCCGAAGCTCCTGGCAAAAGCCGATCAGGGCGACGTTCATCCCGCTCGAATCGACGTCGGTCAGCTCGGTCAGGTTCCCCACCCCCATCATCATCGCCGCCTCGGGAAAGCGGCGCCGAGTGTTCAGGTACCGGCCGAGCGACTCGGCGAAGCCGAAGCCGATCGGCTCCACGATCGGGTCGATCCGGAACGGGACCCCCTTCGCCTCCAGGAACTCGATCGACGCCTCCAGCCCCTCCAGCGTGCCGACTCGATCCGGAATGACGACCACCTCCACGCCCCAGTCGGCCGCCCGATCCCGGTTCGAGCCGTTGACGCTCAGGACCAGGTCCGCCCCGGCCGCGATCGCCGATTCGACCTCGACCGGGTCGAAGCTGTCGATCGAGACGCGGTACCCCCGCTCCCGAAGCGCCCGCACCGCCTCCCCCACCCCTCCCCAGGGGCCGCCGGGGTCGCAGCCCAGGTCGATCCGGTCGGCCCCCTCGGCGGCGAAGCGGTCGGCCTGGGCGACCAGCTCCTCGATCGAACGGGTCGGCGCGTGGTTGATCTCCGCGAGGATCTCGATGTCGAACGCCCCGTAGCCGTCGGCCTTCGGGCCGTCGAGGCCGAACCACCGGGGCAGCTCCCGGAGGTCGTCCGGCCCCCGCTCGACCGGAACGCCGGTCTTCTCCCGCACCGGCTCCAGGTCCCCCTTGCACATTCCCGGCACGATCACCCGGTCGATCCCGGGAGGGACCTCCAGGTGTCGGGCGATCCAGGGGGAGGGCATCAGGGCCGCCACCGTGATCGGCAGCACCGCGACCTCCCCCTCGAAGCCCGCCCTCGGCGCGAGGTCGTCGAGCACCTGGCGCAACGCGAACTCGGCGAGCCGGCCAGTGACGAACAGGATGCGGGGGCGATCGCGCTCATTCGACTTCGACATGGACCGATTGTCGCACCCACCCCCGGCCCATCGTCAACGGGACTCCGCCGCCGCGTCGACCGCCGCGAGGTAATCGGCCAGGACGCGGACGTTCCGGATGAAGGTGGCCGAGTTGATGATCGGCGAGCCGTTGTCCGCCTCCTCGACCCAGGCGCCGCGACCGTCCAGCGCGGCGATCGCCTCCCTCGCTCGCTCGGCCAGCCCGCTGGAGAGCCTCGGGGGCCCCGGCGCCTCCGGAGCGGCCGGCCTTCCTCGGGCCCGGATCGCCTCGTACTCGGCGGCGATGCGATCCAGCCTTGAGGAAACGATGAACCCGTAGTGGGTCGGCATGTCGTCGCTGCTGTCGGTCAGCGTGTAATCCTTCGTGAAGTAGAGCGGCCGGTTCGTCTCCAGCTCGTAGAAGCGGGCGAGCCGGCCGTCGGGGAGCCGAGAGCGGCGGAGGTACTCCAGTGCCCGGGGGATCGGCTCCAGGTAGGTCTCCTCCCCGGTCGCGTCGTAGAGCCGCATCAGGGCCTGGAGGATCCCCTGCGACTCCCCTCCCGTGACGGCCGGCGGCTCGAACTTGCGAGACCACTCGGGGTGCATGGCCACGTTGTACTGCTGCGCCCAGGCGGGCTGGGGCTCGGGAAGCTGGGCGAGGACGAGGAAGTCGCCCGCCTTGCGGGCCGAGTCGAGGTAGCGCTGCTCGCCGTAGGTCCGATGGGCGAGCAGCAGCGTGTCGATCAGGTCGGACATCAGGTTGTCGTTGGTGACGTAGCGTCCCTCCCAGGTGTTCGGCCACTCGCGGAGCCAGGTCTCGGGGAAGGAGGCCGCCAGGACGGGGTACTCCTGCTCGGAAGGGGGTTCCGGAAAGCGATCCCACCAGACGTACCAGCCGCCGTTGGGGTACTGGGCGCGGAGGACGGCGTCCAGGGCGTAGGAAGCGGCGTCGTGGATGCGGGCGTCCTCGAAGCCGAGTGCCTCGTCGAGGCGGACGAGGAATCGGATCGAGGCCTGGGTCGTGTCGTCGTCGAGCGTCGTCCGGCGCCGGTTCCGGCCGGCCGTTGTCGGACGATTGGGATTCTCCCGATAGTCGAACTCGGGCCGCTTGCTCGGGTCGAACTCGATCGAGTAGTCCCATCCTCCGGAGTGCATTTGTCCCTTGCAGAGGGCATAGGCGGCATCCCGGGCGGCGTCGAGCGCGTCGGGGTCGTTCGAGGCGAGGTAGGCGTCGAGCATCGCCTCGCCGACGCTCGGCGTGCCGGGGGGCTGGACCCAGACGGTCGTCGGGCCGACGACCGCCTCGCCTCGGCGAGAGGTCAGGTCCGAACTGTAGCGCCAGACGTAGCCGCCGTGGGAGGAAACCTCCCAGTGGAAGAACTCGATCGCTGTCTTGAGGGCGAGCAGCGCCTCGTCCCGAGGGGGGTCGGTGCGCCCTCCGCCTTCGCCCTGCCGGGCGGAGGCCCGACCGGCCATCGGCGCGACGAGCAGGAACAGGAGCAGCCAGGGTCGCAACGCCATGAGTCGGCCCTCCGTCAGCGGATCGCGCCGCCGTTGATGCGGATGATCTGGCCGGTCAGGAACCCGGAGCCGGGACCGACGAGGAAGCGGGCGACCTCCGCCACGTCCTCCGGCGTCCCCCAGCGGGCCAGGGGAGTCTCGGAGACGGCCCGGCGCTGCCAGTCGTCGGAAGCCTGCTCGCCCCAGGAGGTCTTGATCCACCCCGGGGCCAGGCAGTTGACGCGGACCTCCGGCGCGAGGCTCAGGGCGAGGCTCCGGGAGAAGCACATCACCGCCCCCTTGGTGGCCGAGAACAGCTCGCCGGAGTCCCCCTCCATCCCCGTCTCAGCCTGATCCCAGCCCATGGTGAGGATGATCCCGCGCCCGCTCGCCTTCATCAAGCGCCCGACCCGGCGGCAGAGCCGAAGCGCGGCCGCCACGTCGACGGCCCAGAGCAGGTCCAGCTTGGCGTCGAAGTCGAGCCGGGCGCCCTCGCCGGTCAGGGTGTCGGCCCCGGCGATCTGGATCCAGGCGTCGAGCCCTCCCCAGGTCGCCCACGCCTCTTCCACGAGCCGGTCGCCGGCCTCCCGATCGGCCAGGTCGGCCATCAGCACGGCCGATCGGGCCGATCCCAAGGCGAGGCAATCGGCCGCGATCGCCTCGGCCTCCTCCCGCGATCTCCTGCCGTGAACGATCACGTCGGCCCCCGACCGCGCCATCGCCCTCGCGGTCGCCCGGCCAATCCCGGAGGTCGAACCGAGAACGGCGACACGAAGGCCGGAAAGGTCGGGAGGCATGGGAGGGGGCTCCTGAGAAAAGGAAGACGTTCTCGCGCAGAACGGCGCAGAAGTGCAAAGGCGCAAAGAACAACAAGGGAACCATCATTCGCCTCGCCTGTCATCCTCGGCGTTCTCGCCTCGGGCGTCGTCCTCCGCGTTCTCGCCTCCGCGACTCCGCAGCGAACAACGAGGGGACCACCTCTCGCCTCGGCCGGTTGTCCTCCGCGTTCTGGAATCCACAGTTCTTGCAGCGAAAACACCGGGAGTCGCCGCTCGCCTCGGCCGTTGTCCTCCGCGTTCTGGAATCCACAGTTCTTGCAGCGAAAACACCGGGAGTCGCC
>NZ_RYZH01000004.1 GCF_003977685.1 Tautonia sociabilis | reverse complement strand
TCAGGCCCGCTCCGTCCGGGCGCGGGACCACGGCGTTCGCCCCGGTGTTCCTCACCAAGCCCTCGACGCGGCGCGATCCCGCCGGGGTGTGATTTCTTTTTCTCTTGCCTCCCTCGTCCCTTCCCACGAAGGAACCAACATGAACTTATTTGATCGGAACGGCCGACGCCAGGGTTTCACCCTGATCGAGTTGCTGGTGGTGATCGCCATCATTGGTGTCCTGATCGCCCTGCTCCTCCCTGCCGTCCAGTCGGCCCGCGAGGCGGCTCGTCGCTCACAGTGCACCAACAACCTGAAGCAGCTCGGCCTGGCGCTGGCGAACTACGAATCGGCCAACCAGTCGTACCCGCTCGGCGGGAACAACGGCCCCGGCGGCCCGACGACCTACGACAACCGCTACTGGGGCGCCTGGAGCGCCCAAACGATGCTCCTGCCTTACCTGGAGCAGACCCAGGTCTATAACGCCATCAACTTCAACTACCTGGGCCGCAGCGATGGTAACGGCGAGCGGGGCAACTACACCGGCATCATGACGCGGATCAACACCCTCCTGTGCCCCTCGAGCACGCCCCCAAGAGCCATCTGGAACATTGATGAGACCCTGGGGATGAACCGGCGGCCCTTCGCCGGCAACAACTACTTCGCCAGCGCCGGTTCATCGATCATGTGGATCGGATGGCCGAACGACATCCCGAACGGCCTGTTCGCCAACGGCGGCATCCCCTTCAGCTCGCGTGATGTCACGGACGGCACCTCGAACACGGTCGCCTTCGGCGAGTTCCGCACCGGCGACTTCGACGACTCCAAGAACTCGATCCAGGATATTGTGGGGATCCAGTGGAACGCGAGCGCCTTCCCCAACATGCCCAACCGGAACATGGACCGGCCGCCTGGCAACATGCCCGGCCCGGGCAATGTCGGCGCCGCCGCCCTGCTGGCGGATCTTCAAACCGCCGCAACCTCCTGGACCAACCAGCAGGGCAACTACGGCACAAATGGCCAGCGGAGCTGGAATGGCCGGATGTGGCACGTCGGTATGTACGGCCACGCGCTAGGCAATCTGCTCGTGCCCCCCAATTCCAAGTATCCCTACGTCCAGTACTGGGACACCAACAGTGATTGGGACTCGGCCGGGATCTGTGGCCTGACAAGCTACCACCCCGGCGGCGCCAACGCCTGTTTCGCCGACGGCTCGGTGAAGTTCCTCAAGTCGACCCTCGCCTACCAAGTCCTCTGGGGAATCGGCTCCCGATCCGGTGGTGAGGTCGTCAGCGCCGACCAGTATTGATTTCTTCAGGCCAAGCCATGCGATCCCGATCCGGCCTGAGGCGACGCGGATCGGATCGATCCGGTTTGGTCGGGTGAGCACCCATCAAGGCGAGGGCGGCAGACGAGATCCGGTCCGCCGTCCTCGCCGTGTCGCGCCGCTGAGCCGAGCCCCGGATAGCGACGGCGGGGCGTCTCGGCCTACAATACCGAAGAGGCCCGGAACCCGACCGGCGGCGGCCGAGCCCGGCCCAAGCCGCCCCGGCCCGGTCCGGCGACCGGATCGCCCCGTCGGGCCTCGATGGCCGAACCCCCGAGACCGCCGATGCCCAGCCGCACCGCCGCCATCACGCCCGCCGGCGCCCGCCCCGCCCGCCCGTTGGTCGACCGCCTCCGCCGTCGCCTGGCCGACGCCACCCGGGCCGAGATCCGCTTCGACCCCGCCAGCCGGGGGCTCTATGCCACCGACGCCAGTCTGTACCAGATCATGCCCGTGGGCGTCGTCCTGCCCCGCACCGTCGACGACGTGGCCGCCACCGTCCGCATCGCCGCCGAGGAAGGGGTGCCGGTCGTCCCCCGGGGAGGCGCCACCAGCCTCTCGGGGCAGACCATCGGCGCGGCGATCATCATTGATACATCCAAGTACCTGACGCGCATCGACACCGTCGACCGCGACCGGATGACCGTCCGGGTCCAGCCGGGTGTGGTGCTCGGCCGCTTGAACGCGGAGCTGAAGCCGCTGGGGCTGATGTTCGGGCCGGATGTTTCCACCACCGACCGCGCCACCCTCGGCGGCATGATCGGCAACAACTCGGCCGGCGCCCGGTCGCTTCGCTTCGGCAAGACGGTCGACAGCGTCCGCTCGCTCGACGTCGTCCTCTCCGACGGCACCGCCACCACCCTCGGGCCGCTCTCCCCCGAAGAGCTGGCCCGGACCTGCGCCCGGGGAGACCTCGTCGGCCGCATCCACCGCACGGTTCGCGACCTGGTCCAGGAGCACGAGCCCGCCATCCGCCAGCAGTATCCGCGCATCCTGCGGCGGGTGAGCGGCTACAACCTCGACGAGTTCGTCCCCGGCCTCCCCGTCCGGGCCCCCGAGATCCCCGACGAGCCCTGGGCGTTCAACCTCGCCAAGCTCGTCGTCGGCTCCGAGGGGACCCTCGCCGTCGTCACCGGCGCCGAGTTGCTGCTGGTCCCGGCACCGAAGCACCAGGGGCTGGTCGTCCTCTCCTTCGCCACGATCCCGGCGGCGCTCGACCGCGTCGAGGAGATGATCGGCTGCGGCCCGGTGGCGGTCGAGATGGTCGACCGCGCCATCCTCGACCTCGCCGGCAAGAACCCCGAGTACGCCCGAAGCCTCTCCTTCGCCGCCGGCCACCCCGAGGCCGTGCTCGCCGCCCAGTTCTACGCCGACACGCTCGACGAGCTGACCGACAAGACCTCCGAGCTGGCCCGCCGGTTCGAGGGCGCCCCCGGCGTGCTCGGCATTCGGACCACGCTGCAAGACGCCGCCAAGGACGACTTCTGGAAGGTCCGCAAGGCGGGGCTCTCCCTGCTCATGGGGATGGTCGGCGACCCGAAGCCGGTCGCCTTCGTCGAGGATACCGCCGTCGCCGTCGAGCGGCTGCCGGTCTTCTACGAACGCTTCCGGGCCATCGTCAACCGCCACGGGACCGTCGCCTCCTGCTACGGCCACGCCGACGTGGGCTGCCTGCACATCCGCCCGATTCTGAACATGAAAACACAGGAGGGCGTGGATGCGCTCCGATCCATCGCCGCCGAGGTTTCCGACCTCGTCCTCGAGTTCGGCGGCGCCATGAGCGGCGAGCACGGCGACGGCCTGGCCCGCAGCCGATGGAACCGCAAGCTCTTTGGCGAGGAGATCTATGGCGCCTTCCGCACCGTCAAGGAGGCCTTCGACCCCCACGACCTGTTGAATCCCGGCAAGGTCGTCGCCGAGCCCGATCCCGGCGTCGACCTCCGCTACGGCCCGGCGTACCGGACCGACCGCGAGCCCGGCGACACCGGGTTCGACTTCTCCGACCAGGGAGGCTTCGCCCGAGCCGTCGAGCTGTGCTCCGGCGTCGGCGCCTGCCGCAAGACCGGCACCGGGACCATGTGCCCCAGCTACATGGTCACCCGAGACGAGGACCACTCCACCCGAGGCCGCGCCAACCTGATGCGCCTGGTCATGTCCGGCGCTCTGCCCGCCGAGGGCCTCGCCAGCGGCGACCTCGACCGCGCCCTCGACCTCTGCCTCCAGTGCAAGGCGTGCAAGACCGAGTGTCCCTCAAACGTGGACATGTCCCGGATCAAGTCGGAGTACCTGTATCAGAAGTACCGCTCCCGCCCCGCTCCGATCGGAGCGCTGCTGGTGGCCCACGTCCACCTGCTGAACGCCCTCGGTTCGGCCTCGGCGCCGCTGTCGAACTGGATGAGAGAGCGGACGTCCGTCCGCTGGCTGCTGGAGAAGATCGCCGGCTTCGACCGCCGCCGAGTTGTTCCCGGCTTCGAGCGTGATCACCTCCGCCGCTGGTTCCGGCGGCACGCTCCCGATCCCCGGGCCGGCACCCGGGGCCGCGTCGTTTTGCTGGACGACTGCTTCACCACCTTCAACACCCCCGCCGTCGGCCGAGCCGCCGTCCGAGTGCTGGAGGCCGCCGGCTACTCGGTGCGGCTCGCCGGGCTGCCCTGCTGCGGCCGACCGGCGATCAGCAAGGGCCTGCTCGGCCTCGCCCGATCCTGGGCCGAAGGGAACGTCGCGAAGCTCGCCGCCGAGGCCCGACGCGGTGTCCCCATCCTCGGCTGCGAGCCGTCCTGCATCCTCACCCTGGCCGACGAGTACCGCGCCTTCCGCCTCGGCCGAGACGCCGACCTCGTGGCCGGCGCCTCCATGATGATCGACCGCTTCCTCGCCGACCGCGACCGGGTCCCCGAGCTCCCCCTCCGCCCTCGCGAGGGGAGCGTCCTGCTGCACGGCCACTGCCAGCAGAAGGCGATCGTCGGCACGGCCGACACGGTCGAGGCGCTGCGGCGCATCCCCGGGCTGGAGGTACGCACGCTCGATTCCGGCTGCTGCGGCATGGCCGGCTCGTTCGGCTACGAACTCGGGCATTATGACGTGAGCGTCGCTTTGGCCGAGCGCGTGCTCCTGCCCGCCGCCCGAGCCGAGCCGGAGGCTCCGCTCCTGGCCCCCGGCTTCTCCTGCCGCAGCCAGGTGCACGGGCTGGAGGGAATCGACGCGATCCACCCGATCGAACTGATCGCCGCCCAGCTCGACACCGCCCCCGAGCCGATCGCCTCCCCCGACCACGCCGAGGCCGCCCGATGACGCCCTCCTCCCCGACCGCTCCGCTCCTCCCCCGCTCGACGACGACGAGGGCCGGGCATCGCCCTCCCCTAGCGATCGCCCTGGCGATCGCCCTGGCCGCCCCGGTCGTCGGCGACGGCTCGGCGGCCGATGCTCCCAGCACCGCCCCGGTGTCGGCGGCCCGGATCGAAGCCGATCTCGCCGCGCTGGTCGGCTTCGGCACCAGGCACTCGCTGTCGGACCAGAACGACCGAGCCGCCGATTGGCTCGCCGACCGCTTCCGGGAGGCCGGCTGCGACGACGTCGCCTTCCACGAGTTCACCATCGGCCGGCACACCCGCCGCAACGTGGTCGCCACCATCCGGGGGGAATCCCGGCCCGACGAGTTCGTCCTCGTCGGCGCGCACTACGACTCGCGCAACGAGCAGATCGCCGACGCCAAGAACCCCGCCCCCGGCGCCGTCGACAATGCCTCCGGCACCGCCGCCCTGCTGGAACTCGCCCGGGCGATCGCCGCCATTCGCCCGGGCCGATCGGTCCTCCTGGTCGCCTTCAGCGGAGAGGAACAAGGGCTCGTCGGTTCCCGGGCGTATGCGAAGACGGTGAAGGACGAGGGCCGAACCATCACCCTCATGGTCAACCTCGACATGATCGGCCACCCGATGGACGAGGCCGGCCTCGAGCTCGTCGTCGACCGCGACCAGGGGCTTCGCCGCCCCGACAACGACGCCGCCTCCCGAGCCTGGGCCTCCCGCCTCGACGCCCACGCCCGGAACGCCGGCCTCGTCCCGGTCCCCGGAGACATGTACGGCAGCGACTACATGCCCTTCGAGGCCATTGGCGTCGTCTGCGTCGGCCTCTTCGACGGCGCCGACAAGGCCCCGATCTACCACAGCCAGGATGACACGCTCGACCAGGTCGACCCGGCGTACTGCGCCGCCGCCACCCGGGCCGCCCTGGCGATCATCGTCGAGGCGGCCGATCCGGGGTTCTCCCTCGATCGCTCGCCGATCGATCCGGAGCAGGCCGATCGCTGAGGAGGCGATGCTCGCGGAACGATCCCGGAAGGGCCGCCGTTGGCGGCGTCGGCGCCGAAGCTTCGGGGGGAGAGTCGGGCCAGGAGAGCAGGGCAGCAGGAGATCAGAAGGCCAGAACCGAAGCCAGGAAAATCAGAGAATCAGAAGATCACCAAATCAGGAGTTGGTGTAGATCCGGCCCGGCCGCTCCCAGGAGCTCCACTTTGGCTCTCGGCGATACCAACCCAGGCCGGCGGCGTTGCGATAGATGGTGCGGCCCAGGACGTGCATGATGAGCATGGCTTCGTACAGCACGAGGACCCAGAAGCCCCACAGCTCCAGCGCCGCCACCTTGAGATTGCCGGGGGAGTGAGTCATGGCGAACCGCCAGGCCATCACCGCCAGGAACAGGGCCGCGGCGGTCATCATCCAGGCTGGAACATACTCACGTCCGATGACTCGAACCGCCCGAGCGATGGCGACCGGATGGGCGAGCGTCAGGTCGTCCTGCAAGAGCGAGGCGGCCAGGCCCATCTGCACGTAGCCGGCCGCCAGGCCGATGAGCACGGAGACGGCGGCCCAGTCCAGCGGCCCGAACTCGCCCCGGAGCTTCACGTAGAGCAGCACCGGCAGGGCGCCGACCCCCAGGCCGACCACCCCGGCCCAGATCCACCGGGCCAGCCCTTCTAGGATCGTGTGGCGGTCCCAGATCGGGAAGTTCGGGTGCCCGGCGCGTCCCATCGCCCCGTCGGTGAGCACGCGGGCGAGGTAGAGCATAATGTATCCCGACGTGAAGATGAAGCAGAGGATCAACGGCATCGCGAAGGGCAACAGCAGCAGGGCCAGGGGGTTGAACCCTCCCCTCGGGCCGTCCCGGAACAGCAGCACGACGTCGAAAACCGGCACCGACATGAACGTCATGAACGGAGGGAACAGGGTCAGCAGCATCAGGCCCGGCCCATCGCTGACCGGGAAGGCCAGCGCCTCCCCCACTCCGATCGGCCGGCCGCGTTTCGGGAACGACGGCGATGGCCTCCTCGGCCCGGCCAGCCGGCGGAAGAACCCGCCCGACCTCGGCGGCGGGCCTGGCTCGTCGGAAACCGTCCCATCCGGCCCGATCACCCGTCCGCACGATGGACACCGACCCTGCCCCCCCTCCTCCGGGTCGGGGGCCCTCAGCCAAGAGCCGCACTTGCAGATGACGATCGCCATGACGCCCCGGGTCCGTCCGGATCGGACGGGATCGATTTGATTTCGAGTCGGCCCGATCGGGGAGCCTTCAGCGGAGCGGCGATCGCGGCCGGGGCCGGCCCGCCGCGATCTGCCCATCATCGCTGATGGCCGTCTGCCGCGAAAGCCCCTCCTCGGCGCCCCTCGTCGGCGTCCCGATCGAGGGCCGAGGCCCCCGAAGCGCGGCCGGGTCGGGGTTCTCGGCCGGCTCCGGCTCCCGCGCTCGCTCCCGCTCCGGTTCCGGCTGCGGCTGCGGCTGCTGCTGCGGTTCCAATTCCGGCAACGGCAGGATGCCGCCCCCCGCCGCCGGGAGGCCGCCGCCGGGAGGGCACGTCGCGCGCCCGGTCCGCATCGCGCCGATCGAACCGGCCAGCGCCAGCGCCCCGATCACCGAGGCGGCCAGCATCTGGCGGCGCGGTGTCAAGGAGGAGGGAGTGTCGCCCACCATCGTATGCCCTTCCGGCCGGGATGCGCTGTGGGGGGGGCACCTCCTCCCCCGGAACATTCTAGAAAGCACCCTCGGCCCCGCCCAGCCCCAGTCCCATTCCCAGCCGCTCGGGCCAGGGTCGTTCGGCAGGGAGATTGGCCTTCCGAAGGAGTCGATGCGGTGGGCGCTCCGGATCGCGTCGCAGTTCGACAGGCCCAGCCTCGTTCCGCACGGAGATCTCGATTCAAGGTCTCCGTTCGCCAATTGAGTTGGTGATCGCACCAACATCCGCTCCGAGTCGGCCCCTTGACGGGGACGAAGCCGAGACGGAGGATCACCGAGACGGAGGATCATCCTCGGCCCTGGGTCAGCTCGCTCAGGCGCTCCCCGGCCTCTCCTCGGACGAACTGGCGGACGCGGGGGTCGGGGTGGTCCTCCAGCCCGTCGGGGGGGCCGTCGTAGAGGATCTGAGGCTCGTCGGGGCGGAGGCGGGGCAGCGGGTAGAGCATCACGACGCGGTCGGCGACCTTCCGCACCGTTTTCATGTCGTGGGTGACGACGATCCCGGTCGTGTGCTTGGTGCGCTGGGTCTGGAGGATCAGCTCGTTGATCACGTCGGACATGATCGGGTCCAGCCCCGTGGTCGGCTCGTCGTAGAGCATGACCTCCGGGTCGAGCGCCAGCGCCCGGGCCAGGCCGACGCGCTTGCGCTGGCCGCCGGAGAGCTCGGCCGGCTTCTTGGCCTCGATGCCGGGGGGCAGGCCGACCTCTCGGAGCCGATCGTGCACGATGCGTCGGATGCGGGCCTCGTCGAAGAGGGCGTGCTCGCGCAGGCCGAAGGCGACGTTGTCGTAGATGCTCAGGCTGTCGAACAGCGCGGCCATCTGGAAGAGGAAGCCGAAGCGCAGGCGAACCTGGTTCAGCTCGAACGAGTCGAGCCGGTTCAGGTCGTGCCCGTCGAAGCGGACCGAGCCCCGGGTCGGACGCAGCAGGCCGATCATCAGCTTCAGGAGCACGGTCTTGCCGCAGCCGCTCTCACCGATGACGCAGAGCGTCTGCCTCTTCGGCACCCGGATCGTCACGTCGCGCAGGACCTGGTGGTGGCGGAACTCCATGCCGATCCGGTCCAGCTCGACGATCGCCCGCGGTTCGGGGGCGGGCGAGGCCGGCGAATCGGGGACGGCGGAGGCGGCGGAGCCGAGCGGAGGGCGCGGGGCGGTGCTCATCAGATCAGGGTCCCGGAATCGGGCCAGATCGCCAACTCGACCTTGTTCCAGAGCAGGCCGAGGCAGAAGTCGAGAAAGAGGATGGCGACGAACGAGACGACGAACGCCTCGGTGGCGGCCTTGCCCACCCCCTCGGCGCCGGCCGAGCAGTTGAAGCCGCGGTGGCAGCCGATCAGCGCGATCGCGCCGCCGAAAAAGTAGCTTTTGACCACCCCGGCGGCGATGTCCAGCCCGCCGACGTAGTCCCTTGAATGCGCCCAGTAGTGGTACGAGTCCACCCCGAGCATCTGGATGCTCACCACCGCGCCGCCGATGATCCCCATGAAGTCGGCCATCAGCGTCAGCAGCGGGATCAGCAGCACGCAGGCCAGCAGCCGGGGGCCAGACAGGTAGGCGATCGGATGGGCGCCGAGCACGTCGAGGGCGTCGATCTGCTCGGTCACGCGCATCGTGCCCAGCTCGGCGGCCATGGCCGAGCCGACCCGGCCGGCGAGCATCGTGGCCGCCAGCACCGGGCCCAGCTCCTTGACCAGCGAGATGTTGATGACCGACCCCAGGCGCGTTTCCATCCCCATCAGCTTGAACTGGCCGTGCGTCTGCACCGCCAGCACCATGCCGATGAACATGCCCGTAACGGCCACCACCGGCATGCTCTTCACGCCGATCAGGTAGAAGTTCGGCACCAGGGTGGCCTTCCTCGGCCTCCTCCGGATCAGCCACATCAGCGTCAAGGCCGAGAAGACCGCCAGGTCCCCCACCTCGGCCACCGCGTTGAAGAACTGCTCCCCCAGCCGGCGGACCGGCGAGTCCTCGACCGGCGCCCGGGGAGCGGACGGGGGCGTCGGGCGGCCCCCCTCGGTCTCCGAGGGAGAGGCGGAGGCGGTGGCGTCCATGACTCGGGCTCCTCGTCCTGCTCCCCGTCGCGGTCGGGCCGCCCCGTTCCGCTCCGATCCGATCCGATCCGATCCAATCCGATCCAATCCGGTTCGGCCGCCCGGCGTGCCGTCCCCGATCCCCCGCCTCGCCACTCCGCTTCGATCCGATCCGATCCGATCCGATCCGATCCGATCCGAGCGGCCGTCCCATTCTCGGCGATCCGGCGCCCTTGGCAAGCCGCGGCTCCGTCCGGGTTCCGGCCCTCCCGCGAGGGACGATCCGGCTGCCCGAGGCGGGCCGATCGCCCTTGTGCGATCCGAGATCGTGGCGAATGATTGGGATGGAAGGCGTCTGGACCGGTTTTCCCCGACCGCCATCGGACGCCCCGCCCCCCGGCGATCGTCGCGGGGCTCGCGACGAGTTCCCACCCAAGATCGGACGCCCGGGACCGAACTCCCTGGTAGGACCGGGTGTCGCTGCTGGGGGCGGAAGGACGGGAATCGATGGGAATGGACCTCATCCTGGGCGCGATCGTGCTGGTGTCGGCCCTCCGGGGCTGGTTTCGGGGCTTCTCCGCGCAGGCGATCCGCCTCGTCGGGCTGGTCGGCGGCATCTACCTGGCCGGCCCCCTGCGTGACCTGGCTCGGCCCATCGCCGCCGACCGCCTCACCTCGATGTCCCCCGACCTGCTCGACCGCCTGCTCTGGTGGATCGCCGCCGTGGTGGCCTTCGTCGTGCTGACCGGCACGGCGACGAGCCTGCTCAACGCCTCCCGGCGCCGGGCCTCCCGAGACCGGGCGGCCGGGGGATTCAACGCGCCATCGCACCGGGGGGACCAGTCGGCCGGCTTCTTCCTCGGCGCCGCCAAGGGGGCGATCGTCGTCGCCTTCCTCGTCGCCGGGATCCAGCGGTACTCCCCCCGCTACCTCGAGGCCGGCGGCTGGGTCGGCCAACAGGTCCAGACCTCCCGCCTGCTCGCCCTCTCCGAGCGCTACCAGCCCGCCCGACGCCTCTGGGAACTCCCGCCCGTCCAGGCGATCGTCTCCCACGTCCGGACCATGGGCCTTGGCTCCGGGACCGATCCGGAGAACGCCGCCGACGCCCCGCCGAGCGTCGCCGCCGAGGACGCGATCCCCCCCGCCCCGGCCCGGCGCCCCTCGGCCCTCGCCGTCGAGCCCAACCTCGACGACGCCCTGGAAGACGTCCGCCGCGACCTCGAACGGCTCGACGCCCTCCGCCGGCTCGACCCCCGCTGATCTCCCTTCGGGCCGCTCCCGAAGAGCGATCGCGTCGAGAACCAGGGACTCCCCCGGATTCCCAGCCGATCGCTCCCGGGCCGTCGCCGACTGCGATTGACCCCTCCCGCGATCCCCGGCACACTCCCCCCGGCCGACCCCGCCCGATCGGCCGGAGGGATCGCCCCATGCCTGCCGGATCCGGATCACCCCGACCCGCCCCGACCTGGCTCGCCTTCGTCCTCCTCTTCGGAGCCTCGCTCTCCCTGCAAGGCTACCGCTGCCTCGACGGCGACCAGGCCTATCGCCTCCCCCTCCTGCTCCACTCCCAAACCCCCTCGCTCTACGCCGACGACCCCTTCGTCCGCGCCTTCGACGCCTTCAATCCCCATCGCGGCTACCTCGCCCTTCTGGACTACCCGAGCCGCCTCGTCGGCCTGCCTGCCGCCCTTTTCCTGCTCTATGCCATCACGTTCGCCATCACCTGCGTCGGCCTCCGCCGGCTGGCCGAGGCAAGCTGGCCGGGATGGGGGGGATGGGCGGGCGTACTGACGGTCGCCCTGGTTCTGCTGGCCGACGCCGGGAACATCGGCACCAATCACCTGTTCGAGCCGATGCTGCTGGATCGGCTGATTGGGTTTGGCCTGGGGTGGGTTGCGCTTTCGGGGTTCGTTCGGGGGGAGTCGGGGCTCCTCGGCGCCGGGCTGATCGGCCTGGCGGGGCTGGTGCATCCGTCGGTGGGGATGCAGCTTGGCCTGCTCCTGGGGGCCGGCGGGACGGCCGGCCTGTTCTGGCCGGGTCGGCTGGGGGTCTCCCGGGCTCGGGCGGCGATCGGCCTCGGCGCGCTGGCGGCGGCCCTGGTGCCGACGGTCCTGCTTCAGGCCCCCCAGAAGGCGGCGCTGTTCGACGGGCTCGACCCGGAGACGTTCCGCCTGCTGAGCTTCCGAGTCCAGGGGCCGCAGCACATGCTGCCGCACCTCTGGCGGGGGATGCAGTGGCTCTCCTGGTTTGGTTACGTCCTCCTGGCGGGGTTGACGCTGGCGAGCGAGGGCCGGCCTCTGTCGGCCCCCCGGCTCCGGCTGGCGACGTTGCTCGGCGTGCTGCTGCTCGGCCTCGGGACGGCCTGGGTGGCGATCGAGGTGATCGAGGACCCCCGCATCACCATCTTCCAGCCCTTCCGGATGGCGACGATCGCCCGGGGGATCTGCCTGGTTGTGATCTCCGGCCGGGTGCTCCGCCTCGGGCAAGCAGGCGGGAGGCCCGGCACGCTCCGGGCGATCCTGCTGGCGGCGGGCCTGGGGAGCGACGGCTCGATGGTAGTCGCGGTGCTGGCGGAGCTGGCCTGGACCCTGGGGGAACGGCTCCGGTCGGCCCGGCTCGGGGCCTTCGCCGGGGCTCCCGTCCTGGCGGCGGGGCTGGCGTACCTGTTCCGGCACGACCCGGACGGCGGCCACCTGCCGCTGCTGGCCGGGATCGTCCTCGGGATCGTTCTCGAAAGGGCCCGAAGCCGATGGACGTTCCCCGGTTGGACCCTCGGCCGAGCCGTTCGGCTCTCGGCCCTGGCCTTCGCGGTGCCGGCGCTGGCGATGATCGCGGCGATCGCCCCTCCCAGCGGCCCCGGCTGGCTCCGATCGGCCCGAGAGGCCCTCATCAGCCGATGCCGGTTCGGCGAGTCGCCGATCGACGACGTCGAGCGGCTGGCCCTCTGGGCCCGATCGCACACCCCGCCGGACGCCCGGTTCATTGGCCCGCCGGGGCCGAAGACGTTCCGCCTCTGGTCTCGCCGCGCGCTTGCCTTCAACCGGGCCGGCAGCCCGTATGACGCCTCGGGCCTGGCCGACTGGGCCCGTCGCTTCGCCGACCACGTCGGCTTCGACGGCGATCCCGCCTCCTTCGCCCGCTCCTACCTCGACGACCGCCACGCCCTGGAGCGGCGCTACCAGCAGATGTCCGACGCCGACCGCGCCGCCCTGGCCCGCCGCCAGGGGGCCGGCTACGTCCTCGCCGCCGCCCCCCCAGACGAACAGGCCCCCGAGGCGGGTTCTCCCCTGGAACTGCTCCGCGTCGACGGCCGGTACGCCATCTATCGGGTCCGGGGGATGCCGGACGTGCTGGCCGATCGGAGCCAAACGGAGGGGGATCTCAGGCGGAGCCGCTGAGCCCCTCCGCCCCGCACAAGCTGAGCCCCTCCGCCCCGCCCAAGCTGAGCCCCTCCGCCCCGCCCAAGCTGAGCCCCTCCGCCCCGCACGAGCTGAGCCCCTCCCCAGCGTGCCTCTCGTTTTGCCTTCTCCGCGATCCCTCGGCTCTGCCCCTCTGCCACTCTGCCGCTCTGCCACTCTGCCGCTCTGCCACTCTGCCCCTCTGCCACTCTGCCCCTCTGCCCCTCTGCGTGAATCCCCCCCTCGTCCCCCCGATTGCCCCCGCCCTCCCTCCGGCTACAATACCCACCGACAACCTACCCGAACCGCCCCGAGCCCCCCGCCATGATCGACCCCGGCCCCTCCCGGCACGCCATCCTCGTCCGGGGCCTGCGCAAGGTCTATCCCGGCCGCACCGGGCCGGTGGTCGCGGTCGACGGCCTCGACCTGGACGTCTTCCCCGGCGAGTGCTTCGGCCTGCTCGGCCCCAACGGCGCCGGCAAGACGACCACGATTGAGATCCTCGAGGGCCTGAGCGAGCCGACCGACGGCGAGGTCGAGGTTCTCGGCCGCCGCTGGGCCACGGACGCCGACGAGATCCGCCAGCGGATCGGGGTCACGCTCCAGGAGACGCGCTTCCCCGAGAAGATGACCGTCCGAGAGCTGCTCCGCCTCTTCCGCAGTTTCTACCGCTCCGGGCCCGACCCCGACACCGTGATGCCGCTCGTCTCGCTCGAATCCAAGGCGGACGCCTACGTCGAAACCCTCTCCGGCGGCCAGCAGCGCCGGCTCGCCGTGGCGCTGGCCCTCGTCGGCGATCCCGAACTGCTGTTCTTCGACGAGCCCACCACCGGCCTCGACCCCCAGGCCCGCCGCCAGCTCTGGGACGTGATCCGAGACCTCCGGCAAAAGGGCCGCTCCATCGTCCTGACCACCCACTACATGGACGAGGCCGAGCGGCTCTGCGACCGCATCGCCATCGTCGACCACGGCAAGGTGATCGCCCTGGGCACCCCCGACGAGCTGATCGCCCGCCTCGGCGGCGAGCACATCGTCGAGTTCGCCCTCGGCAGCGTCGGCGTCGGCGGAGACGGCAACGGCAACGGCGGCGATGCCCCGGCCCTCACCCCCGACGCCTTCGCCTCGCTGCCCACCGTCGCCTCCTCCCGCGCCGAGGGAGACGGCTTCGCCCTGACCGTGGGAGAGCCGCACGCCGCCATTCCCGCCCTGCTCGATCTGCTCGATCGCCTCGGCCGCCCCCTGCTCCGTCTGACCACCCGCCGCGTCAGCCTCGAAGACGTCTTCGTCGCCCTCACCGGCCGCCACCTCCGCGACGACGGCCCCGAGGGCACTAACGGCGAAGCCCCCGCCGGCGGCCGAGGGCGTCGGCGCCGGGCGAGGGCGGGCTGAATCAGGAGGTGGAAGCGGGTCCTCCCCGGAAGCGGGCCGGGCCGAGCCGAGCCGAGCCGAGCCGGACGGGCGATCGAGGGGTTCGGTGGCCTCCTGATCCGGCACGGAACGCGGCCCGACTGGGACCGGAATCCGATCACCGGCAATGGCTCCGCCGGTCCCCCGCCACCGAGAGATCAAGGAACACCTGGCCCGACACCTCATCATCCCACTCTCGACTCCTCGCGTCGGGAGCCTGGGGAGGGTAAGCCGCCCGAGATCCCCGCCCCGGATGTGACGGTCCCCATCAGGACGAGCCGAACCGCCCGCCTCGCGGGCCGAGGCGCCGAGGCGGGTTCTCGCCTACAATGGGTCCGGCCTTCCCGGAAGGCGATCGACGACACCGCCCCCCGAAGCGAACCCGCCCATGCTCCGTTCCTCTTCCCTCTGGAACCTGTACATCGCCCGGCTCCGCGAGTTTTACCGCCAGCCGGCGAGGGTGTTCTGGGTGTACGGCTTCCCGATCGTCCTGGCCGTCGTGCTCGGGCTGGCGTTCAACTCGGGGGAGCCGCAGACGGTGGTGGTGGACGTGATCGACCGCGGCGAGGCCCGCACGATCTTCGGTCTGATGGGAGCGGCGGTGGCTCCCGAAGAGGGGCGGGTCGGCGTGGCGCTGAACCTCGTGGGCCCGGAGGAAGCGGCGCTCCGCCTCCAGCGCGGGCAGACGCCGCTGGTCGTCGAGTCAACCGGCCCGAACGCGGTCACGTATCGGTACGATCCCACCCGGCCCGAGGCCCTCGCCGCCCGGGCCGCGTTCGACGACGCCTACCAGCGCGCCCTCGGCCGCCAGGACGTGGCCGAGACGCACGATGCGATCATCGACGAGCCCGGCTCCCGCTACGTCGACTTCCTCATCCCCGGCCTGATCGGCGTGAACGCGATGGGAGGAGGCCTGTGGGGCATCGGCTTTTTGCTGGTGAACTTCCGGATCGGCAAGCTGCTCAAGCGGTTCCAGGCCACGCCGATGCCCCGCCGCAACTTCCTGCTGGCGGTGCTCGGGGCGAGGATCACGTTCCTTGCCCCCGACCTGGCGATCTTGCTCAGCCTGGGCGTCCTCGGCTTCGGCATGCCGATCCGAGGGAACCTCGGGCTGGTGATCCTGGTCGACGTGATCGGCGCCCTGGCCTTCGCGGGGATCGGCCTGCTGGTGGCCAGCCGGGCGCAGTCGACGGAGGCGGTCAGCGGCCTGATGAACCTGGTGATGATCCCGATGTGGCTCTTCTCGGGCGTCTTCTTCTCGTACGAGAACTTCCCCGAGTCGATGCACCCGTTCATCAAGGCGCTGCCGCTCACGCAGCTCGTCGACGCCCTACGCCGGGTGATCCTCGAGGGGGCCGGGCTCCTGGGGGTCGGGACGAACCTGGTCATCCTCGCCGTCTGGGCGGTCGCCACCTTCCTCATCGCCCTGCGGATCTTCCGCTGGAGCTGAGCCGGCGGGGGGAGGCTCGCGCCGGAGGACCGGCCGGCGGAAGACATCAACGAAGTCTCCCCAGAACCCCGGCGGCCCGGCCGAGGCGGCCAGCGGGGGCACGTCCTCCTCATCCACGAGCTGGGCGAAGAAGGACGACTTGGCCAGCAGCTCCACGTCGAGGAACCGCGAGGCCGATTGCGGCGGCAGCTGTTCCAGCGCCTCTCGGCGAGAGAGCCGGCAGGGCGAATGCACGTCCCGCAGCGGGATCGCGAACAGCAAGGCCCAGGGCCGAGCCGCCAGCCATCGGAGGACCCTCCCCGGCAGCGACCGCCGGCGACGGCCAAGCACCAGGTCGCAGCGGTCGATCGCCTCCAGCAGCGGCTTCAGGTGCGCCTCGGTCCAGGGCTCGGTCGCGGTGGTGAGGAGCACGATCGGCAGGTCGGCCCCCGCCATCGCCCTGGCCAGACGATCGGCCCGGGACTCGAACTTGTCGGGCTCGATCACGACCTTCAGCGGCCTCCCCCGGCCTCCGATCAGCCGCCGGAGCGACTCGGCCACCGCCTCGGCCTTCGCCTCGTCCTCGGTAAGCACCACGGCCCAGATGCCGGCCGTTTTCGGCAACGGCGCCCGGATCGCGTGCGCGTCGAGCGGGTGCAACAGCTCCTCGGCCGGCGTCCCCGCCGGAGAGACGACCTCGGCTTCGCTCGCCTCGGCGATCGCCTCGCTGGTCGTCGGCTGCGGCTGAGACACCGGCTCAGGCCTCCACCGCGGGCTCGGGAGCGGGCGAGGCGCCGGGGATCGGCTCGTCTCCGAGGCGAAACCGGGAGATCGCTCCGGCGAACCCCTCGACCAGCGAGCGGCCGATCGGCCCCGGCTGGCCGTCTCCAATCGGCTTGCCGTCGATCCGAGTCACCGGCACGATCTCCAGCGTCGTGCCGCTGAGCAGCACTTCGTCGGCCTCCTTCAGCTCGTCGAGCGTCACCTCCGCCTCGGCGAACGGGAGGCCCAGCGAGCGAGCCAGCCGGAGGATGAACCCCCGGCTCGTGCCCGGCAGGATGCCCGGCCCCTCGGGGGTCCCCTCGAGCCGGCCGGCTCGGACCCAGAGCAGGGACGAATGCGTCGCCTCGGTCACGACCCCGTCCGGATTCACCAGCACCGCCTCGATGCAGTCGGCCCGATGCGCCTCCTCGTTGGCGAGCACGTTCCCCAGCAGGTTGACCGACTTCACGTCGCATCGCTTCCAGCGCAGGTCCGGCGCGCTGACCAGAGGCACTCCCGTCTTCCTCCGCTCGGCGGTCGCCGAGTCGTCATAGGGGCCCACCACGATCAGCTCCGTCGGCGGCGTCCCCGGCTCCGGGAAGCGGTGCCGACGGGGGGCGACCCCCCGAGAGATCTGGATGTAGACCGTCCCCTCCTCGATCCCGCTGGCGGCGATGGTCCGGTCGATGCGGTCCCGCAGCCGGTCGAAGTCGACTCCCTCGATCTTCAGCTCCCGAACGCTCCGGCGCAGGCGGTCCATGTGCTCCCGCTCCAGCCACATCCGGCCGGCGTACAGCCGCATGACCTCATACACGGCATCGCCGAAGAGGAAGCCGCGGTCCCAGATGGGGATCTTCGCCTCGGAGGCCGGCATCCGCTCGCCGTTGAGGCAGGCCAGGGGCTCGGGGTGCATGGCAATCGCTCGGGATCGGGACGCGGTTCGATTCGATCCGGTCCACGATACCCGCCGCGGCGGGGAAGGAACAAGCGAGGGGAGCGGCCAGGGACCGATCCGGCCCTCGCGCGGAGCCGATTCGAGGAGGAGAGGAGAACTCGGGGGAACCGTCCGAGTCGTCTCTCCTCTCCTCCTCTCCTCCAGGGCTCCGAGCGGGAGCCGGGACGCTCATTGCTTCTTCGCCAGTGCCTCGTCGAGCTGCCCTTCCACCTCGACCGCCGAGCGGACGTCGCGGTCCACGACCTTGCCGCTCGGGTCGACCAGGAACATCGTCGGCAAGGAGATGATGCCGAACTCATCCGCCAGTCGGCTCTCCATCCCGCCCTGCTCGACGATCGTCGGCCAGGGGGCCTGGGAGGCGAACGCCTGGGCCGACTCGGGGTCGCCGTCCAGGCTGACGCCGATCACGGCCAGGGTGTCCTTGCGGCGATCGGCCAGGCGAATCAGCTCGGGAAGCTCGCGCTGGGTCGGCGGCGAGGAGTTCGCGCCGAAGACGACCAGCAAGTGCTTGCCCTTCATGCTCGAGGCGTCCACCGTTTGCCCGTCCGCCCCGGGGCCGGAGAGGGCGATCGGCTGGCCGACCAAATCCAGGCGGCGCAGGGCGCCGGCCCCCTTGCGGCCGAAGGAGGAGTCGGGGAACTCCTTGGCCAGGCGATCGTAGACGGCGCGGGCCTCGTCCTCGGCGCCGTTGAACTCCTTGATGCTGGCGAGCTGGAAGAGCGCCTCGGGCACCTCGGCCGACCGGGGATACGCCTTGAGGAACGCCTCCAGCTCCTCGACCCACTTCTTCTGGGCCTCGACCAGGTGGTCCGGGTCCTTCGAGGCGCGGAGGCTGTACTCGGCCGGGATCAGGCGGAAGGCGGCATACGAGGAGAGGGGGCCTCCGCCCTTGACGAAGTCGTCGAGCACCTTTTTGGTCGCCGGGCCGACCTGCTCGTCGCCGGTCTGGTAGGCGGCGGCCAGGCTGTTGATCGCCTCCTTCTCGTACTCGATCCGGTCGGCCTCGGGGGCGGCGGCGATCACGTCGCGCAGCTTCCGGACGCGCTCGTAGTGGTACTGGGCGATCGCCTTGGTGTCCCCCTTGGCGAAGATGTCGACGGCCTGGGCGTCGAAGTCGGCCAGGGCTCGGAGCGCCTTCTCCAGCTCGGGAGACACCCCCGAGGCCACCGGGCCGGCGGCCCCCGCCCCCTCGCGGTACAGCCAGGAGCGGATGCCGTCATACGCCACGATCACCTCGGCCTGCGAGGGATCCGGGTTGAACGCCCGGGGCAGCCCGACGAACTTCCAGGCCTCCCCCACGCGGACCAGCTCCGGCACCTGGAGGTAGGCCACCTGGCCGAGATCCCCCAGGCCGTCGGGGGAGCCGGCGAAGACGACCGCGTTCTCGAACAGCAGCAGGTCGTCCTTCAGGCCGCTGGCCACGTCGGCCGGGATCAGGTGCGGCATGTCGGCGTCGAAGCGGAGCCAGGCGGTGGTGTTCGTCCACCCCCAGCCGCTGAGCTTCCTGGTCAGCTCCTCGACGGCGGCCTTCCGGCCAGCCAGCTCGGCCCGGACCTGGTCCACCAGCCCCTTCGGCAGGCCCAGCGCGGCCAGCTCCTCGGGAGCGGCCATCACCGTGTTCAGCAGGTCGTGGTCGCCGGAGACGATCGCGTCGACCAGCACCTTGCTCGCCTCCTGCGCCGAGAGCCGGCGCCACGAGGCGATCTTCCCCCCCTCGACCACCGCGATCCGGGTGCCCGCCGTGTTCAGCCAGCGCGACTCGTCGATCCGGCGGTCGTCGTTGTAGTCGACGTCGCGATAGACCTCGAAGCCGTCCCGGTAGTAGCACCACTGGTCGATGTTGCCGTCGCCGCTGACGTCCAAGAAGCGGCGGAGGGTTCTCCCCTGGCCGTCCCGGATGATGACCGAGACCCCCTTGATGCCGGGCCCCGACCGGCCGGGAGGCACGACCTCGGCGGCGCAGGAGGACACCTCGGCCGGGGAGCTCGGCGAGTCGTACTCGACCCCGCGCTGCACCGGCCGGTTCTCCTTGAGGATGCTGGGCACGTCGAGTTGCTGCGCCTGGGCGACTCGGGCGGTCTGCCCGCCGAGCATCGCGACGGCGGCCGCGGCGAGGGCCGCGGCCCGGGAGCGGGCGGCACGCATCGGTATCTCCCTAAGTCCAATGGTCCCGTGCTGAGGTGCCGGCCCCGGGCCAGGTGGGCCCGCCCCGGGCGGCTCCTGGATCGGCCGGCCGGGCCGTGGGTCGGCCAAGGCCCGGCCCGCCCGGGGCGACTGCTCGTCCCGTCGACCCCCGGCCCGGATCGGGGCGGCCGGCATGGGGTCTTCCCTCACGTTCGGCGCCCGGCCGCCGCCGGGTCGAGCGCATTGGCCGGGTCGCGTCGCCGACCGCGCCGGATGCGCCGGCTGGGCCCGTCGTCCGGCCTCCCCCCCGGGCCTCCGATCGCTCGGGATCGCGCGAGGCCTTCCTCCGTGCAATCCTCGTTCCTCGGCCCTCCGACGCACCTGCCGCCGCGGCCGGCCGTCGCGGCCGGTCGGGCGCAATCCCGTTCGAGGCAAGGCCGTTCCGCCCCGTCCCCTTCCCTCCGGCGATCCCGCCGTCGGGAGCCTCCCAAGCTGGCCGACCCGGTAGGTCCTGGCAGGGGTTTCGTAGGAGTTACGAAGTCGAGCCGATCGGGGACGCCGCCGGGAGCCGGATCGGGGCAAGCGGCCGGGCCCGGCCTCCGATCGCCCAGAGGGAGCCATCGGGCTCTCCCGCCGCCGGAGGGAGGCGAACAGAATCAACCGATCGGCCCCAACCGGCCCCGACTGCCGTTGTCGATCGGCCGTCGAACCCGCTAGAATCGCCCCGATCCGGCTCCTCGGCGGAGGCGGACACCGACCGGATCGGAATGCGTCGCATCGAACCGAGCCGCCCCGAGGACCTGCTGCCGATGTCGACATCGACGGCCGAGCCGCTCCTGAAGACCCCCCTGTACGACTGGCACAAGGCCAACGGCGGTCGGCTCGTCGAGTTCGGCGGTTGGTCGATGCCGGTGCAGTACGCGTCGATCGTCGAGGAGCACGAGTCGGTCCGCAAGCGCGTCGGGCTCTTTGACATCGGCCACATGGGCCGCCTCCGCTTCGACGGCCCCGACGCCCTGGCCTGGATCCAGCGCGTCACCACCAACGACGCCGCGAAGCTCCCCCCCGGCCGCATCCAGTACAGCCTTGTCTGCAACGACCAGGGCGGCGTGATCGACGACGTGCTCGTCTACCACCTGACCGACGGCGACGGCTACGGCCTGGTCTGCAACGCCTCCAACCGCCTCCGGGTCGTCGAGCAGTTCGAGCGGCACCGCGGCGACCTCGACGCCTCCCTCGCCGACTCGACCCGGGACACGGCCATGATCGCCGTCCAGGGTCCCGCGGCCCTCTCCACGCTGCAGACCCTCTTCGACGGCCCCCCCCTGGCCGAGCAGAAGTACTACAGCCACACCTCCGGCCTGGTCCTCGGCACCGACGCCTCCGCCAGCCGCACCGGCTACACCGGCGAGGACGGCTTCGAGCTGATCGTTCACCGAGACGTGGCCGAGGCCGTCTGGCTCGCCCTGTTGGAGGCCGGCCACCCACGCGGCATCCGCCCCTGCGGGCTCGGCGCCCGGGACACGCTCCGGTTCGAGGCCGCCATGCCCCTGTACGGTCACGAGCTGCTCGAGTCGATCAACCCGTATGCCGCCGGCCTCGGCCTGTTCGTCAAGCTCGACAAGGGGGACTTCGTCGGCCGGGACGCCCTCCGGCGACTGAAGGACGATCCCGGAGGCTCCCGGGTCGGCCTCCGTCTCCAAGGCCGCCGCATCGCCCGACAGGGCTGCCCGGTGCTCCGGGACGGCCAGCCTATCGGCACAGTCACCTCCGGCACCTTCGCTCCCACGCTCCAGCAGTCCCTCGCGATGGCCCTGCTCTCCGGCGCCCCCCTTCCGGTCGGCACCGAGGTTTCCCTCGACATCCGAGGTCAGATCGAGCCCGCCGAGGTCGTTCCGCTCCCCTTCTACAAGCGGCCCCGACCGGCCTCCTGACCGGCCCCGACCGGCCCGATCGCCCGTCGAGCCGGCCCCTCGCTCCGGCCTCCGCCATCGATCCGACTCGTCCCGAGCCCTTCGCCGACTCCCCCAGGAGCCCGACACCCCATGGACCCCAAGGACCTGAAGTACACCCCGTCTCACGAATGGGTGAAGGTTGACGGCGACGTCGCCACGATCGGCATCTCCGCCTTCGCCGTCGAGCAGCTCACCGACCTGATCATGATCGACCTGGCCAAGGCCAAGCCCGGCACCACCCTCTCGGCCGGCGACCCCTTTGGCGAGGTTGAGAGCGTCAAGTCGGTCAACGACCTCTACGCCCCGATCTCCGGCGAGGTGATCGAGGTCAACCCCGCCGTCGAGGCCAACGTCGCCGCCATCGGCGAGGATCCCTTCGGCTCCGGCTGGATCCTCAAGCTCCGCCCCTCCAACGCCGAGGCCGAGCTGGCCCAGCTCCTCGACTACGACGCCTACCAGAAGAAGATCGCCGAGGACGCGCACTGATCAGCCGGCCGGCCGGATCGGGCCTCCGCCCTGTCCTTCCCTCTCGGAGGAGCCTCCCATCCTCACCCCCTTCGAGCGCAAGGTCCTGATCCGCTACCGATCCTTCCGCGATCGCCCCCCTCGGCTCGGAGCCATGCTCGCCCGGTTCCTGCCCCGGGCGGCGCTGGCCTCGGGGATCGCCGCGCTTGCCTCGGTCATCTCCCCGAGATTCGCGGCCGTCCTCGGCGGCTTCTTCGCCGGGATGCTGATCCAGGAGGCCGTCCTCACGGCCCGCACCGTCCGCGTCATCCCCCTCTTGCTCCGGGTCTTCGACTGGCACGAGGTCGACCGCCTGCTGAACGAGGCCGGGGGGAAGGCACCATGAGCGACGGGCCGCAGGCCGATCGCCCGACGGCCGGGGCCGGCGGGGAGGGGGGCCGGGGGGGATCCTCCGGAGGCTCCGGTTCTCGATGGCCGACGGCGCGATGCTCGTGCTGGCCGCCTCGGCCGCGTCGGCGCTGTTTGCCAAGCTCGTCGCGCTGATCGACGGCTCGACGATGTCCTCCTGGAAGCGATACACCTACGACATCCCCGCCCTGACCGTGCTGGGGGTGATGCTCACGGCCATCGCCCTGGGGGCGTACAAGCGGCACTCGACCGCCCAGGTCCTGTTCCAGGCGACGCTTGCCTGCCTCGCCCTGCTCGCAGCGCTGGCGATGGCCGAACTCGGCTGGAACCGGGCGCCGCGCTCCTGATTCCAGGCGAGCTGCGCCGGGCTGGTCGTGGCGCCGACGGTCGCCCGACGGCTGGCCAAGGCCGGCCTGCCCCGAGGCCCGAGGCGGTCCCTCTGGAAGGCCAGGCTGGAGGCGGTCGCCTTCTCGTGGCGGAACGTCATGCTCGTGCGGCTGGGGGCCCTCATCCCGTGGATCGTGACGATGATCCTCGGCGGGTTGTTCTGAGGCCGAGAGCGGCCTCGAAGACGCCTCGCGGGCGATCCCCCCGGGCCTTACAATAGTCCGCCGACGATCGATCCCATCGAGGCCCGCCCTTGCTTCGACCGCGCCGGCCTCGGCTCCCTCCGCCGCTCGCACACCGAACCCCCGGCTTTCCCGCGCCATGGCCTACATCCTCAACACGGACGACGACACGAGGGAGATGCTCCGGGCCATCGGCCTGGACTCGCTCGACCAGCTCTTCGACATGGTGCCGGCCGACTTCCGGCTCGACCGGCCGCTCGACGTGCCGCCGGCCCTGACGGAGATCGAGCTGACCCGGCACGTCGGCGCCCTGGCGGCCCGGAACGCGAGCGTCGAGGACCGCCCCTGCTTCCTCGGCGGCGGGGCCTACGACCACTTCATCCCGGCCGCCGTCGACCAGCTCGCCGCCCGGGGGGAGTTCTACACCGCCTACACCCCGTATCAGGCCGAGGCCAGCCAGGGCACCCTCCAGGCGATCTTCGAGTACCAGACGCTCATCGCCCAGCTCACCGGCATGGACGTCTCCAACGCCAGCCTCTACGACGGCGGCTCCGCCGTCGCCGAGGGGATCCTCATGGCGCTGGCTTCCGGCTCCCGGCACGGCCGGGTCGTCGCCAGCGGGGCGGTCCACCCCGAGTACCGCCAGGTCGCCGAGACGTTCCTCACCAACCTGGAACCCGAGCTGGTCACCGTCCCCTGCCGAAACGGCCGGACCTCGGTCGACGACCTGACCGCCGCGCTGACCGACGACACCGCCGCCGTCGTCCTGCAGCAGCCCAACGTCTTCGGCCAGTTGGAGGACATCGAGCCGCTGGTCGCCGCCGCCCAGGATCGCGGCGCGACGGTGATCGTCAGCGTCGACCCCATCGGGCTCGGCCTGCTGAAGCGCCCCGGCGACTTCGGCGCCGACATCGTGACCGCCGAGGGTCAGGCGCTCGGCAACCACCTCTGCTTCGGCGGCCCGTACCTCGGCATCCTCTGCTGCCGGGAGTCGTACCTCCGGAAGATTCCCGGCCGGCTCGTCGGCCAGACGACCGACCGCGAGGGCCGCCGCTGCTTCGTGCTCACCCTCCAGACCCGAGAGCAGCACATCCGACGCGAGAAGGCCACCTCCAACATCTGCACGAACCAGGGGCTGATGGCCCTCCGAGCCAGCATCTACCTCGCCCTGATGGGCCCGCTCGGCCTCCGGGACGTCGCCGAGCAGTCGGCCCGCAAGGCGCACTACGCCGCCGATCGGCTCGCCGAGGTCCCCGGCCTGTCCCTCGCCTTCGACGGCCCCTTCTTCAAGGAGTTCGTCGTCCGGGTCGCCGGAGGGAAGGACCCGGCCCGAGTGCTCGCCGAGGTCGGCCGCCTCGGCTTCCACGGCGGCATCGCGATCGGCCGCTGGTACCCCGAGCTGGCCGACTGCATCCTCATCGCCGTCACCGAGAAGCGCACCCGGGCCGAGATCGACGCCCTGGCCGACGCCTACCGAGCCGCCCTCTCCTCGTCCTGACCGCCCAGCCCAGCCCCGGCCCCGGCCCCGGCCGACCCGATCGATCACGAGGAACCCCCGACCATGAGGAGGAGCGAGGCCGCCCGAGAGCACCGCCGCAGCGTGTCGATCGTCGCCGCGCTGGCCGGCGCCATCCTCGTGCTGCTGGCCACCGTCGCCCCCTGGGTCGAGGAACAGTACGCCGCCCGGGGCATCGAGCCCACCGCCGCCGCCCTGCTCGTCTTCCGGGCCAGCCGCGTCGTCGTCCACCACCTGCCGATCGCCTGCCTGCTGGTCGTCGCCCTCATCGGCCTGCTCTGGACCTCCTACGGCCTGCTCCAGCGGGCCTCTCGGTGAGGGGAGGCCGATGAGGAGGAGCCGAACTCCGACGTCGGTGCGGGCGACCCTCTCCGGCCGGCTCGACCGAACCTCCTCGACCCGACGATCCGCCCCCTCCTCCTCGGCCTCCCATCCCCCTCATGCGCCAACATCCGTCCGTGTGATCTCCCGACAGCCATCCGCCCCGAGTGGTCCGCCATTCTCTCCCGATCGTCCCCCTCGGCCCCGCCCGCATCGACCCCCGAAACGGCGACTCCCATGCTCAAGAAGGACCAGCCCCCGCTGCTGTTTGAGACCTCCCGGCCCGGTCGACGGATCGCGGTGGCACCTCCGCTCGACGTGCCCGAGCGGCCGATCGACGACCTGATCCCCGCCCGGCACCGGGCCGACACCCCCCCGCCGCTGCCGGAGCTGGGCGAGCTGGACGTCGTGCGCCACTACACCAACCTCTCGTCCTTCAACATGGCGATCGACGCCAACTTCTACCCGCTCGGGTCGTGTACCATGAAGTACAACCCGAAGCGCAACGAGCGACTCGCCGCGCTTCCCGGTCTGGCCGGGCTGCACCCGTACCAGGACGAATCCTCGATCCAGGGCATGTTGCAATTACTGTCTGAGCTGCAGGAGCTTCTCGGCGAGATTGCCGGTCTGCCGGCTGTCAGCCTCCAGCCGGCGGCCGGGGCACAGGGGGAGCTGACCGCGCTGATGGTCGCCGCCGCCGCCTTCCGAGACCGGGGAGAGCGCCGCACCACCGTGCTGGTGCCCGACAGCGCCCACGGCACCAATCCCGCCTCCGCCCAGCTTGCCGGCTTCCAGGCCGTCACTGTCAAGAGCGACGCCCGGGGCCTGGTCGACCTGGACGACTTCCGGGCCAAACTGACCGACGAGGTCGGCGTGTTCATGATCACCAACCCGAACACCGTCGGCCTGTTCGACCCCCAGATCGGCACGATCGCCCGCTGGCTGCACGACCGAGGCGCCCTGCTCTACCTCGACGGCGCGAACATGAACGCCATCCTCGGCGTGGTCCGCCCCGGCGACATGGGCGTCGACCTGATGCACTACAACCCACACAAGACCTTCTCCGGCCCTCACGGCGGGGGAGGCCCCGGCGCCGGGCCGATCGCCGTCCGAGACGACCTCGCCCCGTACCTGCCCTCCCCGGTCGTCGGCCGCCGCGACGACGGCACCTTCTTCCTCGACCACGACCGCCCCAAGGCGATCGGCCGCGTCCGCGCCTTCTTTGGTAACGTCGGCGTGCTGGTGCGCGCGTATTGTTACATTCGCTCCCAGGGCCCCGAGGGGCTCAAGGCGGTCGCCCAGCACGCGGTGCTCAACGCCAACTACCTGCTGGCGCTCGTCAAGCACGCCTACCCCGTGCCGATGGGCGAGCGTTGCATGCACGAGTTCGTCGCCTCCGCCCGAGCCCTGGCCCGAGACCGAGGCGTCCGGGCCATGGACATCGGCAAGCGCCTGATCGACTACGGCTTCCACGCCCCCACGGTCTACTTCCCGCTGATCGTCTCCGAGGCGTTGATGATCGAGCCCACCGAGACCGAGAGCCGGGAGACGCTCGAAGCCTTCGCCCGGGCGCTGCTAGCCATCGCCGAGGAGGACCCCGACCTGCTCCACCGCGCCCCCCTCACCACCCCGATCAGCCGCCCCGACGAGGTCGCCGCCGCCAAGCGGCCGGTCCTGCGCTGGTCCCCCTCCCCCGTCGAGCCCTCCGCGACGAGCGATCGGGGCCCGCGAACCGTGCCATCTTTCTAAGCGCGTCGCCCCGGATGTCGGCCAAATTAGGCAAATCACAGCAGGATCCGGAGCGGAGGCGCGACGACCTCCCGAGCCAACGCAGCGATCGACCGGCCCCTCCCGTCCCACTCCCCCTGCCCGGAGCCTCTCCCCATGCGCTGCCGCCTCCTCCCCCACGAGGCCGGGGACGGCCCGACCCACATGGCGACCGACGACTGGATGCTCTCGCTCGTCTCGGCCGACCCGACCCGGGCGATGCTCCGCACCTACGAGTGGTCGATCCCCACCCTGAGTCTGGGCTACTTCCAGTCCCGAGCCGAGGCCGAGGCCGACCCCCGATGGCGGGGCGTCCCCCTCGTCCGGCGGGCCACCGGAGGCGGCGCCATCTGGCACGACCGCGAGCTGACCTATGCCGTCGTCGTCCCCGAGCGACACCCCCTGGCCCGTCGGGCCAAGGACCTGTACCGCGCCGTCCACGCCGCCATCGCGGCGCTGCTGCGTGAACGCGACATCCCGGCCCGCCGCCGGGGAGAGGCCGAGGCCCGATCCGGCCCCGACCGGCCGCTGCTCTGCTTCACCGACCGAGACGCCGAGGATCTCGTCGTCTTCGGCTCCAAGATCCTCGGCAGCGCCCAGCGCCGTCGGGCTGGTGCCCTGTTGCAACACGGCTCGTTGCTGCTGGCCACCTCCGAGCGCACCCCCGAATTGCCTGGGCTGGCCGCCCTCGCCCCCGAACTCGGATCGGCCCGCCCGGCCTGCTGGGCGTCCCCCGTCGGCGACCGCATCGCCTCGGCCCTGGGCCTGGAGGCGATCGAGCAGGAAACGACCCCGGAGGAACGCGACGAGGTTGGCCGGATCGCCGAGGCGATCTATCGCGCCCCAAGCTGGACCGATCGGCGCTGATCGGATCGGGCCCCTCGCCCCGGAATCTTGCAAACGCCCCGTCGTCTGGTAACTTCGTTATCCGACGGAACGACCGAGTCGGCGACCCGCCTCGTCCCGCCCCCCGGGGCGACGATTCCGCTCGCGAGCCCCTTGCCTTCGCCGTGACTAGGTTAAGATACCACAGGGCGGGCCTTCGTCACCAATGGGGCAGGCCTCCCCGCGCACGTCCTGCTCGACCGGCGGCCCTTCCAGCCGGGCTCGATCTTCGCCCTCAATCCGTCCGATCCTGTCTCTATCCCACGGCCCCCGTCCGGCACGGCCAACGCGCAAGCACAGGGACGACTTCGCCATGAAAGTCTCGCTGATCGTGGTTCAGGGCAAGCCCGAAGGCAAGGTCATCCCCCTGGCGGGCACGCACTTCAAGATCGGGCGCGGCGAGGGCTGCCACCTGCGGCCGAATAACGAGCAGGTTAGCCGCAACCACGCCGAGATCCGCGTGGGGGAGGATTCCGTCATCGTCCGGGACCTCAACAGCCGCAACGGCACGTTCGTCAACAACCAGCGGCTGGAGGCCAACACCGATCACGTCCTGAGGAACAAGGACCTGATCCAGATCGGCCCCCTCACCTTCGCCGTCTCCATCCAGGGCGCCCCTGTTCCCGCCCAGGCCGACCCCACCGACAAGGCCGAACGCGCCCTGGCCAAGGCCGCCTCCCTCGACGAGCTCAGCAACGACGAGATCGACTCCTGGCTCGTCACCGACCAGGACAGCCCCGCCCCCCCCGAACGCCCCTCCGGCGTCTACACCGGCGACACCATGACCTTCTCCTCCTTCAAGGAGGCCAGCAAGTCCGACCACACGATCCCCGCTGCCAAGGCCGCCTCGGAACCCCAGCCCGAGCCCGACGAGGAGCCGGAACCGGAATCCGAGCCCGAGCCGGTCGCCTCCGGTGACGAGGGAATCTACGACAAGCTCGACGATGACGGCGACGAGGAGATGCCCGAGGAGCTTATCGACGAGTCCAACCCCTTCTTCGCCGCCAAGAAGCAGGCCGAGGAGACGCCCTCCGCCCAGAAGAAGAAGGAGGAGCTCGACTCCAGCAAGGCGGCCGAGGACATCCTCCGCAAGATGATGGAGCGGCGCAAGGCCACCCGCTGATCCCGGCCGGCTCCGCCGTCTGGCCGGCTCCCCTCAACCGGGCCGACTCCCCTCGGCCCGGCCGGCTTCCCCCCTTCCCCGATCGGCCCCTCGGGGCCCTCACCCCGAGCCCCGAATGGACGCCGCCGATCCCGACGACGCCCCCGGCCCCGCCGCTCCCTCGGCCGCCGACCTCCCCGATCTCTCCCCCCTGATCGACCGGCTCGAGGCCGCCGTCGTCGGTCAGCGCCCGCTGCTGAGCCGCATGGTCATCGCCCTGCTGGCCGGCGGCCACGTCCTGATCGAAGGGGTCCCCGGCCTGGCCAAGACCCGGGCCGTCCGAGCCCTGGCCCGCGCCCTCGACCTCCCCTTCCGCCGCATCCAGTTCACCCCCGACCTGCTCCCCGCCGACCTCACCGGCACCCAGGTCTACCACCCCCAGACCGGCCGCTTCGACGTGAAGCAGGGTCCCATCGTCGCCAGCGTCCTCCTGGCCGACGAGATCAACCGCGCCCCGGCCAAGGTCCAGTCCGCGCTGCTGGAGGCCATGCAGGAGGGCCAGGTCACCATCGGAGACGAAACGATCCGCCTGCCCGACCCCTTCTTCGTCCTCGCGACGCAGAACCCGATCGAGCAGGAAGGGACCTACCCCTTGCCCGAGGCCCAGCTCGACCGCTTCCTGATGAAGCTGCTGGTCGGCTACCCCGACCGAGACGCCGAGCTCGCCATGCTCGACCTCCCCGGCGTCGCCGACGCCCACGCCCCCGAGGAGGACCGCGCTCCCCTGTTCGGCCCCGCCGAGGTCCGCGCCCTCCGGGCCCTCACCGGCTCGATCCGAGTCGCCCCCGCCCTGAAGGGCTACATCGTCGACCTGATCCGAGCCACCCGCGCCCCCCACGAGTACGGCCTGGATCTCGGCCCCCTCATCGAGCTGGGCGCCAGCCCCCGCGCCACCCTCGCCCTCGTCCGCTCCTCCCAGGGCCACGCCCTGCTCTCCGGCCGAGACTACGTCACCCCCTTCGACGTCAAGTCCGTCGCCCGAGACGTCCTCCGCCACCGCCTCCTCGTCTCCTACGAGGCCGACGCCGAGGGCCTCTGCCCCGATGACGTCCTCGGCCGCATCCTCGACCACATCCGAGTGCCCTGATCGGCCTCCGGCCCGGCATCCCCCACCCCCGGCGCGATGCGATCGCCCAGGGCCTGGCTGGACCAGCCGAGGCGGCCCGAGGCGCCGAGGACGTCGAGTCTCCCGAGTCCCCCCGAGTCGGGAACGCGAGGACCGCCGGGTACGGTCGTCTCCCCTGGCCCCTCCGCCGGGGGCGAGGGTACGATCGGGAGCCCGGGGCCGGGGATGTCGACCGGCCAGGCCGTCCCCGGTCCCGAAGCGGGGCGTTCCCTCCATGAGCACGATCCGAGCCGCCGTCGTGCAGGCCGCCCCGGTCGGGTTCGACCGCGAGCGTTCGATCGACCGCGTGCGCACGCTCGCCGTCGAGGCGGCCGCCAGCGGGGCGGGGCTGATCGTCTTCCCGGAGGCGTTCGTGCCGGCCTACCCGAGGGGCCTGGACTTCGGCGCCCGGGTCGGCTGGCGGACCCCAGCGGGGAGGGACTGGTTCCAGCGCTACTGGGACCAGGCCGTCGCCGTCCCCGGCCCGGCGGCGTCGGCGATCGGGGAGGCGGCCCGGGAGGCGTCGGCGCTCCTGGTCGTGGGGGTGATCGAGCGCGACGGCGGCACGCTGTATTGCTCCGTGCTGTTCTTCGGCCCGGACGGCGCCCTGCTGGGCAAGCACCGCAAGCTGATGCCCACCGCCGCCGAGCGGCTCGTCTGGGGCTTCGGCGACGGCTCGACCATGCCGGTGCTCGACACCCCGGCCGGTCGCCTCGGAGCGGCGATCTGCTGGGAGAACTACATGCCGCTGCTGCGCATGCATCTCTACGCGCAAGGCGTGCAGATCTACTGCGCTCCGACGGCCGACCACCGCGACGGCTGGACGGCGACCATGCGGCACGTCGCCCTGGAAGGGCGGTGCTTCGTCCTCTCGTGCAACCAGTTCACCCGGCGGTCGGACTACCCGGACGACTACCCGATCGAGGGGGACCTGAAGCCCGACGACGTGCTCTCCCGCGGCGGCTCCTGCATCGTCGACCCGCTCGGCCGCCTCCTGGCGGGGCCGGACTTCGAGGGGCCTTGCATCCTCGCGGCCGACCTGGACCTGGGCCTCATCCCCCGCGCCAAGTACGACTTCGACGTCGTCGGCCACTACGCCCGGCCGGACGTCTTCCGACTGCTGGTGGACACCAGGCCGAAACCGGTCGTCGAGGTGGCCGAGCTGGGAGCGTTCCGCGAGCCGGGAGCGGCGGGGGGGCAATCCGGGGACGACCTCCGCGCAAGGCCCCTCCCCGGCGAGGCGAACGATCGGGGATCGGACTGATCCCGCCCCGATCCCTCGTCGGCTCCTCGGCGGCACCCCGGCCTCTCCCTCCTCCCCGGCCGGCAGGGGCTCGACATCGCCGCCCGGTGCCATTATGGAAGAGGGGGCACCATGCGGGCGGAGGGTCGAGCGATGCGGAAGCTGCTGTCGGGCCTGCTGACGGCCGCCGTGCTGGGCGCGATGGCCTGGTCGGCGCGGGATCGCCCGGCAGCGGACCGAGACGACGGGCCGATCCCGGCCGAGTCGGGAGGCCCGCAGCCGCAAGCCGAGTTCCTCGCCACCGCTCCCGGGCGATTCGGGCCCGACCCGATCGACGGGGCCGAGGAGAGCGTCCGGAACCTGCTGGCCGACGCCCGGGAAGGGGACGTGGACGCCTACCTCGACGCCTTCGACGACGACCTCCGCGCCCGGCTGGAGCGCGAGGTGGCCGAGCTGGGCCCCGAGGCGTTCGCCCGGCAGCTCCGGGAAGCGGCCATCGCCCGCAAGAGCCACGCCGTCTTCGCCCCCGAGCCCGACGGCGAGGGCCGCGCCCGAGTCACCGTCGAGGCCGTCTACCCCGACCGCAACGAGCGGCAGACGTTCCGGCTCCGCTTCGAGTCCGGCCGCTGGCTCGTCGCCGAGGTGGAAACCGTCCGCGCCCGACAGCCGGAGGACCGCGTCGGCTCCCCCGCCTCGTTCCAGGCCCCCGAGGCCCCTCCGGTGATGGCCTCCCCCGAGGGCTGAACCGGCCCGGCCTCGCCCCGGCCCTCCCGATCGCCTTCAGGAGAACGCCCATGCGATTCGCGATCGCCGCCCTCGTCGTCTCCCCGATGCTGCTCGGCCCCGGGGCCGACCCCGGGCGAGCCCAGGGCGACCGGCTGGCCGAAGACGCGATGGCCGTCCGGATCCGTCTCGGCATCGGCGACCAGGAGGCGACCCCCTGGGACGGCCGCGTCCGGCTCGACCGCGGCCAGGTGCTGAAGGTCGACCCCTGGCGGTTCCGAGCCGGGATGCGGGTCGTCGACGGCTCGTCCTGGAACGCCTCCAGCCTCCGGATCCGAGAGGGGCAGCCTCCCCCCGCCGGTCAGGCCCGGCCCCAGACCGGCCCCGGCGGCGCCGGCGCCTCGATCGCGCCGACCGGCGTCGTCGTCGCGATCGACGCCCCCGACGACGCGACCCTGACCGTTCAGACCCCCCTCGGCGACGCCTCCTTCCCCCTGGCCGACCTGAAGACCGGCCGCCCCCTGCTCGGGCTGGGCGGGAAGGTCGAGGCCCGCCTGGCCGCCCCTCACACCACCGTGGCCGATGGAGCGTTCGAGGAGGACTTCCCCGCGGCCGTCTCCGACGGCCAGGGCGGAGCGTGGGTCGCCTTCGTCGAGCACGAGCCCGTCGGCTGGCCCATCTCCGAGGCCCTGACCGAACGCCCTCGAACCTTCTCCCGCTTCGAGCCCGACGGCGGCGGCGACCGCGTCCGCCTCCTCCACCTCTCCCAAGGCGCCGCCGGAGCGCCGATGGACGTGACCGACGGCGGCCGAGACGTCTGGCGGCCCTCGGTCGCCCGGGACGGCGACGGCCTCGTGGTCGTCGTCTGGTCCGAGCAGCGCGAGGGGAACTGGGACCTGTTCGAGCGCCGCTATGATCCCTCCTCGGGCTCCTGGACCGCCGAGCGCCGCCTGACCCGACGCCCCGGCAACCACGCCGACGCCGTGCTCGCCAGCGGCCCCGACGGCACCGTCTGGATGGCCTGGCAGACCTGGGTGGCCGGGCAGTCGGAGATCCTGCTCGCCCGGCTCGACGCCTTGGGAGAGGAGATCAACATCAGCGAGCACGCCGGCAACGACTGGTCCCCCAGCATCGCCGTCGGGCCGGACGGAACCGTCTTCGTCGCCTACGACACATACCGATCGGGAAATTACGACGTGATGCTCGGCTCCTACCTCGGGCCGGGCCGTCCGATCGAAACGATCCCCGTGGCCTCCTCCTCCCGGTTCGAGGCAAGACCGAGCGTGGCCGTCGACCCGAGGGGCCGCGTCTGGGTCGCCTTCGAGGAACGCGACGACCACTGGGGCAAGGACGCCGAGAACCTGATCGAGGGAGAGGGAGCCACGCTCTATCGCAACAGCGCCATCCGCGTTCGCTGCGTCGAGGGGGGCACCGTGCAGGAGGTGGCCGACCCGGCGGCCGCCGCCCCGGACGACGAGCGGCGGCTCAACAGCTACGCCCGGCTCGCCGTCGAGCCCTCGGGCCGCCTCTGGCTGCTCTACCGGCACAGGCAGGAGGCGGTCTGGGGCCGCAACGCGGCGATGGTCGTCGGCGGCGTCTGGATCAGCCTCGCCACCTTCCTGGAGGGCGACTCCTGGGCCCCCCCGAGATTCCTCCCGAGAAGCGACGGCCTGCTCGACAACCGGCCGGCGATCGTCACCCGATCCGAGGGGCCTCCCCTGGTCGTGTACAACACCGACAACCGGATGCACCGCGAAGTCGAGTTCACCCCGGACCTGCGCCGCCGCTTCTACTCGCACTCCGGCACGCCTCCCGGAGCCTATGGCAACGACCTCTTCGCCGCCGTGCTCGGCCCCGTGGGGGACGGCCCCGTCAACCCCCGCCCCCGGGGAGTCGCCCCGCCCGGCCCCACCGCGCCGCCGGTCCACCCGAACGAGATCGAGGCGATCGCCCGGATGCGATCGTACCGCATCGCCGCCGGAGGAAAGACGTACCGGTTGCTCCGGGGAGAGTTCCACCGCCACACCGAGCTCTCCCAGGACGGCGGCTCCGACGGCTCACTGGAAGACATGTGGCGCTACGCCATCGACGCCGGCGGCCTCGACTGGATCGGCAACGGCGACCACGACAACGGCGGCGGCAAGGAATACACCTGGTGGCTGGTGCAGAAGACCACCGACCTGTACCACAACCCTCCCACGTTCGTTCCCATGTTCACCTACGAACGCAGCGTCAGCTATCCCGGCGGCCACCGCAACGTCATGTTCGACCGCCGAGGAGTGCGCACGCTCCCCCGGCTGGTGGACGATCGCGGCGTGCGGACCGACGTCAACGGCCGCGACCTCGACGCCGCGATGCTCTACGACTACCTGAACGAGCTGGGGGGCATCTGCGCCGTCCACACCAGCGCCACCGGCATGGGGACCGACTGGCGGCAGAACGACCCGAAGGCCGAGCCGTTCGTCGAGATCTTTCAGGGGCACCGGCAATCGTATGAGCACCTGGGAGCGCCGAAGTCGGCCCGGAGGCCGGCCGAGGCCATCGGCGGCTGGCGGCCCCTGGGCATGGTCTGGAACGCCCTGGCCATGCAATACCGCCTGGGCTTCCAGGCGTCGAGCGACCACATCTCCACGCACATCAGCTACGCCGTCGCCCTGGCCGAGCAGCCCACCCGCTCCTCCATCCTCGACGCCTTCCGCCGCCGGCACTGCTACGGCGCCACCGACAACATCCTGCTCGACGTCCGCTGCGGCGACCACCTCATGGGAGACGAGTTCGACGCCGACGGCCCCGTCACCCTCGACGTCTTCGCCAAGGGAACGGCCCCGATCGCCCGAGTGGACATCATCAAGGATTTCGTCTACGCCTATTCCTCCGAGCCCGGCACCGACGAGGTCCGCTTCTCCTGGACCGACGAGGAAGACCGCCCCGCCGGAACCAGCTGGTACTACGTCCGCATCCTCCAGGAGGACGGCGAGATCGCCTGGGGAAGCCCCATGTGGATCACCACCCAGCCCCCGAGGGACGCCGAACGATGAACACCGCCGCGGCGCTATTGATCTGCCTCGCCACCTTTCAGCCGGACGTCCCCCCTGGGGAAGCCATCCCCGAAAGCAAGCCGTTCGCCGTCGAGGTCGTCGATGCCGAGACCGGCCGAGGCGTGCCGCTGGTCGAGCTGCGGACGGTCCACAACCTGCGCTTCACGACCGACAGCGCCGGCGTGGCGGCCATCGCCGCGCCGGAACTCATGGGCACCGAAACGTATTTCCACATCTCGAGCCACGGCTACGAGTACCCCGCCGACGGCTTCGGTTACCGGGGCAAACGCCTCAAGGTCGAGCCCGGCGGCACCGCCCGGCTGGAGCTGCCTCGGGTCAACATCGCCGAACGGCTCTACCGCGTCACCGGCGCCGGGATCTATGCCGACAGCGTCCGCCTCGGCCGGCCGACGCCGATCGTCGAGCCGCTCTTAAACGGCCTGGTCGTCGGGCAGGATAGCGTCTTCACCGTGCCCTACCGGGGCAAGCTCTGGTGGTTCTGGGGAGACACGAGCCGGCCCTCCTATCCGCTGGGCAACTTCCACATGTCGGCGGCCACCTCGGAACTCCCCTCGGCGGGGGGGCTCGACCCGAGCGTCGGGATCAACCTCGATTATTTTGTCGATGACAACGGGTTCTCCCGCCCCATGGCCGAGATGCCCGGCCCCGGGCCGACCTGGCTCTCGGGCTTCGTCGTTCTGGCCGACGCCTCCGGCCGCGATCGCCTCTATGCCGGCTACGCCAAGATCCGCCCCCCCCTGGACACCTACGAGCGCGGGCTCTGCGTTTATAACGACGAGGCCGGGCGGTTCGATCGCGTGGCCGTCTTCCCCGGCATCGACACGCTGCACCCCGACGGCCACGCGACCCGATCGCTCGACGCGAACGGCGAATGGATCACCTTCGCCTCACCCTACCCGATCGTCCGCGTCGCCGCCGACTCGGAGGCACTGGCGGATCCGACGCGATACGAAGCGTTCACGTGCCTGGAGGTCGATCCCTCCTCCGGCGATCCCCGAGTCGAACGCGACGACCAGGGCCTCCCCGTCTACCGCTGGCGGGCCGGAGCGGCGAAGCTCGGACCGAAGGAGCAGGCCGACCTCATCCAGGCCGGAACGCTCGCCGAGGGGGAGGGCCTGCTCAACCTCCGAGACATCGAAACCGGAGCCCCCATCCTCGCCCACGCGGGCACCGTGCACTGGAACGAGCACCGCCGCCGCTGGGTGATGATCACCGTGCAGGCGCTCGGCAGCCCCTCGTTCCTCGGCGAGGTCTGGTACGCCGAGGCCGACTCGCCGCTCGGCCCCTGGGCCTTCGCCCGCAAGGTCGTCACGCACAACGACTACAGCTTCTACAACCCGATGCACCACCCCGAGTTCGACGCCGACGGCGGCCGACGGATCTTCTTCGAAGGCACCTACGCGAATACCTTTTCCGGCACAACGACACCCACACCCCGGTACGACTACAATCAAATCATGTACCGGCTCGACTTGGACGATCCCCGCCTGAACCTCCCGGTTGCGATCTACCGCATCCCCGACCACCAGGGCAACGATCGCCTTCGCCCCGTCACCGGCCTCAACATGGAGCCCCGGCCCGCCGAGGGGACCGTCGCCTTCTTCGCGCTCGATCGCCCGGCGGAAGGAACCGTGCCCATCGTCGAGGTGCTCGGCCCTTCTGGGGTTGAGCTCCAGGCCGGGTCCTCCCCCGAGGGCGACCGCCACTCCCCCACGATCTTCCACGCCCTGCCCGCCGACTCGGACGATCCTCCCCCCGGCACCGCCCCCCTGTTTTCCTTCCGGGACGAGAACGGCCGCCGAGTCTTCGCCGCCTCCTCCTCCGAGCAACCTCTCCGGGACGGCTGGGAGCGCCTCGGCGGCCCGATCTGCCTCGTCTGGACCCGACCCGGCCCGGAGCGGCAGCCGCTCTTCCCGTGAGCCGGACCAGTGCGATCCGGGTCGCGATCGTCCGGGGTGATCGGGGGCAAGTCGCTCCCGGATCGGAAGGCATCCGGGGCTGACGGCGACTCGAACCCCGGCCGCTCCGAGCCGGACGTCCGCATCGCGGCTCGGAACGTCCGATGTGGGGCCGCCGTCCTCGGCCGCCCCGCATCGGAGATCGGATCACGATCGCGGTCCAGACCGCTCAGCGCGTCCCTCCGCCCTGCCGACGGAACGCCTCGGGCAGCAGCCCGAGCACGGCATCGACCACTCGATCCTCGACTCCGTGAGCGAAGCGGGTCGGCTGGCCGTAGTAGATCATTGAGGAGTCCACCTCGTAGCCTCCTTCGCCGAGCAGGCGGTCGGAGGCGATGTAGCACGGGGCATCATTGCTATAGGCGTTGATCCAGAGCCGATCGGCGTCGGCCTCGCGGCGCAGATGGATGGCGTAATCGACCACCACCTCTCCGGCCAGGAAGACCATCGCCAGGTCGTCACCGAAGGCCCAGACCTGCACCGGGTAGTCCTTGAGCGCCGTCGGGATCTCCTCTCCTCGGTCGAGCCGGGCGAGCATGGCCCGGGCCCGTCGGCCTTCCTGGTTGGCCAGGCCGGCCTTCGCCTTCCAGTCTCCCCGGGAGGGCAGCTCGGCGAAGGGGAGGTCGACGCGGGTCAGCCGGGCTTGCGTCAGGGGACCGATCGGCGTCATCGGGCCCTCCAGCACCTTCGAGACGGCGTGCGCGAGGGCGAGCCCGTGGTCCTTCGCCTGGGAGAGCTGTCCGCGAGGCTCGGGGTTGGCGTCGGCGCCGCAGCCAATCGCGATGAGCGAGACGGCGCCGGGGTGGTCGCGTTCGATCCGCTCCTGGGCGTAGCCAGCCCAGTCGCCGCAGATCTGGTTGAAGTCGCCGCCGAGGGTGGTGCAGTGGCAGGCGTAGGAGGCGAGGATGGCCCGGGTCGAGCCGTCGGGGTCGGTCGCCGACAGGACGGGGAGCGAGTGGTCAACCGGCCCGTCGGGGTTGACGCCGAAGCCGGTCCAAACGCCGTCCTTGAGCACTCGGCGATTGGCCGCGAAGCCGGCCGAGCCTACTCCCCAGGCCAGTCGGGCGGGGCGGCGGTCGGCCAGGGCGGCCCGGGCGGCGTCGGCGAGGAGATCGGCCAGGGCGTCGGTGTAGCGGTCGATCCGGGATTGCTGCTCGGGGGTCGGCTCCTCGGCGAAGATGAACGGGGCGACTCCGGCGAGCATCGGAGCCGAGTGCGTGTGCGAGGCGCAGATGGCCAGGCGATCTCGGGGGAGGCCGACGGCCTCGGCGACCCGGGCCCCCATCGCGTCGGGGATGCCCAGGTTGTCAACGGTGATCAGCACGGCCGGGCCGTCCCCCTCGTCGCCGCCGACGGCGAGGGCCTTGGCCCAGAGCGGCTGGACCACGCCGTCCGACTCGGTCTGGCGGTTGCCGTAGCCGGTCAGCCGGATCGGCCCGTCCGGGGTCACGTCGACCCGGGCCACGCCGACGGGCACCTCAGCAGCGGCCGTCGCCGAAGGGGCGGCGGCCAGAGCGAGCAGGGTCAGGACGATCGAGGGGGAGCACATGGGCGAGATCCTTGGGGGCGGTCGGGGCGCGCTGGGATCGGTCGGCACCCCGTCGGCCTGCACGATACCCGGAGTGACCTATGGTGTTCCATCGGGTAGAGACGCCAAGGGGGCATCCGACCGCCGCCCTGGCCGGCTGTCCGGCCGGGAAGACGCCCCCCGTCCCGAGTCTGGAGTCGAATCGAAGGAGGTTCGTATGCCCAGGTTTCCCCAATTGATCGCTCTCGTCGCCGCGATCGCCCCGATCGGCCCGGCCTCCTCCTCGGCCAGCGACGACGAGGGGGCCGCGGTGACGTTCGCCGAGCACGTCGCGCCGATCATTTTCACCCACTGCGCCGAATGCCACCGGCCAGGAGAGGCGGCGCCGTTCCCGCTGCTGTCGTTTGAGGACGTGCGCAAGCGAGGCGCGATGATCGCCGATGTGACCGCCGACCGCTTCATGCCGCCCTGGCACCCCGACCCCTCGTACCTTCCCTTGCGCGACGAGCGCCGGCTGACCGACGAGGAGATCGACACCCTCGCCCGATGGGTCGAGCAGGGGATGCCCGAAGGGGACCCGTCGAAGACGCCCAAGGTGCCCGAGTTCCCGGACGGCTGGACCCTGGGCCCTCCCGACCTGATCGTGACGATGGACGAGGCGTTCGAGGTGCCGGCCTCCGGACCGGACGTGTATCGGTGCTTCGTCTTCAAGCTCAACCTGCCGGAGGACCGGTGGGTCAAGGCGGTCGAGCTGCGCCCGTCGTCTCGGGATGTGGTCCACCACGCCCTCTTCTTCGCGGCCGACAGCGCGGCCGTGCGGGCGAAGGACGGCGAGGAGGGCCAGCCGGGCTTCCGCCGCATGCCGTTCCTGGAGCTGCGCGGCGGCCTGGGCGGCTGGGTGCTCGGCACTCGACCGCAATTGCTGCCCGACGACCTGGCCATGCACCTCCCGGCCGGGACCGACCTGCTGATGCAGACGCATTTCCACCCCTCGGGCAAGGTGCGCATGGAGAAGGCGACCATCGGCCTGTACCTGGCCGACGAACCCCCCTCCAGGAGGCTCCGAGGCTTCCAGGTGCCGCCGGCCTTCGGGAGGTTCGCCCTGGGGACGATCAAGGCGGGAGACCCGGCGCACACGGTGCGGGCCTCTCGGACGATCGACCGGGACATCGACCTCATCAGCATCGGCGGCCATGCCCACTACCTCTGCACCTCCATGGACGCGGTCGCCACGCTGCCCGATGGCTCGTCGAAAAACCTGTTCCGGATCCCCAACTGGGACTTCAACTGGCAGGGGCGCTACCTGTTCGAGCGGCCCGTCCGCCTGCCGGCCGGGTCGAGGATCGACGTGACGCTCGTCTACGACAACTCGTTGGAGAACCCGAACAACCCGAGCTTCCCCCCCATCGACGTGACCTTCGGCGAGCAGTCAACCGACGAGATGGGGTCGGTCATCTTCGGCTACGTGCTGGCCGACGAGCAAGGGGGAGACCTGCGGGGGCCCGGCGGCGTCCTGTCACTTCAGGACGACGATCGCGACCGGCTCCGCAACCTGTTCCGCCGGGCCAACCGGCCGGGAGGGTTGGAGGAGATCGGCGAACAGCTCTCCCGGCTCGACCAAGACGGCGACGGCCGGATCACCCGAGACGAGGCCCCGGCTCGGCTCTCCCCGGTGTTCGACCGGCTCGACCTGAACGGCGACGGCGCCGTCGATCGCCCAGAGCAAGACGCGATGCTCGACCGGCTCCGCCTCCTGATTCACGGAGAGCTCGGCGAAGTCGGTGAGGAAACCGAGGATGCGGCCCGCGCGGCCCGCCCCGAAGCCCGGGGGAGAAGGCTTCTGGATCGCTTCCGGAGCCGACGCTCCCCCGATCGGCCCGGCCAGGGGGCCGGAGCGGGCGACCCCGGCGGCGATCCGAGCTGAGCTGAACCGATCGAGCCCCCTCGTCCGGCCCGGGGACGATCGCTCGCCAGACTCCCCGGGCATCCCGAGCCAACGGAGGGCACGCCGCCGGTCGCATGGCAGGGGTCGTGACGATCCCCGCCACCCCGAGGCCAGAACGATCACCGATCCCAGAACTTCGAGATGGAGCTCCGAGCCGGGAGCCGGCCGGCGCTGAGGACGACTCGACCTCAGCCGGCCCGGCCGCGAGCCAGGCTGGTCCGAGGCCGAGATCGGGCCGATCAGAGGGTCTTCAGGCGCTCGAACTCCTCGCGTTCGGTGGGCTCCACGTCGTCGGCGGTGAGGCCGAGTTCCAGGGCTCGGGCCATCGAGGAGCGAGCGGCCTCGGGGTCGCCGGCGGCCTGTTGGGCTCGGGCGAGGTGGAAGTGGTAGAGCGCCCGGTTGGGCTGGGCCCGGGTGACTTCTTCCAGGTCGGCGACAGCCTCCTCGTGGCGGCCGAGGCGTTCGAGGATCACTCCTCGGGTGTCGAGCAGCTCGGGCAGCCGGGTACCGAGGGCCTCGATGGCCTGGTCGATGAGCCGGAGGCCCTCCAGGGGCTCGCCCTCGATCTCGGCCACGGCCCAGGCGAGGTTGTTCAGGTAGATGATGTTGTTCGGCTCGCGCTGAAGCAGCTCGCGGTAGAGGCGGATCTCGTCCTGGAAGCGGCTCGGGTCGGTGCGGCCTTGGAAATGCCGCAACATAGCGAGCACGGCCCGGGAGGCGGGCAAGGGCGGGTTGCCGAGTTCGGCCACCCGCTCGATCAGCGCGCCGGCGCGATCCAGGTACTTCGGGTCGGCTTCGGAGCGCTCGATCACGGTCAGGGCCGCCCGGGAGGCCTGGAAGGCCGCGTCCTCGTCGCCGGAGGGAAGGACGGCCTCGGCCAGGTCGAGGGCCGCGTCAAACCACTCGCGGTCGGCGAGCCACTGGGCGGGCAACCAGGCGAGGCTGGGGAAGCGGTCGGCCAGGTCTCGGCCGACCCGCTCGGCGACCTGGGCGGCCGGGTCGCCCAACTGGACGAGCCGGCGGAAGGTGGCGGCGGCCGTCTCGGCGGCGTCGGGCCGGTCCAGCGCCGCCCGGTAGGCCGCCTCGAGCTCCTCGGCCCGGGAGCCGGCCTCGGCCTGGGCCTCGACCAGCGCAAGTTCCAGATCAGTGAGGGCGTCGGCGTCGGGATCAACGTTGCGCAGCCGATCCACCTGCCGGGCGGCCTCGTCGACCTGGCCGGCGGCGACCAGCGCCTGAGCATACAGGGCGATCGCCGAGGGGTTGGAGCCGGTCAGGGCGGTGACGGCGGCGACCTCGGCGGCGCGCTCGGCGCGGCCCTGCTGCAAGAGCAGTCGCGCGAGCGTCTCGCGGGCGGCGGCGGCCAGCGGGTTGCCGGAGGGCTGGTCGCCGACCAGCGCCTCGAGCCGGCTGACGGCCTCGTCCCGGCGGGCAGGCTCGGGATGCCGGGCCAGGACCAGCGCCCGGGCCAGGCGGTCCTCCGGACCCTCGGTGTCGCCGGAGGGGGGCTCGGGCCCCAGGGCGTCGTAGGACGCCTGCCAGGAGGGAAGGTCGGTGGCCAGCTCGGCCATCAGCAACGCCCGGAACCGGGCGGCCGGCCGCGAGTCGGGAACCGCCGCCAGGGCGCGCTCGGTGTGTTCCAAAGCCCGGCGGAGGCGACCGGCGGCCTGGTCGAACTGGGCGGCGGCCAGCAGAACCTGAGGATCGTCCGGCTTCTTCTCCAACGCGGCGGCGAAGGCGGCCTCGGCGCGAGGGAAGTCCCCGATGGCCTGCAACGCCTGCGCTTCCAGCAGCTCGGGGGGGTCGACCCGAACCGACCGGGTCATCTCGGCGATCGAGGCCAGCGCCGCGGCGCGATCCCCCTTGGCCGCCTGGTAGCGGATCAAGACGACCCAGGCCGCGGCCTGGCCCTGGGAGCGGGCCTGGGCCAGCAGCGCCTGCTCCACCTGGGAGGACTCGCCAAGGCGGTCGAGCATCCCCAGCCGCCAGGAGGCGAACTCCGGCGTGTCGGCCGCCAACTGGCCGGCACGATCGACGTACTCGGCGGCCTTCTCGGTCATCCCCAGCCGGAGGCAGGCCTCGGCGGCCAGCCGGTCGATCCCCACGTCGAAGGCCCCGGAGGAGAGGCGGGGCAGGGCGTCGATCTCCTCGAACTGGCCGAGCCGGGCCATGACATCAACCATCGCCGGAGCGGCCTTCGTCTCCCCCCGCTCCCAGGCCGTCCGCAGGTCCTGCTTGGCCGCCGAGAACGATTCCCGGGCCACCTGGGCGTCCGGCTCCGCCAGGCCAAGCTCGCGGAGGGCCAGGCCCCGCAGCAGCAGGGCGGCCGGCAGGTTGGCGGTGGCCGATCCGGGCGCCAGCAGCGGCTCCAGCGCGGCCAAGGCCTCCCGGGCGCGCCCGGCGGGGTCTCCTCCAGGCATGCGGAGCAGGTACTCGGCCTTGCCCAGCAGATAGGGCAGGCCGGGCTCCTCCTGACCTCCCCGGAGCTCGGCCAGGGCTCGGTCGGCGGCGGCTCGGTCGCCGGTGTCGATGGCCAGCTCCAGCAGGGCCAGCAGCGGGACGGCCGAGCCGGGCTGCAACGCCTTCCACGCGGTATACGAGGCGCGGGCCTCGGCGAACTGGCCTCGGGCGGCCTGCATCCGGCCCAGCGCCTGCAAGACCGTCCCGCGCTCGCCGATGGGCAGGGACCGCGCCCCCTCCTCCAGCACCTCGATCGCCTCTCGGCCCCGGCCGAGCTGGGCCAGCAGCCGGGCCCGGTCGACTCGGAAGATGGCCGAGTCGCCGGCGGCCTCGGGAGCCGAGGCCCGCTCCAGGACCGCCAGCGCCTCCTCGCGGCGGCCGGCCCGGGTGAGCGTCTCGGCCCAGGTCACCCAGAGGGCCCGAGCATCGGGATGGGCGGCCACGGCCCGCTCGAGCTGGGCCAGGGCGGGGTCGATCCGGCCCTCGAGCAACTGGCGGCGGACGTCCAGGGTGATCAGCGCCGGGTGGTCCGGGCCGATCGTCGGGACGCGCCTCGCCTCCTCCAGCGCGGCGTCAAAGACCGCCCAGGAGCGCCGGCCGGCCGGCTGCCTCGCCTGCAGCGCCATCAGCAACTGGAGCTGCGCCAGCCGCAGCTCCAGCGAGCTGGGGACGGCGGCGATCCCCTCCCGAATCGTCGTGAGGGCCTGGTCGATGTCCTCGGCCGCCAACTGCTCGACCAGCGCCAGCCGGGCCTCGACCGAGGTCGGGTCGATGCCGACAGCCACCCGCAGGTCCTCCTTCACCTGGAATCGGACCTGCGGGTCGTTCCCGTTGAGCGCCAGACGGCAGCGGCCCCGGGCCACGAGCAGGTCGGCCATCAGCCGGTCGTCCAGCCCGTCTTCGGCAGCGTCGAACTCCTCGATCGCCCGGTTCAGCTCGCCGGCCTGCTGGAACCACCGGCCTCGCAGGAAGTGGTAGCCCGACTCGGCCTCGGCGCCGGCGAGCCCCTTGAAGCGCTCGACCAGCGGCCGGGCCTCGGCCAGGTTGCCCGAGTCGATCAGGGCATTGGCCAGGGACCAGACCAGGGTCGGATCGGCTCCGGAGGCGTTCTTGAGCCCCTCGCGCAGGCGGGCGATCGCCCCCTCGGTCTTCCGGTCCTGGAGGTCGAGCGTGGCCAGGAACAGGTCGATATCCGACCGGCGGCGGAGCGCCTCGGGAAGCCGGTCGAGCCCGGCTCGGGCCGCCTCCCGGTCGCCGCGATTGAACGCGGCCCGGGCGTCGGCCAGGATCACCTCGGGGTCGTCAGGGGCGAGTTCCAGCGCCCGCTCCAGAGCCTCGGCGGCCCGGGCGGGGTCATCCTCGGCGTAGAAGTCGTGGAGAATCAGGTGGACCTGGGGATCGTCCGGGGAGGCGTCGACCAGGGCGGCCAGCACCGCCTCGGCCTCCTCCGGCCGTTCGAGCCGGTCCCGGTAGATCCGGGCCAGCCGGGCGGCCGACTCCTTGTCCGTCGGATCCCGCTGCAGCGCCGCCGAGTAGGCACCCACGGCCTGGTCCTTGAGAAGTTGCGGCTGGTTCCCGCCGGCCACCCCCTCCCAGGCTCTCCCCAACAGGCGATAGGCCTCAGCGTCGTCGGCCCCTCGCTCGATCAGCTCGTCGAGCACCTGCTGCGCGGCCCGGTAGCGGCTCTCCATCGCCACCATCTCGTCGGCCAGTTGCAGGTTCCGCTCGCCGTAGTTCTGCCGGTTCAGGTCGGACTGAAGAATGTACAGCTCGGCCAGCCAGCGGCGGTTTCGCTGCGGATCCGAGGCGACCTGCCCCTCGGGGTCGAGCTGGAGCACCCGCTCGTTGGCCTGGATCGCCCGCTCGATCCGCCCCCCCTCCTGGCGGTCGAGAACCGCCTCGGAGAGCAGCGTCGCGTAGCGGTCGAGCACCGCCACGTCGTCGGGATGGTCCCGCAGGAACCGCTCGAGGTGCTGCATCGCCAGGGAGGCCTCTCCCCGCCCGGCCAGCGCATCGGCCTGCTTCAGCACCTGGGCCCGCATCCGGCCCTGGAAGGCCCCCCCCGCCAGCAGCCCGACGCCAATGACCACGGCCACGACGACGAGCGTGCCCACCGCCACCTTTTTGTTCAGCTGAGGACGTGATCGCGCTGGTGCCACCTCTAGGATCTCCGGCTTGGCTGGATGCGTCGGGTTCGGGGCAGCGAGCCTCGGGAGGATTCCAAACCTCGTCCAGGTCTACAGACTACGCCCCCTTGATCGTAGTGTGTCGCCCACTCCGTTTCCCACCTCAATCGCCCCGGTTTCTCCGGCCCCCGGGCCGTCTCCTCCCCCAACCCCGCCCCCCCGCCAGGCCTCCCGATGACCGGCACCATGCCGGAATTTCGGAATTTTTGCATTATTCCGAGAAGATGGGTAAAATGGACGCGACAGCCACGCCCCGACGCCGACGACTGACGGCCGACGGCCGACGGGGCGCGACCATCTCGACCGATCTCGGAGGATCGCACCGATGACCGGCGGCATCGCCTGCTCGATCGCGCTGGCGGCCCACCTGGCCGTCGGCGGCCTGGGGCTGTTCGACTGCCTGAAGGCCAAGCACCGGCCCGACCGTCGCGAGCACTCCTACGGCGGCCCGGAGTGCTGCGGGCCGTGCCGATCGGAGGCCCGGGAGGTCGAGCGCCTGATCCTTCTGATGCAGCGGCACCCGAACTGGAAGGAGCGGGACGACGCGGCCCACGACCTCCGCGACTTCGACTGGCGGGATCATCCCGAGCTGGCCCCCGCCCTGGCGGCCTCGATGCTGGTCGACCCGCACGAGGAGGTCCGGGAGGAGGCCGCCGAGTCGCTGGCCAAGCTCGCCCCCCGGGACGGCTCGGCCCACCTCGCCCTGCGTCAGGCCGCCCTGACCGACCCCGATCACGCCACCCGCAAGTGGGCCCGACGGGCCCTGGACCGCCTCGACCGCCGCTGCCTGACCGACTGCGCCCTCTGCGGCCCCCCTCTTGGAGACGCCCCCGAGGTGGTGATCGACCCGGTGCCCTGGGGGCTCGATCCGATCGAAGCGACGGGGGAGCGGGGCGTCCCCATCGGGCCTCCGATCGATCGGGTGCTCCCCAACGGGACGGCCCTGCCGCCGGGGGCCTTCGGCGGGATGCCGGTCGACCCCTCCCCGACTCTCCCCCCCCACGGCCTCTCGCCGGCTCCCCGGACGACGACGCCCTCCCCGGGGGCCCTCCCCCACCTGCCGCCCCCCGCCCTGCCCCCGGCCGAGGGGCCGATCGAGGTGCTCCCCCCGGAGCTTCCCCCTCCCGCCCCGCCGTCCTCTTCCCCCTTCGGCGCCTCGGGCCGACGGGTCCGGACCGGCCCGACGGCTCCCGGGAGAGCCGGCCCGGTCCGCATCCTCGCCCTCGGCCCTCCCTGAGAACCAGCCGGGGCCGGTGGGGCGTCACCCCCCCTCCCTCGGACCTTCCCGGCCTTCGACCCCTCTCGGTCGCTTTCCGGCGGCCGGCTCGACCGGCCGGGCCCGCGGGACGCTCGGCCCCCGGCCCTCCCTCCTCTGGGGAGGATCGAGTCGCCAGGCCTCGTCAGCGAAGCCGGCCGAGGCCGAGGGCGAGGGAGCGGGGGCGGGCCGGGAGAGGAGGTCGAGCAGCGACGGGCCGGCCGATCCCCGAGGGCGGAAGAAATACCCCTCGCAGACGACCACCCGCTCCCGGTAGGGCGGCCAGCGGCGGAGCATCTCGTGCGCCTCGGCCAGGCGATCGTGGGGAACGCTCATGAACAGATGATGCGTCAGGTGGAACTCCTGCCCGTAGGGGAAGACGCAGAACCGTAGGAGCGGGTGGACCCGGAAGACCCGGGAGTTGGTCAGCGCCCCCGAATCGGGGGCGTTGGCGTGGTGGGCGATCTCCCGGAGCTGCATCAGGGCGGGGTAGAACGTCAGCAGCGGCAGGACCCAGAACAGCCCGAAGGCCGTCCAGCCTCCCGAGACGTGCACGATCGCCAGCACGGCCAGCCAGTACGCCCCCCGCAGCCGCTTCGCCACGCTCGCCCGGTAGGCCGCGGCCGGGGGGCCCGCCCCCTCGACTACCGTCGGCGGCGATCCCGAGTTGGCCGCCCAGGCCCGGGCGACGAGGTAGCGGAGCATCGCCGGCGGCCAGAGCGCCCGGAGCACGTAACGCCGCCAGAAGCCGGCCTTGGAGATCGGGAAGCGATGCGGCTCGGGACGGTTCAGGCGGATCAGGTCGGTGTCGCGCCTGGGGTCGTTGACGAATAGGTGATGCCCCCAGTGCGCGGCCCGGTAGCGCTGGGTCAGGGCGACGATCGGGAACATCAGCAGCAGGTCGCCGGCCAGCTCATTGGCCAGCCGATTGCGGAAGAGGACGAAGTGGCTCGCCTCGTGCGCCAGTCCCGAGAGCCGGTGCTGGCCGACCGCGACCACGAACGCCACCGCGATGGCGATCGCCGAGAAGGCGGGGGTCGACAGCCCTCCCCGCGTCCAGGCCTCCAAGGCCGCCGTCCCGGCGGCGATCGCCGCCGCCAGCATCGCGTACTCGCGGAGGATGCAGCCGAGGTTGGTCCGGTTGTCCGGCCTGGCCAGGGCCGCCAGAGCGCGCCGGGCCTGCTCCCAGGTCAGGTCGGGTCCGGATTCGAGTCCGAGATCGAGATCGAGATCGGAGGGGTCGGTGGCCATGGCCGCTCCCGTCGGGGGGATCGATCGGTCGGCCGGCCGACCGCGTCCCGCCCCGCCCGGGGCCGGCGAGCGATCAGGCCGATCCTCTCCTTTCGATTCGACCGGGGAGCGAGGCTCACTCCAGTCGATCGGGCCGGCCTCGGCTCCCCCCGACCGCGGAGGGCTCCTCAGCGTCCCGGTCCCTCCCCGACGCCGCTCCCCTCCCCCTCGGCCGCTCGATCCCCGGCCGGCTTCGCCCCCTCCCGGGCCGGCTCCCGGCCCTCCTCGGGCCTTCCGCCCTGGGATTCCTCCTCGACCCCATGCAGCACGGGCTTGGGGCCGAAAATCTTGTCGAAGTTCGGGAAGCCGTACTTCCGGACGATCGGGCCGCTCATGGCTGGTGAGGTCTCCTGAGATGGGGGGATCGGGGATCGAGCCGGAGGCGGCCGTCACGAGCCGCTGGGCAGGGAGCCGCGGCCGACTCGAGAGCGCAGGCGCCGGATCTTGCGGACGCGCTGGTGGACCTCCCGGGGCACTCGGGCCACGCGGAGGCGGGTGAACCGGCCGACGATCAGCCGGTGGCCGCGCCAGATGACCCGGGGGTTGATCAGGGCGTCGAACCAGATCGGCATCAGGAACAGGTCCTTGATCGGGCTCAGGGCCAGGGTCTTCCAGCCGGGAGCCTCGCCGCGGAGGAGCCGGCACTGGGCGGCGTCTCGGGCGATGCCCAGGCCGATCAACCCAAGCAGGCCGCCCCAGGCGATGCCGGAATCGTCGGAGAAGGCCCAGGCCAGGGCGATCGTGGCGTGGTTGGCCAGGGGCTCGATCACGAACAGGGGGCCGGCCATCTGGCGTCGGATCTTGAACCAGCGGGAGTGTCGGTTGAGGAACCAGCGCAGGCCGCGGTGGCTGTTGACGTTCTCGATGACGTGGTGGCTCAGCCGAATCGAGTAGCCGGCCCGGCGGACCTTCAGGCCGATCGCCTGGTCCTCGGCCAGCAGGTTGCGCACCGAGGCGAAGCCGCCAATGGCCTCCAGCACGTGCGCCGGCATCAGCATCGACTTGCCGACCACGCAGGTCAGCCCCAAGCTGTTGCCCCAGGCGACGTTGCCGGCGACGAAGCCGTTGAGCTGGAGGTTCTCCAGGGCGGCGCCGAAGGTGCGCTCGCCCACCCCCGCGAAGAGGTTCGTCACCAACCCGACCCCCTCCTCGGCCAGGTAGCAAGTCGTCTCGCGGAGGTACTCGGGCCGGACGCGGACGTTGGAGTCACTGATCAGGATCACGTCGTGGCGCCGGAAGCGGTCCATCATGGCCAGGCTCTCGACCTTCGGGTTGAGGCCGAAGGCCGAGCAGCCGATGATCAGCTCGGCGTCGTGGTCGGGGAACTCGGCCAGCAACCGGCGGACGACCTCGATGGCCGGATCGTCGGGGTCGGCGACACAGAAGAGCAACTGGTACTCGGGATAGTCCAGCTGGAAGAAGCTGCGGAGATTCTCCTCCAGCCCCTCGTCGAGCCCCTTGAGCGGCTTGTAGATGGTGACCGGGGGGGTGAACTCGGGCAGATGCTGGCGCCGTCGGCGCCGGGTCATGGCCCAGAGGGCCGCCCCGGAGGCCAGGGTGGTGACAACCGCCACGCTCGCCGCCGCGATCAGCAACAGGCTGCCGCCGCTTATCATCGGCATCGGCCAGTCCTTGGCGGATCCCGCCGCCGACGGAGGGGAAGGGAACGGGCTCGATCCGGCCGCGGCGGCCCTCGCCGCTCGCTTGCTCGCTCGATCACGCACGCGATCGACCCGGGGGCCAATCCGATCGGCCCCCTTCGGGACGGATCGGGTCGATCAGTCTTCGGGCTTAAACCGCAGCTCCATCGGCGCCTGGCAGCAGGGACAGGGCTGATCGTAGCGGACGCTGATGGTGCAGATATCGCAATAATACTCCGGAATCCGCAGGGCGCCCGACTCGTCGGCGACCCGGGCGGAGACGACCTGCAGATACGGCAGGCCCTCCAGACGGCGGGCGACCAGCTCGGCCGGCCGGTTGCGTAGCCGGCCATCCTCGAAGAAGGCCCGGCTGCCCACGTTGTACAGCAGCGGGATGATCTCCCCCCCCGCTCGCTTCAAGACGACCTGATCGGCGATCGGCCCCTGCTGCTCCGGCAGGCCGAACGGCCCGAGCGCCTCGGCCAGCAGCACGACCTCCCCCTCCAGGGTCACGGTCTCCACCACCGGGCCGTCGACAGCGGTCGGCGGCAGCAGGGCGACGAGCATCAGGGCGGGGCTCATCCAAGCGATCATGACATTCGCGCGGGATCGGGATCGAATGACCTGGCGGTTCCCGTGTTCGGTTCGATTTCCCCATCATATCGGACGCCGTCCCCAGGACAACTCGGAATCGGCCCGGATCGGCCTTGACCAGGCTGATTCGGCTGTCCCGCGCCGCGCTGCTCGACGCCCAACCCTCTCCTGCTGGCCTCGCGGCTGCCATCGACCCGATGCCAGCCTGATCGCAACTGGTGTGGAAATCGTCCGCTCGACTCGAAGGAAGCGGCCTTGCCTGGCGTCGGTCCTGATCCCTAGAATGAACGATTCACGCCCGGGCTGGGCGTGGATCGTGTGGGTCCACCGCTTCCTGTCTCCAGTCGAATGGCGGTCGGCCGTTCCCGGGCCTTGGGTCGAGGGGCGGTCCTCGCCGTGGGGGAGGGTTCCTGGATTGAAGATCCGTCCCGCCAAGGTCGGCGACGTGCCGACCATCTCCGAGCTGATCCGGACGTTCGCCGAGCGCAAGTTGATGATCCGCCGCTCCCTGGGAGAGCTGTACGAGTCGATCCGCGAGTTCGTCGTCGCGGTCGACGACGACGGCTCGGTCGTCGGCTGCGCCGCCCTGCACGTCTTCTGGGAAGACCTGGCCGAGCTGAAATGCCTGGCCGTCGCCGAGTCGATGCAGGGCCGAGGGGTCGGCAAGCTGCTCGTGGATGCATGCTGGGACGCCGCCCGGGAGATGGACCTGGACACGGTCTTCACCCTCACCTATGTGCCGGGCTTCTTTGAGAAGTGCGGCTACCGACAGATCGACAAGGCCGAGCTGCCCCACAAGATCTGGAATGAGTGCGTCCGCTGCCCCTTGTTCCCCAACTGCCACGAGACCGCCCTGATCCGCACCGCCGAGCCGGCCGAGGAGCTCGTGCGCGAGGCGTTCGCGGCAGCGTCGGCGGCGCGGTGAGTGCCAGGCCGATCGGTTCGGAGGAAGAGCCGAGGCGGGGGGGTGTTCCGCCCTCCGCCTGGCCGCCGAGGATCGCCGAGAGCGAGGGAGAGGCCCTCGGGAAGCGTCGCGGGGCCGCGTTCGGGGCGACGACGATCGTGATGCCGATCCCCCCGATAACCCCCACGCCCGCCGACCAAGGCGATCGGCACGAGGAACGGCCAGAGCGCCGCTGGCCAGCGGCGATGGCTCGCTTCGTCGTGGCCCCGCCTGATCCGGGCGCTCCTCCTCTCCGAGCGACACTCCGGGCCGTGCGGGACAGCGAAGGGCGGAACCACCCTCGCTCGACCAAATCGCCACGGATCGTCTCGCGTCCGGCCGCCCGAGGACCACGAGCCAGACGACTCCCGGTTCGGGGGGACGTCTGGACTTCCCCGGCCGGGATCGGGAAGACTGGATCTCCGGCCGTTGGCCTTCCGATCCGCCCTCCGGCCGCCGCCCCGCCACCGCCCCGAGCCCCTGCCGATGCCCCGCACCCGACCCTCGCCGCGCCAGGACGAGCCGTCCTCTGAGGTCGCGGACGCGCCTGAGATGCCGCCCGATGGCCGCCGATCCGCCCGGGCCGGGCTCATCGCCGGCCTGATCGCCTTCGCCCTGCTGGCGATCACCGAGCCGATGCTGGCGATCGTCTGGGACGAGGGGTATACCCTCGGGCGGGAGCGTCGGATCCGATCCTGGCTCTCGGCGCTGGCCGATCCCCAGGGGTTCTCCCGGTCCTGGGAGCCTCCTCCCCTCGAACTGGTCCAGCCCGACGGGCCGCCTCCTCCGGGCCGGGAGCCGGTCGTGCCGCCGAGCCGGGATCAGCTCGCAACCCGGGCCAGGCTGTTGGCTCCCGAGGTGATCGCCTACTTCTGGCCGTTCGCCCGGGAGGAGCCGCACGGGCACCCGCCCTTCTACGCCCTCCTCGGCCTGGCCGGGGATCTGCTCACCCCCTGGCGGGACGACCTCGGCCGAGCCCGGCTGGGGCCGATGCTGCTGTTCAGCCTGGCGGCCGGCGCCCTGTTCTCCTTCCTCGACCGCCGGCTCGGCCGCTGGGCGGCGATCGCCGGGGCCGCCGCGCTGGTGCTCCAGCCCCGGCTCTTCGGCCACGCGCACTACGCGGCCTATGACGCCCCCCTGACCGCCCTCTGGGTGCTTGGCGTGCTCAGCTTCGCCAGGGCGACCGAGGACTCCTCCCGGAGCACCCCCCGGTGGGGCTGGGCGGTCGTCTTCGGCCTGGTCGCCGGCGCCTCGGCGAGCACGAAGCTGACCGGCTGGTTCCTGCCGCTGCCGATGCTCGCCTGGGTGGCGGCCTTCCGAGACCGCCGAGGGCTGCTCACCCTGCTGGCGGCGGGGCCGGTGGCCCTGGCGGCGATCTACGTGTTCATCCCCCCCTGGTGGCACGACCCGGTCGACGGCGTCCTCCGCTTCCTCGCCTCGAACACCGGCCGGGCCGAGACGATCCCGATCCGGACGATGTACCTGGGCAAGGTCTACCGGACTCCCATCGACTCGCTGCCGCCGGACAACACCCTGATCCTGACGGCGATGGTCACGCCGATCGGATTCCTGGCGCTGGCGGTTGTGGGGGCGTTGCGGTCGGCCGTGGCCGGCTCGACGGAGCGGTTCGGAGTGCTCGTGCTGCTCCACTGGCTGATGTTCCTCGTGCTTCGGGCCCTGCCGAACGTGCCTGGGCATGACGGCGTCCGGCTGTTTTTGCCGGCCTTCGGCATGCTGGCGATCGCCGCCGGGCTAGGGGCGGGCGACCTGGTGAACCGGGTCGGCCGGTGGGGGAAGCTCATCGTCTCGGCGGCGGTCATCGAGGGGGCGGCGAGCGTGGCGGTGATGATGCCCGTGCCGCTGTCGTACTACTCGCCGGCCGTCGGCGGCCTGCCGGGGGCGGCCCGGCTGGGCATGGAGCCGACCTACTACTGGGACGCGATGACCCCCGGGGTCCTCTCCTGGCTCGACGAGCACTCGCCCGACGGCGCCTCGGTGGTGCCGACGACCTTCCCCACGTCGTTCCTCTTCCTCAACGAGTCGGGCCGGCTCCGGGCGGCCATCGTGCCGATCCCGACGCCCAAGGCCTCCTGGTTCGTGGTGCAGAACCGCACCGGGGAGCTCGACCCGATCGACCGGGCGTTGATCCGGGACCACGAGCCGGCCTTCGTGCTCCGCAAGCTCGGCGTGCCGCTGCTGTGGGTCTTCCCGATGGACGCCGTCCGGGCCGTCGAGGAGGCGATGCGCCCGCCTCCTCGGGCCTTCGGGCCGAGCAGCGTGGAGACGTTCGCCCCATGACCGACCGCCAGGCCCCCTCGTCCCGACGGATCTGGCCCGGCTCGCTGCTGGTGCTCGCCGCCTCCCTGGCGGCCACCGTGCCGACGACCGGGGACCTCGGCCTGACCTGGGACGAGCCCGCCTACCGCTACAGCCAGCTCGTGTCCGCCCAGTGGTGGGAGCAGCTCGCCTCGGCCCGCTCGCGCACCGACCTCGACGAGGCGCTCGACCCCGACGCCCTCCTCTACTTCTGGCCCTACGGCCGGCACGGCATCAACTTCCACCCTCCCCTGTCGGGCCAGCTCGACCTGCTGACGTACGCCGTCTTCGGCGGCTGGATGAAGGACATCCCGGCGCGTCGGCTGGCCTCCGTGTTCGAATATGTCATCACAATTACGGTTTTGTACCATTTTCTGACAAGGCGCTACGGCGTCCCCGTCGGCCTGACCGCGGCCGGAGCCCTGCTGACGATGCCCCGCGTGTACGGCCACGGGCACCTGGCCGGCACCGACACGCCGGGCATGATGCTCTGGCTGCTGGCCGCCGTCTCCTGCTGGAAGGGGCTGACCGAGCCGGGATCGGGGCGGTGGCGGGCGGCGGTGGGGCTCCTCATCGGCCTGTCGTTCCTGGTGAAGATGGCGGCGGTGATGGTCCTGCTGCCGATCCTGGCCTGGCTGGCCCTCGGGCCCCTCCCCCGAGAGCTGCGCCGGGGAGGCCGGGGCGCCTGGCTCGACGCGACGCTCACGACCGGAGCGCTGCTCCTGCCGCTGGCCGTCGCCTTCCTGGAGATCCGCCGGCTCTCCGGGCTGCTCCCCCCTCCGGCCGAGACGGACCTGTTCGTCTGCCGTCCCGAGGCCCGGCTCCCCGGCGCGATCCTGCTCGCCCCGCTGGCCGTCTGGCTCGCCCGACGAGCACTGGCCCGGGTCTTCCCCCGCTCGACGACCTGGGGCGTCGAGCGGCCGGCGCTGGAGATCCTCGGGGCGATCCTGGCCTTCGCCCCGGCCGTCGGCTGGCTGGGCAACCCCGCCTGGTGGCGCGAGGCCCTGCCGAGGCTGGCGCACTATGCCATGCTGAACGTCGACCGGGAGGGGGCCCTCCCCGACATTCGCATCTATTATCTCGGCGAAACCTATCTCTTCAGCCTCCCCTGGCACAACGGCTGGGTGCTGATCGCCGTCACGGTGCCGGCGACGATCCTGCTGGCGGCGGCCATCGGCCTGGGGTTCGGCCTTCGGGTCGTCCGTCGCGATCGGCTGCCGCTCTACCTGCTGGTCCACTTCCTGACGCTGCCGGCGCTGCGGATGCTGCCGACGCCGGCGCACGACGGCATCCGCCTGATGCTCCCCTGCTTCCCGTTTCTCGCCGCCTTCGCCGGCTGGGGGACGGCCTGGGCGGCCGGCGGCCTGGCCCGGCTCCCGCTGCTGAGGCAACGGCCGGGGGCGGTGCGGGCGGTCGCGACGGCGGCGGTCGTCGGCTGGTCGGCGGCCCAACTGGCGCTGATCCACCCGTTCGAGCTCTCCTACTACAACCGGCTCGTCGGCGGCCCAAGGGGCGCCTGGCGGCTCGGGTTCGAGCTGTCGTACTGGTACGACGCCTTCACCCCGGAGACGATCCGAGCGATCAACGCGATCTTACCCGAAGGGGCGTCGGTCGTGCCGGCGAACGAATACTCCCAGGTGCCGACCTTCGCCGAGCTGCAATCCCTGGGCGCCCTGCGGGGCGACCTCCGGCTCGACGAGCGGCCGGACGAGGGGTTCCCGTACGTCTGGCTGCTGACGCACGACTCGAAGGCCAACGCCTACTCCCGGCTGCTGTTCGCGATGGAGCCGGCCTTCGAGCGGAGGCCCCGGCAGCTCGGCGGCCTCCGGGTGGCGGCGGTCTCCGACCCGGACGACGCCGCCCTCGCCTGGGCCGTGCAACTGCTGGCCGCCGGGTCGGGGACGCCGGATCGGGTCGAGGCGCCGCTGCCGGGCTGGCTCCGGTCGGCCGCGCCGTGGCTCGCCCGGTTCTGGGGAGAGGGGCTCTCCCGGCCGACTCCCCCCGGGGTCTTCGAGCCCGCCTTCTCCTGGGCCGCCGACGACCCCCAGCGCCTCCGAGCCGCCGCCGTCGCCCTGGCCGAGGGTCGGCCGGACGACTCCCCCGACTCCCCCGCGCTGCGGGCGATCCTCGACCGCTTCGGCCCCGCCTTCACCGCCGACCTGCTGGCCCGGCGCCCGGGGGCGCTGGTCGACGCCGTCGAGCTCCTGATCGACCGGCCCGACGCCCTCCGCCTCGTGCTCCGCTCCCCCGGCTACACCGACCCCGCCGCCATCGGCGGACCCCTCGACCGCCCGACGGCCCGGCGAGACGGCGAGGCGAACTGACCGCCCGGGAGCCGATCGGAGCCGGCCTGGCCGGCGGGCGACTCGCCTTGCCGGTCCCGGGGCCGTGGGGTACGATCCGCCGCGACCCGCCCCCGGAAGCCGAGCCCGGCCCGAGGGCGGGCGACCGGAGTCTCGGCGGGGCGGTCGGAGACGGCCCCGCCCGGTCGGAATGGGCCGGATCGCCCCGGACGGGGAGGCCGGGCCCCACCAGGGAGGAAAGGGGGCGAACAGCCGTGGCCGCCACGATTCGAGAACTCGCCGATTTGGTTCAGGGACGCGTGGTCGGCGACGACAGCACGCCGATCGTCGCCGCCAAGCCGGTCACCGAGGCCGGGCCCGGCGACCTGACCTTCCTCGCCGACGACCGCTACCTCAAGGCCCTGGCCGCCTCGCCCGCCTCGGCCGTGCTCATCGGCTCGGGATTCGCCATCCCCGAGCCGGCCGACCGGTCGCCGACGATGACGTTCATCGTCGTCGACGACCCCCGGGCCGCCTTCATGCTCCTGCACGCCCGCCTGAGGGGGGCCGCCGCCGAACGCTGGGTCGGCATCCACCCGACGGCCGTCGTCTCGCCGAAGGCCCGGCTGGGGGAGCGGGTGGCGATCCACGCCTTCGCCGTCGTGGCCGACGACGCCGAGCTGGGGGACGGCTGCACGGTCGGCCCGCATTGCACCATCGGCCCCCGATCCCGGCTCGGCCGCGACGTGACGCTGCACACGAACGTGTCGATCTATGAGGACGTGACGATCGGCGACCGCTGCGTCCTGCACGCCGGCGCGGTGATCGGGGCCGACGGCTTCGGCTACCGGTTCGAGGGGGGCCGGCACGTGAAGGTACCGCAGAGCGGCGGCGTGATCATCGAGGAGGACGTCGAGATCGGCGCCAACTCCTGCATCGACCGCGGCACCTTCGGGCCGACCCGGATCGGGGCGGGCACCAAGATCGACAACCTCGTGCAGGTCGGCCACAACGTCCGGATCGGCAAGCACAACATCCTCTGCGCCGGCGTGGGAATCGGCGGCAGCGCCGTCTCGGGAGATTACGTCATCATGGGCGGGCAGGTCGGCGTGGCCGACCACCGGACCATCGGCGACGGCGCCCGGCTCAGCGCCCAGTCGGGCATCAACCGAGACGTCGAGGCCGGCTCCACCGTCTTCGGCACCCCGGCGGTGCCGCTCCGGCAGCAGATGCAGATGCACTCGCTCACCATGAAGCTCCCCGAGATGCGCCGCGAGCTGAAGCGGCTCGCCGCCGAGGTGGATCGGCTCGCCGCCTCCTCGGCCAAGGCGTCGGGATCGGCCGAGGAGGACGGCCGCGACCGGGTCGGCAGCTCGGCGGCCTGAACCAGCCCGGGGGCGATGCCGGCGCCGGGAGGCCGGCGCCCAAGGGCTGTTGGATCGTCGCCGTCGGTCTCCCCGAGCAGCGCCGGGGAGACCGAAACCGCTCCGGCCCCCCTCGGCGCCGCTCCCGCCAGGCAAGCCCCGAGCGGATGACCCCGCCTGGTCGGGAACGTGGACGGGAACGAGGACGGAGCGACCGACGACCGCAAGGAGGCGACGAACGCCGTGACCGCCACGATCGATGCCCGATCCCGGACCGGAGCCGGACCCTCTGCCTCGTTCGAGGGCAGGGCCGTCGGCCTGCTGGCCGGCAGCGGCCGGTTCCCGATCCTCTTCGCCGAGGCCGCCCGTCGCCAGGGGCTCCGGGTGGCCTGCGTCGGCATCCGGGGGGAGGCCCCCGAGACGCTGGCCGGGCTGTGCGACTCGTTCGACGTCGTGCCCGTGACCACCCCCTCCCGGATCATCGGCGCCTTCAAGCGCCGGGGGGTCCGCGACCTGGTCATGGCCGGCAAGGTGCACAAGACGGCGATGTACACGCCGTTCCTCTTCTGGCACGCGATCAGCGACCCGAGAGCCCGTCGCGTCTGGTACCGCGGGGCGCTGCGGCGGGATAAGAAGGACGACACGATCCTGCTGACGGTGATCGACGAGTTCGCCAAGGACGGCCTGAGCTTCCGCTCGGCCCTGGACTTCTGCCCGGAGCTGCTCGTGAACCACGGCGTGCTGACCCGTCGCCGGCCCTCGAGGTCGGAGCTGGAGGACATCCGGTTCGGCTGGCACCTGGCCAAGGAGATGGGCCGGCTGGACGTGGGCCAGTCGGTCGCCGTGAAGGACTGCGCCGCCATCGCCGTCGAGGCGATCGAGGGAACCGACCGCTGCATCGAGCGCGCCGGTCAGCTTTGCCGATCCGGCGGGTGGACCCTGGTGAAGGTCGCCAAGCCGCAGCAAGACATGCGGTTCGACGTGCCCACGGTGGGCCTGGGCACGATCGAGAAGCTCCGGGAGGCCGGCGCCCGGGTGCTGGCGATCGAGGCGGGCAAGACGATCGTCATCGACCGGCCCGAGGTGGTCGCGCTGGCCGACCGCCTGGGAATCACCCTGGTGGCCCTCGACTCGGCCGAGGTGCTGGAGGGAACCCCGGCCTGATCGGGCCTCGGCCGCCGTCGGCCCCCCGCCGGCGATCGGCCGGGGGAGGCGGTCCTCGGCCGCCGTCAGCTCCCGGCCCGGTGGAAGAGGCTGGGGCCGGCGGGGACGGTGTCCGGGCCGAAGAGGCGGTTGTGGAGCATCCGCTCCAGGGCGATCGGGTCGCCGAGGACCGACTCGGCGGGCTCCAGGTCCAGCTCGGTCGGCGGCCGGTTCGAGTAGGACTGGACGACGGCCAGGCGGTCGATCAGGGGGGGGTGGGCGCCGTCGGACCGGGCGGGGAGCTCACTCAGCAGGCCGTGACGCATCGAGGTCAGCAAGGGCTCGGGCAGGCGTCTCCAGAAGGAGCGGAAGTAGCCGTAGAGGGTCAGGCCGCCGGAGACATCGGGGCGGTAGTGGCCGAGCACCTCGCGGAAGAGGGGCTGGACCAGGGCGACCTTCACCAGGGCCGAGGCGGTGGCGTCCCCCCCGGCCACGCTCGCGGCGAAGCGGTCGGCCCGGGTTTCCTGGCCCCGGGCGATGGGGGCCAGCAGGGCCGAGCCGGCGGCGTGGCAGAGCCGGGCCCAGCCGAGCAGGGGGCTGAGCCGGGCCCGGTCGGTCCGGGAGGCGTCGAGCGACCGGCCGAGGGCCTCCACGAACCGGGCCGACCGGGCCACCGACGTCGCGTCCCCCCGGGCCAGGTGGGCCAGCTCGTGGGCGAGCACGGCTCGCAGCTCGATCCGGGTCAGGACCGACAGCAGCGGCAGGCCGATCAGCAGGGCGCGCCCCCGGCGCCCCCAGGCGGTGGCCCCGCAGCAGGGCAGGTAGCTCAGGCGGAGCTGCCCCGGCGGCCGGGCGCCGGCTCGGCGAGCCAGGGCGGCGACCTCGTCGAACAGCTCCGGGGCGTCGGCCCGGCCCAGCACCGGGCCGTGGTCGGCGTCGGGGTCGCCCGCCACCCTCGAGGGGCAGACGCCGCCGAGCGTCGCCACCACATCCGACCAGCTCGTCACCCGGTCGTCGAGCCAGCCGCCGACAACCGGCACGAACCCCCCCAGGGCGATCAGCGCACCGGCTCCCAGGGCGTTGCCCACGGGGAAGCCGCCCGCGATGACCGCCAGCCCTAGCCCGCGCAGGCGGAGCGACAGCCCGCCGATCGTCGGCCCCGGCTCCCGGTTCGGGTCCCGCCCGACGTCGGCTCCCCCCACCGCCTCCTCCTCCCGCACGCCCCTCGCGATCGACAGATGTCCGATTCGCGGTTGACCTTCTGGGACAAGTGTCTTAGGATACGGGGGTCGGTGCGGCCGGGTCAAGGCCTGCCGGCCTCCACCCACCCTCCCCGCGCGGGCCTCCGCTCCGAGTCGAGGCGGCGGCCCCCCCGCGCCGCCGAGGCCCCGAACTCCATCATCCCTCATCGATTCCACCTGTGGAAGGTCCCCGAGCGATGGCCAAGCAATCCCCCTCCATCCCCGACTCGGAGCTGGACGTCCTGAAGGTCTTGTGGGACCGCGGCCGGGGGACCGTCCGCGAGGTGCTCGACGCCCTGAAGGCCGCCGGCCACCTGGGCAAGATCAAGGGCAAGCCCTGGTCGTACGCCACCGTCGCCACCCTGCTCGACCGCCTGGAGCAGCGCGGCCTGGTTTCCAGCGACCGCCGCGAGTTGGCCTTCGTCTACACCCCGACCGTCGCCGAGCAGGACGTCCGCCGCGAGCGGATCGGCCACCTCGTCGACAAGCTGTACGAGGGGGAGCCCGGCCTGCTCGTCCTGCACCTGCTCCAGCAGCACCGCCTGGCCCCCGAGCACGCCAAGGAAGTCCGGGCGCTGCTCGAGCGGCTTGACGCCGAATCCGAGCCCCCCGCCCGCGGCTGACCCGAATCCGGGCCCGATCCCGGACGCCTTCCCCCCCAGACCTCTCCGATCGCCGGTCAGGAAAGTCCCGGGGAGGCTGGGCTCGGGCCCCCTCCTCCCCGGTTCGACCGCCCGGTCCTCAGCGGAACGCCGGGATCCCGCCGACCCGAGGAAACCGGGAGGGCGGCCGAGGGGATCACTCGGGAGGCTGGCCGGCTTCGAGGCGATCGAGGACGGGGAGAAGGTCGGCGACGCTCTCGATGACGGCGTGGGCGCCGGCGTTGCGCAGGGCGATCGAGGCGGCGGCGATCCGGGTGGCGCGCTCCTCGGGAGAGAGGCGGTCGAGCTCCTCGGCGGAGAGGCCGAGGCTGTTGCCGGTGCGGGTGACGGCGACGGTCCAGGCGCCGGCGTTGCGGCCGGCCTGGATGCCAGGGACGGTGTCGTCGACCACCACGACGCGGGACATGGGGAAGACGTCGAGCCGCTCGGCGCAGCGGAAGTTCAGCCAGGGGGCGGGGCGGCCTCGGGGGGCGTCGTCGGCGCAGAGGATCGTGTCGGGCTGGTAGCCGCCTTCGGCGGCAAGCGGGGCGACGACCTCCATCAATTCCCGGGTGTAGCCGGTGCTGGAGCCGATCTTCAGTCCTCGGCGGCGGCACTCGGCGATCACCTCGGGCACGCCGGCGATCACGTCGCAATGGCGGGCGAGGACCTCGCGCTGCAAGGGGAGGAAGTCGGCGTAGAGGCGGTCGAGGTCGGACTCATCGGGGGGGCGGCCGGTCTTGGCCTGCCACGAGGCGGCGACCCGGGGCATGGCCAGCAAGGCGGCGATGTGCTCTCGCTTGGCCATGCCCATGGGCCCTCGGGCCTCGGCGGCGGTGATCTCGACGCCGGAGCGGCGGAAGACCTCGACGAAGACCTCGACCGGAGCGCGGGAGCCGTGGTCGATGGTGGTGCCGGCCCAGTCGAGGAAGACACCGAGGATGCGGGGGGCGGCGCGGCTCATGACCAGGACTCCCAGGAGCGTTCGGCCAGGCCGAAGGACATCGTCATGCCGGTGCCGCCGACGCCGTTGCGGACGAACACCCTGGGCATCGGCTCGGCCTCGAAGGGCATCGCCCCGGAGGGGGGCTTGGGATAGATGCCGTGCCATCGGCCGGCGATGGTCCAGTCGGGCAGGAGGAGGATCCGGCGCAGTTCCCGGAGGATGAGATCGTCGATGAGGGCCTTGTCGAAGGGCTCGATCGCGTCGTCGTACTCGTGGGAGTCGCCGAGGACGACCTCGCCGAGGTCGTTCTGCGCGGCCATGACGTGGATGCCGTACGCATCCAGTTCGGGCGTCTCCTCGGCGATCCGGCGGGCCAGCTCGGGGACGCTCGGGCAAGGGGAGAAGTTCGCGTAGTGCCTCAGGGTCAGGCCGCCGGCCAGATGGGGGCCGAGGCGCCAGCCGTCGGGCTGGGGAACGGTCCGGAGCATCTGGAGCTTGCAGCGGCGGAGGCCGGAGGAGCGGAGCAGCTCGGGGAAGAGGGTCTCGAAGTCGGCTCCGCCGCAGACGATGATCCGGTCGAAGGCCCAGGAGCGGCCCCCGGCGGCGAGGGCTCGGCCGGGCTCGACGGCGATGATGGTCGTGTCGAAGTGGAACCGCACGTCGAAGCGGCGGGCGAGGAAGCCGGGGAGGGCCCGAAGGGCGGCTCGGGGATCGATGCAAAGTTCCGTCGGGCTGAAGAGGCCGCCGAGCAGGCCGTCAGGGTTGGCGGCGGGGGACCTCGAACAGACCTCCCCCGGGGAGAGCAGCTCGCAGGAGTACCCCAGGCCGGGGGCGAGGGCGGCGAACTCCTCCAGCACGGCGAGCTCATCCTCGCGGTGGGCCAGGTGGATCGAGCCGCAAGGGAGGACCCAGAGGCCGGCCTCCTCGGCCAGCTCAAGCCAGATGCCCCGGCTGCGCAGGGCGACCGCCAGGGGCTCGCCGGCAGGCTGGCCGACCGGCCAGACCATCCCGAAGTTGCGGATGGAGGCGCCGGAGGCGAAGGGGCTGCGCTCGAAGACGGTGACTCGATGGCCCCGTCGGGCGGCGGAGAGCGCGTACGCCAGGCCGACGATGCCGGCGCCGACGACGCCGACCTCCTCGACGGGGCCATTCCTGGGCAGGGGGGCAATCATGGGGCGGGGGGGCCCTCGCGGAGGGTGAGCGCCTGCTCGAGGAGGGGAAGGTAGGCGTCGATGCCGGGGACCTCGGCGTCGGGGTCCTTGGCCAGGTCGTCCCAGCGGCGGAGGGAGACGGCGGCCTCATGATGAGGGAGGCAGCGGAAGTGCTCAACCTCGACGTCGGCCATCGGGCCGCCCTGCAACTGGAGGCTGACCTGGGAGGGGAGGCTCAGCGAGGCGAAGTACGCCGGGTCGACGGCGCAGAGGAAGCGCTTGGCCGCGACATGAAGCCGGACGGGCTCGACCACCTCGGGGCCGAACCATCGGGAGAGCCAGCGGGCGGCCAGCCCCTCGTGGCGGTCGTCGATCCCCGAGTCGGGGGCCTCGTCGGGGAGGTCGTGCAGCAGGTGGCCGACGTCGTGCAGCAGCGCGGCGGCCACCAGGTTGTCGGAGGCGCCGGACTCCCGGGCGAGGTGGGCCGCCTGGAGGGCGTGCTGGAGCTGGGAGACGGCCTCGCCACCGTAGCCGGAACCGCCCCGATCGGCGAAGAGGCGGCGGATCTCCTGGACGGGCCCGGAGAACTCGGGAGCCATCGAGGGCCGACCTCCATATGATCTTCACATCGAGACGTTAGTCTGGGAGGGCCCGCCCCGAGGCCGGCCGGGACGGCCGGTGGGCCCGAGAGGTTCCGGGCCGGAGCAGACGCCAGCGTCTCGGGAGCGATTATGACATGACCACGGCCCAGGGGCAACCGACCGGGGCGAAGGGCCCTCCGCCGTCCCCGGCGATCGCGCTGTGGGCCGTGGCGGCGGCCTTCGGAACGTATTTTTGCATGTACGTCTTCCGCAAGCCGTTCACCGCCGCCTCGTATGCCGGCGGCGAGGTGTTCGGCCTGCCGGAGAAGACGGTGCTGGTGACGACCCAGGTCTTCGGCTACATGCTGTCGAAGGTCGTCGGCATCCGGGTGATCGCCGAGCTGCCGCCGGCTCGTCGGGCGCTGGGGCTGCTGGTGCTCGTCGGCGCGGCGGAGCTGGCGCTGCTCGGTTTCGCGGTGATGCCGTCGCCGATGCACGCGGCCTGCCTGTTCGTCAACGGGCTGGCGCTGGGGATGGTCTTCGGGCTGGTGCTCGGGTTCCTGGAAGGCCGGCGGACGACCGAGGCCCTCGCGGCCGGGCTCTGCGCCAGCTTCATCCTGGCCGACGGCGTGGCGAAGTCGGTGGGAACGTGGCTGCTGGACCAGGGAGTCTCCGAGCGGATGATGCCCGGACTGGCGGACCTGCTCTTCGTGCCTCCGATCCTGCTGTTCGTGGGCATGCTCTCCCGGGTGCCTCCCCCCGACAAGGAGGACGTCATCCACCGGGGGGAGCGATCGGCGATGGACCGCCACGACCGGGCCGCGATGATCCGCGGACACGGCCTGGGGCTGATGCTGCTCATCGGCGTCTACCTGCTGGTGACGATCGCCCGGAGCGTCCGGGCCGACTTCATGCCGGAGATCTGGCGGGGACTGGGGGTGGAGGCCGCCCCGGAGACGTTCGCCAGGTCGGAAGTGCTCGTCGCCTTCTTCGTGCTGGCCAGCAACGGCCTGAGCGTCCTGATCCGGGACAACCGGCGGGCGTTCTTCGCGGCGATCGGCGTGGCGATGGTCGGCGGCCTGATGATGCTGGCGGCCCTGGCGGGGCTTCGCCGGGGATCGCTCGACGGCCTCACCTTCATGGTTCTCGTCGGCATCGGCTTATATCTTCCGTATGTGGTTATCCACACGACGATCTTCGAGCGGCTGATCGCCATGACCCGGGACCGGGGGAACCTCGGCTTCCTGATGTACCTGGCCGACGCGGTGGGCTACCTCGGCTACGTGGTGCTCATGCTCACCCAGGGCCTGATCCCGACCGGGCCGTCGTTCCTGACATTCTTCTCGGTGATCTGCGGGGTGATCGCCGTGCTGACCTGCCTGAGCCTGGCGGCAAGCTGGGTCTACTACGCAAGGCGGACCTCGGCCCTGAAGCCGCCAGTGGCGGAGGTCTGACGCGATGGCGACAACACGAGCCGCGATTTTCCTGGGGGCCGGCCGGCCGATCGAAGTGCGGGAGATCCCCCTGCCCCGCCCCCGGGGGGAGGAAATCCTGGTGGACGTGGTCGCCTGCACCCTCTGCGGCAGCGACCTGCACAGCATCCGGGGGCATCGCTCGGTGCCGGTGCCGACGGTCCTCGGGCACGAGATCCTCGGCCGGATCCTCGAATTCGGCCCGGAGGCGCCTCGGATCGACGCCTCGGGTCAGCCGATGACGGCCGGGGACCGGATCACCTGGGCGGTCGTCGCCCGCTGCGGCGACTGCTTCTACTGCCGTCGGGGCCTGCCCCAGAAGTGCGAACACCAGACCAAATATGGCCATGAGCCCATGAAACCCGGCCAGGAGCTGACCGGAGGCCTGGCCGGCCATTGCCTGCTGGCGCCGGGAACAGCCGCGTTCGTCGTGCCCGAAGGGCTTCCCGACGCCGTCGCCTGCCCGAGCAACTGCGCGACGGCGACCGTGGCCGCGGCGATTGAGGCGGCCGGGCCGCTCTCGGGGGCCCGCGTGCTGGTGCTGGGGAGCGGAATGCTGGGGCTGACCGCGGCGGCCTGGGCACGGTCGCTGGGGGCCGAGGCGGTCCTCTGCTGCGACAAGGACGCGGACCGGCTGGCTCGGTCCTCAGCGTTCGGGGCGACGCACCAGGCCGGGCCGGAGGCCATCGCCGACCTGGCGAACGAGTGCTCGGAGGGACGCGGCCTCGACGTCGTGATCGAGCTGACCGGAGCGCCCGAGGCGGTCGAGCTGGGCCTGCCCAGGCTCCGGATGGGGGGGACGCTGGTCCTGGTCGGCTCGGTCTCCCCGACCCGGCCGGTCGCGATGCTGCCCGAGCAGGTGGTCCGCCGCTGCCTGACGATCCGGGGGGTGCACAACTACCGGCCCGACCACCTGGGGGCGGCCCTGCGGTTTCTTGAGTCGTCGGCGGCGGCGTTCCCCTTCGGAAAGCTGGTCGGCCAGTGGCGGCCGCTGTCGAGCCTGGACGGCGAGTCGGACCCTGCGCCGGCCGGCGGGGCCCCGAGGCTGGGCATCCGGCCGGATTAAGCATCGAGGCCGGAGAAGACGACCGATCGGCTCGCGCGGCAAGGCCATTCCGGGCGGCCCTCCCGGAGGGGACCGCCCGGGGGGGCCTTCCCTCCTCAACGAGCCGGGACTCCCGGCGGAATCCGGGTTCGAGGCTCCCGGTTTCGGGTCGATCGCGTCGACTCGGCTCCCGGAGAAGGAGCGCCGAGCCCGATCCTCGGTCGGGGAGGCCATCCGGGGCCTGTCCCCCGGCCAATCGCTCGGAAGGCAAGCGGGCGGGCGGGCCCGTCCCGGGGACGGTCCGTCTCGAGGGGGCGCGATTCCGGGCAGGGATCGGGGCGCGGGCCGGTTCGTGACCTAGGGTCCCTTCAAGTCACCGGCCGAAGGCCCGGGCCGCGCCGCTCGCGATCGCGCATCGAGGAGGGCGGGGCCAGGGGGCCGGGTGGGACGAGCGAAAGGGCGGGCACGGGACGCGGAACCTTGATCGGGAACGTCCTCACGGCTCCGGTACCGACGATCGCGGAGGCCGGCGACCCGAGGCCGACGGCCGAGGCCCCGGAATCGCCAGCGTCGGGGCCGAAGGCCAGGCTGGCCGGGCTGCTGGGAGCGGCGATCGATCGGCCGGCGGAGCTGCTCTGTGCGCTGCTGGCGGCCAATGCGGTCTTCCAGCCGTACCGGGGCCGGTATCACGACTCGATCCTCTACGGCGTTCAGCTCTTGAACCGGGCCTCGGGCGGCCGGCACCGTGAGGACCTGTTCCTGAGGTTCGGCTCGCAAGACGACTACTCGCTGTACTCGAGGATCGGGGCGCCGCTGGTCCGGCTGCTGGGCGTGGAGACGGCCTCGGCGCTGATGTACCTGGCCTGCGTCGTGCTCTTCTACTGGGCCCTGAGCCGCCTGGTGCGGGCGATCGTCCCCGATCGCCGGGTGGCGGCGGCGGGCCTGCTGGCGATCGCCGTCTCGGCGGTGGCGATGGGGGGCCGCTCGACCTTCCACGTCAACGAGAACTTCCTGACGCCGAGGCTGCCGAGCGTCGCGCTGGCGATGATCGGGCTGGAGCGGCTGCTGGCCGGACGACGGCCGGCGGCCGCGGCGGCTCTGGCCGGATCGATGGCGATGCACCCGCTGATGGGCCTGGGCGGGGTGCTCGTGGCGCTGGCGTGGGGAGCGGGGCGATGGGTGTCCCCGGCGGTCCTGGCGGGGCTGGCGCTGCTGGGGGCGGCGGCGGTGGCGATCTCCCCGGCGCTGGGGGCCCTGGTCTTCGGGGAGATGGACCCGCAATGGTACGGGGAGGTCCTGCTGCGCAGCCGGTACATGGTGGGCTCAGAGTGGCCGGTCGGCGACTGGCTGCGGGTGTTCGGCTCGTTCGCGGTGCTGCTGGCGGCGATCCGGCTGCCGGGCCTGCCGGCGAGGCCGGCGGCGATGCTGGCGGCGGTGGGGGTGGCGGCGACCGCGGGGGCGGCCGGAGCGATGCTGGCCGGCTCCCAGCCGCTCGCGCTGCTGCTGCAAGGACAGCCGTTCCGGGTGCTCTGGCCGCTGGAACTGCTTCGGATCCCGCTGGGGTTCCTGGTGGCGAGCCGCCTGTGGGCCCAAGGCGGGTCGGCCTGCCGGACCGGAGCGGTGCTGCTGGCGGGCCTGCTGACAATCGACGAGCCGGGGGACCCGGAGCTCACCACGATCCTGGTCGTCGGGGCGGGGGCGGCCCTGTTGCTGCGGGGAGTGCGCCAGCGGCCCCGGTCCTCGGGATGGGCCTGGCAGGGGGCGGCGATCGGCGTGGGGGCCGCCTCACTGCTGAAGCTCGTGACGATCCATCAGTACCTCGCCCCGAACTGGGGGAAGCTGGCAAGGCTGATCGACCTGGACAGCCTGATGGCCGCGGCCCTGGCCCCGATCGACCCGATCATCCGGCTGGCGGCCGCCGGGGTGATGCTCGCGGCCCTGGTGCGGCTGGCCGGGCCGGGGGCTCGCTTCCGGACCGCCGCCCTGACGGTCTTCCTGGGGATGCAGGCGGTCGGCGCGGCCACCTCCAACGACCGCTTCGTCGGCGAGCCTGGCCTCCTCCGCGAGGACGACCGCCGGATGGTCGCCGCCTTCCTGGCCGACCGCCTCGACCGGGCGGAGACGCCTCCCTCGGTCTACTGGCCCGGCCACCTGAATGACCTGTGGTTCGACCTGGGAGCCAACTGCTACTACGACTACTACCAGGCGGCCGGCATCGCCTTCCGGCGCGAGACGGCCAGGGAGGCCAGGCGTCGGCTCGGCACGACGGCCCCCTTCGAACGGTTCGAGGTCACCAACCAGCGGCTCCTCCACAACGCGAAAACCATCGAGGAATTCGTCGAGTACATCGGGGCCGGGTCGGATCCCGGCCCGCCCCGGCTGGAAGACCTGATCGCCCTGTGCACCGACCCCCTCCTCGACGTCGCGGTGCTGCGGCAGGGGTACGAGGGGTGGTACTCCGCCGGCAACGGCCGGTGGTTCATCTACGATTCCAAATTCGTCCGCGCGAGGGCCGCGGCCCTCTCCGGGGGCGATGCGCCCCCCGCCGGCCGTGCCCCTCGGGAGGGCCCGGGTGATTGACCCCGGTGGCCCGGCGCGGCCCGGCCCGGCCCGGCCCGGCCCGGCATCGGCCGCCCTCGGGGACTCCTCGCGACGCGACCACCGATCCGATCCGATCCAATCCGATCCGAAACGGAGCACGCCATGCGAGTCGCAGTCATTGGAGCCGGCCCGGCCGGCCTGGCCGCCGCCTACCGGCTGGCCGAGGCCGGTGAGGAGGTCGAGGTCTTCGAGTCGGCGCCCGTCGTCGGGGGGATGTGCCGATCGTTCCGGCTCTGGGGCCAGACCGTCGACCTGGGGCCGCACCGCTTCTTCAGCACCGACCCCCTCGTCAACGGCCTCTGGAGCGAGGTCGTCGGCCGAGACTACCGCATGGTCGACCGCATGACCCGAATCTGCTACGGCGGACGCTTCTATCGCTACCCGCTGGAGCCCATCGACGCGCTGTCGAAGATGGGGGGGCTGGAGGCCTCCCGCTGCCTGGGCAGCTACCTGAAAGAGCGAATCGCCCCGTCCTTCCCGCCGGGCTCGGAGGGCCTCGGGACCTTCGAATCCTGGGTGGTCGGCCGGTTCGGCCGCCGGCTGTTCGAGAAGTTCTTCAAGTCGTACAGCGAAAAGCTCTGGGGCATCCCCTGCTCGGAACTGGACGAGGACTTCGCGGCACAGCGGATCAAGAAGTTCTCACTCGGCGAGGCGGTGAAATCGGCCGTCGGACTGGGGAGGACACGGCACAAGACGCTGGTTGACCGCTTCGCCTACCCGATCGGCGGCACGGGGATGGTCTACGATCGGCTGGCCGATCGGATCCGAGACCGAGGAGGACAGGTCCGCCTGGGAACCCGAGTCCGTCGGGTTCTGCATGACCGCGGCCGGGTGCTCGGCCTGGAACTGGCCGACGACTCAAGGCACCGCTTCGACCACGTGATCTCGACCATGCCGCTGACCCTCCTGGTGCGCGGGCTGGGCACGCCTCCTCCCCTCGTGGAAAAGGCGATCGGGGCGCTTCGGTTCCGCAACACCGTGCTTGTCTACCTTCATGTCGACGGCACCGACCTGTTCCCGGACCAGTGGCTCTACATCCACTCCCCCGAGCTGTTGGCCGGTCGGCTGACCAACTTCCGCAACTGGGTACCGGAGCTGCACGGCGGCTCGACGACCTCCATCCTGGCGCTGGAGTATTGGTGCAACGACGAGGACTCGCTCTGGGCCGAGCCGGAGGAGGTCCAGATCGCCCGGGCCGTCCGGGAGCTGCGCCAGACCGGCCTGATCGGCGACGCGAAGGTGCTCGACGGCGACGTGGTCCGCGTCCCCCGCTGCTACCCGATCTACCGGGCCGGCTACAAGAACCATCTGGCGGTCGTCACCTCGTACCTCGATCGCTTCTCCGGCCTGACGCCGATCGGCCGCTACGGCTCGTTCAAGTACAACAACCAGGATCACAGCCTGCTGATGGGCCTGCTGGCCGCCGACAACCTCCGCCAGGGCCCTCGGCACGACCTCTGGTCGGTGAACACCGACTACGAGTGCTACCAGGAAGCCGCCGAGCTTCAGGAGATCCGGCTGGCCGACGCCACCGCCGAGCCCCTCGCCGCCGGCTCCTGAACCAACGGCCCTCTCCGCGGTGACACGCTCCGCTCGGCGACTTGCCGTGAGCCATCTCGTCGCGGCCGGGGCCCATCGGCCCCGGCCTCGGGAGGTCACCAAGCCGACCCCGATTCGCCCGCTCCAGCGCCGCGACGCCGAAGCCGCCACCGAGCGGCCCAGACCCCGGAAACCCCCAGCAGCGTCAGCAGCGCCGAAGCCGGTTCAGGGACGATGGCGAATACTTCATCAATAATGATATTATTATCCGTATCGTCATAAGCCACACCCAGATCGACAATCCCTGGACGAATGTTGGTCACGCCAAAATTCCCACCGATGATCCGGCCCCGGATCACCTCGAAATAGGTCGCTCCGGCCGGAAGCATCGGCTGTCCTCCGGCGGCAGGCACGGCCTGAGTCGTTTGAAAGCGCAAGCGGATCTCGTACTGCTGGACATTCCCCATCGGAGCCCCGATCAGGCGGAACTGATCCTGATTGAGCCGCATCCCCCGGATCCCCAGGGCCGTCAACTGGTTGTTCTGCTCCTGAATCCCCCCAAACAGATGGGAGTTGGGGAACGAGCCGAGCGGGCCGTCCAGAAACAACTCCCCCAGCTCGTGCATGAGGACCGAGGCCTGCGTGTCCAGCAACGGCTGGACCTGCGCCGCGGCGTTGACCGTAAACGCCATGATATCGGCCAGATCCAGCCGCTGAATGCCGTTCCCCAGAAACGCGCCGACCAGGACGCCTCCCTGGTTCAGCCCGACCTCCACCGTTCGATTCGCGGTGGTATTGAACGTGTTCAGTCGGCTGGCGAAGAAGTTGATTGGGTTGGCGTTGGGCGTGAAGACCAGCTGGTTCATGGCGTCGAGCGCCCAGGTCCCGCCATTCGAATGATTGTTCAGAAGTCCGAGGAACGTGTTCCGATCGGCCGCGTTCCCCAGGACGACATACGCGCCGCGAGCGGTCGGAGTGATCGCCAGCGCCGCAAGGGTCGAGACGACCAAGATCGCCTGTCGCATCCCTCTCCTCCTGGCGAAATGCCCCAAGGCAAGGCCAAGGCCCATCCTCGACGCGCCCCGGGAAGCCACTCGGCATGATGAACCGGGGAATCGAGGACGCTCAAGCGAAATCCAAAGAAGTTCGCTTCCATGAATTCGTTAAGCCTAAATTCGACCGACCGAAATTTGGACACGACCGCCTCGGGGCCCGACCGAGAGCGATCCCCGTTGCCCGAACGCCTCACACCGGACCCGGCCGCGTTGCCTGGAGGCCTCACGGGGAGCCGAACGCCCCTCCCACGCGATGGTGGTCGAGCGCCCGGGATCGGCCCCGGGCACGAGACGGGCCGTCGGGGGTGAACCGGCCCGATCTCGCCGCCCGGCTCGCCGGCGATCAGCCGACCAGGGGGAGGCGGATCCGGAAGGTGGCACCCCGGCCGGGCTGGCTGTCGACCTCGATCGTGCCGCCGTGGCCAGCGACGATGCTGTGGCTGATCGCCAGCCCCAGGCCGGTCCCCTCGCCGACCGGCTTGGTGGTGAAGAAGGGGTCGAACAGCCGGGGCAGGTCCTCGGGGGGGATGCCGCAGCCGTCGTCGGCCACCTCGACGACCTGGGCGTCCGCCTCGTCCCGGATGCGGATGAGGATGCGGCCCCCCTCGGGGCGGCCGAGCGACTCGATCGCCTGCGCCGCGTTGATCACCAGGTTGAGGATCACCTGCGCGACCTGATTCGCCACGCAAGGCACCGCGGCCGGCCGCTCCGGGGCGTCGACCTCCACCGAGATCCTCGCCTTGCGGAGCTGGCCCTGGGCCATCTCCAGGGCCGAGGCGACCAGCTCGGCCATCGGCACCCGCTCCTTCCGCGCCGGGGCCGTGCGGGCCATGCCGCGCAGCGTGGAGACGATGCTGGCCACCCGCTGCACTCCCTCTCGGGTCCGGGCCAGCAGGCGGCCGGTGTTGCCTCGGACGTATTCCCAGTCCAGCTCCTCCTCCATGCGGCCGATCGCCGAGGAGGCCTCGGCCGGCAGGGCGGGGCGGACGGCCTCGTAGGCGCCGATCAGCTCGAAGATGCCGCGCAGGTCGCGCTCCAGCACGGCGAGGTTGTTCGCCACATAGGAGAGCGGGTTGTTGATCTCGTGGGCCACCCCGGCGCTGAGCAGGCCGATCGAGGCCAGCTTCTCGCTCTGGACGAGCATGTCCCGCATCCGCTGCCGCTCGGTCAGGTCCCGGATCGAGCCGATGAACTGGACCCGGTCGCCATCGCCATCGCCATTGCCATCGACCACGGCGTTGAGCGACAGCTCCAGGGGGAACACCTCGCCCCCCTTGCGCCGGCCGCGCAGCTCGACGGTGCGGCCGACCAGCCGGGAGAACCGCCGGCCGTCGTCGGGACTCAAGCCAAGGTCGGGCTCGCCAGGGCCTTCCTCGTCGTCGATCAGGATCCGCGAGAGGGGCTGGCCGAGGATCTCGCGCGTCGAGACACCGAAGATGCGCTCGGCGGCCGGGTTGAACAGGGTGATCCGACCGTTGGCGTCGGCCACGACCACCGCGTCGAGGGAGGCCTCGGTGAGCAGCCGGTAGCGGGCCTCGCTCTCTCGGAGCATTCGGTTCGTTTCGGCCAGAACCTTGGCATTGGCCTCTTGCATTTCGGCGAAGCGGCGGCGGGTCGCCTCCAGGGCTTTGCGTTCGGAGACATCCCGGATCACGGCAAGCACGGCCGTTTGCTCGCCGAGCTGGATCGTCGAGGTGCTGATCTCCACCGGGATGATCCGGCCGTCCTTGGCGCGATGGTGCCCCTCGAAGCGAAGGTGGCCGTCCCGGAGCTGCTGGTCGAGCCGGGAGCGGAAGCCGGCGGCGGTGTCCTCGGCGTCGATGTCGGCGGTGGTCATCCGCAGCAGTTCGTCCCGGCTGTAGCCCAGCAGTCGGGAGGCGGCGGGGTTGGCCTCCAGCAGGCGGCCGTCGGTGTCGTGCACGAACACCGCGTCCTCGATGCCATCGAACAGCGCCTGGGCCCTCCGCTGCGAGGCGATCAGGGCCGCCTCCATCAGCTTCTGCTCGGTGATGTCCTGCACCGTGCTGCGCAGGCCGACGCATCGGCCCTGGTCGTCCCGCCGGACCCGCTCTCGGATCGAGACGATCAGCGCCCGGCCGTCCCGCCGCCGGTAGGTCCGCTCGAAGGGGCCCAGCGGACGGAGCCCGGCCAGCTTCTCGGCCACGGCGCGCTCGGCCTGGGCCCGCTGCGAGCGGTCGACCAGCTCCACGATCGGCCGGCCGATCAGCTCCTCGCGGTCGTAGCCCAGCAGCTCGCACTCCGTTCGATTGATCGCCGTGATCCGGCCGTCGCGGTCGATCTCGTGGTAGCCGAACGGGGCCTCGTCGAACAGCTCGCGGAAGCGGGCCTCCGAGGCGCGCAGCGCCCGCTCAGCCAGCTTTTGGTCGCTCAGATCGGTGATGATCGCGTACAGCGCCAGCGGCCGACCCTGAGCGTCGGGCAGCAGATCGGCCACCAGATCCACCGGCACCGCCCGGCCGTCCCGGGAGCGGTACTCCTTCTCGTAGCGCAGCGGGCGGCGCTGCTCGACGATCCGGCGCAGGGACTGCAGCGTCGTCGAGTGCCAGCGCTCGGGGGTCAGCTCCACGATCGTCCGGCCGTCGAGCCCGCCGGGCTCGTACCCCAGCAGCTCACAGAAGGCGCGGTTGGCGTGCAGCACCGTGCCGGACAGCTCGACGATCACAAACGGCTGCGCCGATCGCTCCAGCAGCGCCATCGTATACGGGCCGAGGCACTCCCCCCCCCCCCCCCCCCCCCCCCCCGCCACTGCGTGCGGCCCGACCTTGACCCGATCGGCTCCCCGGCCCCACCATTAAGGGAAGTATACGGATCGCGTCGGGCGATTCCCCAACGAATTCGAACTCGCCGCCCGATCGCCCCGGTTCGCCCCGCCCGAGGCCCGCCCCGCCCATGCCCGCCTTCGAGCACCACGTCTTCATCTGCGGCAACGTCCGAGACCCCGGCCACCGCCGAGGCTGCTGCGACCCCGAGGCCTCCGGCGCCCTGCGGGACGCCTTCAAGAAGGCCCTCAAGCGCGCCGGCCTCGCCCGTTCCGCTCGAGCCAACCACGCCGGCTGCCTCGACCAGTGCGAGCACGGCCCCGTCGTCGTCATCTACCCGAGGAACGTCTGGTACGGCCGAGTCACCGAGCAGGACGTGCCCCGGATCGTCGAGCAGACTCTCGTGCATGGCCGCATCCTCGAGGATCTGCTCATCCCCGACGACTGTCTGAACAACCCCGACTGCCCGCACCGGGCCTGACCGTCCCCCGGGCCCTCTCCCCCTCTGCCGGAGAGCGGAGCGGCGCGGCGACGAGCCGCTCCCCCCTCCCCTGCCTCCCGGAGCCCGTGATCCATGAACCCCTCTCCCCCCGTCGTCGAGACGATCGCCGAGTGCCGGCGCCTCATCGCCGGGGCCCGAGCCGAGGGGAAGTCGATCGGTTTCGTCCCCACGATGGGGGCCCTCCACGACGGCCACGTCCGGCTGATGGAGGAGTGCCGATCCCGATGCGGCTTCCTCGTCGCGTCGATCTTCGTCAACCCGACGCAATTCGGCCCGACCGAGGACTACGCGAAGTACCCCCGCACCCCCGAGGAGGATCACTCCCGATGCTCCTCGGCCGGCGTCGACCTGATCTTCGAGCCGACCGTCGCCGAGATGTACCCCCGGGGGCCCGTCGCCACCTTCGTCGAGGTCCCCGGCCTGTCCTCGGTGCTGGAGGGGAGGTCCCGGCCGACCCACTTCCGGGGCGTGACGACCGTGGTGGCCAAGCTCTTCCATATTGTCCAGCCGGATCGGGCCGCCTTCGGCCTGAAGGATTACCAGCAACTGGCCGTGATCCGCCGGATGGTCGACGACCTGGATTTCCCCGTGGAGCTGCTGCCGGTCGAGACCGTCCGAGAGCCCGACGGCCTGGCCATGAGCAGCCGCAACCGCTATCTCTCCGCCGAGCAGCGCCGGGCCGCCACGGTCCTCTCCCGAGCCCTGAACCGGGCCGCCGAGGCGGTGGCCGCCGGCGAGCGCTCGGCCGACCGGGTTCGACAGGATCTGGCCCGGACGATAGAATCGGAAGCCCTGGCCCGGCTCGACTACGCCGAGGTCGCCGACGCCCAGTCGCTCGAGCCCCTGGCCGAGCTCTCCCCCGGCCGGGGAGCCGTGGCGCTGGTGGCCGCCCGCATCGGCCCGGCCCGGTTGATCGACAATCGGCTGCTGCCGACCTAACGACGGAAGGTCCCACCGCCCATGCACGTGAAGCTGCTCAAGGGCAAGCTGCACCAGGCCGCCGTCACCGGCTGCGCCCTGCACTACCATGGCAGCCTGACGCTCGACCCCGAGCTGATGGACGCCGTCGGCATCCTGCCCTATGAGTCGATCCTCATCAGCAACATGTCCACCGGCGCCCGAGCCGAGACCTACGCCATCCCCGGCGAGCCCGGCGCCCGCCAGGTCGAGCTCAACGGCTCGATGGCCCGCCTCGGCACCCCGGGAGACCGGCTGATCGTCATGGCCTTCGCCCTGCTGGAACCCGACGAGGTCGAGGCGCACCACCCCCGCGTCGTCGCCCTCGACGCCCAGAACCGGATCATCGAGCGGCTCGACGATCAGTACCTCCCCCGGGCCGCCGCCGCCCGCTGAATGCCGGCCGGCTCGGTTCGGTTCGGTTCGGTTCGGTTTGATCGGCAAACCGGCCGGCCTGTCGGCGGAAGGCTCGGGCCCGATGGCCGAGGAGGGAAGACCGCCGGGAAGCGATCCCGGCCCCCTGCTCGATCCCCGTCCCGCCCTCCGGCTCCCGGCCGGCGACCGCTTCGGAGCCGATCGCTCGCACCCGTCTCACGTCCTCCCTCTCCCCCCTCGGGCCGCCGGCATGCTCCAGGTCCTGTACGAGATCCCCGGCACTGCCATCCGCATCCACGGCTTCGGCCTGATGCTCTTCCTCGCCTTCCTCGCGGCGATGAACCTGGCCGCCTGGCTGGCCCGGCGGTCGAAGGTCGACCCCAACGACGTCTTCGACCTGGCCATCTGGCTGATCGTCGGCGGCCTGATCGGCGCCCGGGGGTTCTACGTCCTCCAGCACCGCGAGGCGATCGACTCCTTCTGGGACGCCTTCAAGGTCTGGGAAGGGGGGATCGTCCTCTACGGCAGCCTGATCGGAGCGGCGGCGGCGTTCGTCCTGTTCTGGAGGGTCCGCCGGTTCCCGTTCCGGCCGATGCTCGACGTCGCGGCACCGGCCATGGCCGTCGGCGTGGCGCTGGGACGGATCGGCTGCTTCCTCAACGGCTGCTGCTACGGAGACACCTGCGACCTGCCCTGGGCCGTCACCTTCCCCCGAGGCACCCTGCCCTGGAGCGACCAGGTCCACTCCGGCCTGATCGGGTCCGACGCCCCCCGGTCGCTGCCGGTGCACCCCACCCAGCTCTACTCGGCGATCGACGGCCTGATCCTCACGGCCCTGCTGCTGGCCTATTTTCCCCTGCGGCGCCGGGACGGCGAGGTCATGGCCCTGCTGTTGGTCACCTACCCGATCACCCGGTTCCTGATCGAGCGCCTCCGAGACGACGAGGGGGTGTTCTTCGCCGGCATGACCGTCTCGCAGAACGGTAGCCTCCTGCTGCTGGCGATCGGCCTGCTCGGCTGGGCCTGGCTGTCCCGCCTGCCCCGGGGACGCTTCGCCGACACCGCCCCGGCCCCCTCGTCGGGCTGAGCCGGGGGGGCGGTTCGACTCGGGCCGTCGCCTGTGGTAGGCTGGACTCCATCCTCCTCCCGACCGACCGGCCGGATCGGCCCGATTCCCCGAGCCACCGACATGAAGCACTGCCTGCTGGTCGTCGACGACGAACCGGACGTCTGCGACTCGGTCCACGACCTGCTCCGCCGCGAGTTCCGCGTCCTGAAGGCCCACGGCGCCGAGGAAGGGCTGCGGCTGCTCCGCGAGGAGGAGGTCCACATCATCATGACCGACCAGCGGATGCCCCGCATCACGGGCGTCGAGCTGCTCACCCGAGCCCAAGACCGCATGCCCCAGGCGATCCGGATGCTCTACACCGGCTTCGCCGACCTGGAATCAATCATCGCGGCGATCAACCAGGGCCACATCTACCAGTTTCTCCGCAAGCCCTGGCAGCCGGAGGAGTTGCTTGAGGCCGTCCGCTCCGCCGCCGCCGAGTACGACCGCCTCGTCGCCATCGAGGCCGAGCGCCTTCGACTCCAGCGGGAGCTGCAGGCCCTGAACGCTCGGGTCACCTGCCTGGAGGGTCAGGTGCGTCGGCTCGGCGGGACGCCCCCCGCCTCCTCCCCGGCCTCGGCCGCCGATCCCCCGACGTCCGAGGAAGCCGGGACCGACTGATCCGATTCCGACGCGATTGGAGTCGACACGCCACGGCCCGGTCCCTCTGGCGGGCCTCTCCCCCCGATCTCCGCCCGACGCCCCCCATGGACCGCCGCCACACCCTGCTCATCGTCGACGACGAGCCGAGCCTGCTGGAGAGCCTCTCCGGCCTGCTCCGCCGCCGCTTCGAGGTGCTCACCGCCACCAGCGGCGAGCAGGCGCTGGCGATCCTGGAGCGGGGAGCCGACGTCGACGTGATCCTCTCCGACCAGCGCATGCCGGGCATGACCGGCGACTCCTTCCTCGCCCGAGCCCGGGCCATCGCCCCAGATGCCATCCGCATCCTCTTCACCGGCTACGCCGAGATCGGCGCGGTGATCAACGCCGTCAACCGGGGGGAGATCTTCCGGTTCCTCCTGAAGCCCTGGGACCCCGAGGAACTCGAGGCGGTCCTCGACGCCGCCGTGGCCCAGCACGACCTGATCGCCGACCGCCGCCGCCTGGTCGAGGAACTCCGCGCCGCCAACGATCGCCTCACCCAGGCCAACCGGGAGCTAAGCGACCTCAACGAGCTGAAAGGGGCCTTCCTCGAGGTCGCCAGCCACGAGTTCAACACGCCGATCACGCTGGTCCACGGCATGAGCGAGCTGATCCGGCTGATGAACCCCGACCGCGACCCGGTCGAGGCCGAGCTGCTGGAGAAGCTCTCCGAGGGGGCCCGGCGCCTGGCCCGCCTGGTGGCCGACACGCTAAAACTGATGTCCGCCTCCGGCTTCCGGCTCTCCCTCCGCCTGGCTCCGGTCGACCTGCCGGCGCTGCTGGCCCAGGTGGCCGACCAGGTTTCCCCCTTCGTCCTGGCCCGCTCCCAGCGGCTGCAATGCCGGATCGACCCCGAGCTGGGGCGCTTCGAGCTCGACCCGGACAAGGTCCGGGACACCCTGGTGAACCTGCTGACCAACGCCATCAAGTTCACCCCCGACGGCGGCCTGATCGAGCTGGTCGCCGAGCCCGGCCCCGAGGCAGGCGCGGTGATCCGGGTCATCGATCACGGCGTCGGCATCGAGCCCCGCGCCCTGGCCCGCCTCTTCGAGCCGTTCTTCACCGAGTTCGATCCGACCTACCATTCCTCCGGCGACTTCGGGTTCCAGAAGCGCGGGCTGGGGCTGGGGCTGAGCCTGGTCAAGAAATTCGTCGAGCTGCACGGCGGCCGAGTGGCGGCGCACAGCATCCCCGGCCGAGGGACCACCCTGGTCGTCACACTCCCCCGCCGCCCCCCGACCGGATCCGGCCCCCCGCTGTCCGATCGCCCCCCGACGGGGTAAAATATCCGCGACGGAATCGACCCGCCGGCGCGGCCCGATCCCCCGACCAGGAGCCCGGCCCTCTCCGTCTCGCCCCCGCGGGGACCGCTTGATGCCGACCGCCCTGATCGTCGAAGACGAGCCCGACGCCAACAGCCTGCTGTCGATGCTGGTCCGGATGCGAGGCTACCACACCGAGTCGGCCCTCGGCGGGATCGAGGCGCTCGACCGCCTCGGCTCCGGCCGCCCCGACGTCGTGCTGCTGGACCTCATGCTGCCGGACCTCAGCGGCTTCGAGGTCTGTCAGGCCATCAAGGCCGCCAGGGAGACGACCCTCATCCCCGTCATCGTCGTCTCCGCCGCCCGGGTCGAGGAGAACGAGGCCCGCTCCTACGCCGCCGGCGCCAACGACTTCGTCCCCAAGCCCTACACCCCCGACCAGGTCTTCCGCGCCCTGGCCGCCGCCGACGCCTGGCGCCAGGACGTCGGCCGACGCCCCGCCGAGGGCCGCTTCGCCTTCGACCTCCGCGACCCGCTGGAGCCCCTCCGCGAACTCTCCCGGCTCCGCAGCCTGCTCCGAGCCTGGACCCCCCTGGGAGACGAGGCCCTCTGCGGCATCACCTCCGCCCTGCGCGACCTCTGGTCCTCCGCCTCCTCCTGGGGACGACAGCACGAGGCCGAGCCCGGCCCCATCGCCACCGTCTCCTACCGCCTGGAGCGCAGCCGCGTCGTCGTCTCCGTCGAGGACCGCTCCGGCTGGCTCTCCCAGGACCCCATCCCCCCCTGCTCCGGCCTCGACCGCTTCGAGCCCCGCCACGACGGCGGCCGCCTCGAACTGATCTGCCACCACTCCTCCCCCCTGCCCGACGACTCGGACACCGACGACGCCCACTAACCCCTCCCGGGCGGGCGGCCGGGGTCCAGGTGCTCGGGGTCCGTCCGCGGAACCCGTCCGATCGTCGGCACCGACTCGGGTGGAAGACCCCCCGAGGCCCCCTCCCGAGGGGGGTTCGGGTGACCTCCAGGGCCGTTGCTCGGCGGCCGGGTTCGCTGAGCCTGCTCGATCTCGACCGCCTCCCGCCGATTCGCCCCCGAGATCGAGATCCTTGCCCCGACCCCGACGATCGGCCCCGACGAGACGCTCCCTCCCCGGTATAATGCGACGCCCGACCCAACCGATCGGGACCGCGGCCGGGCCGACCGGATCGAGGCGAGCCGAGTCGAACCGACCGAGCGCAGGGGGACGCCCGTCGATGCGAGAGCCGATGGCCCCGGGCCATGACCGCCCGTTCCGCTCCAATTCCCGGCTGGTCGGTTTGTACCACTCCCTGCTCCGCCAGCAACTCGACCACTTCTTCCCCGACGCCCGGCTCCACCTCGAGGGGGATCGCAGCCCGATCCACTTCGAAGGCCGGATCGACCGCCCCAATTACACCATCCAGGGGGACCCGGACGGCATCGACCTGATCATCGACTGGTTCGGCTCCCGCTACAGCTTCCAGCCCGTCAGCCCGGTCCCGCTGCTGGCCTCCGAGCGCAAGCTCGTCGAAACCATCGCCCGCGTCCTAGACCTCCGCTTCCGCACCCTCATCGGCGCCGATGCCATCGACCGCACCGAGCTGTTCGACTACGCCCTCGAAGACGTCATCGTCACCGAGTTCCTCGACCCCCCCTCCCCCATGCGCCTCCCGGTGGCGATGGAGGCCATGCGGATGGCCGCCCTCTCCACCTACGAGGACCGCCGCGTCTCCTCCGGCGCCCTGCTGCTGGGCACCGAGCACGACCCCGCCTTCCCCGACCGCACCAACCCGCCCGACGCCCCCCGCTACAACGTCCGCCTCACCTCGATCAAGATCATCCACCGCCTCTGCGACGGCCTCCGCACCGTCTTCGTCGTCGACCATCGCGGCGACCTGGCCTGGGCCGTCGACATCGGCCGCTGGACCGAGCGCGTCCAGGGGCACGCCCCCCTGTCCGCCCCCTGCCCCCGGCGCTACGAGCACCACGCCCGGGCCACCCGCACCGGCGACCACGTCGGCCTGGTGCTCACCCCCTCTCAGGAAATCAAGGTCTTCGCCGGCGGCACCCTCTCCTTCGCCTTCAGCAACGCCCGATGGCGCCTGATGGACGTCCCCAGCAAGTTCGACGCCTGGTGCCGGGCCGTCGGCGACGCCGCCCCCCCCGGCCTCGCCTCCCGGCTCTTCCAGGCGGCGATGAACCTCTCCGAGGACCGCGTCGGCGCCCTGATCGTCCTGCTCCGGGACCCCGAGGAGTCCCTCCCCCAGCTCGTCGCCCCCGGCGATCGCATCGAGGACCACCTCGCCCCGGATCCCGACGTCCCCAGCGAAACCGACCACCTCCCCCCCCGCATGGCCAAGCGCGCCCTGCACCACCTGATCTTCAGCCGGAGGATCGCCGACCTCGACGCCTCCGTCCTGGAGGCCCTGGCCGGCGTCGACGGCGCCGTCGTGGTCGACCGCCGAGGCAACCTCCTGGCCTTCGGCGCCATCCTCCGCATCACCCCCGAGGCGATCCTCGCCGCCCGGGCCTCCGAGGGGGCCCGCACCGTCGCCGCGCTGGCCGCCAGCTACCACGGCCCCGTCCTGAAGGTCAGCCAGGACGGCGTCCTCTCCATGTACCTCGGCGGCCGACGGGTCTGGGAGCTCTGAGCCCGATCGTCGCGTCGAGGGGCCGCCGCTCCCCCTCGGGACGACTCTCCCCCCCCCCTCGACTCCGACCCGCCGGGCTTGAACGCGGACGGCCCGTCCGTTACGACGGGAATGGCCCTCCCCTCGGAGACTCCCGCCGTGACCCGACCCGGACGACTCGACGGCCGCTCCTGCCTGATCGTCGGCGGCACCGGCGGCATCGGCCTGGCCACGGCCTCCCGGTTCCTCGCCGAGGGGGCCCGAGTCGTCGTCTCCGGCCGATCGAGCCAGGAGGCCGACGCCGCCCTCGCCCTCCTGGCCCCGATCGGCCCAAGCTGGGCCGAGGCCGCCGACGCGAGCGACGAGGACGCGGTCGCCTCCCTGTTCGATCGCGCCGCCTCCCGGCTCGGCGGCCGGCTCGACATCCTTGTCCACGTGGCCGGCATCAGCGGCCGGCGGTTCGGCGACGGCCCGCTCCACGAGTGCTCGGCCGAGGGCTGGGACGCCGTTCTGAGCGTCAACGCCCGGGGCGTCTTCCTCACCAACCGCGCCGCGGTGCGTCGGATGCTCGCCCAGGAGCCCGACGACCGGGGGATCCGGGGCGCGGTCGTCAACCTGGGCTCCGTCTCCGGCTGGTCCTGGTCGCCGACCTACTTCGGCACCTATGCCTACGCCGCGAGCAAGGCCGCCGTGCTCGCCATGACCCAGCAGGCCGCCGCCCGATACGCCCCCGACCGCATCCGGTTCAACGCCGTGGCCCCGGCCCTGATCCAGACGCCCATGTCCGCCCGGGCCTGCACCGACCCCGACATCCTCGCCTATCTCGCCACCAAGCAGCCCCTCTCCTCCTCCCCCGGCACCCCCGACGACGTGGCCGAGGCCATCCTCTTCCTCGCCGAGCCCTCCTCCCGCTTCGTCACCGGCGTCATCCTGCCGGTCGACGGCGGCTGGTGCGTCTCCGAGGGCCAACACCCGAGCCATCACGATTGAACCGATGAGCGAACCCTTCCGCGACCGAAACCGCGACCGCGACCAAGACCCCCTCGCCCAGTACCTCGCCGCCTCCCGGTCGGCACTCGACGCGATCGAGGCCACGCAGCTCGACGCTATCCGGGCCGCCTCCCGGCGGTTCGCCGACGCGATCCTCGCCGACCGCCTCGTCCACGTCTTCGGCACCGGACACTCCCGGATGGCCGTCGAGGAGATGTTCCCCCGCTACGGTTCGTTCCCGGGCTTCCACCCGATCGTCGAGCTGTCGATGACCTTCCACAACCCCGTCGTCGGCGCCAACGGCCAGCGCCAGGCGATGTTCCTGGAGAACGTCCAGGGGTTCGGCCCGGTTCTCTGGCGGAACTTCGTCACCGACCCGAGGGACTGCCTGCTCGCCATCTCCACCAGCGGCTGCAACGCCGTGACCATCGACGTGGCGATCGAGGCCCGGCGCCTGGGCATGTCGGTCGTCGCCCTGACCTCGGTGGCGCACAGCGCGGCGTCGACCTCCCGGCACGAATCGGGCAAGAAGCTGCTCGACGTCGCCGACCTCGTCCTCGATCAGCACGCCCCGGCCGGCGACTCCGCCGTCTGGATCGACGGCCTGGAAACACCCGTCGCGCCCATCTCCTCGGTCAGCGGCTGCGCGATCATCAACCTCCTGAAGGCCGAGGTCGCCCGCCTGCTCACCGAGGCCGGCCGCCCCCCCAAGGTGCTCACCGCCTCCTGCCACCTCGGCGCCGACCGCGCCCGGGCCCTCTTCGAGGAAACCTACGACGACTACCGGAGACGGGTCGGCGTGCTCTACCGCTGAGCGACACCCTCCGCCGACCCGTCCCGACCGGCCCGCTCAGAATTCCCCGGCCTTGACGACTTCCCCCCCCTTCGGAGTGAACAGCGCCCGGAGCACGGCCGGTTTGATCGACTCCGAGAGGAACCGGACCGCCCCGTCGCAGAACCGCACGTGCACGCCTCCCCGGTGGAGGGAGCCAAGCGGCAGCGGCGGGTCGTCCGGCTCGACCGGGAAGGGCAAGCCGCCGGGCCGGGTCCAGGGGGCGTGCTCGTCCGACTCGAACACGGCGATCGTGTTCGAGGTCCCATCCCGGATCTCGACCATCCGGATCCCCTCCGGTCCCGGGAACGAGGCCCCGGGCCCCTCGGCGATCCGGTAGCCGGTCTGGCCGGGCTCGGCCCCCGAGTCGCTCGGGCAGCGGTAGACGTCCGGCATCTCGGCGATCAGCGCCGCGTTGTGCGGGCTGTCCCAGGGCTCGTCCCGGTGGAAGCGGTTGGAGAGGTCATCCAACCCCAGCAAGGGCAGCACGGCCACCCGCCAGCTCAGCACGGGCTCGCCCCCGGCCCCCAAGACCGCCGCCGGGAACCGGCCGTGGCGGTCGTGATGCTCGAGCATCGCCAGGCCGATCCGCTTCAGGTTGTTCGAGCACTCGGCCCTCCTGGCCGCCTCTCGGGCCGACTGCACCGCCGCCATCCCGACGGCGATCGCCGCCGGGGCCGTCCGGATCCGGATTGAGTCAAGGCCGAGGCACATCACGATGCGTCTTTTTCTCGATCGGCAGGGACGAGCCCGCATCCGAGGCCAGCGGGACGATCCCGGAAGGGTCCTCGGCCGATGGGGGCCGGCGTTCCTCGACAGGGTGCCTGGGGTCGAGTCCACCCCAGCTCGATCGGCCCTGAGACGGGAAGCGGCCCGACCTCAGTCGTTCCGCCGACGGCCTTTGTCCTCGGTTCTCGCCCGTTTCCGCCCCCATCGCCCCCCGAGCCTACGCCCCCTCCCCTGACTCGTCAACGAACGAACCGAACGGAGCCAACGCCCCGGCCCCCGGCGGAACGGCCGTGCGGAGGGCGGGCGGTTCGGGTAAGATCGGGGCGACGGCGGGCCCCGGGCGGCCCGGTCGGCGGCGGGGACGCAATCGGGCCCCCGCCGCGCGGAGACCGGACCCGGCCCGGCTCCCGGACCGAACCGAATCGAGACCCACGGGCCCCGATGGGCATCGCCGAATTCCTCGTCGTCGCCGGCCTGCTGCTGGCCAACGCCTTCTTCGTCGCCGCCGAGTTCGCCCTGGTCAAGGTCCGCACCAGCCAGATCGACGAGCTGGCCGGCCGGGGCAACTGGGCGGCCAAGATCACCGGCAAGCTGCTCGACCACCTCGACGCCTACCTCTCCGCCTCCCAGTTCGGCATCACCCTGGCCAGCCTCGGCCTGGGCTTCGTCATCGAGCGCTCGGTCGAGCCCGGCATCGAGGCCGCCCTGCACGCCTTCGGCCTGCCGGAGACGGCCCTGCAAATCAACGGCCGGATGGTCCCCGTCATCCCGGCCTTCGCCTTCCTGTTCGTCACCTTCCTGCACATCTCGCTCGGCGAGCTCGTGCCCAAGAGCCTGGCCATCCGCGCCGCCAAGCCCGTGGCCTTGGTCACGGCGCCGCCGATGATGGCCTTCTACTACCTGTTCTTCCCGGTCATCTGGCTGCTCAACGCCTTCAGCGACCTGATCCTCCGGCTCGTCGGCCTCGGCGCCCTGGACCACGCCGCCGTGGCCCACACCGAGGAGGAGCTGCGGCACATCCTCGCCGAGAGCGTTCAGGGCGGCCATCTCTCGCGATCCGAGCGGACGATGATCGAGAACGTCCTGGAGCTGGAGGAGAAGACCGCCCGGCGGGTCATGGTTCCCCGGCCCGATATCGTCTACCTCAGCCTCTCCCGCCCGGTGGACGAGAACCTCCGCATCGCCCGGCGCGCCGGCCACACCCGCTTCCCGCTCTGCGAGGACGACCTGACCAGCGTGATCGGCATGCTCCACGTCAAGGATCTCTTCCGCTCCTCCGGCTCCGACGACGGCCGGCCCGACCTCCGCCAGATCGCCCGGTCGGTCCCCTTCGTTCCCGAGTCGATCCGGCTGGACGCCCTGCTGCGGGAATTCCAGCGCAACCGGATCCACCTGGCCATGCTGCTCGACGAATATGGTGACGTCGTGGGTATGGTCACGCTCGAGAACGTGCTGGAGGAACTCGTCGGGCCGATTCAAGACGAGTTCGACCGCGAGCCCCCCCAGGTCATCCCCCAGGGGGACGGCGCCTTCGAGGTCGACGCGAGCTGCCCGGTCGACGTGCTCGCCGAGGAAACCGGCGTGCAGGTGCCCGAGGGGATCGACTCCGACACGACCGCCGGCCTGATCGTCGAGCGGCTCGGCCGCCTGGCCGAACCGGGGGACCAGGTCACCGTCGGCCGCCACCGCCTGGTCGTCCTTCAGGCCGATCCCAACCGGATCCGACGCGTCCGGGTCGAGCCCACGTCCCCCGCCCCCGCCAAGCACGGGGCCCCCCCCTCCTCCTCCTCGCCCGAGGCCGACCGCCCTCTGGGCCCCTCCTGATCGATCGCTTCCCCGTCCCCGAGGCCCCCGCGCGACGCACCGCATGGAACCCCAGCCGCCGACCCCATCGCCGTCGCCGACCCCCTCCCCCTCGGCCGGCCGGGCCTGCCCGCCCCCCGAGTCGACCAGGGCCTCCGTCGAGCTGTTCCTGATCAGCTTCGTCGCCCTCTTCCTGGAGCTGGCCTGCATCCGATGGTTCGGCGCCACGGTCGCCTTCCTCACCTTCTTCACCAACCTCGTGCTCATGGCCTGCTTCCTCGGCCTCTCGGTCGGCCTGCTGGCCGCCTCGAGCCCGAGGGATTATTCCCGGCTCACCTTGCCGATGCTGCTCGTCGGCGCGGCGGCCGCCCTCGTGCTGCTTGACGCCCAACGGAGCGGCGGCGCCATCCTCGTCGAGGTCGGCGGCCGGGGGTCGCCGCAGCAGGTGTACTTCGGCACCGAGTACCTCGTGCGCGACCCGTTCGCCTGGACCGTGCCGATCGAGGCGATGGCCGGGTTCTTCTTCGTGCTCATCGCCTCGGCCTTCGTGGGCGTCGGCCAGGTGATGGGCCGCCGGTTTAACGCCATCCCCGACCGCATCCGCGCCTACTCCGCCGACGTCGCCGGCTCGGTCGCCGGGATCGCCGCCTTCGGCCTCGCCTCCTGGCACGAGACGACCCCGCTGCTCTGGTTCGCCGTCGCCGCCGGCCTGTTCGCCACCCTGATCCGCCGCCGATCGGCCGTCCAGATCGCCTGCCTGGTGGGCCTGGTCTACGTCGCCGCCCTCTCCGCCTTCGCGCCGCCGCTGTCCTCCTCCCGGACGCTCTGGTCCCCGTACTACAAGGTCGAATATCAGCCCAAGGCCCGGTTGATCGAGACGAACAACATCGGCCACCAGCAGATGGTCGACGTGGAGAAGACCGGCAAGGCGTATTTCCTCCCCCACCTGATGCGCTCCGCCGCCGGAGAGCCGCCGTTCGAGGACGTCCTGGTCATCGGCGCCGGCTCGGGCAACGACGTCGCCGCCGCCCTGCTCGCCGGGGCGAACCACGTCGACGCCGTCGAAATCGACCCCGCCCTCCAGCGCCTCGGCCGCCTGAATCACCCCAACCGCCCCTACGACGACCCCCGCGTCACCGTCCACCTGACCGACGGCCGCGGCTTCCTCCGCACCACCGAGAAGCAATACGATCTGATCATTTACGCCCTCGTTGATTCCCTCGTCCTGCACTCCGGCTACTCCTCCCTCCGCCTGGAGAGCTTCCTCTTCACCGAGGGGGCCGTCCGGGACATCCGGGCCCGCCTGAAGCCCGGAGGCGTCTTCGCCGCCTACAACTACTACCGCCAGGGCTGGGTCGTCGGCCGGATCGACCGCATGATCGACGACGCCTTCGGCGCCCCCCCGGTCGTCCTCTCCCTGCCGCCGAAGGATCGGATCGTCCCCGAGGAGTCGCAGGGCAACCACATCACCTTCCTCATGGCCGGCAACGGCCCGAGCCCGGTGATCGACACCGCCCGCTCCCGGTTCGCCGACGGCCAGGTGCTCGTCCCGGTCCACGACCCCGAAACCGACTCCTGGACCGCCTCCTTCTCCCTCCGGGCCGACGCCCCCCCCGACGCCCTCCGACCCACCGAGGTCGTCACCGAGGGAATCCGCCACCTTCCCACCGACTCCTGGCCCTTCCTCTACCTGCGGGACCGCGCCATCCCCGCCCTGAACCTCCGCGGCATGGCCATCGTCGCCTTCCTCTCGATCAGCCTGCTGCTGAGCTTCGCCCCCGCCAAACGCCTCCGACCCGACGGCCAGATGTTCTTCCTCGGCGCCGGCTTCATGCTGCTGGAAACCAAGGGAGTGGTCCACATGGCCCTGCTCTTCGGCTCGACCTGGGCCGTGAACTCGATCGTCTTCGGCGCCATCCTGCTGATGATCCTCGCCGCCAACCAGTTCGTCCTGCTCGTCCGGCCGACCCGCCAGCTGCCCTACTACGCGGGCCTGATCGCCGCGCTGCTGCTGAACGTGCTGATCCCCCTGGAAACCTATCTCGCCCTGCCCGGGGCGACCCGAGTGATCGTCTCCTGCACTGTCGTCTTCCTGCCGGTGCTGTTCGCCGGCATCATCTTCGCAATGGCCTTCCGCGACCGAGAGCGCCCGGATCTCGCCCTCGGCGCGAACATCGCCGGCGTGGTCGTGGGCGGCCTGAGCGAGAACCTCTCGCTCGCCCTCGGCTTCACGAACCTGATCTGGGTGGCCGTCGCCTTCTACCTGCTGTCGCTCGCCCCCCGCCTGCTCCCCGGCCGGGCGGCCCCCTCCCCGAGCTGACCCCTGCGATCGACGCCCCGAACCCGGAGCCTCCGATGTCCTCCTACTACAAGCCCGAGGACCTCCCCCGATTCCCCGAGGTCGGCCAGGGCGCCCCCGCCCTCTGGGAGAAGTTCAACCAGTGGTACGGCGCCGTGTTTCAGGACGGCGCCCTCTCCTCCCGGGAGAAGGCCCTCATCGCGCTGGCCGTCGCCCACTCCGAGCAGTGCCCCTACTGCATCGACTCCTCCACCCGGAGCTGCCTCGAACTCGGCGCCGACCTCGCCCAGATGACCGAGGCCATCCAGGTCGCCGCCGCCCTCCGAGCCGGCATCACCCTCGTCCACGGCGTGCAAATGAAGGACGTGCACGACTCGATCTCGATGTGATCCCCCTCGCCCGGAATCCGGCCCAAAGCCCGATCGGAGCCGAGCAGGGGCATCGGGAGCGTGCGCTCCCCTCCGATCCGCTCCTCTCCGCGACCCGTCTCATCCCTTCTCCTTATCGAGCCCCTCCCATGCCCCGCTCCCTCCGCGCTCAGGGCCACCCCCTGGCCACCCTCGACCAGCAGCTCCGCGTCCTGCTCCCCTCCGGCCGCTTCCCCCCCTTCGAGCAGTCGCTCTCCTCCCACGGCCTCTCCCCCCTGACCGCCACCGGCATCGACGTCTTGCAGTTGAACCTCGGCAAGCTGTGCAACCAGACGTGCAAGCACTGCCACGTCGACGCCGGCCCCGACCGCACCGAGGTCATGACCCGGGAGACGATGGAGCAGTGCCTCCGCGCCCTCGAAGCGACCGAGATCCCCCGGGTCGACCTCACCGGCGGCGCCCCCGAGCTCAACCCCCACTTCCGATGGCTCGTCGAGCGCGTCCGCGCCCTCGGCCGCCACGTGATCGACCGCTGCAACCTGACGATCCTGCGGGTCCCCCGCTTCCGAGACCTCCCCGCCTTCCTCGCCGAGCACCGCGTCGAGGTCGTCGCCTCCCTTCCCTCCTTCCTCCCCCGCAACACCGACGCCCAGCGCGGCGACGGCGTCTTCGACGACTCCCTCGCCGCCCTCCGCCTCCTGAACGACCTGGGCTACGGCAAGGAGGGCTCCGGGCTGGAGCTCCACCTCGTCTACAACCCCGTCGGCGCCTTCCCTCCCCCGAGGCAAGCCAGCATCGAGGCCGACTTCCGCCGAGAGCTCAAGGCTCGATATGATCTGGTCTTCAATCGCCTCTACGTCATCACCAACATGCCCATCAACCGCTTCCTTGAGTTCCTCCTCCGCTCCGGCCAGTACGAACCGTACATGAACCGCCTCGTCTCCTCGTTCAACCCCGCCGCCGCGGAGGCCGTCATGTGCCGCACCACCCTCTCCGTCGGCTGGGACGGCCTCCTCTACGACTGCGACTTCAACCAGCAGCTCGAGCTCCCCACCGCCCCCGGCGTCCCCTCCCACATCGCCGACTTCGACCCGGCCTCCCTCTCCCGACGCCCCATCACCACCGGCCTCCACTGCTACGGCTGCACCGCCGGCGCCGGCTCCGGCTGCGGCGGCCAGGTCGTCCGCTGACCCCCCTCCTCCCCCTCTCCGGCAGGGTGGCGTGTCTGGTTCTCGATGAGTCGACCCGCCGCGATCGTCCGGCAGGGTGGCCGGCGTTCGGGAGCCTCGGGTTCCGGCTGCGGACCCCGAGTCCTCGACGGGCCCGCCCCGGGTGGAAGCCACCCCAGGGCACCCACCGGAGGGGAGCGCCGCCGAACCGACGGTTGCGGAGGACCTCAGCCTCCCCGCCGCAGGGTGTCGGCGGGTCGAACCAACCGATCAACCTCGGCGGATCTCGGGCCGGGGAGGCGAGGGGCGGGGCGCTCCCCGTTCCGGAAGGCGTCCGACTCGGGGGGCGACCCGACTCCGACCCCGACCGCCCCGGCGGATCGAGACCGTTGCAATCACAGCTCCGCCAGGATCGCCTCGAACGCCTCCCGGCTCGGTCGCAGCGACTCGTCGTCCAGCAGGGCGAGCGGGCGGTCGACCAGGTCCTGCTCCGTCACGAAGTCGGGCCGATCCGAGTCGAGGTAGAGCAGCCCGGTGACGAACTCGTCCGCCTCTCGGCTCTCCAGCAACAGCCGGAGGGCCGAGGCCCGGTCGGTCACGTCGTGCTCGGCATGGCTCAGGGCGCGGAGGGTGATCCAGGAGCCGTCGTGCATCCGCACTCGGGTCGCCTCCCCTTCAACCTGTTCCACCTCGATCGGCTCGAAGTGCGGGACGAAGCCCAACTCCTGGAGCGGTTCCTCGTGCGCCTTGGCCCAGTCCCAGCCCTTGTGGCTTTCGGGAAAGTCATTGAAGGTCACGCATGGGCTGATAATGTCCAGGAACGCCATCCCCCGGTGCGCCAGCGCCGCCCGGAGCAGGGTTCCGAGCTGTTTCCGGTCCCCCGCGAACGACCGGGCCACGAACGAGGCCCCGGCGGCGATCGCCTCCAGGCACAGATCCAGCGGCGCCGTGGTGTTCCGCTCGCCGGACGCTCGGCGCAGGGGGGCCCCCAGGTCGGCGGTGGCCGAGAACTGCCCCTTGGTCAGGCCGTAGCAGCCGTTGTCCTCCACCAGGTAGACCATCGGCAGGTTCCGCCGGCAAGCGTGCTTGAACTGGCCGAGGCCGATGTTCGCCGTGTCGCCGTCTCCGCTGATGCCGACGACCGTCAGCCTCGCGTTGGCCAGCGCCGCCCCGGTCGCCACCGACGGCATCCGGCCGTGCAGCGCGTTGAACCCGTGGCTGTAGTTCAAAAAGTACGCCGGTGTCTTGCTTGAGCAGCCGATGCCGCTCAGCTTCACCGTGGAATAGGGATTGATCCCCAGAGACTTGCACGCATCGATCAAAGCGCTGGTGATGCTGTTGTGCCCGCACCCCTTGCACAGGGTCGATGGCGACCCCTGAAAGGCCAAGAGCGGCAGCTCGAACGTGCGGTCGCCGGCGTGCACCGGCACGGTCGCCTCGGCCCGAGACATGGCTCGTCCTCCGGTCTGATCCGGCTGATCTGGTGCGAAGCGAGACGCGAAGAGAAGAGAAGAGAAGAGAAGAGAAAAGAAAAGAAGAGAAATGAAGAGAAGCGACGCGACGTGACGCGACGTGACGCGACGCGATCCCCGTCACTCCGTCGAGACGACCGGCCCCTCCCCGTTCCCGCGGGGATCGGGGGGAGACGGCTGCGCCGAGGGGATGTGGTGCTCCTGGAAGTTCCGCTCCCAGTCCAGCACCGGGCCCACGATGTCCCCCGCGGCGATCGGGATGCCGTTGTAGTGGGTGATGGAGAACAGCCGGTCGTCGAGGCTGCCCTCGAGCGTCGCCCGCAGCAGCATACAGAGCTGTCCGTCCCGATTCTGCTCGATGACGTAGACGCGATCGCACTTCGAGACGAACTCGGCCACCGAGTCGGCGGCCGGCAGGGCCCGGATCCGGCAGTACGACACCGGCACTCCCGCCGCTCGCAGCAGGTCCCTCGCCTCGATGGCCGCCGGGTCGGTCGAGCCATACGCGATCAGCCCGACCTTCGCCCCCGGCTCGATCGCGATCACCGGCCGGGGGAGTTCGGCCCGGGCCGTCTCCAGCTTCCTGGTCAGGCGGTCGAGGTTCCGCCGCCAGTCTTCGGGGCGTTCGCTGTAGCCGGAGCTCTCGTTGTGCCCGGTCCCCCGGGTGAAGTAGGCGGCGGCCGGGTGTTCGGTTCCGGGCAGGGTACGGTAGCAGACGCCGTCGCCGTCCACGTCGCGGTACCGGCCGAAGCCTCCCCGGCGCTGGAGGTCGACCGCGTCGAGCACCTTGCCTCGCTGCAGGGGGCGGGTGGGGTACGGGAACGGCTCGGAGAGCCAGAGGTTCATCCCCAGGTCGAGGTCGGTCGCCACGAAGACCGGGGTCTGGAAGCGCTGGGCCAGGTCGATCGCCTCGCCGGTCAGCTCGAAGCACTCCTTCACCGATCCTGGGATCAGGACCGGGTGTCGGCAATCGCCGTGGCCGAGCAGGTGGAGCTTGAGGATGTCCCCTTGGCTGGTTCGGGTGGGCAGGCCGGTGCTGGGGCCCATGCGCTGCACGTCGATGATCGTCACCGGGATCTCGGCGAAGTAGGCCAGGCCCACGAACTCGGTCATCAGCGAGATGCCCGGCCCCGAGGTCGCCGTGATCGCCCTCGCCCCCGCCCAGCCGGCCCCCACCGCCATGCCGATCGCGGCCAGCTCGTCCTCCGCCTGGACCACCGCGAAGGTCTTCCTCCCATCGCCGTTCTCCCGGGTGCGCTTGAAGTATTCCTCGGCCGCCTCGGCCAGGCTGCTCGAGGGGGTGATCGGGTACCAGGTCATCACGCTCGCCCCGCCGAAGACCGCCCCCAGGGCCGACGCCCGGTTGCCGTCGACGAGGATCTGGCCCAAGGTCGCGTCCATCCGCTCCACCCGGCAGGCGAACGGCTCGCTCCCCAGGTGCTCGGCGGCCCACCCGAACCCGGCCTGGGCCGCCCGGATGTTCACTTCTCCCGCCTTCGCCTTCCTTCCGGGGAACTCCCGCCGGATGCCGTGTTCCACCGCCTCCAGCTCGATCCCGGTCACGTAGGCCACCACGCCCACGTAAACCATGTTGATCACCTTGCGCAGCGTCTCCCGGTAGCTCTTCGTCCCGTCGTTCGGGTACGCCTCCTCGACCAGTTTCTGGAACGGCACGGCGATCATCCGCACGTCGTCGCGCAGGCCGCTCACGTCCTCCTTGAAGTCGTCCCGGTAGATCACCACGGCCCCCGGCGCCACCCGCCGGATGTCGTCCGCGGCGGTCTGCTCGTTCATGCAGACCAGGATGGACACATCCTGCCGATGGGCCACATATCCCCGGGCGCTGGCCCTCAGGTGGAACCAGGTCGGCAGGCCCTCGATGTTCGAGGGGAAGATATTCTTACCGCTGCACGGGATGCCCATGTGATTGAGCGCCCGCAGCAGCACCAGGTTCGACGACTGGCTGCCCGATCCATTCACCGTCCCGACCCGGATGGCCAGATCGTTGACGGATCGGGACGCGGTCGATCCCTCCCGGCGTGCGGAGGGGGCCGGCGGGGCGGTCGTGACGGAAGCCATGGGAGCTGCCTCGATCGGTCGTCGGGCGCGATCGACGGCCACAGATCCACCAGGGGACGCCCGCCTCCGGCTCGGGCCGACCTCCCCATGACACGACGTGTCGCTTCTGAGAGCGAGCGGGACGGCCGCTCACGCCCGACCCTGACCCCAGTCGACCACAACCCGGGGGGTCCCGCAAGAACGTTCTGTGCCCGGTCGCCGGGGTCCGGCTCCCGCCGATCCGAGGAGGGAAGCCCGAGGTCGAGTCCCGCTCCCGGTCGGGACCCATTCCGACTGGCTCGGCACGCCCCCAACGCCCGGATCGAACCGCTCGTAGCCGGAGCCGAAGCGTCGGCCTCGGCGGGAGGCCGGGGTTCGGGGGCCTCGGGGTCCGGCCGCGGATCCCGAGCCCTCGTCGGCCCCGACCCGCTGGGAAGACAAACCGGGGCTCCCAAGACCAGGCAGCGCCGCCGAACCGGCGGTCCCAGCCGCTCCGGAGGTCGCTCCGGGGCCCGGGCCCCTTTTGGATCAGCGCAGGGTCAGCAGGAAGTCGAGGACCGCACCGACCTCCTCCCGGTCAAGCACCTGGCCGACCGGCGGCATCCGAGAGGTCGGCACGCGGACGAGCACCTCACCGTCATCGCCCAGCGGCTCCAGCTCGTCCTGGTCGAATTCCAGCAGCTCGGGCCCGCCCCGGTCGTCGGCCGCCAGCAGCCGGACCTTGCCCTCGGGCGCCGGCAGCTTCCGGCCCTGCACGAGCACCCCGCCGGCCGAGGCCATCCACGTCTCGTACCCCTCGACGATGTGCGCGCTCGGCTCCCGCAGCGCCGCCTCCAGGTCGGCCCGGGAGTACAGCCCGGCCTTTTCCAGCGTCGGGGCCATCAGATTGTGCCCGGCGATATCGGTCCTCAGGCTGTGGCAGGAGGAGCAGTTCCCCTTGCCCAGAAACAGGGCGCGGCCCCGCTCGATCGACGCCAGCTCCAGCCGTCTCGTCGCGGCCGACGAGCCCCGATCCCTCTCGAACGGCAGGGCCAGCACCGCCGCCGGCCGCAGCCGACCGCCGAGGGTCGAGAGGTAGCTCACCAGGTTGATCAGATCCGCCTTCGAGAGCGCATCGGCCACGTTCGGCGGCATCACGCCCTCGACCCCCTCGGCTCGGTAGGCGTCGGGCTTCAGGATCGAGGTCAGCAGGTACTCCTCGGCGCTCTGCCCCGGCACCCTCGAGCCAGCCACCTCGCCGATCCGGTGCAGCGACGGCGCCCGACGAGAGCCCCCTTGCTCCTTGACGCTGTGGCAACTGGCACAGTAGCGATTGAAGATCTCTTGACCGTGCGCCACGTCGATCCGAGTCTTCGTCGGCGGGAAGAACACCGACGATCCCCCCACGGCAATGCCGGCGACCAGCACCACCGCCGCCAAGATCGAGACCAGCGCCCCCCGCATCACTCCGCCCCCCCCTCGCCGAAGGTGACCCGGTAGACCTTCTTCTCGTCGTAGCCGGCCAGCACATACATCGCCTGCTCCTCGGGGGCGATCACCAGGTCGAGCGGGAACTTCACCGAGAAGACGTCCTCCACCCGCTCCAGCTCGTACCGTCCCTCCTCATCCGAAGGCCGCACCCGGAGCCGCTTCACCGAATCTCCGAACAGCTCAGCCACATAGAAACAATTGTCGTACCCTTCGGGAAGGCTTCCGGGCTCGGCGAAGACCAGGCCTTCCAGCACCGCGCCGTCGCCGGGCATGTACAGCGGTTCGACCACGCCGTCGATCTCCGGCCCTCCCACCACCTGGGTGTAGGGGAACCCCAGATGGTCTCCCTGCCGGACGTGGAAGACCACGTCTCCGCGGTTCCGCTCGTCGGCGTCGTTGTCCGTGCAGAACAGCTCGCCGCCGGGTCCCAGGGCCATCGCATACGGGTTCCGGGCGCCTCGGGCGAAGACCTCCAGCTCCGTGCCGTCTGGCCGACAGCGCAGGATCGTCCCCTCGTACTCCTCGATCACCGGAGAGTGGTCCTCGGCGGCCCCCACCGAGACGTACATCCACCCCTGCTGATCGAAGACCAGGGCCGAGGTCTGGTGCACCCCGAAGGCCCCCGGCAGCCCGTCAAGCACGTCGATGTACAGGTCGTAGCGCCCGTCGCCGTCCACGTCCGTCAGCCGGGTCACGGCGCCGGTCGCCTCGTAGGACATCCTCCCCTGGACGGCCCGGGTCGCCTCTCCGGTGCGGGCGATGAACAGATCGCCGTCGTGGAAGGCCATCCCGTGCGGCCGGACCAGGTCCCGGGCCACTCTCGTCTCGACCACCGGGCCCTCGGGGTCCTTCCGGTCCAGCCGGGAGACGATCCCCATCCAGTTGATATCCCCCGACACTCCTCCCACGTACAGCCGGCCTTCGGCATCCCGGGCCATGCAGATCGGCGTCAGGTCCAGCTCCGCGAACAGCTCCACGCTCGGCCCCTTCCCTGGCGACTCGGCCGCTCCCCGGCCCGGCGATCCCCGGCCCAGCAGCGCCTTGACCGAGGCCGAAACCGCGTCCTTGGCCATGTTCAGCGTGCAGAAGCCGATCACCCCCAGGCAGAGCAGATACCCCAGCGCCCGGCCGAGCGTCCCTCCCGCCCCGCCGAGCACCGCCAGCGCCGCCAGCAGCCCGCTGAGGCCCCCCGCCACCGTCTCGAACCGCTTCACCGCCAACAGATTGACCACGCTGTTCCGCCCCGGGCCGGCAACCGACGCGATCACCACTCCCAACACCAGCACCACCAACGCCCCGGCGATCGTCCACCACCGCTCCCGCTTCCCCAGCAGGAACGCCGACGCGATGCAGAGAAACGCGAACCCGATCGAGAAAGCAAGCAAATAGTTTGCATATGAAGACGTGTCGCCGCTTTGGAGGCTCGCGAGCATCAGGGGGCTCCTGGCCGGAGGGGGGGCGAATCGCTCGGGAGGGGCTGGCGGTGAGGAACGGGACGGGGGGCACACCTCGCCTCCCGAAGGCTCGGCGCCGACGGGCGGCCCAGGGTAGGCTAGCACTCCGTCGAATGTCGAGTCAAGCGAACGAGCATCCCCCGGCCCCCGCCGGCGCCCCGAGTCCACCCTCGTGTTGACCGGCGGAAACGCCGAGGGCGGCCCGGGAGCGGGCCCAAGGCCGCCGAACACCGTGCCCGAGACCTCCCTCCCCTTCCACCGCTCCCTGTACCTGACCGGGCCGACCGCCTCGGGCAAGACCGCCGTCGGCGTGGCGCTGGCCATCCGCCTCGGGGCCGAGGTCGTCGCGCTCGACTCGATGACCCTCTACCGAGGCATGGATATCGGCACCGCCAAGCCCTCCGAGTCCGAGCGCCGGGGCGTGCCCCACCACCTGATCGACGTGCTCGACCCCTGGGAATCCGCCAGCGTGGCCTGGTACCGCGCGATGGCCGCCGCCGCGGTCGCCGCCATCGAGGAGCGAGGCCGCATCCCCCTGTTCGTCGGCGGCACGCCGATGTACCTGAAGGCCCTCCTCCGAGGCCTCTTCCCGGGCCCCTCCGCCGACCCCTCCCTCCGCCTCGAGCTGGAAGACGAGGCCAACCGCCTCGGCGATGCCGCCCTGCACGCCCGCCTCGCCGCCGCCGACCCCGCCACCGCCTCCCGACTCCACCCGAACGACCGCCGCCGGATCATCCGAGCCCTGGAAGTCCTCGCCTGCTCCGGCCGTCCCCTGAGCGATTGGCAGCGAGAGCACGACCGCCCCGCCCCTCCCCACGTTCCCGTGCTCGCCCTCGACCGCCCCAGGGACGAGCTTCGCCGCCGCATCGACGCCCGGGTCGAATCCATGTTCAACTCGGGACTGATCGACGAGGCCCGACGCCTCGCCGACGCTCCCCGGCCGCTCCACCCCGTCCCCTCCCAGGCCGCCGGCTACCGAGAGGCCCTCGACCTCCTCGCCGGCCGCATCCCCACCGAGGCCCAGGCCATCGCCCTCGTCCAGGCCCGGACCCGGCAGCTCGCCAAGCGTCAGGCCACCTGGTTCCGGGGCCTCTCCGAGGTCGCTCCCGTCCCCCTCTCTGGCGACGAGCCCCCCGAGGCCACCGCCGATCGCCTCCTGCCCCTCATCGCCGCCATCCGCTCCCGACCGCCCGGCCCCTAGGGCCGCCCCCCGACCCGATCAGGGCACCAGCTCGTCGAGCAGGTGCTCCAGGTGCCTCCGGATCGCCTCGGCCGTCTCCCGGTAGGTGGTCAGGTCGGAGCCGACCGGGTCGTCGATGTCGAATCCCTCCGGGTCGAGCAGCCGGGCTCGGCCGGCCGCCTCGGGAGCGTGGTGCAGCAGGGCGTCGAGGTGCCCTCGGGTCATCACCACGATCCGGTCGGCGGCCCGCACGATCTCCGGCGTCAGCCGCCGGCTGGAGTGCGACGAGAGCGAGCCTCCCAGTGCCGCCACCACCTCCACCGCGTGCTCCGCCGCCGGCGCCCCCGGCATCGCCGAGAGCCCGGCCGAGAGCACCAGCCATCCCCTGGCCTCCAGCTCTCCCGGCCCGCAGCCGAGCCGATCGGCCAGCATCGCCTTGAACAGCGCCTCGGCCATCGGGCTTCGGCAGGTGTTCCCCGTGCAGACGAACAGGATGATCGTCCCGCACAGCCTCCGGAGCGTCCGCTCGTCGTACGAGCCCGGACGGACGACCCGGGGGGAGTCGCCGTCGAAGGTGGCGACCGTCGGCCCCTTCGGATCGTAGGGCGGGCCGTCGTCGACGAGCAGGGCCGGGGCCCCGGGCCCCATCAGGCGGCGAGCCGAGTCCAGCGGCGAGCCGTCCGGCGCCGTCGGCTCGGCTAGCACGATCGGCCCGCTGACCAGCCGGGTCAGGTGCTCCACGAACGGGTGGTCGGGGCAGCACAGGCCGATCGCCCCCGATCGTCCTCTCACGGCCGACCGCACCTCCTCCGGCAGCCGGCCCGCCAGGCCGGCCTCCACCCCCTCCGACATCAAGAGCACCAGCGGCCCCGGCCACACCCGGGACGCCAGCCTCCTCGCCCCCGACGACGCGGCCGTCGCCCAGTCGGGCAGGGCGCCGGCCGACCGCAGGCAGATCCAAGGGCCCGACGCCCCCGTCGGGTCGGCCGGCGTCAGCGACGCCCGCAAGGCCGACGCCACCCGGGCCGCCGCCTCCGGCACCAGGGCCGAGGCCGCCAGGGCGTAGCCGGCCCCCGTCGGCAGCCCCACCACCCCCCCGCCGGCCAGGCAGGCCACGGCGCGGTGGACCACGTCCCTCGGGTCGTCGGCCGTCGACAGGTCGACCTGCTCGGGCGTCGCGTTCGGGTCGCTCATCGTTCGGCGAGATCCCGTCGTGCGGCGCCCGGCGCCGTCCGGCCGCCCTCGGCCGGGACGAGGGCGCGTCCTCTCGCCTTCCGAGCTTACGGCCGGACGCCAAGCTCGGTCAATCTCGGGTCCCCAACCATGCGATTTCCGTCATGTCGACAGACGTCTTCCCATCGACCCGAGGGCCGGGCCGCCCGCAAGGCCCCCGCCGCCGTCAGAACAGCAGGAACAGCCCGCTGACCTCGTGGATCCGGGCGTAGATGGACCGCACCTGCTCGGCCGACTGCACCGTGATGTCCAGCGTCACCGAGACGTGCCGGCCCCCCTTCGTGTACCGGGCCGAGTGGTCCACCTCCCCCGGGCCGGCCAGCTCCTCCCGCACCGCGGCGACGACCCGGCCCTCGAAATCCCCCTCGGCCGAGCCAATGGCCCGGATCTGATACGACCCCGGAAACGGGTGGACGGACTCGAGCAGCTCGACGGACGGGATGTTCCTGGAATCCATGGCGCAACCTTGATCAGTTCCGATGAGAGGGGAGGGGTCCCCGGCGATCCCCCTCTCATTCTACACCGGACCACCGCCGCCGACACAGGCGAGACGCCCCCTCACCGGCTCACCAGTTCGCCGGCTCGCCCCGCCCGGGACCGCCGGGCCCGGCCGCCCCTTGCAAATCACCAGATCCAAATAACCTATTGTTTTGCCTTCCCCTCCTCGTCTCCGAGACTTTGCGCTCGCTTCCCGTTCCCGATCCTCGCCATCGCCCGGGCGCAGGCCGCGCGGACCACCGGATCCTCATCCTCCAGCCGATCGGCCAGCGCCGGCAACGCCTCGGAGAGCCCCCGCTCCGCGAGCAGGGCCGCCGCGTTCCGCAGCATGCCCGACCGCTTGGCCCGGGTCATGGCCGATCCCCGGATCAGCCTGGCGATCGCCTCGTCGTCGGCCTCCAGCAGGTCGATCAGGTCGGGGGCCGCCCGAGCCGGGTCGGCCGCCAGCTCGGGGTCGCGGCCGGGGGGAGCCTTGCGGTTCCAGGGGCAGACTTCCTGGCAGATGTCGCAGCCGAAGAGCCAGCCGTGCAAGGAGTCGGCCAGGTCGTCCGGCAGGTCCCCCCGGTGCTCGATCGTCGCGTAGCTGATGCAACGCCCGGCGTCCAGCCGGTACGGCCCGGCGAAGGCGTCGGTCGGGCAGGCGTCGAGGCACCGGGTGCAGGTGCCGCAGTGGTCGGCCCCGAACGGGAGGTCGGGCTCCAGGTCCAGGTCCGTCAGCAACGCGCCGAGAACCGTGTAACTGCCGATTTGCTTATGAATCAGCATCGTGTTCTTGCCGATCCACCCCAGCCCCGCAAGCCTGGCGAAATCCCGCTCCAGCAGCGGAGCCGAGTCGGCCACCGCCCGGCAGTGGCTCCCCGGAAACGCGTCGCCAACCCGGTCGGCCAACGTCCCCAGCCGCTTCCAGAGCACCTGGTGATAGTCCCTCCCCCGGGCGTACCGGGCGACCTTCCCCGACCGGGGAGACTCCGGCGGGTCGGCTTCGGCGGGCTTGTAGGAGAGGCCGACCATCACCACCGACCGCACCCCGGGCAGAACGTGCTCCGGGTGCCGACGCGCCTCGGCGTGCCGGTGCAGGTACCCCATGCCGGCGGCGAAACCCTCGGCGAGCCAGTCCAGAAAATGATCATACCCCGGGGGAGAGACGGCCGGCGCAATGCCGACCAGATCGAAGCCAAGCGCAACGGCCAGGCGGCGGACCGTCCGGGAGCGATCAATGGGGGACATCGGAGTTCGGATGGGGCCTCAGGTCAGGCGGGGTCGCGGTGAGCGGAACGCAAACATAGAGAAAGCAAAGAGAAAAAAGAAAAGTTGAAAAGATGTCAGTTCGGCGATTGGTCGCGGAACCTCGAGTGGCACGCCTTGCAGTCCCGACCGGCGCGGTCGAAGGCGGCGGGGGCGGTGGCGAGCGCGGCGGGGTCCCGGAGCGCGTCGCGGAGGGCGAGGGCATCCCGCTCGGCCCGAGCGAGCAGGCGGAGGAAGGCCGCTCCCCGGTCCTTCGCCTCGTCGAGCCGGGCCAGCTCGCGATAGTGCTCGGCCAGCATGAGGGCCTCGTGCGGCGGGTCGAGGTCCGGGTGGTCGGGAGGGGTCCGGAACCCGGCGGCCGACACCGCCTTGAGCCGCTCCCAGCGCTGGTCGACGTCCACCATCGCCGCCACCAGGTCCGGCACCTCGGCCCGCTCCGGCAGGGCCGACTCGGGCACGGCGGCCAGCTCGGCGACGGTCGGCGGCTCGAAGGCGGCCACGCTGGCGAACAGCCCGGCGTAGTCGGGCGAGGTGCCGGCCTCCTCCAGCCACCTCCGGGCCTGGTCCTTGTCCCACCCCTGCGTAGCGATGGCGCACACCGCCGCCGCCGACGGCCCCCGATGCTTGCCGTGGTGGCAGTGCACGTAGAACGGCCCCGGCAGCGATCGGACCGCCTTGACCAGCGCCACCGCCTGCTCCCGGGGCACGCCGTCGTAACCAATCGGCAGGTGAACATAGCGCATCCCGTACCGGCGCGCCGCTTCGGTATCCGGCGCCGCGCCGTCCACGGTGATGATCGTCCGCACTCCCAGGTCCGCCAGTGCCCGGAACGCCTCGTCCCCCTCCGGCTGGCCTCCGCTGAGCAGGTTCGGCCCCAGTCGGAACAGGTTCTCGATCCCGGGAGCCGAGATCGGCCGCGGGTCCTGGACCGCGCTCGGCTCGTCCTCGGTCGGGCCGGCCAGGAGCGCGAGAGCCAGGGGGAGTGCGATCGAAGGGAAGCAACGCATGAGCGGAAACCCGAATCGTCCCGTCCTGGTGCCATGAGGTGTCGCCGGATCCGAGGATCGCCCACCGGCGGGCCGGTTGTCAACCGAACGGATTCGGAGACGGTCGCCCCCTCACCGTCCCGCCGAGTCGTCCCCGGCCGCAGGGTCGGGGGCCTCGCTCGTCGATCGGCCGCGATGAGATCGGGCGTCCGATGGGGCGCACGGCCTGTTCACGAGCAACCATCGTAAAACTGTATATCTTCAAAGTAATTGATATTAGTAAAATTTTTGATGATATGGCCTGAAATTCGTCCTGGGGGTCGAGGCCGTTTTGGAGCACGGCGCGGCCGGCGAGGTCGGCCATCGACCCGAGCGGCGGCGACGATCGCCGGGCAGCGGAGCCTGGCCTGGCGCGGAGGCCCGGTCGCCAACCGCTCCCGGAGCGGGCAATGGGTCGGGCCGCCGGCCGAACCGAGGAGGGGCGGAACGTTGGGCTCCCTTTCGGCTCTCTCGCGATGAGCGGGGCCGATCGTTCCAACTTTCCTGGAATCCGGCCGATTCTCGGCGTTGCCCGGGGCGGGACGATCGGTCAGAATCCCGGTTCTCGGCCGACTCCTGGCTCCAGCGGCTCGGAAGGCCGGGCGAGCTTCGGAGAGCCGACGGGGACGGAGGACGTCATGAATGCCGTGATGTTGATCGTCGCGCTGCTGGGCCCCGTCGGGGCAAAGCAGGAGCCCGGCAGCGCGGCCCGAGTCCCGCTCGACGGCGGGGGGACGCTCTTGCTGCCCGAGGCCGCCGAGGGGCCGATCGACCTGGTCGTCCACCTGCACGGGGCGGCCTCGGCGGTGGAGCGGGCGATCGCCGAGAGCGGCTGGTCGGCGGCCGTGGTGGTGGTGAACGAGCCGGGCCTGTCGGCGGCCTACGCGCGGCCGTTCTCGGATCCGAGCCGCTTCGAGACGCTGCTCGCCGAGGCCCGAGCCGCTCTGGAGGAGCACCGGCCGGGGCTCGACCCGGAGGCGGGCCGGCTGATCGTCAGTTCCTTCTCGGCCGGGTTCGGCGGTGTCCGAGAGTTGCTCAAGCAGCCGGCGGCGTTCGACCGGATCGACGCCCTCGTCCTGGCCGATTCGCTCTATTGCGGCTACGAGGGGGATCCCGCTGACCGCCGGCTCGACCCGGCGTTGATGGCCGGCTTCCGCCGCTTCGCCGCCGAGGCCGCCGCTGGTTCCAAGGCGATGCTCGTCAGCCACTGCGCCCTCGTCCCCGACGGCTACGGCAGCACCGCCGAGACGGCCGACGACCTCGTCCGCCACGTCGGCGGCACGTTTGAGGCCGTTGATGAGGACTGGGGAGCCGGGTGGAGGCTGTGCCGACGGTGTCGGGTCGGCCGGCTGACGGTTTTCGGCTTCAAGGGAACCACGGCCGAGGACCACCTCCGCCATCTTCGGCGGCTCGGCGAACTGTGGCGGATGCTCTCCTGAGGAAGCGACTCTTGTGGAGAAGCGTCTTGCTTCAGGAGCCGGCTCGACCTTGATCGCCATCGGCCCGAGACCGTCGGCTCGATCCCGCCGAACCGGACCGCGGCGCCCGCTTCTCCGCGCCGGGCCGATGACGGCAGCGGGCGTTGCGGGGGCGGGCCGCCTTCGGCGACAATGCCCGTCCCCGGACGGTCGGGCCGGGGAAGGACCGGATGCGAGGACGGCGGACGGACGATGCAACACCCTTTGCTGTCGCGCAAGGCCGAGCGGTTCACCGAGAGCGTGATCCGAGGCATGTCGATCGAGGCCCGGAAGTACGGCGCCGTCAATCTCGCCCAGGGGATGCCCGACTTCCCGGCCCCCGAGGAAATCAAGGACGCCGCCTGCAAGGCCATCCGAGACGACATCAACCAGTACGCCATCACCTGGGGGTCGAAGAACCTCCGCGAGGCGATCGCCGAGCACGCCTCCTGGCACCTGGGGCTGGAGGTTGACCCGGAGCAAGAGATCACCGTCACCTGCGGCAGCACCGAGGCGATGATCGTCGCGCTGCTGTCGCTGATCAACCCGGGCGACGAGGTGATCCTGACGCAGCCCTACTACGAGAACTACTGGCCCGATTGCGTCATCGCCGGCGCCGAGCCCCGCTTCGTCCCCATCCGACCCCCGCACTGGACCTTCGACCCCGACGAGCTGGCCGCCGCCTTCAACGACCGAACCAAGGCCATCGTCCTCTGCAACCCGAACAACCCCACAGGCACCGTCTTCTCCCGGGACGAGCTGGAGCACGTCGCGGCGCTGTGCCGGAAGTGGGACGTGGTCGCGATCACGGACGAAATCTACGAACACCTTGTTTATGATGGACGCGAACACGTCTGCATCGCCGCACTTGATGGGATGAGGGAGCGGTCGGTGACGGTATCCGGCATGTCGAAGACCTTCGGCGTGACCGGCTGGCGGGTGGGAACGATCCTGGCTCCTCCGAGGATGAGCTGGGCGTTCCGGCAGATGCACGACTTCGTCTCGATTGGAGCCGCGGCGCCGCTGCAAGAGGCCGGCGCGACGGCGTACCGGCTGCCGAGGTCGTACTTCTCCGGGCTCTCCGCCTCCTACCAGGCCAGGAGGGATCGCTTCTGCTCAGCCTTGCTGGAGATCGGCTTCGACTTCGACCCTCCCCAGGGGGCCTACTACGTCATGGCCGATTTCTCCGCCTTCGTGGGCGGCCTCCCCGACGACGAGGCGTTCGCCAGGCACCTCGTCCGGGAGCTGGGCGTGGCTACCGTCCCCGGCTCGAGCTTCTTTCGGGACAAGGAACTCGGCCGTCGGTTCGTCCGCTTTTGCTTCTGCAAGCGGGACGAGACGCTGAACGAGGCGATCGGCCGGCTTCGAGCGCTCCGGGCGCTGGCCTGACGGGGGAGTCGCGGCCGGGGGGGGGCAGGGCGAGGGACCGCCGGGGAGGTCGTCGAGCACGGGGAGGCCGGGGGGATAGGAGCCGTCGGCGGGATCGAAGGGACCGCAGAGCCCCTCGGAGTCGCAGGCGCGGCAGGCGGCGATGTCGAGGAGGGTCAGGCCGGGATACCAGTGCATCAGCTCGTCCTCGGGAGTGCCGTCGGCGAGCCAGGCGGCCACGTCCTCGACCTCGAGGCGGAGGCGGAGCAGGATCGGCCACTCCTCGCTGACGCTCCGCACCAAAGCGATCCGGGACCGCCAGTCCCGGGCGGCCTCGGCCAGCTCGGCCGGCGTCGGCTCGGGGGCCGGCTCGGCGTCGGCCGAAGGCGGAGCGGGGGCGTCGGGGGGCGGAACGGAGGCGGAGCAAGAGGAGGTGAAGACCGCGGCGTTCTCGGCCTTCGAGCTGGGGGAGGGCCGCTTGCGGGAGGGGGGAGCGGGGCTCGGGCCGCTGGGGCCGTCGTCGGGAGGGGGAGCGGTCCGCTCGAGGTGTCGGCGGAGGTCGGCCAGGGCGGCGCGCAGGGAACGATCGGCCAGGGACTGGTAGCGGCACCAGTCGGTGCCGGGGAGATTGTCTCCCTGAGGCTCGAGCCGGGCGGCTCGCCGGCATCGGGCCGCGGCCAGCACGACCAGCTCGGCCAGCATCCTCCCGGCGGCGTCTGCCGGGGGAATCCGGGAGAGGATGGCCCTGGCCAGGGCGTCGAACGGCTCGTCGTTGTCGTCGAGCAGGGCCAGGAGGCCGGGCTTCGGCAGCAGGCCGGCGGCGGCCGGGTCCGTCGGCGTCGGCGTCGGCGTCGGCGCCGAGGCCGGCGCCGGGTGGTTCGCCAGCGCCGGCGGGACGATCGCGTCGGGCGCCGGCCCGGGACCGGGATTCGAGGGAGCGGAGGGACCGTCGGTCGTCCGGGGGAGCGCTCGGGTGCGGGTGCGGCTCATGAGTCGAGGCTCGGTGAGGAGGGCCAGGAGCTCCGTCGTCCGGGCCATCCGCTCCTCGGCCCGGGTCTGCCGCGTCCGGTCGGCCTTGGGTCCTCTCGCCCTCGACCGGCGACCAGCCGCGAGGCGACGCTCCGCGAGGCGGCGAGTCGGCCTCGAATCGCTCGAAGCGCGCCCGCCGGTTAGTGAGACTGTCGGCCGATCGGGCCGGGCCGGACACAAAATCCAACGAGCGACGGCCCGATCCGGTCGGGATCGCGTCGGAAGGAGTCCCACGGGCATCGTCGGCGAGGGTCGGCCGCCTCGGCAAAAGGGGGACGCGACCGCCCCCCTGCCCGGTCCCAATCGCGGCGACCTCCCCCCCGATGCGGCCGCCGCCCGATGGTGATTCTTGGCAACGACAGGGCCCGGCGGATTGGCACCCGGCCGCCGTCTGCAATAATGCATGCACTACCCTTCTGAGGACGTTCTTCCTCCCCCGGTGTTGCCGAGGGTCGCGGCATCGCGGCCCGGATCGGAGACACACTGTACTGAAACGTCGGGTTATTTCCATGTTTCCACAACAAGATGTTCGTCGTCGCCGGAATCGGGTTCGGTGCCGGCCGTCGTGCGAGGTGATGGAGGGGCGTCGGCTCCTCAGCGGAGACGGGATCTCGGTGGCGTTCGCGATCGACTCGGACTGGGGAAGCGGGTTCACGGCCAGCGTCACGGTGACGAATCATTCGGAGCGGGCGGTCGAGGATTGGCGGCTCGGCTTCGAGCTGGACACGAGGATCGGTTCGATCTGGGACGCGACGATCGTTTCGGACGCGGCGGGGCGCTTCGAGGTCGAGGGGGCGAGCTGGAACCGGGACCTGGCGGCGGGGGGGACGGTGAGCTTCGGCTTCGTGGGGGGGGCGGGCGGCCGCGAGCCCTCGGGCTTCTCGCTGAACGGGGTTCCGCTGGACGGGTCGCCGGGAGCGCCTGCGCTTCGGATCAGGGATGCCTCGGCCTCGGAGGGGAACGTGGGTCCCTCCGCAATCGCCTTCGCCGTGGAGCTGAGCAAAGCGGCGGAGGTGCCGGTGACGGTCGGCTATGCGACGGTCGATGGGACCGCGACGGTCGGCTTCGACTACGAGCGGACGGTCGGCACCCTGACCTTCGCCCCCGGCGAGACGACCGCCATGATCACCGTGCCGGTCGTGGCCGACACCGTCGCCGAGCCCGACGAGACGTTCACCGTGACCCTCTTCGACGCGACCGGGGCCCGAATCGCCGTTGGGAGCGCCAAGGGGACCATCCGTAATGACGACGGGCCCGCTCCGGTCGATTCCGCCCCGGCGGTTCCCAGCCTGTTCATCCAGGACGCCGACCCCAGCGATGGGAGGTTCACGGTCGGCTTCACGATCTGGTCGGGCACGAATGCCTCGCGGTGGGAGCTGCTGGAGAACGGCAAGGTGGTCCACGCCGCCGACCTCGTCGACCGTTCTCCGGCCTCGCAGTCGGCGAGCGTCGAGCTGACCGGCCGCTTCTACGCGGCCAACACCTATCAGGTCGTCGTGAGCAACGCCGCCGGATCGACGGCGGGAGCCGAGCAGGTCCATGTGGTCGGGGGAGCGAGCCGGATCACCCTGCCCGGCGTCGACGGCCGGGAGCAGGCGGCCCAGGTGACGATCTCCCCGGGGACCACCTCCTTCGACCTGCGGTCGCTCGGCGTTTCGGGGTCGAGCTACCGCGTCGGGACGAACAACCCGGACGTGGTCTCCCCTTCGGTCAGCGGATCGACCCTGGTCCTGGAGGGCCTGGGGGCGGGCCGGGCCTCGGTCCGGATCGAGGACGCCGGGACCGGCGAGGAGCGGTTCCTGGGCGTCCGCGTCCGAGACGCGGAGGGGGCCTTGCCGGGCATGCCCCCGTATGTGGCGATGGGATCGGTCAGCGAGGATTCCGCCGCCGACCTCGGCTTCTGGCGCGACTTCGACGAGCCGGAAACGAACAAGCGGATGGACGTCCGTTACATCTACCTCAACGGCGGCCCCGAGAACGGCTGGCGCTCCTGGCAGAACGGCAATCGGCTCCAGAGCTTCCTCCGCGAGAGCCTGAAGCTGGGCATGACGCCGTACTTCGTCTGGTATAACATCCCCGACTCGGTCGAGAGCTACGCCACGAACCTGAATCATATTCAAGATTACAACTACATGAAGGGATATTTCGCGGATCTCGCCTACGCTCTTGACGTGATCCGGGAGATGGCCCCCGACGAGACGGTTGGTTTCGTGCTGGAGCCGGACTTTCTCGGCTACCTGATGCAGATTGGCCGTCGGCCGGCGAGCGAGGTGATGGCCCGGGTCGACGCGGCCTATGACGCCGGGGCCCTGGAGGCGGGCGTCGACCCGAGCTTCGACAACTCGGTGGCCGGTCTGGTCGGGGCGATCAACGCGACGATCGCGAAGCACGCCCCCAACGTCCGGTTCGGCTGGCAGTTCAACCTGTGGGCGTCGCCGGGGATCACCACCTCGATCCCGAGCACCGGGCTGATCCGCCTGACCGACACCCTCGGCCTGGAGGCCGGCCGCTCGGCCATCGCCGCCGAGGCCGCCGAGATCGCCCGGTACTACATCGACGCGGGCGTGCTGAGCCACGGGGCCGATTTCGTCTCGATCGACAAGTACGGGCTCGACGCCGTCGGCTACCAGCCGGGCGCCGCCCAGGACCCGGCCGGCTCCACCTGGTTCTGGAACGCCGACCACTGGCAGAACTACCTGCTCTTCACCCGCACGCTCCACGACGAGACCGGGCTGCCGGTGACGCTCTGGCAGATCCCCGTCGGCCACATCAATTCCAGCCTGGCGACCAACCCCTACGACCCGAGCGGCCGATTCCCCGACCTCTCCAACACGGTCACCCGCTACGAGGACTCGGCCGGCACCTTCTTCCTCGGAGACACGTTCCGGACGACCGGCGCCCGGCAGGAGTACTTCTCGATGAACGGGACCGGTCTTTCGGACGTCTCCGTCTCGGGAGACACGATCACCTGGGGTTCTCATGTCGGCGACGCGGCGGCGGCCGGGGTCGACGCGATCCTCTTCGGTGCGGGCGTCGGGGCGAGCACCGACGGCGTCGGCGCGCCGCCGACCGACGGCTCTTGGTGGATCTCGAAGGTCCAGGAGTACTTCGAGGCTCCCGTCCCGCTCGGTTCCGGTGGGAACGAGGCGCTTCCCCCCTCGATCCGGGTCGGAGACGTGGTCGTCGACGAGACGTCGGGCGAGGCCATGCTCACCGTCTCGCTCTCCCGGCCGTCGGATCGAGTGATCTCGGTCGACTACCAGACGGCCGATGGCACCGCGACCGCCGGGCAGGACTACCGGGCCTCGGGCGGGACGCTGTCGATCCCCGCCGGAGCGCGAAGCGGCTCGATCGCGATCCCGCTGCTCGACGACCTCGATGTCGAGGCCGACGAACGCTTCCGGGTCCTCTGGACCAATCCCCAGGGCGGCTCGCTCGCCGACGCGGAGACCTCGGTGACGATTCGGGACGACGACGCGCCGGCCTCCCCTGTTGGCATCGTGTTCCAGGTCGACGACGACTGGGGGTCGGGGTTCACCGGCTCGATCGCGATCCGCAACACCTCCGCCTCGCCGATCCAGGGCTGGGAGCTGTCGTTCACGTTCGAGGGCCGGATCACCTCGATCTGGAACGCCGAGATCGTCGAGCACGTCGGCAATCGCTACCGGATCCGCTCGAGATCCTGGAACTCCGACATCGCCTCCGGCGGCGAAGTCTCGTTCGGCTTCGTCGGCTCCCGCACCAGCCCGACCATCACGCCAACCGACTTCGTGCTCGCTTCCGCGTGAGGCCGGATCGCTCGAAGCTCGGCTCCCTCGCATCCTGGTGAGGCTGGGACCGTCGCTTGGGCGGCGCTCCCCTCGGGTGGGGACGATCGCACCCCCCCGAGGGGGGATCAACGGACCTGGGAGCGGATCCAGCGGATGGCGGCGTCGAGGGGGGGGTCCTCACCACGGAGGAGGGCGTCTCGGGAGGGAGGGACGTCGTGGTCGGGGACGACGCCGGAGCCCTCGAGGGCCTGGCCGTCGGCGGAGATGTAGTTGGCGAAGGCGTACTGGAAGCCGTCGCCGTTGGGCAGCCGGGTGACCACCGACGGCAAGGCGGCGCCAGCCGTGCGGGAGCCGAACACTCGGGCCCGGCCGAGATCCTGGAGGCCGCCGGCGAAGATCTCGGAGGTGGAAGCGGAGCAGCCGTCCACGAGCACGGCCACCGGTCCGGTGAAGGTCTGCGGGCGGGGGAAGACGACGAACCTCAGGTCCGTCTCTCGGGTCGACATCGTGCCGAGGGTCTGCCCGGCCTCGTCGAAGAGGAAGCCGCAGATGCCCATCGCCATCGCGCCGATGCCGCCGGGGTTGCCGCGCAGGTCGAGGATCAGGCCGGGAGCGTCGAGGTGGGAGGTGATCACCTCTCCAATCTTCGGGATCAGGCCCGCCGGGTCGAAGAAGCAGGACCAGTGGAGATACGGGATGTCGCCGTCGACGATCCGGGACTCGAAGTCGAGCGGCATCGGCGGCAGGTTGCCGAACCGGATCATCGTGCCTCGGGGGCGAGCCAGCCTCAGGGAGAGCTCGACGGGGTGGTCCTCGCCGTCTCGGAAGGTGACGGTGCGCGCCGAGCCGACCGGCCCGCCGAGCCGGCGCTCGACGGCCCGAGCGGCGACCAGGTCGAACTGGGTCTTCTCGGCGAAGGCCTCGGCCACCTGCTCCAGCACCGGGGAGATCGGCTTCCCCTCCACCTGCTCGACCACCCAGCCGGGCTCGACCCCCGCCTGCTCGGCCGGAGAGCCGGGCTCGACGAACACGACCAGGGCCTCGCCGTCGATCACCCGGACGTGCAGTCCGGCGGAGCCGTCGCCGCGCTGCAGGTCGTCGTCGCCGTCGATCGCCTCGTAGACCGACCCAGCGATGATGCCGAAGTGCGACTGGTCCAGCCGGGCGATCATCTCCCGCATCGCCTCTCGGGCCTCGGCCATCGTCTCGGCCTCGGCGACCTTCGGACGCAGCTCCTCTCGGACGGAGGGCCAGTCGACGCCGTTGAGGTCCGGGTCGAAGTGCTTGTCCCGGATCGTCTCCCAGACGATGTCGAATGATTCGAGGTTGAGCCGGGCCTGCTCCGTGGTGAGCCTCGGCGCCGTCTTCGGGGAGGTCGCGGCCGCCTCGGGGGGGCCGACCTCGGCCTCGACAGTTGGCTCCTGGGCGGTCGCCAGCGTCGGAGCCGCCGACGCCAGGCCGATCGCGGCCAGCAGACGGAGGGTGCGGGGCTGCCGGGTCATGGGGCGTGATCCTCTCCAGGAAGCGTTCGGGGCGCCCCGGGAGGGCATGGGGCGCCGGTCGCCGGCGGGCGGCGGTTCATCGTCCCGAGTCCTTCGCCCCGAAGGCCGGAGTCTTGGCGGCTCGGCCCGGGGACGGGGGGATCGGCCGGGGGAGGCCGGGAAGGGATCGAGCCCGGCGCCGGATTCCCGGAGCCGGGCTCGATCGCTCCGTGCTCAGGGGGCCGGGCGGAAGCGGTGGATCCGGCCGTCGAAGGCGAGGATGTAGAGGTTCCCCTCGGGGTCCTCGCCGAAGGCGGAGATGTTCAGCTTCGGCTGCCGGGGGGAGGAGAGGTCGATCAGCTCTCCGGTGGCGATCACCTGGTCCTGGTCGTCGACCTTCACTCCCCAGATGCGGCCGGTCTCGAAGTCGCCGTAGACGTAGTAGCCCCGAAGCTCGGGCAGGCGGTCGCCGCGGTAGACGTAGCCGCCGGTGATGCTCTTGCCCACGTCGTCGCGACCCCGGCGCTGGGAGGCGGGCACCTCGGGGTGGGGGTACTCGACGATCGGGGGGAGCGGGGGAGAGGAACGCTCGACGCGGTTGCCCCGGAGCTGGAACGGGTGAAACCCTTCGTAGACGTTCCAGCCGTAGTTGCCCGCGTTGACGACCTTGACGACCTCCTCCCACTTGTTCTGGCCAACGTCTCCGGCCCAGAGGTCGCCGCTCTCGCGGTCGAAGCTGAACTTCCAGACGTTGCGCAGGCCGATGGCGAAGACCTCGGGGGCCCAGTGGGAGAACTTCGGATCGCGCTTCGCCGGGTTGTCGGCGGGGATGCCGTAGGGCTTGCCGCCCTCGGGGTGATCGACGTCGATGCGGAGGATCGAGCCGAACCAGTCGGTCGGGTCCTGGCCGGTGCGGAGCGGGTCGTCGGCGGCGCCGCTGTCTCCCAGGGTGATGTAGAGGAAGCCATCGGGGCCGAAGTCGATGTGCCCGCCGTTGTGGTTGCCGTAGGGGTCGGGGGCCGACTCCCAGATGACGACCTCGCTGTTGGGATCCGCCTTGGTCGGGTCCCCTTCGGAGACGGTGAACCGGGAGACGACCGACCGCCTCGGGTTTCGGGCCGAGTAGTAGACGAAGAACTGGCCGTTCTCGGCGAAGTTCGGGTGGAAGGCCAGCCCGAGCAGGCCCTCCTCGTTGTCCCGGCCGATCTCCCGGGGAAGCTCCAGGAACAGGGCCAGGTCGTCGGTGTGCTCCTGGTTCGGGAAGGAGAAGATCCGGGCGGTGTGCTGCTCGACGACGAACAGCAGGTTGCTGCCATCCTTCGGGTAGGCAAGGACGACCGGCCGGTCGAACTTCAGGTTGGGGAAGGCGACCTCGGTGACCAGTTTCGGCAGCGCCTCGCCCTGCGGCGACGGCGCGGCGGCCGGCGCGGATCGGGAGCAGGCGAAGGCCAGGGCCAGGCCGGCAAGCAGGCCGAGCCGGGCCGGGGCGATCGTCGAGAACCTCATCACTGCGCTCTCCGGGGGATTCCGATGCGGTCGGCGGGCGGTGTGGGATCCGATCTGGGACGGCGAGCCGCGCGGACGGATCGCGCCCGGCCCCTCCCGCCGCCCTCGGGCGTCCATCCCCTCTCTAGTAGAGTCGGGAGGCTCCCGGCCGTCAAATCATCTCATCGGCCCGGATCCGAGGGGAACGACCGACCGGCCTCATCGGGAGGGCCGTCGGGCCGGCGCCCGGCCTCCGGCCTCCTCGGACCGGCCGGCCGGTCGGGCGGCTCCCTCCCAATGGCCGAGGGCCGGGGGGCCGACGCTCGAGGCGAAGGCCCCCCGGCCCGATGGCCTGCCGGGGGTGTTCCACCGGGGTGCAAGAGGGAACGACGGCCGGCTCGACGGGAGGCGGGGGACGCCTCAAGTCCGGCCTCCGCGGCGGATGGAAGGGGAACACGACTCCGGCCTTCCGTCGCCGGGCTCAGCGGCGGTCTTCCAGCGCCTCGATGAGCCGGTCGATCTTCTCCTCCATCCGTTCGAGCCGCTCGAGCCGCTCCTCAAGCCGGCCGAGGCGACGCTCCAGGTCGCCGCCGATCGCTCGGACCTCGACGACCGGAGGGACCGGAGGGACGGGGGGCACCGGGGCGACGACCGGGGCCGAGGGGGCCTCGGGGGGGGCCGGCGGGGCGGGGTGGGCGTCCCCCGACTGGCGGCGGATGACGATCCGGCGCCGACCCTCGCCGTCGGCCGGGGCCGCAGCCTCGGAGCGGCGGAGGATGACGATGTTCCCCTCCTCATCGTCGAGATCGTCGGCCTGGATCTCGACGTTGACCTCGACGTCCCCGGCGGCCTCCAGGGCCTGGGAGACGGCCTCGGCGGCTCGGGCGGCCACTCCCTCGGCCTGGCGGCGGGCCTCCTCGACGCGGGCCTCGACCTCGCCGCGATGGGCCTCGGCCTGGCGAATGGCGATCTCGACCTGGCGGCGGGCCCGCTCGGCCTCTCGACTGGCCTGCCGGGCGGCCTCCTCGGCGTGGGCCCGGGCGATCTCGGCGATCTCCTCGGCGCGGCGGCGGGCGAGCTCGGCCAGCTCCTCGACTCGCTCCCGGTGGCGGTCGGCCTGCTCGGCGTCGTCATCGTCGTCGTCGTCATCGTCCTCGTCGTGGGGGCGGCCCTCGACCTCGGCCAGCCGCTCCTTCATGCGGGCGAGCTCGGCCTCCAGCTTCGCGATGATCTGCTTGAGGGCGTCCGTCTGGTCGGGGCCCTCGGCCCGGAGGGTGACCTCGACGAGGTCCCGGCCGTCGACGCGGTCGATCCGGGCGACCTCGGCCCGGGGCCCGGGGGTGTCCGGGGTTCCCCGGAGCTCGACTCGGATCGCCCGACGAGGCTCGCCGATTCGGGTCTCGGCGGGGTCCTGGTCGTGATCGTCCTCGTCGTCAGCGTCGTTGTCGTTGTCGTCGTCGTCGAGGGCGGCGACGGCGGCGATGGGGGCCGGCAGGCCGGAGCCGGGGCCGAGGCTGGGCACGGAGACGCCGGCCAGTCCGATCGAGCCGCCGAAGGCGACCACCGGGACGATGCCAGCGGCGAGGGTCGAGAGCTTCCAGAGCGTCATGGTTCGCAAGGCTCCCTGGGCGAGGAGGAATGCGGGGGCCGAGGTCAGCCCGACGGCCGCCGCCGATCCGGGGGCGGACGCGCCGGCGGCCAGGGCCACGGCCTGCTTCACGAGCGGGAGGGACGGGCTCGGGCGCCCGGTCCAGGCGGCCAGCATCGGGCCCATCAGGGCCGATCGGCCCTCGAACCCTCGGCGGGCCAGCTGGGACCGCAGGCGGTCCCGGCCCCGGGCCAACCGGCTGCGCGCCGTGCCGACGGGGATGCCCAGGCGGTCGGCCGCCTGGTCGATCGTCAGGCCCGAGAGGTAGCAGAGCACGATCGGCCGCCGCTGGGCTTCGGGCAGCCGGGCGATCTCGTCGTCCAGCGCCGCGAGGACCTCCGACCGCTCGGGGCCGGCCCCTTCGGGAGATCCCGGCAGGTCGTCGACCTCCGACCATTCCCGGGCCCTCCTCCGCAGCTCCCGCGACCGAGCCCGGCGGGCGACCCGGTGGGCGACGCCGAAGAGCCAGGGGCCCAGGCGTCGGCCGTCTCGGATCTCGCCGGCGCGGCGGGCGAGGACAAGGAAGGTGGCCTGGAAGGCGTCGTCGGCCGCGTGGCGGTCGCCGAGCATCCGCCGGCAGACGCCCAGGACCATGGGTCCCAGGCGCCGGACGATCGCCTCGAAGGCGGCCTCGTCCCCCTCCTCGGCGAACCGATGGAGCAGCTCCGCCTCGCTCAAGCCGGCAAGGCTGCCGCCCTGGAACAGGCGGCGGAACTCCCGCAGGGTCGCCGCCTCGGGCCGTCGGACCATCGCGCTTCCCCTCGATCGCGGTCGCGTTCGGGGAGGGACAGGCCGCCCGATCGATCCGGATCGGGCCGCCCGCCCCCGTCGCTCCCACCCGGATACTGCACCCGGGAGCCGATTCTATCCCGAGTTCGCCCGAACGGCCGGAATCTTTCCCGGATCGCCCAGGCCGCCCCGAGTTCTCCCGGCGGCCGTCCCGCTCCGGAGGGCCGATCGGAGGGGGGCACAACCAGCCCTCCCCCGCGACCGGACGATGGCCGGCCGGCCGATCGCCCCCGACTCGGATCGGCCGGCGATTGGCGCGGGGGTCGTCGCGTCGTATCGTGCAAGGCCATCCCGAAGCGGGCCGATCGGCCCGGAGTCGGCCGGCCGATCGGGCCGTTCTCTCCCTCCGTTCCCGAGCGAGGCTCCCGCGATGTCGCACCGCCTGCACCGCCGCCAGTTCCTGCGATCGACCGCCGCCGCGTCGGCCGGGTTTTTGATCCTCAGTCGGGCAGAGCGCGCCGGGGGGCGCTCGCCGAACCAGCGGGTGGCCATCGCCTGCATCGGGGTCGGCGGCAAGGGGAGGAGCGACACCGACCACGCCGGCCTGTGCGGGGAGGTCGTCGCGCTGTGCGACATCGATGACATCCGGCTGAAGGAGACGGCGTCGCGGTACCCCAACGCGAAGACCTTCCACGACTACCGGGAGCTGCTCGACACCCTGGGAGACCGCCTCGACGCCGTGGTCGTCAGCACGCCGGACCACACGCACGCCGTGGCCTCCGTCGCCGCGATGAAGCTCGGCAAGCACGTCTACTGCCAGAAGCCGCTGGCCCACTCCCCGGCCGAGGCCCGAGCCATGATGGAGGCCGCCCGGGCCCACGGCGTCGCCACCCAGATGGGGAACCAGGGGACCGCCTCCGACGGCTTCCGCACCGGGGTCGAGCTGATCCGGTCCGGCCGGCTCGGGCCGATCACGGAGGTCCACGTCTGGACCAACCGCCCGTTCAAGTACTGGAAGCAGGCCCCCGACATCGTCTCCCGGCCGACCGAGACGCCCCCGGTCCCCGAGCACGTCCACTGGGACCTGTTCGTCGGCCCCGCCCCCATGCGGCCGTATCACCCGGTCTACCACCCGCACGACTGGCGGGGCTGGTGGGACTTCGGCACCGGCTCGCTCGGCGACATGGCCTGCCACACCGCCAACCTCCCCTTCATGGGCCTGCAGCTCGGCTACCCGACCCGAGTCTCCGCCCAGTCCGGCCCGATCAACCCCGAGACCTACCCCGCCTGGGCCACCATCACCTACGAGTTCCCCGCCCGGGGCGACCTGCCCCCCGTCAAAATGACCTGGTATGAAGGCGCGAAGGACGGTCAGCGCAACCTGCCCGACCCGGCGCTCTTCCAGGGCCGAGCGGCGGTCGACAGCGGCTCGCTGCTGGTGGGAGAGGACTTTGTCCTCTACTCCCCCAGCGACTACGGCATGGAGCAGGTACTCTGGGCGAACGGCTCCTCCGCCGCCCTGCCCGAGCCCCCTGAGCGGACGCTGGAGCGGCTCGGCGGCGAGGACGAGCGCGATCTGAACAACAAGCGCGAATGGGTCCGCGCCATCGAGGGAGGCCCCGCGCCGCTGTCGAACTTCGACTACGCCGCCGTGCTCACCGAGGCGATGCTGCTGGGCAACGTCGCCGTCCGCCTCGGCCGCCCGATCGACTACGACGCCGAGACCATGACCGTTTCCGGCGTCCCCGAGGCCGCCCGCCTGATCTCCCCTGCCTTCCGATCGGGCTGGTCGCTCTGAGGCCCAGGCCCACCGCCCCCCAACCGCGATCCGCACGCCTGGCCCCGCGGAGGTCCGTCTCGCATCGGGTCGCAGCGATCGCGGCCCTCAGGAACCCGTTGCTCGATCCGGGTGTTGGGGGCGGGTTCCCTGGCCTGGTCCCCGGCGCCGGATGCCCCCGGTTCCTGTCATAATGAGAAGGCGGTCCGGCCGACCGACCGAGCGATCGATCCGGCCGGGCCGGGCCGACCGACCCCGCGCCGACCGACACCACGGAAGAGACGACGCCAGACGAGGGGCCCGAGATGAACGACCGCGTGATGCAGTTCCGGATCGGCATGTTCGTGATCGCCTCGGGGATGGTGCTGACGATGCTGATCGTCTGGTTCGAGGCCCCGGCCCTGATCCAGGAGCGGCGGTACGTCACCGTCTTCTTCCCCGAGGCCCCCGGGGTCGACCGCGGCATCCCCGTGCGCAAGAGCGGCGTCCGGGTCGGCGAGGTCTTCAGCTTCACCTTCACCGAGGCCGACCAGCCCGAAGGGGTGCTGGTCACCCTGTCGCTCGACCCGGCATACTCGATCCGAGCCGGCACCGTCCCCCGGCTCGGCCGGGCCCTGATCGGCGACGTGGCCATCGACCTGCTGCCCGGAAGCGGAACCGAGACCGGGCCGATCACCGCGTATGACTCCCCCGAGGAGTCGGCCCGCCCCGGCCGATGGGTCGAGGGCGTGGTCGCCACCGACCCGTTCCTGCTGCTGACCGACGCCTCGAAGATCGTCGAGCGTGCCGACAGCACGATGGTCGCCATCGAGGCCGCCGCCACCAACCTCTCCGAGGTCGTGGGCAAGGCCGACAAGCTCGAGGAGTTCCTCGAAACCTGGGGCCGCACCGGCGAGAGCGTCGAGGCGGTGGCCAGCGACCTCGGCCGGGTGCTCCGCGAGAACGAGTCGGAGATCAAGCCCACCGTGGCCACCATCCGCAGCGTCGCCGAGAAGTTCGACGCCGCCTTCGACGCCGAGACGCAGGACCAGTTCAAGCGGACGCTGGCGACCGTCTCCTCCGCCTCCCAACGCCTCGACGCCGTGCTCGCCGACCTGCAGCCCGTGGCCGCCGAGCTGAAGCTCGGCCCCACCGACACCCCCCGCACCAACCTCGGCCAGATCCTCCTGCGCACCAACCGGATCGCCTACGACGTCGGCGTCCTCACCGCTCACCTCCACGACGGCAAGGGCCGCCTGAACACCCGGGGCACCCTCCAGCGCCTGATCTCCGACCCCCAGCTCTACGACGACCTGATGCTCGTCCTCCGATCCGCCGACGCCACGGTCAACGACGCCCGCGCCGTCCTCCGCACCTTCGGCTCCTTCGCCGACCGCATCAACCGGGATCCCGGCCTCATCACCACCGGCGTCCTCAACGGCCGCTGACCCCCCGCTCCTGCTTCCCTCCTCCCCTGCCCGGCGGCTCTCCCGGCCCTCCCCCGAGCGGGACGCCGGGAGCGCCCGCAGGTCTCGAAAAGCCGACGAGGGACGATCGGGGAGGCCGGGGAGCGTCCCTCGTCCTCTCCCCCCGGCCGGATCTCCTGGACGACGGCCGAGGGCCGGCCCCGGTCGGCCCGCCTCCGGGCGATGCACGTTCAGCGACACCGAACCGCGAACCGTCGGCGCGGCCGGGGTCGGGAACCACGGCCCGGGGCGGGGCGGGGCGAAGAGCCCCCGACGCCCCGGACGCGGCCCTCAGCCGAGAAGCCCCGCGCGACGATCCCAAACACCTCCGGCGATCGACTCGGGAATCCGGCAACGATGCCCCCGGCAGCAGGGCGAAGGCCGGCCCCAGGCGACGCACTCCCCAGGCGCGTCGTCCCCTCGACCGGGGCCTCACCGAATCCCCCGAGGGCACGACTCAGGTCGCCGGACGGTTGACTCCCCGTCCGGCTCGGGTACAATCGCCCTCGTACCCGCACTCCTCGGGCGCATAGCTCAGTTGGTCAGAGCGCACCCCTGATAAGGGTGAGGTCCCAGGTTCGAATCCTGGTGCGCCCATTCGCCTCAAGTCACACGCCGAACACGTCTTGCGTGTGCCCGCCGGTCATCGGCATCGCGGTCCGAAGGCAGCCCGACGGTGGGTGTGCTCCCACCAAAGCTCCTCGGCGACGCGCACCCAAGCCGAGACGATCACCGGGAATCCCCTCCGATCCATCCCGCCGGCCCACCAACCGGGGTCGACCCAAACCCGGCCGCGCCGGAGGTTTGGTGCGCCATCAGCACAATCCGGCGCCGGTCACTCTCGGGGGCGGCTCCGGCCGTCCTGGCGGAGGCGGTCGAGGAGGGAGGAGAGCCGGGCGACGACGTCGGGGCGGTCGAGGAAGCGGTTGTGCTGCTGGCCGGGGTCGGTGGAGAGGTCGTAGAGCTGGCCGGTGGGGCCGCCGGGCTCGGGGGGAACGCGGCGGGGATCGGAGAAGCCGCCGCTGCCGAGGGAGGGGATGAGGACCCAGTCCCCCTGGCGGACGGCGAGCACCCCGCTGGAGGACTGGACGACGAGCGACTCCCGGATCGGCCGCTCGGGGACCTCGCCTCGCCAGAGGGGCAGGAGGTTGACGCTGTCCTCGCCGGCGTCGTCGGGGAGGTCGAGGCGGACCAGGGCGGCGAGGGTGGCCATCAGGTCGGTGAAGCAGCAGAGGGCGTCGCAGGAGGTGCCGGCGGGGGCGATGCCGGGCCATCGGACGATTAGAGGTATGCGGTGGCCCCCTTCCCAGGCATCCCCCTTCATGCCCCGGAAGGGGCCGGCGGCGCGGTGCTCGGTGCGATCGACGTCCTTGGGGTACCAGACCGGGCCGTTGTCGCTGGCGAGGACGACCAGCGTCGAGTCGCGCAGGCCGAGGCGGTCGAGGGCGTCGAGCACCCGGCCGACCTCGGCGTCGACGTTCGCGACGAAGGCGCCGTAGAGCCCGGTCGGGCCGTCCGTCTCGAACCGAGGGCTCGGCAGCCAGGGGGTGTGGGGGGCGGTCAGGGCGAGTTCGAGGAAGAACGGCCGGTCGGCGGCGCTCTCGGCCCGTCGAGTCAGCTCGGAGACGGCCTCGTCGGCGAATCGGGGGAGGACCTCGGCCATCCGGAAGTCGGGAGAGATCGGCCCTCCTCGCCAGAAGGCCCCCTGGATGCGGGTCCAGGGCTCGGGGCTGACGTGGTCGGCGATCGTCCCGGAGGGGGCGGCGACGGCTCGGTTCCCCCGGATGAAGAAGTACGGGGGGATGTCGAGCGAGGCGTGCATCCCGAAGAAGGCGTCGAAGCCGCGGTCGACCGGGCCGCCGGACAGGGGAGCGTCGGACGCGAAGTCGATGCCGCCGTCGAAGCCCTGGTGCCACTTGCCGACCAGGGAGGTGGCGTAGCCGGCCTCTTGGAGGATCGAGGCGATCGTCTTCCTCCCCGGCTCGATGACGGCGCGCTCGGTCCAGGACAGCTCGGCGCGCCAGGGATAGCGGCCGGTCAGCAGGCCGTAGCGCGAGGGGACGCAGACCGATCCCGGCGCGTGGGCGTCGGTGAAGCGGATCCCCTCGGCGGCCAGGCGGTCGATGTGAGGCGTCCGGGTCCGGGCGTCGGGGTTGAAGCAGCCGAGGTCGCCGTAGCCGAGGTCGTCGAGCAGGATCAGCAGCACGTGGGGCCGATCCGGAGACCGCGGAAGCGGAGGATCGCCGACGCCTCCGATCGCCGGCAGGGCCGAGAGCAGGAGGACCATCGTTCCCATGCGATCCGACTCCCCGGCCGCCCCGACCGGAGCCCTCCCGGGATCGGGTCGCGACCAGCCGCCATGATCGGATGACCGGCGCCGGCCGTCAAATCCCGACTCCCCCACGCCAAACGCCCAGACCCCGGGTCGATTCCCGGGGCCTGGGCGCGAGAGCGGCATCGATCCGGTCGCCTCCGACCGAACCGGGAGGTCCAATCCGACCGACGAGCCGAAGCCGATCAGGCCTGGCCGGTGGCCTTGGCCGGCGCCTGAGGAGCCGGAGCCGGGGCCGGAGCCGCCTTGGCGGGAGCCTCCGGAGCCGGAGCGGCCTTGGCGGGAGCCTGCGGGGCCGGGGCCGGAGCGGCCTTGGCGGGAGCCTGCGGAGCCGGAGCCGGGGCCGGAGCGGCCTTGGCGGGAGCCTGCGGAGCCGGAGCCGGGGCCGGAGCGGCCTTGGCCGGCGCCTGCGGAGCCGGGGCCGGAGCGGCCTTGGCCGGCGCCTGCGGAGCCGGGGCCGGAGCGGCCTTGGCGGGAGCCTGCGGGGCCGGAGCCGGGGCCGGAGCGGCCTTGGCCGGCGCCTGCGGAGCCGGAGCCGGGGCCGAAGCCGGAGCCGCCTTGGCCGGCGCCTGCGGGGCCGGAGCCGGAGCCGCCTTGGCCGGCGCCTGCGGAGCCGGGGCCGGAGCGGCCTTGGCCGGCGCCTGCGGAGCCGGAGCCGCCTTGGCCGGCGCCTGCGGGGCCGGAGCCGGAGCCGGAGCGGCCTTGGCGGGAGCCTGCGGGGCCGGAGCCGCCTTGGCCGGCGCCTGCGGGGTCGGCATCTGCTTGGACTGGGCGTCGGCCGCCGAGCCGAACCAGCCCAGGACCGCGGCAGCGGCCACGCCGCGGACGAAGTGACGGATGGACATCTCTTGCGAGCTCCTCGGATTCTCGGGACTCGTAGTCGACTACCTCCGACCGAATACCGCGCTGCCGCGGCTCGCAGCCGAGGTCTGCTCCAGTATATAACGCCTCCAATTTGGGCAATCCAGCGATTTTGCAAAATTTCCGAAGAATCGGCCGAATCGCCCGGATTCCTCCTGGTCGTCCGCTCGGAGAATCTGGCCGGACTCCGGGACCAATGCCGACTCCGTAAACTGGTCACGTCAGGGAAAAATGCGGGCTACAGCAGCCTGGACCGCCTGGGAGTTCTACGTCCGCTCGGCCTCGATCATGCCGGTCGGCGGGCCGAACCAGGACTCCGGGCCCGACGACGGGAACGGGAACGTCCCCGATGCGACCGGGGGCCGGGAGGAGTCCGATCGCCCGCCCTCCCCCCCTTGGGGGGGAGAGGGACGCGGCCTCGGGGGCGATCCTCGCGATCGGCCCTGATCGGCGGCGGCCGACCGGGTGGGAGCGAGCTCGGCGATTTGACCGCGATGGCATCGGCGACGGCGACTGGAGGGGTCCGGGGCCGGTCCGATTCGGGACGGGGCGCCGAGGGACTGGCCTCCAGGGGAACGGACGAGATGCGGGAGTGGGGTCGACTCCCGCGTTGAGCGGCTGGCGGGACTGGGGGAGACTCGCCTCTTCCCCGAGCCAACGATCCGACGTTCGAGCACACCAGCCGGGAGCCGCCGGCCTCCGGAGCGGGCCGAGACTCCTCGACCGGGATCACGGGGGAGTGATGCTGAAGCTCGGCCCGGGGGAGGGGGAGCTGACGGATTGCATCGGGGTACCGGCGAAGGGGGAGGGGGTCGCCGGGCCGGAGGTCGCGGGGGTTCCGAGGCCGAGGTTGCCGCGGAAGTCGTAGGAGGGCATCGCCTGGTTCAGCAGCGGGATGCCCGAGGTGGGGACCGCCTGGCCGGGCTGGAGGCTGAAGCTCGGGTTGTTGATGAAGCCGGCGGCCGAGTCGTCGCCGGTCCTCGGGGTCCCTCCGGGCCCGATCGAGCCGGGACTCCCCTGGAGGCTGAAACTGACCGACTGGTCGTAGACGACCGTCGCCCCGGTGCCGGGGTCGTAGAGGACCGACTCCAGCCCGCCGTTGGCGTTGGTGTAGGTGTACAGTCGGGTGCCGTTGGCGATGGCCGAGGGGGACACCGAGACGGTGGCGCCGGAGGTGGGAACCCGGGCGAACAGCACGCCGTTGGGCTGGCCGGGCCCGGCCAGGCCCAGAGGAACAGGGACCGGCATCCCGTTGCTCAGCACCGGCCGATTTCCTCCGATCGCCGCTCCCGGCTGGGTGTCCCCGGCCAGCACCCGGAGGCGAGGGGGAGGGGGCTCGGCGGCCCGGGACTGGGCCGGCGCGAAACTTTGGGCATGGACCGGGGCCGCGATCACAGCCCAGAGCGGCAGGACGAGCAACCGTCGCATCGGTCGACCCTCCGGTCCGGGAATCGGACCTGATTGTGTCGAGGGGCGGAGCGGACGTGTCGGATCGGGCGTTCTCGATCCTTCTCCATCCTAGGCCCCCGGCGTCGCAATGTCGACCGATCCGGCTCGACCCCATCACGGGGGCCGAGTGGGCGAGCCGCCCGGAATCGGTTCGTCCGCATGGGCCGGTCCCCTTGCTCGATCGCCGAGGGAGGGCTGGTTCCCGGGCCGACGTCGACTTCGACACGTCGACGCCGATTTCGAGTCGGCGCCGGCGTCGAGCGATCGCGAGGGATCCTCGGCGTACCGATGGCGATGGCGATGGCGATGGCTCCTCCTCCTGGTTTCGGCCGAAGGGCACCCGCCACTTAGGCCTGGGACACCGGGCTCGGCGGCGATCCCGGCGGGGGGCCGGGAGGGGCGACCTGGTAGATCAAGGTGGGCGTCTTGCGCCGGGTGATCGCGGCGGCGACCTCCGAGCGGATGTGCCCCGAGGCGGCGCCGAGGTGCTCCATCACCTTCAGCGGGTCGACCGGCACGTTCGGGGCGAACGGCCCGACCGTGACCAGCAGCCGGGAGTCGTCCGGCGCCGGCTCGACGGAGAGAACGCAGAGGTTGCGCAGCACGTCGTCGTCGAGGTCGCCGAGGATCACCTGCTCGACGGTCCGCTGGACCTGAGAGCAAAGCTGCATCGTCTTGCGACCGTTCTTCGGCCCGGATCGGCCGGGGCCGGGGCCGGGGCCGGGGCCGGGGGCGAAGACGCGCCGGGGGTCGACCGCGCCTCGGGGGAGCTTCTTGCGCGAGGACATGGGAGCTTTCCTCTCGCGAGGACCGGCGGGCGTCTCGGCCCGAGGGTCGCCGGTCGGTCGATGGGGCCGCGATGAGACGGGACGGCTGGGGAGGAGGTCGGTTCCGTTCAGTCCGACCCGGTGCCGGGCCGATGGGGGAGGCGGGGCCGTCGGGCCCGCGTCGCCGATCGGGGTCGGTCGCGTCGCATCGCGGGCCTCCTGTTCCGTTTCGAAGGAGTCCGAGGATCCGGAGACGTGCCGGGCGGATCGGGTTCGGGGGGACTCCCCTCCCCGCCCATCATAGCTCGCCAGGTCGTCCGATCAAGCCGCCCCCCGGCGGCTCGGCCGTCGTCTCCTCCCGGCAGCCGGGCTCGAATCTCCTGCCGGACGTCGGCCTCGGCCGACCGCCGATCCCGGCGCCGACGGACCATCCGGGAGGCGCCCGCCGCCGATCGCCGAGCCGTCCGGAGCCATCACCCCAGGGCCAGCCGGCCCGCGATCCCGGTCGGTCGCCGGACCGCTCCGATTCCTCGACGGCAGGGCCGGTGGCGGCCCCCGGGGGACGACTGGACCGCGAAACCGATATCTTTGTACACTCAATTCACTTGCACTGGCCGGACGATCGAATTATCGTACAGTACGGGACCGGAGGGAGGGACCGGCGGGCCGGGCGGGCCCGATCGTCCGAGCACGAGGCGAGAGCATGGCCCGAAGACGGCAGAACCATGGCGATGGCCGCGGCGAGGGGGCCGGGCGCAACGAGGTGATCGAGGTCGTCCCGCTGGCCGAGGCGACGCGAGAGCGGTATCTGAATTACGCCTTGAGCGTGATCACGTCTCGGGCCCTGCCGGACGTTCGTGACGGGCTGAAGCCGGTGCAGCGCCGGATCTTGTACGCCATGTGGGCCGACCTGCGCGTGACGGCCGACGGCCGCTATATCAAAAGCGCCGCCGTCGTCGGCGAGGCGATGAAGACGTATCACCCGCACGGCGACCAGTCGATCTACGACGCCCTGGTGCGGATGGCGCAGCCGTTCAGCCTCCGCTACCCGCTGATCGAGGGCTACGGCAACTTCGGCTCCGTCGATGGCGACCCGCCGGCGGCCATGCGGTACACCGAGTGCCGCCTGACTCCGATCGCCCAGGAGTTGCTGACCGAGCTGCGCGAGGGCACGGTCGACTTCCGCCCGAACTACGCCTCGACCGCCGACGAGCCGATCGTGTTGCCCGCCCAGGTGCCGAACCTGCTGATCAACGGCACCTCGGGCATCGCCGTCGGCATGGCGACGAACATCCCGCCGCACAATTTGAAGGAGGTCTGCGCGGCGCTGATCGCCCTGCTGGACCGGGACCGGGACCTGCCGGTCGAGAAGCTGCTGAAGTCCATCCAGGGCCCGGACTTCCCCGGCGGCGGCGTCATCCTCAACAGCGCCGACGAGCTTCGACAGATTTACGCCACCGGCCAGGGCACGATCAAGCTCCGGGGGACCTACGAGCGGGACCCGGAGCACCCGAACCGGATCATCATCACGTCGATCCCCTACGCCGTCGAGAAGGATGCGCTGGTGCTCCGGATCGGCGACCTGATCGGCAAGGGGCAGGTTCCGCAGCTGACGAACGTCAAGGACCTGAGCACCGACGACATCCGGATTGTGCTCGAGCTGAAGCCCGGCGCCAACGCGGACGCGGCCCTGGCCTACCTGTTCAAGAACACGCCGCTGCAAAACAACTTCAACGTCAACATGACCTGCCTCCAGCCGGCCGCCGGGGCCGAGGTGGCCGTACCGGCCCGGCTGGACCTGAAGTCCATGCTCGTCCACTTTTTGGACTTCCGCATGGACGTCGTCACCCGGCGGCTCCAGCACGAGCTGGACGCGGTCCGGAAGCGGATCCACATCCTCGAAGGCTTCGCGATCGTCTTCGACAACCTCGACGAGGCGATCCGGATCATCCGGGCCAGCGACGGCAAGGCCGACGCCGCCCCGAAGCTGATGAGCCGCTTCGGGCTCTCCGAGGCCCAGGCCGACGCGGTGCTGGAGACGAAGCTCTATCGCCTGGGCAAGCTCGAGATCCAGGACATCCTCGGCGAATTGAAGGACCGGCGCGCCCGGGCCGCCGAGCTGGAGGGGTTGCTCGCCGACGAGGGGGCCCGCTGGTCGTTGATCCGGGACGAGATCAAGGCGATCGCCAAGAAATACGGCGACGCCCGCCGCACGGCGGTCGAGGGGCCGGTCGAGGCGGTCGAGTTCCGCGAGGAAGACTACATCGTCGACGAGGACGCCTGGGTCATCGTCACCCGGGACGGCTGGGTCAAGCGCCAGAAGTCGTTCACCGACGTGGCCAGCATCCGAGTCCGGGACGAGGACCGGGTCGGCTGGGTCTTCCGCTGCCGAGCCCGGCAGACGATCACCTTCTTCACAACCAGGGGGATCGCCTACACGATCCGGGTCAACGACATCGGCATGACCACCGGCCACGGCGAGCCGATCCACCGCCAGTTCGCCTTCGAGGACCAGGAGGCGATCGTCGGCGTCGTCTGCCACGACCCCCGCTGCCTGCCGACCCCGAAGCCGCCGGCCCCCCGCAACGGCAAGGCCCACCAGGGCTACCTCGACGCCGACTTGCAACCCGACCGCAACGGCAGCAACGGCGACGGCCACCGCGACCGCAACGGCGACGGCAAGTCGGCCCCCCCGCCCTTCGGCGTGGCGCTGACGGCCGGGGGCAAGACGCTCCGCTTCTCGCTCGGCTACGTCGCGCCGGTCTCCACCCGGAAGGGGCGCGGCATCGTCCGGCTCGATCCCGCCTTCCCCGACGACGCGGTGATCGGCGTCGAGCCCTCCGACGGCTCGGAGAACGTCTGCCTCGTCACCCGATCGGCCCGCGTGCTGGTCTTCCCGGTCGACGAGGTGAACGTGGTGTCCGGCATCGCCAAGGGAGTGACCGCCGTTCGGCTCGACGCCAAGGACCGAGTGCTCGGCTTCACCCTCGCCGGCGCCCGGGCAGACGGGCTGGAGCTCCGCACCAGCCGGGGGGCGATCCAGTCGCTGCGGGCCTCGAAGTACCCCGTCACCGGCCGGGGCGGCAAGGGCTACGCGATCATGCAGCGCGGCTCGATCGCCGAGGTCCTCCCGCCCGAGGCGACGCCGGTCCCGCCGGTCGACCAGGTGGAGCAATAACTCGGAAATCGAGGGAGGTCCCCCCGTGGGCGATCCGAGCCGAAGCGGCCTGCCCCCCGCCAACCGGGGCCGGGCCGCCCGCCGCCACCACCGCAGCCGGATGATCGAGCGGGCCCGCCGCGCCCTGAGGTTCCTGGGGATGTCCGACCGGGAGCGAGACACCTTCGCCCGCAAGGCCCACGACCATCTCGCCTCCTGCTCCTGCTGGATGTGCGGCAACCCCCGCCGCTTCCTCGGCGAGCCGACGATTCAGGAACGACGCGCCGACGAGGCCCGAACACTCGAACACAAGACGGATCGCTGACCAGCCGCCGGGACCAGACGCGACCCGACGAGGATGGAAAGACGCATGGCCACCGGAACCTATACCGCCGATTCGATCACCGTCCTCGAAGGGCTCGAGGCCGTCCGCCGCCGCCCCGGCATGTACATCGGCGGCGTGGACAAGGCGGGGCTGCACCACCTGCTCTGGGAGATCGTCGACAACGCGATCGACGAGGTGATGAACGGCCACGCCTCGAGGATCGTCGTCACCCTGTCGAAGGACGGCAAGACCTGCTCGGTTTCCGACAACGGCCGAGGCATCCCGACCGACGTGCACGCCAAGACGGGCAAGAGCGCGCTGGAGGTGATCTTCACCACCCTGCACGCCGGCGGCAAGTTCGACAACGACGCCTACAAGGTGGCCGGCGGCCTGCACGGGGTGGGCGCCAGCGTCGTCAACGCGCTGAGCGAGACGCTGGAGGTGCAGGTCCGCCGCGACGGCTACCACTGGACCCAGCGCTACCGGCGCGGCAAGCCGCTGGGCGGGGTCGAGCGCGGCGAACCGGCCCGGGGCTCGGGCACGACCGTCACCTTCACGCCCGACCCGGAGATCTTCGTCGACTCGACCTACGACGCGAACCTCATCGCCGAGCGCCTGGAAGTCAAGACATACCTGAACAAGGGACTGTCGATCCAGTTCGTCGACCAGCGCGCCGGCACCACCGTCGAGTTCCGCCACGACGGCGGGGTCAGCGACTTCCTGGAGGCCGTGAACGCGGCTCGGCAGGATACCCGAGTGGCCCCCTCCCCCTTCGTGCTGGAGCGGGAGGAGGAGGACCTGCGCCTGGAGGTCGCCCTGGCCTGGACCGAGGCCACCGACGAGGACATCCGCTCCTTCGTCAACACCATCCCCACCCGGGACGGCGGCACGCACGAGAGCGGCCTGCGCGAGGCGGTCCGAGCCGCCGTGCAGAAGTTCATCAAGGACCACGAGCTGGCGAAGAAAGGGCCCGAGATCAAGGCCGAGGACATTCGGGAGGGGCTCACCGCGGTGCTCTCGGTCTGCGTCCGAGAGCCGCAGTTCCAGGGGCAGACCAAGGGAAGGCTGAACAACCCCGAGGTCCGCGCCCTGGTCGATTCGATGGTCCGGCCCCGGCTCGAGGACTTCCTGCTCAAGAACAAGAGCGTGGCGGATGCCGTCGTCCACCGTGTGATCCAGGCCGCGAAGGCCCGGGAGGCCAGCCGGGCCGCCGCCAGCCAGGTCCGCCGCAAGACGGCCATCAGCAACCGCCTGAACCTCCCCGGCAAGCTCCACGACTGCGACAGCACCGACCCCGAGCGCTCCGAGCTGTTCATCGTCGAGGGCGACTCGGCGGGAGGCTCCGCCAAGCAAGGACGCGACCGCCACATCCAGGCCATCCTCCCCCTGCGCGGCAAGGTCCTCAACGCCGAGCAGGCCACCAAGGGGAAGCTCCTGGAGAACAAGGAGCTGACCGACCTGGTTTCCGCCCTCGGCTGCGGCCTGGACGAGCACTACGACCCCGCCCGCCTCCGCTACGGCAAGATCATCCTGCTCACCGACGCCGACAGCGACGGCCACCACATCGCCACCCTGCTGCTCACCTTCTTCTACCGCCACCTCCCCGGCCTGCTCGACGCCGGCCGGGTCTACCTCGCCTGCCCGCCGCTGTACAAGGTCTCCCACGGCAAGGAGAACTACTGGGCCGCCGACGACCGCCAGCGCGACGCGATTCTGGCGAAGCTGCCCAAGAACGCCAAGTACACCATCACCCGCTTCAAGGGGCTCGGCGAGATGCCCGCCAAGCTCCTCTTTGAAACCACGCTCGACCCCTCCCGCCGCCGGTTGCTCCGCGTCTGCGTGCCCGACGAGGACCGCCCCTACACGGACCACACCGTCTCCGACCTGATGGGCAAGGAGCCGGAGGCTCGGTTCAAGTTCATCATGGAAGAAGCGTACTCGGCCAGAGATATCGACATCTGATTGCATGCCCACCGAACGGCCGCGGTTCGGGCCGCTCCGAACGGCCGCGGTTCGGGCCGCTCTTGGTGCGCCCTCGCTTCCAGACGGTCGACCCGGCGTCACGGGTCGATCAGGGTGAGCGTGGTCGTCGATTCCGCTTCCGAGGAGTACTGCTGGTCCATCACGGTGATGAGGAAGGTGAGCGACTGCGAGACCCGGGAGGAGCGGAGGACGCCGAGGGCGGGGTCGAAGGAGTAGGAGCCGGAGCCCGCCTGGTCGCCGACCTCGAGCCGGAAGGGGGCGTCGGCGTTGGGTCGGATGGCGTCTACGGTCAGGGTCAGGCCGATGGTGGCCAGGTTGTCCTGGAGGCCCTCGTAGGAGAAGGTGCTGGTCAGGGTCAGTTCCCCCTGGGGGGTGGGCAGCTCGGCGGTGCGAGACCAGGAGGCGCCGGCCTCGACGGGACGCTCGGGAAGCACGAGCGTCGCCTGGGAGATCATGCGGTCGATCCCCTCGGGGGTGGAGAGGTTCTGGAGCGCCGCGGCGGCCGGGCCGGCGGACCTGAGCCGCTCGAGCGTCTCCTCGGGCAGCTCCACGTCTCGGACCTCTCCCCGGGGGGTCATCACCAGCACGACCCGGAAGCCGATCAGGGCGTCAACCACCTGTTTGAGCATCGCCGAGGGGCCCGAGGGGGCCTCCTCCCCCGCCTCCGCCGCCGAGTCGTAGGAGATCTCCACGAAGGGGGTCTTCTGGAGCACCTTCACCCGGTCGATCGTCTGGGAGAGCCGGGCCGAGCCGTCCTCCTCGACCGAGAGCACGTCCCAGGTCATCGCGATGGATTGCTGCGTGGAGGTCGAAACGTCCTGCTCGGCGACCGTCGCGCTGATGACCTGCTCCTGGGAGAGCTCGAAGCGGTGCGAGTCCCCCTCGGTGAACTTCCAGCGGAGCAGCTCCTGCCCGGAGGCGGGACCGGCCAGCAGGAGGGCGAGGGCGAGGGGGAGGGGGATCGGGGCGAATCGGCGAGACATCGGGGTGCTCCGTGCGGGGACCGGGCTCGATCCGAGTCGAGTCGAGTCGAGTCGAGTCGAGTTGGGCCCTCCCGGCCGTCGGGCCGGGCGGCGCCGATCGATCCCGGCCGAGGGCGTGATCAGTTTGACCGGCCCTGCCCCCCGCTGGCAAGCCAACCCCGCCCGACCCCGGGAACGGCCGATCGGCCGCTCAGGCCCCGACCCGGGAGGCCCGGCGCGCGAGCACCGCCCGGGCCGGCCCCGACCGGCCGCCGCCGACCAGCAGCAGGCTGGCCGCCCCCCTGCCCTTCAACCTCAACTGCGTCCGAAGCGTCTCGGGGCGGATCTCCATGCCCCGCACCTTGATCTCCATCGTGCCGATCCCCCGATCGAGCGCCGCCCGGCGGAGCGCCTTCACGTCGACCGGCAGCTCCTCGATCACCTCGAAGGCGGCGAGAAACGGCGAGTCGACTCGGCTCGGGCCGGTGAGGAAGTCGGCGGCCTCGGTGATCCGTCCCAGGCCGTGCGCCTCGGCGAAGGAGTCGACCAGTCCGGAGCGCAGCAGGGCCGGATCCGGGTCGAACGCCCAGCGGTCCAGCGGCCGGGAGGAGGCGTAGGCGCCGGGGGGGCCGTCGCGGTCGGTCCAGGTGGCTTCCTCGGGCAGCCGGGTGGCCCGGCGTCGGCAGGAGACGAGGCCGCCGAACCAGACGGTCGCCTCCTTGGCCTCTCCTCCCAGGCTGACCAGCTCGACCTCGAACCGATCGCCGGAGAAATGCGCGTCGAAGTCGCTTGCCGGGCCGAGCTTGATCGCCCCGCCGGGGGAGCGGTGGGCCAGGCCGAGGAGGAACTCGGGGCCGGGGTGATAGTCGGCGAGCCTCTGGGCGGCGCGCCGGGCCCCCTCGACGCGGCGGTCGGGGTCGACGTGAACGAGGGCCCCCTCGGGGAGCTCGAACCGCTCGGCGTCGGCCACGACAACCGACACCCGATCTCCCACCTCGTAAACCCCCGCGTTCCACCGTGTCCGGCGGGCCATGCCCTCGTCGCGGTCGACGGCGATCACGCGGCCGGCCTCCCTTGCCAGGGCGATCGCGTCGCCGCCAATGCCGCAGCACAGGTCCACCACCGTCGAGGAGCCCCGGAACCGGGTCGCCTTGTGCCGGGAGACGGCCTCGGCGGTCGCCTGCTCCAGGCCCGTCGGGTCGAGCCACATCCGGTCGGCGCGCTCGAACTTCGCCCGGCCCCGCCGGCGAGCCTCGGCCAGGTGGACCGCCGCCGAGACGACCTCGGCCGGCGCCCCGTTCCGCCACCGGGCCAGCTCGGCCGGGCCGGGCCGGGGGGCGGCCTCGACCTCGGCGAGCAGGGCGCGGCCATCTTCGGTGGAGAGCAGGGAGAACTCGGCGTCGGCGGGGGTCATCAGGGGCATCCTCAGGGTGGGGGTCGGCGCTCGGTCGGCCGGCGGCTCGGGGGAGATCGGCGGAGGGTCGGCTGGCCCCCCTCGGTCTTCCTCCCCCGCATCGTCGCGGGCCGAGCGATCGCGATCCGGCCCCCCGCTCCCGTACTGGCGGAGACAAATCGCGTCCGATCCCCCTAGAATAACGAATCGCCCCCGAAGCCACCGCGACGCCGACGCCCAGGAGGCCCCGCGACGTGTCCGCGATCGCTCCGACCTCGACCTCGACCTCGGCCCCCTCGCCTCGATGCCGCCCCGTTCCCCCGCTGCCTCCCCCGCCGCCGAGGGCGAAGGAGCCGCTGAGGATCGGCTCGGTCACGGTGCCCACGCGCTTCTTCCTCTCGCCGCTGGCCGGTTACACGGCCCTGGCATACCGCCTGACCGTCCGGGAGCTGGGCGGGCTCGGCCTGGCGACGACGGATCTGGTCAACGCCCGCTCCCTGATCGAGCGGCGGCCCAAGTCGTTCGAGCTGGCCGCGACCTCCCCCGAGGACCAGCCGGCGTCGATTCAGATCTACGGGGCCACGGCCTGGGAGATGATCGAGGCGACCAAGATCGTCGCCGACCTCGGTCCCTCGATCATCGACATCAACATGGGATGCCCCGTCCGGAAGGTCGTCAAGGCCGGCGGCGGCTCGGCCCTGATGTGCGACGGCGAGGGGGCGAGGCGTCTGGTGGAGGCCGTCGTCGAGCACTCCCCCGTGCCCGTCACGGTCAAGATGCGCCTCGGCTGGGACCAGCAGCACCCGACCGCCCCCGAGTTGGCCCGGCTGTTCGAGTCGATCGGCGTGGCGGCCGTCATCGTCCACGGCCGCACCCGGGCCCAGGGGTTCAGCGGCGCGGTCGACCGCTCGGGGATCGCCCGAGTGGTCGCGGCGGTCGAGCGCATGCCCGTCGTCGGCAACGGCGACATCCGCACCGTCGCCGACGCCGAGGCCATGTTCCGAGAAACCGGCTGCGCCGCCATCTCCATCGGCCGGGGGGCGCTGTCCAACCCCTTTCTCTTCCGACAGCTCCAGCACTGGGCCGAGCACGGTACCGCCGGGCCCGAGCCCTCGTTCGAGGACCGCCTCGGCGTGATGGAACGCCACTTCCACCGCCTTGTCGAGACCCGGGGAGAGCACCTGGCCTGCCTCCAGTTCCGCAAGGTGCTGAAGTGGTACAGCTACGCCATCCGGCCGCCCAAGGAGCTGTACCTCCGCCTGGTCAACCTCCCCAGCCGATCCCGCTTCGACGAGGTCGTCGCCCAGATCCGGGCCGCCGGCCCCAGCGCCCCCCTGCCCTCCCAGTTCGAGCCTCGCGTTCCGACGCCGAAGGGGCCGATCGACAGGTGGTGAGCCTCGAATCGAGCCCGGCCCCCCCTCCTGTTGACCGAGAGCCCCGGGGCGGGCAACGTGGGGACGGCCGGCCCGAGCCGTCGGCAAGGCCGGGCCGAAGAGTCGTCAAGGACATCCCGACTGAAAGGCTGGAACGATGGTGACGGTGAGCAAAGGCGGTCGATGGGCCGGGGGCCTCGCGCTCCTGGCGGTCGGGCTGGGGACGGGCGTCGCGTTGGCCGGCGAAGGGGACGACGGGCCGAGGGTCGAACGGCATGTGGTTGTCTACCGGGAGCCGGGACGGTTCGCCGGCTGGCCGGCCAACCACGGCATGTGGGCCTGGGGCGACGAGATCCTCGTCGGCTTCAGCCGGGGGACGTACAAGGACCTCGGCTCGTATCACCACATCGACCGAGAGCGGCCGGAGGAGCACCTGCTCGCCCGCAGCCTCGACGGCGGCCTGACCTGGGCCGTCGAGGAGCCAGAACCTCTCGCCGCCCTGGCCGGCGCCGCCGGCATGAGGCACGGCACCCGGCCCCCCGACGCTCCGGAGCACCGGCCCATCCCCCTGGACGAGCCGATCGACTTCACCCACCCCGACCTCGCCCTGACGCTCCGCATGGAGGACAAGGACGGGGGCGCCTCCTGGTTCTCCTACTCCTACGACCGGGGCCGGTCGTGGCGAGGCCCGTTCCGCCTGCCGATGCTCGGCCAGCCGGGGGTGATGGCCCGGACCGACTACCTCGTGGAGGGCCCCCGGGACTGCCTCGCGATGCTGACCGCCTCGAAGTCCGACGGCCGGGAGGGCCGCCCCTTCGCCGCTCGAACGAGCGACGGCGGCCTGAGCTGGGAGTTCCTCTCGTACATCGGCCCCGAGCCGGAGGACGGCTACGCGATCATGCCCTCGACCGTCCGCACCGGGCCGACCGACCTGGTGACGACGATCCGACTCCGAGACTCGGAGCGGGCCTGGATCGACTCCTACGCCTCGCACGACAACGGCCGTTCGTGGGAGTTCCTCTCCACCCCCGAGCCCGACGGCGGCACCGGAAACCCTCCCAGCCTGGTCCGGCTGCCCGATGGGAGGCTGGCGCTGGTCTATGGCCTCCGACGGGAGCCGTTCGGCATCGTCGCCCGGCTCAGCGGAGACGGAGGCCGAACCTGGAGCGAGGCGATCACCCTGCGGGACGACGGCGGCGGCACGGACATCGGCTACGTCCGGTCGGTCGTCCGGCCGGACGGGACCGTGCTCTCGGTCTACTACTACCATGACCGCTCCGGCCCTGACCGCTACCTCGCGGCCACGATCTGGAATCCGGGCACGCCCTGAGCCCCGGGAGGGCGGGGCCGGGCCGTGTCAGGAGAAGGGCCGGTCCTCGACCAGGCAGTCGCAGAGCTCGCCATAGACCGATCGGATCGCCTCGGGCGTCGGCGTCGCGTCGGCGCCGAGGCGCTCGACAACGCGACGGGCGAGCGGCCCCCGGTCCAGGATCAGCGCCAGCGGCTGACGGTCCTCGGGCGGGCCGAGGTCGTCCCGGAGCGCGGCGAACAGGCCTCGCCAGAGGTCGATCGCGGTCATCGGGCCGGCGTCCGCCAGGGCGAAGCAGCGGAGGTAGTCCCGATCGGCGACCAACGCGCGGTCGGCCTCGGCGACGCAGCCCAGCAGGATCGGCTCCAGGACGTCGACGGGGATGGATCGCTGCGCGACGGTTGAGGACCAGCGTTCTTCGGCCAGCGCCCGGACGGCGGCGGCGACCAGGGTGGCGATCGCCAGGTCGGCCCGGGGGCACTCCTGCACGTCGAGCAGCCGGATCTCGATCGTCGAGCGGTCGAACCGGGCGATGGCGCCCCGGGCGTTGAGCCACTCGAAGCGGAGGATCCCCTCGGGGTCGAGCGGGGCGATGGCGTCGTACATCGGCTCGAGGATCCGCCGGTCGTACTCGGCCTGGGAGAAGGCGGGCTCGGGGATCACTCGTCCGGTGACCTGGGGAACGCGGCGGCAGTTGTGGCGGTAGAACTCCAGGCGGTTGTCCATCAGGCCGGTGGGGCGGCCCTCGACGATCGGGGAGCTGGCGGCCAGGGCGGGGAGGATCGGCAATACCAGTCGGATCGCCGCGTGCAGGAGGGCGAACTCCTCGTCGCCGGAGAAGGGGAGGTTCAGGTGCATGCTCTGGAGGTTCGACCAGCCGTGCCCCCGGCAGTCGAAGATGCGGTCGAACGCCTGGTAGACCGGCCCGAAGCCGTGGGGCCAGAGCCGGGCCTCGGCGGCCGGGTCCATCAGCGGGTGCATCGCCGAGGGCAGCAGCCGGGCCCCCATCGGTTCGAGGAGGGCGTCGATCCGGCGAACGTGCTCCTGGAAGCGGTCGGCCAGGCCGGAGAGGCAGGGGGAGGGTTCGGTCGTCTTCAGCTCGACGACATGGGCCGCCAGCTCGTTCGACCAGGAGATCGGCCCCAGCGCCACCTCCGGCTCGGGGCCTCCCGAGGGGGAGACGGCCGAGAGCAGCAGGTCGGCGATCGGCCGGACGGCGAGCGTCTGGCGGTCGACGATCATGTATTCCAGCTCGACCCCGAACGCCTCGAAGAGGTGCAGGCTCATGGGCGATTGGTCCCCCCGCCGTAGCCCGCCTTGCGCCGCTCGATGCGGCGGAGGAAGACGTCGGCCAGCCGACGGTACAGCTCGTCCCGGAGGATGGCGTCTTCGACCCCCGACTCGATGTTGGGGTTGTCGTTGACCTCGATGACGTAGAACTGGTCGCCCGACTGCTTGACGTCGACGCCGTAGAGGCCGTCTCCGATCAGCTCGGCGGCCCTGGTGGCGATGCGGACGGCCTTGCGCGGGGCCAGCTCCACCGGGAGCGTCTCGAACTTGCCGTAGGAGGACCTCCCCTCGGCGTCTCGCTTGATGATCTGCCAGTGCTTCCTCGCCATGAAGTACTTGCAGGCGAACAGGGGCTGGCCGTCGAGGATGCCGATCCGCCAGTCGAAGGTGGTCGGCAGGTACTCCTGGGCGACGACGAGATCCGACTCCTTCCAGAAGCGGGCCAGCTCGTCGCGCAGTTCGTCGGCCGTCTCCACCTTGAGAACGCCTCGGGAGAAGGAGCTGTCGGGCTGCTTCAGCACGCAGGGCAGGCCGATCCGCTCGAGCACCTGGTCGACGTTCTCCTCGTGGGCCACCAGGGTCTTCGGCGCGGGGATGTGGTGGTGGGAGAGCAGCTCGGCGAGGTAGACCTTGTTCGAGCAGCGGACGATCGACTCCGGGTCGTCGATGACCACCAGACCCTCGCCGGCGGCTCGGCGAGAGAAGCGGTAGGTGTGGTGGTTGGGGGCGGTCGTCTCCCGGATGAAGAGGGCGTCGAACTCGGCGATGCGGCCGTAGTCGTCCGGTCCGATGACCTCGACGGCCAGGCCGACGGCCTCGGCGGCCTTGGCGAACTTCTGCAGGGCCTTGTCGTCGGAGGGAGGCTCGGCCTCGGCCGGGTTGCGGAGGATGGCCACGTCGTATCGCGAGGCGGCCCGGCGCCGGACGGCCCCCCGGCGGCCGGCGAAGAACTCTCGGGCGGCCTCGGCCACGAACGGCCAGTGCGCCTCGGGCACCTCGCTGGCGCCGATGGCGGCCACGCCGCGAAGCTGCCACTTGCCGTCGAGCCGCTTGAACTGGGCCCGCAGCATCGGCGCCCGGAACGAATCGAAGAGGTATCGGCTGAGCGTATCGTAGCGCTTGGCCATGTTGCGGCCGAAGTAGACGCTCAGGGTGAAGGCGCCCGACTGGAGCGGGTGCAGGTCCTTCCGGATCCGCTCCTCCAGCTCGTCCCCCATCAGCCGGATCATGGCGGGGGAGCGCATGTCCTGGATCGTGGTGATCGAGGGCAAGGGGCGGTGGCCTCTCGCCTCGGCCAGCAGCGACACGTAGTAGCCGGCGCTCTGGTAGCGGTACGACTTGCAGAGGTTGTACAGCCTCGCCCCCCGCAGCGCGGCGAACCGGGGGGCGGTGAGGTAGGACCAGGCGTCGACGACCTCGGCCTCGGGCAGCTCGGAGGGCCAGTCCTTGGCGTCGTCGGTGACGATGAGCGTCGGCACGAGGCAATCCCTTCGGATCGGGCTGGTGCGGCCGGTCAGCGCGGGGAGCCCCGGGGCCGGACGATCAGCAGGTTGGCGTCGTAGGTGACGATGCCGAGCATGATGGCTGAGAGCACGCGATCCATGCCCTGCACATAGTAGTGGTCGGGCGCCAGCGGATTGGGCCAGAGCGGGTCGGCCACCAGCACGTCCCTGGTCTGCTGGTCATACCCGCAGAGCACGACGAAATGCCCGGCCGGCTCGCCCCGGATGTCGTCGTGGTCGGACTTCGGTCCGTATTCCCGGGGCATCCGGTAGAGGTACGTCGCCGACAGGCCGGTCAGGATCGGCACCCCTCGGCGGAGGTAGTGGCGGATCAGCGCGCCGTTGAGGTCGCGCATCCGGATCCGGCCGCCAAGGCGGAGGAAGTCGAGATAGGCGACCGTCGCCACTCGGAGCTTCGGGTTCTCCTTGGCGGCGGCCTGCGCCGTCAGCTTCTCAGCCAGGGGGGGAGCCTCGGGGGTGAACCAGGTGGGGTCGAACAGGCGGAGGTCATATGTGTAGAGGGTCGCCTCGTAGCCCCGGCGCAGGGCGTGACTGCCCAGCAGGACGGCGAGCGTGCCGCCCCCCTCGAGCTGCGGGATCTCTCGGACCACTTGCTCCAGCGGGATCTCGTCGCCGTAGTAGCTGTAGACGGCATCCAGGCAGGTCGGCCCGCAGGTCACGTCGTCGGGCTGCGGCTGGATCTCGAACTTCAGGCGCGTTTCCACTTCGGGCGCCCCCCCCCCGTCGGCGCCGGCCAATTCCCGATCCCGGCGTGGTGTCGGGCGTCGGGTGTCGGGCATCGGGCCGGCCATCGTTCCATTCTACGGGGAGGAGGAGGGGAAGGCAGCGCCACCCGGCGGCGGACGGCCTCGGCCCCGGGTCAGCCGGAGGCCCCTCGGCGAGGCTTCGGTTCGGCCAGGGACATGGCGGCGACCAGCGCGGCGAGCACGCTCGTCACCGAGTGGGCCAGCAGCCGGGCCATTGCCTCCTCGGCGATGGGCTGGCTGGTCTTGGCGATCGGGAAGAGGATCGCGCCGCCGACCTCGTAGACGGCCGCCCCGATCGCCCCGCCGACCAGCCCGCCGACCGCCACCCGGGCGATCCGGCTCCGGCCCCCTCCGGCCCCCAGGCCCAGGGCCAGGCCGCCGGCCAGGCCGACCAGGGACCAGACCCCGGCATGGATCGCCAGCGGGAAGAGCAGGTCGTTGGCGTTCGGATCGACGTTCTCCAGGTAGATCGAGAACAGGATGGACGCGCCCCCGGCCCCCAGCAGGCCGCCGGCCGCCAGGCCGGCCGCTCCTCCGATCGCCCCGGAGCGGCCCGTACCGCCGACCGACGCCCCGGCCAGGCCGAGGAGCAGGCCGAGCACCGCCCCCTGCACGCCGTAGGTCAGCGTCGCGTCGAGCACTCGGCCGCGGCGGATGTCCTCGTTGCTGGCGGCGCCGGCGGTCGGCCCTTTCATCGGGTCGACGAGGAGCTGGGGGGCGAACAGGCCGTTGGCCACCTCGCCGGCGCCCCAGCTCAGGCCGGCGGCGACCACTCCCGCCGCCAGCGCCGCGACCCAGGGCGGTCGCCGAACCGGCCGGGCGCCCGCGCCGGTTTCGGCTGCCAAGGGTGAGGGTGGGTCGATCGATCCCGGGGCCGGCCCGCCGGCCGATTCGGGTGGGTTCATCGCGTTCGTCCCCGCTCCGAGGGACCGGCCGACCCCCCCCTGGCGCCGACGGCCCCCCATGCCTCGCTGGGCGTTATTATCGGCAACCGACTCGCCGATGCAATCGGGTATCCCCCCCGGTCGGAAGAAGCGAGAGCGATGCGTCCGCATCCCGAGCGGAAGGCGTCGTCTCCGCTCCCCGAGCCGGCCGCCCCGGCACGGACATTGCGGCAAATTCCAGGCCGAGGCGATCACGAGCCGGTGTCATCCGCTCGGTCCTGGCGGGCCCCCTCCGAAAAATCCGAGACAATTCCTGACATGGGTATTGATCCAGCACGAGAGTCGCCGGATAACTTAGGCGCGGGTCGGTCCTCGACCCGAGTTCTCGGGGGTTGCCGGGGTCGTTCGACCTCGCAGGATCGTCCTCAAAGTTCAGGGCTCCCAACAACGGAGCCTGGGAGCGCTCCCGTTGCCGAGGAACGGTGCGGGAAGATCGGCCGGAGGCCGGGACGGCTCGCCGGATCGTGGGGTCGTCGCGTGCGTACGGCAGCGTTCCTGCCTCTTCCTCCATCGAAGAACTCGTCTCCCCTTCTCGAAGAACCTGGAGAGAGCGATGCGAATGACCCTGGCGGGCGTTCGGGCCGCCCGGGCCCTGGCCCTGGCCCTCGCCTGCGTGGCGGTGTCGCCGAGCGTCGGCTGCGGCGGGAACAAGGGAGACTCGGTCGTGCCGGAAGAGAATCCGGAGAACCCGGCCGCGAAGGCGAAGGAATCCATGGATTACTACCGACAGCAGATGCAGAAGGGCGGCTGACCGGGCCGGGATGACCGGTCGCGCCGGGAGGCTCTCGGCGCGCCACCCCGGATGCGATTCACTCGCCGTCGGCACCGGGAGGCCGTCGATGTCGCCTCTTTAACTCGCCGGATCCCCCCGCCACGCCGGCCGGGGGGATCCGGGACGCCCTGTCCCCCGAGGAGGTGTTCTCATGCACATATCGTCCAGGAATGTCCGCGGTTTCACCCTGATCGAGCTGCTCGTGGTCATCGCGATCATCGGCGTGCTCATCGCCCTGCTGCTGCCGGCGGTGCAGAGCGCCCGAGAGGCGGCGCGGCGGGCCCAGTGCACGAATAACCTGAAGCAGATCGGCCTGGGCATGCACAATTACCACAGTGCCAACAACGTCTTCCCGCCCGGTGCCGCCGCCAGCAATAACCCGGTGAATCTGGGCGATGGCGGCCGGACCTGCATCAACTGGATGGGCTGGAGCCCGCACGCCATGCTGCTGGGCTACATCGAGGGCCAGCCCCTCTATAGCGCCATCAACTTCAACTTCGACCCGATCTCCTGGCCGTCGGCCCCCTACAACACCACGGTCGTCTACTCGAAGCTCTCCGTCTTCCTCTGCCCGTCGGACGGCAACGCCGGCCAGTCGTTCATCAACAACTATTACGCCAGCATCGGCACGACGACCAACTCGTCGGGCAACCTCAACCAGGACGACTGCTTCCGCCCCGGCGGCCGCAGCACCGGCATGTTCTATTATGCAACCTCCTACGGCCTCCAGAACGTCCGGGACGGCTCGTCGAACACCGTGGCCTTCAGCGAGGGATTGGTCGGCAGCGGCAACACGACCGTCGAGCCGTATGTCACCGGCGTCAACCGGGACGGCCTGGTCGGCCACTATGACGCCAACCAGGACATCCCCACGACGATGAACAACCTCCAGGCCTGCACCGCCCAGTGGAAGATCGCTGGCGTGGGCAGCGGCCTGGCCACCAACCGCGGCTGGTACTGGGCCTGGGGCGCCGACAACATGTCCCTGTTCAACACGATCGTCCCGCCCAACTCCACCCAGTATCAGTGGGGCCACTGCCGCTTCGGCTGCCAGGGCTGCGGCACGGTCTACTCCTCCGACCACTCCAACATTGTCAACGCCACCAGCGCCCACCCGGGCGGGGCCAACGTCCTGTTCGGCGACGGCAGCGTGAAGTTCATCAAGAGCACCATCGCCATGCCCACCTGGTGGGCCCTGGGCACCCGGTCGCACGGCGAGGTGGTCAGCGCCGATCAGTACTGACGCCCGTTCCGACCGCTCCTTCCGGACGCCCCCTGCCGAGCCGACGCGCCGGGAGGGGGCGTCCGGTCCTGTCCCCCGATCGCGAGCGCGACCGTTGAGCCTCCCCCCAGTCCCGCCGAAGGCGAAGGAGAAGGCGAAGGCGATCGCGCGTCGGGCCGCCTGGCTGGTCCCGGTCCTCGCGGCGGCCGGGCTCGGGCTGTCCTGGGCGGCCGCCGCGCTCCGGGTCGAGGCCGAGCTGGACCGGGCCGAGGCCGAGCTGTCCGCCCGGCGGTTCGAGGAGGCCCGGGGCCGGCTCTCCCGGCTCTCGGCCCGCTTCCCCGACCGCGCCGACATCGCCTTCGCCCTCGGGGCGAGCGAGGCGGGCCTCGGCCGCGTCGACGCCGCGCTCGACGCCTGGGCCCGGGTGCCGGAGGACTCCGGGCTCTCCCCTCGGGCGGCCCTGGAGCGCGCCCGCCTGGCCCTGGAGCACGGACGGCTCTCGGCCGCCGAGCAGAGCCTGGCCCTCCTGGTCGACCGCCGAGACGCGATCGGCGAGGAGGCGATCCGGCTCGTCCAACAACTGTTGCTGTTCTCGGGACGCTCCGATGCGCTCCCCGAGTCGTTCCGCCGGCAATGGCCGACGGCCCTCCGAGACGGCCCGGCAGCGGCGGCCGGGCTGCTGCGGTCGCACTGGCTGGCCGAGACCCAGGCGCTGCCGATCGACGCCGTCTCCGAGGCGATCGACCGATCCCACCGCGAGGCCCCCGACGACGACCGCGTTTGGCTCGGCCTGGCCGACCTCTCCCGACGCGCCGGGAGGCTCGACGAGGCCGACCGCTGGCTCGACCGCTGCGAGGCCCGCCGGCCCGACGATCCGGACGTGGCCCGGGCCCGGCTCGAATGGGCCCTGGCCGCCGATCGCCCCGGCTCGGCCGCCGAGGCCCTGGCCCGGATCCCCGCCGACCGGCTCGACCCGGCCGGCGTCTGCTCGATCCGGGCTCGGCTTGCCGCGCTGCGGGGAGACGCCGACGCCGAGCGTGCCGCCCTGGAGCGGCTGGTCGCCCTCCGGCCCGGAGACGCCGCCTCCTGGGCCCGCCTCGGCGACCTCGCCGCCCAGGCCGGCCTGGCCGGGCTCCGAGACCGCTGCCGGGCCCGCAAGGCAGAGATCGACCGCCTCACGGATGACTATACCCGGCTGATGGGGGAGGTTGCCGCGGGCGGTCGGCCGCCGGCCCGAGCGCTGGCCCGGCTCGCCGAGGCGCTCGGCCGCCGCTTCGAGGCGATCGGCTGGTGGACCCTCCTGGCCCTGGACGACCGGGGGGACCCCGAGGCCCGGCAGGCGCTCGACCGCCTGGACGACTCCCCGGCTCCCCCCGCCGCCGACCCGGGCCGATCGCTCGCCGAGCTGATCCCCGAGGCCATTCCCAGCGCGTCCTCTCCCGAGCCGGCCGGGACGACGGGCCCCGTCCCCATCTTCCGGGACGACGCCGAGGCCGCCGGCCTCCACTTCGTTTACGACAACGACCAGTCTCCCTCCCGCCGCCTGCCCGAGACGATGGGGGGCGGCCTCGCCCTGCTCGACTTCGACGGCGACGGCTGGCTGGACGTGTATTGCGTCCAGGGAGGCCGGTTCCCGGGAGGCTCCCCCGGCCCCGGCGGCGGCGACCGCCTCTTCCGCAACCGAGGAGACGGCACCTTCGAGGACGCCTCCGAGTCCTCCGGCATCGCCTCCTTCCCCCGGGGCTTCGGCCACGGCGTCGCCGTGGGAGACATCGACAATGACGGGCATCCCGACCTGTTCGTCACCCGATGGCGGTCGTACGCCCTGTACCGCAACCGAGGAGACGGCACCTTCGAGGACCGGACCGAGGCCGCCGGCCTGGGGGGAGACCGCGGCTGGCCGACCTCGGCGGCGTTCGCCGACCTGGACAACGACGGCGACCTGGATCTCTATGTCTGCCAGTACCTCCGCTGGGATCCCGACCGCGACCCGCCCTGCCCCGACCCCGACCGCCCGGGGCGCTTCATGTACTGCGTCCCCCGCCGCTTCGAGGCCGAGCCCGACCGCGTCTTCCGCAACGACGGCGGCGTGTTCGTCGACGTGACCGAATCGGCCGGCATCGTCGACCGAGACGGCCGAGGCCTGGGCGTGGTCGCCGCCGACGTGAACGCCGATGGTCGGATCGATCTCTTCGTCGCCAACGATATGACCGCCGACCTGCTGTTCCTCAACCGGGGAAGCTTCCGCTTCGAGGAGTCGGGAGAGCTGGCCGGCGTCGCCTCGAACGCCGCCGGCGGCTACCAGGCCGGCATGGGCGTCTGCTGCGGCGACCTGGACGGCGACGCCCGGCCCGAGCTGCTGGTGACGAACTTCTACGGCGAGTCCACCTCGCTCTACCGCAACGTCGGCGGCGGCCAGTTCTCCTACGCCTCGCTCGACGCCGGCCTGGCCGCCCCGACTCGGTTCGTGCTCGGCTTCGGCGTCGCCTTGCTCGACGCCAACCTCGACGGCCTCCTCGATCTCGCCCAGGCCAACGGCCACGTCAACGACTTCCGCCCCGGAACCCCCTACGCGATGCCCGCGCAGCTTTTCCTCGGCCGGGGGAACGGCCGGTTCGTCGAGGTGACCGACCGCGCCGGCGACGGCTGGTCCGTCGACCGCGTGGCGCGCGGCCTCGCCACCGGCGACCTGAACAACGACGGCCTCCCCGACATCCTCATCCTCGCCCAGGCCGGCCCGCTCGCCTTCCTCCGCAACCTCGGCCCCGGGGGGAACCCGTCCGATGCCGGGACCGGCCGCTTCCTCACCCTCCGGCTCGAAGGGACCCGATCCAACCGAGACGGCGTGGGAGCCGTCGTCGTCGTCACCGCCGACGGGAGGACGCAAACCCTCTGCCGGGTCGGCGGCGGCAGCTTCCTCTCCGCCAACGACGGCCGCCTGCTCGTCGGCCTTGGCGCCGGAGCGGACCTGACCGCCGTCGCCGTCGAGGTCCGCTGGCCGAGCGGCCAGGTCGACCGGTTCGAGAACCTCTCCCCAAACGCCTCCTACCGCCTCGTCGAGGGCTCCCCGACAGCCCGGCCGCTGGAAGGAGGGCCCCGCCCCCCGGGCCCCCCTCCCGAGTAGGGCCGAGTCGATCCCGACCGGAGTCCCTCCCGCCTCCCCACCCGCCGGAGGCCGCTCCGCCAGGTCCGACTTCCAAAATTTGTGGAAACCGTGTTGAATATCCGCGCCGGGCAGGGCGAAAATGGCGCCAACCGGAGGCCGATCCGCCCGAGCGGTGCGAGTCGTCTCCCGGGCCGGAGGAGGCCCGGCCCCCGGCCGGGGGCGGCGGCAGGGGACGGTGAATCGGTCGTCGCGGGCCGGGCCGAAGGGGGACGATCCCCGGCGGCGGCCCGGGGAAGGAGTCGACTCCCAATGATGCGCATCGACCTCGGGGCGGCGGGCTCGTACTGCGACCGGCGCTCGCGCCGGAGCTTCCTGCAACTGGGGGTCGCCGGCCTGGCGAGCGTCGGGCTGCCCCGGCTGCTGGCGGCCCGGGAGACGTCGGCGGCCTCGGGCCTTGGCGGCCGGCCGGCCTCGGTCATCCTCATCTGGCTCGACGGCGGCCCGAGCCACATGGACCTCTACGACCTGAAGCCCGAGGCCCCCGAGCAGTACCGAGGCATCTGGAAGCCGATCCCGACCGTCGTGCCCGGCTTCGACATCGGGGAGCTGTTCCCGAAGCAGGCCCGGCACACGGACAAGTTCTCGATGGTCCGCTCGCTGCACCACGACTCCGGCGACCACTTCACCGGCGCCCACCACATCCTGACGGCCAAGGGGCTGGGCGTCTCCGGCGCGAACACGACGCCGAAGTTCCCGTCGCTGGGGTCGATCGCCGCCCGGGAGCTGGGGCCCCGCAAGCCGGGGGTGCCGGCCTATGCCTCGGTGCCGGTGGCCAGCAGCGTCGGCCTGAACCCCGGGTACTTCGGCGGCAACCTGCTGGGCATGCAGTACGACCCGTACCAGCCCGGCGGCGACCCCAACGCCGAGAATTACACCGTGCAGGACCTCAACCTCCTGCCTGGGCTGAGCATCGACCGCCTGGAGGACCGCCGGTCGCTCCGCGATCGCCTCGACGCCGCCTGCCGGGCCCGGGACGCCATCTCCGCCGCCCGGGAGGTCGACCGCTTCTCCGAGCAGGCCTTCGACTTCGTCACCGGCCCCGACGCCCGCCGGGCCTTCGACATCAACCAGGAAGACCCCCGCACCCGAGACCGCTACGGCCGCCACCCCTGGAGCCAGAGCATGCTGCTGGCCCGCCGCCTGGTCGAGTCGGGCGTGACGTTTGTCACCGTCCACCTCGGCGGCTGGGACCACCACTGGGATCTCCAGAAGGGGATGGAGACCCTCCTGCCGATCGTCGACTCCGGCGTCTCCGCCCTCTTCGAGGACCTGCACCAGCGCGGCCTGCTCGACTCCACCCTGGTGATGCTCACCGGAGAGTTCAGCCGCACCCCCAAGATGAACGACGGCGGCAACGGCGGCCCCCCCCTGAGCATGGGCACCCCCGGCCGAGACCACTGGGGCCACGCCATGTTCTGCCTGATGGGCGGCGGCGGCGTCCAGGGCGGCCGGGTCGTCGGCTCCACCGACCGCCTCGGCATGTTCCCCCACGACCGCCCGGTGACTCCCTCGAACCTGCACGCCACCGTCTACCGCGTCCTCGGCATCGACCCGCACCTTCAGCTCTTCGACCAGCTCAACCGGCCGATCTCTGTGCTCGACGATCCGGAGCCGATCACCGAGCTGTTTTGAACCGCGGCGCGATCCTCCCCGAGCCTGGCTTGGGGAGGGCCGCTGGGCGTCCGGGATCCCTCGCCTGCGGTTGGAGCCGGCTGGCGGAGCCAGGCGTGCGGGGTACAATCGGTTCCGGAGTGGGAGCCGGGGTGAGGGTACGGCCCTTGACCGGCTCGCACGTCCGCCGAGCCCGCCGAGTCCGACGGAAGCCCCCCCGATGGTCATGCCCCTGGGCGACGAGCACCCGACCCGGATCGTTCCCTGGGTCAATTACGGCCTGATCGCGACCAACATTCTCGTCTTTCTCATCCAGGCCAGCCAGCCGGAGACGTTCACCGTCGCCTTCGCGGCCACTCCGTTCGAGATCACCCGAGGGGTGGATCTGGACGAGCCGGTGGAGTTGGTCGTCCAGGGCGTCACCACCGACCTGCTGGGACGGCCCTGGATCGTTGAGCGGAAGGAACAGATCCCGCAGGGCCCGGTGCCGTTCCCCATCTGGATGACGCTCTTGACCGCGATGTTCCTGCATGGCGGCCTGCTGCATTTGGCCGGCAACATGCTGTATCTCTGGATCTTCGGCGACAACGTGGAGGAGGCCCTGGGCCACGGCCGATACCTGGCGGTCTATCTGCTCTGCGGCCTGATGGCAAGCCTGGCTCACATCGCCGTGGCGCCGTCGTCGCTGGTGCCGAGCCTGGGAGCCTCCGGAGCGATCGCCGGGGTGATGGGCATGTACCTGGTCTGGTTTCCGCACAACCGGGTCTGGGTCTTGCTCATTCGGACGATTGTCAGTCTGCCGGCGGCGTTGGTCATCGGGCTGTGGATCGTGATGCAACTGGTCTTGGGGATGGGCCAACTCTCCTCGGCCGGAGCGGGGGGAGGAGTGGCCTATGCCGCCCACATTGGAGGGGCGGCGGCCGGAATCTTCATCGGGCTGAACTACCGGCGACGGGCCGAGGACTCGGGGGAAAACCCGCTGACGGTCGGCTGGGCGTCTGCTCCCCATCGCCCCGGCAGGGGATTGCGCTGATCTCGGATCGGATCCCACCGGATCGGTTCCGAGCGGATCGGAACGAACCGACGCGACGGCACGGATCACCGGCCGATCCTCCCCTGGTCAGGCGGCGACGATCGGCTGCGGCTCCTCGATCAATCCGGCCTCGGCCTCGACCGATCGGCCGAGCAGGCGGGCCAGCCCGTCTCGGGCCTGCAGCGCCAGGCTGAAGAGGGTGGGGACGAGGATGATGGTGAAGACGGTCGAGGCGATCAGGCCGCCGAGCACCACGCTGCCCAGCCCTCGGTACAGCTCGCTGCCGGCCCCGGGGAAGAGGACCAGCGGCAGCAGACCGAGCACCGTGGTCGTGGTCGTCATGAAGATGGGCCGGATGCGGCTGCGGACGGCCTCGACGATCGCCCGGTCGGTGGGCATGCCCTCCTCCCGGATGTGGATCAGCGCCTGGTGGACGATCAGGATCGGGTTGTTCACCACCGTGCCAATCAGGATGACGAAGCCGAGCATCGTCAGCACGTCCAGCGGCTGGAGCACGAACAGGTTGAGCAGCTTCAGCCCGGCCAGCCCGCCGACGGCCCCCAGCGGCACGCTGAGGATGATCACCAGCGGGTAGAGCCACGACTCGAACAGCGCGGCCATCAGCAGGTAGGTGATGATCAGCGCCAGCAGGACGTTCCACCGCAGGGCGTTCCAGGTCTGCCGCAGCTTGTCGGCGGTGCCGGAGAGGTTGATGCGGGTCGTCCCGTCCAGCTCTCCCCCCTCCTCCAGCGGGAGGACGATCTCGGATCGGATCAGGTCCATGGCCGCCTCCAGCGGGACCTCGGGAGGAGGGGTGACCTCGATGGTGATGGCCCGCTGGCGCTCGCGGTGGTCGATCTGCTCGGGGCCGCTCCGGAGCTGGACGTCGGCCACCGCCGCCAGCGGCACGAGCTGGCCGGAGGGGGTGGCGATGGCCAGGGATTGCAGGTCCTGCGTCCGGGTGGCGAACCGCTGGCGGCCGATGAGGGTCAGGTCGATCTTCTCGCCGCCGCGGTAGTAGTCGCTGGCGTAGGCGCCGTCGACCAGGGCGTCGACGATGTAGCCCAGGTCGGCCGCGTTCACCCCCAGGTCGGCCGCCTGCTCCCACTTGGGGATGACGTGCACCTCGGGGCTGGACAGGTCCAGGCTGGGCACGGGCCGGGCCTGGACGTCGGGGATGAGCTGGTTGACCTGCCCCAGCACCCGGCCGCCGAGGTCGACGAGCTTCTCCAGGTCGGGGCCGATGATCTCGATCTCGACGGTTCGGCCCGCGGTGATCCCCGACTCGAAGAGGCTCGACTGCTTGGCCACGACGATCGAGCCGGGGATCTTCTTGCCCACGCCGCGGACCAGGGGGATCAGGTCGGCCGCCCGCAGCGGGTCGGAGCTGCGCAGGCCCATGAAGATCTGGCGGCCCCGGGCGACGAAGAAGAAGTCGCTGATCATCGGGTACTCGCCGTTACGCGCCTCGGCCGAGCCCGGATCGACGTCCCAGGAGGGAGCCAGCGCCTGCTGGATCTCCTCTCCCATCGCCATCAACTGGTCGAGGTTGTAGCCCGGCGGCGGCTGCACGATGCCGAAGACCAGGTTCCGGTTGCCCGAGGGCAGGTACTCCACCTTCGGCAGCAGCAAGGAGCTGACCCCGATGGCGCCCACGACGAGCACGGCCGCCGTGACCAGCCGGCGCGTCAGGCCGCCCAGCAGCCAGCGGTTGATCGCCACCGCCAGCGCGACGAACCGGCGCCCGAGGGCGTCCAGCGGCGAGAGCAGCGACCGCCACGACCGCCCCCCCTGCCCGACCGCCGCCGTCGCGGGGGAGCCGTTGCGCCCCGACCCGAGGTGGGGCGTCGCGCCGTTCGACCCGACCACCACCGCCGGGGCCTTCTTCCGATCCCGGAGGATCGCCGCCGCGGCGGTGGGGATCACCGTGATCGAGACGACCAGCGACAGCCCGACCGCGGCACTGATCGCCAGGGCGATATCCCGGAACAGCTGCCCGGCCTCCTCCTCGATGAACAGCACCGGCAGGAAGACCGCCAGGGTGGTCAGCGTCGAGGAGAGGACCGCCCCCCAGACCTCCTTCGTCCCCCGAACGGCGGCCTTCATGACGCGGTCGCCGCGCTCTCGGTGCTGGTAGATGTTCTCCAGCACGACGACCGCGTTGTCCACCAGCATGCCGACGGCGAAGGCCAGGCCCGCCAGGCTGATGACGTTCAGCGATCTGCCCAGCAGGCTGAGGATCAGGAACGTGCCCACGATGCTCGTCGGGATCGCCAGCCCGATGACCAGCGTCGACCGGCCGCTGCGGAGGAAGACCAGCAGCACGGCGACCGTCAGCAGGCCGCCGATGATGATGTTGTTCTGCACCAGGTCGATGGCCGAGTAGATGTAGTCCGTCTCGTCGTAGGTCTCCATCAGCTGCACGCCCATGGGCTTGAGCACCCCGGCGTTCAGCTCGGCCATCGCCTCGTCCAGCCCCCGGAGGACCTCCAGCACGTTGGCCCCCGTCTCGCGCTGGACGGCCAGCGAGATGACCGACTCGCCGTAGCGGCGGACGACGCTGTCGGGCTTTCGGTAGCCGATCTGGACCTCGGCCACGTCTCGGACGTAGACCGGGGCGTCGTCTCGGCGGGCGATGATGACGGCGCCGACCTGCTCGGGGCTGCGGAACTGCCCGAGGGTGCGGACGACATAGCGGCGTTTCCCCTCCCAGAAGTCGCCGCCGGAGGTGTCGACGTTCTGGTTCCGCAGGGCGTCGCGCACGTCGGCGATCGTCAGTTGCCGGGCGGCGAGCCGCTCGGGGTCGACGATCACCTGCATCTCGACCTCGCGGCCGCCGAGGGTTTCGGCGTCGGCCACGCCGGGCACGCGCTCCAGCCGGGGCTCGACCACGTCCTCGCTGAATTTCCGCAGCGTGGAGACGTCGAACGGCTCGGGCAGCAGGGCGGCCACCTCGGGGTGATCCTGGGCGGCCCTCCGGAGCCGGAACAGCCGGAGGCTGATGTGCTCGGTTCGCAGGGCGGGGCCGAGCACGTCCTCCAGGTCGGGGTGCTCGGCGATGAAGGCCCGGATCTCGTCGTCGCCGGCCGGCACCTGGCCGATGATGTAGCGGGCGATCGGCCGGTCGGACAGGCTGGAGGTGCTGATGACCGGCTCGTCGGCGTCCTCGGGATACTCGGGCACCTGTTGCAGCCGGGTGCTGACCTTCAGCAGGGACTCGGCCAGGTCGGTACCGACGCTGAACTCCAGGGTGATCCGGGCTCGGGAGTCGGTCGCCTCGGAGGTCATCTCGACGACCCCCTCGACGCTCTTGAGCTGTTCCTCCTGCTCCAGGACGATCTGCCGCTCCACCTCCTGAGGGCTGGCCCCCGGCCATCGGGTCTCGACGGTGATCGTCGGGACCTGGACCTCGGGGGTCAGCTGCGTGGGCATCGTCAGCAGCGCGATGGAGCCAAAGAGCGCCACCAGCAGGACGCCGACGGCGACCTTCACCTTGTTCGACACGCAGGCGGCGATCAGGTCGCCGCCCCGGGGCTCGGAATCGTCGCTCGGGTGCATCGGGGAGGCCTCGGCCGTGGGGCGGTCGTCGGGGGAAGGGACTTCGAGGGGGATGGCGGGCGTTCGCGTGGCCTGGCTATCGGGCGATCGTCCGGGAGGAGGCGACGGTGTCGGCGCCGGGGTCGACCGTGCGGATCACCTGGACCTCCTGCCCCGGCTTGAGCCGCTCGTTCCCCTGAACAACGATCTGGGCGCCGGCCTCGAGCGGGCCGATGACCTCGATCAGGGCCCCCTCGGCCACTCCCAGCGTCACGGGGACCGGCCGGACGGTGCCCGCCGCCGGGTCGCCGCTGGCGCCGTCGATCACCCAGACGATCGGCTCGGCGCCGCCGAGCACCAGGGCGTCCTTGAGGACCAGCAGCGAGTCGTGCTCCGGCCCGACCGGCAGCGTCACCCGGGCGAGCATGCCGGCCTTCAGCAGCGGGTCTCCCTCCGAGGCGTCGTTCGGCAGGCGGACCTTCACCGGGAAGGTCCTCGAGCGCAGGTCGGCCTTCGGGACGATGATCGCCACCGCCCCGGTGAACGCCTCCTCGGGAAGGGCGCCGACCTCGACCCGGGCCGGGGTGCCGGCGTGGATATACCGGATATCATCCTCGATGACGTTGATGGCCACGTCGACCTCGTCGAGCTCGACCAGCTCGACCACCGGGTCCCCCTGGCCGAGCCACTGGCCAACCTCGGTGTGCTCGGCGGCCACGTAGCCGGTGAACGGGGCGACGATCGTGTGCTCGGCCAGGCGGTCCTCCAGCCGGCGGACCACCTCCTCCTGGGCCGACACCTTGGCCCGGGCCCGGGCCACCTGCTCGGCCCGGGGGCCGGCGATGAGCAGGTCGAGCGCCGCCCTGGCGGCGTTGTACGCCTGCGCGGCGGCCTCGGCGTTGGAGATCGCCTCGTCCAGCTCCTGAGGGCTGGCCTGGCTCCTCCGGGTCAGGTCCTCGAACCGGCGACGGGCGGCCTGGGCGTAGTCGCGCAGGGCGGCGGCTCGGGCGAGCTCGGCCTCTCCCCGTTTGATCTCCTCGGGGCGGGTGCCGTTCTCCAGCTCGGCCAGCTCCTGGCGGAGCGCCTCCAGCTCGGCCTTCGCGCCGGCCAGCTCGATCTCCAGCGTCTTGGTCCGCAGCTGGACCAGCGGCTGCCCCTGCTCGACGCGCTGCCCCTCCTCCACCAGGAACGCCGCCACCCGCTCCTCGACCGTGCTGCCAACGGTGCTCTGCCGCACCGGCATCACCGAGCCGACGAAGCTCCTCCCCTCGGCCACGCTCCGCCGCACGACCGTCGACGACGCCACGGGCGTCGGCCCCCCCGACTGCGCCCCCGCCGGGGCCCCGGCGGCCATCGAGGCCAGCACCGCCCCCGCGGCGATCGCCAGGCGAGGTCGGAATCGGGATCGGGATCGGCTCACTCCTCGGCTGTTCATCGGCGTCGATCCTCGGCAAGAGCGGGCGAGGGCGTCGGGGGTGTGGGTGACGATGCGGACGATGCGGACGATGAGGACGGGCAGGAGGACGGCGAGGGAGCGGACGCGGACGCGGACGCGGACGAGGAAGCGGGAGCGGGCGAGGTGATGTTCTTCCGGATCCGTTCCAGCGCGGCGAACAGGAGGAGCAGCTCCGCCTCGCTGAACCCCTGGGAGGCTCGGGCCCGGACGCGGCGGGCCGCCGAGGCGATCGCCTCCCAGACCGGCGCCACCCGCTCGGTCGGCGAGAGCAGCTTCCGCCGCCGGTCCCCCGGGCAGGGGGACCGCTCCAGCCAGCCGTCCCGCTCCATGCGGTCGACGATGCCGGCCAGCGTCGGCGGCTCGATCCGCATCCGGTCGGCCAGCTCCGACTGCGACAGCCTCCCCTCCAGCGCCAGCCAGCCGAGCACCTGCCACTGCCGGTGCGTGATCCCCAGCGGCGCCAGCTCGTCGTTCAGCGCCTTCTCCAGCGCCTGAGACGCCGAGCAGACCCGATAGATCAAGCTCTGTTCGAAATCGTAATGGAGCACGCGCGCCCCCCTGATTGGTCGCCCCGCGGGACGAGGCGGAATCGGGGTCGCCGGGCCGGGATGGACCGGGCGACCGGGGCCTCTCTCCTTGGTATGAGCGTCGGCGGGAAGGTTAGCGGGCTAACGATCTCGTCAACTTCTGTTATACACGCCCCCCGAGCCCAGTCCAGGAGCAACCGGGCCGGGGGAGAGCCGATCGGCTCGATCCGGAGGGAGCCCGGCGAGGGTCGGCGCCCGGGGGTTCGGAGGCAGGCCTCGGTTCCTCGACGACTCCCGGGCGATCGGCGTCGCGTCGCGTCGCGTCGCTTCGGTCCGGATCGCGACCGCCGGGGGAAGCTCCTCTTCCGGACGCCGAGGGGCTTGGCCGCCTCGCCGCCGGGATCGCCGCAACCACTGTGCCGATGCCCGGATGCGCCCGGCGAGCGTGCCCCGGACGCGGCGTTTCTTGTCAGGCCCCCGGGCCCGTCGGTACGATCGAGCGGCGAGGCCGTCCATCCCCCTTCCCGATCGGGTCCCCCCGCCGATGCTCGCCTTCTTCGAGGCCACGAACCACTACTTCCGGCAGGCGGCGGCGATCCTCGGCCTGTCGGACAACATGCGCGTGCTGCTGGAGACGCCCGAGCGCGAGCTTCGCGTCGAGGTCGCCATCGAGATGGACTCCGGCCAGATCGGCAACTTCATCGGCTACCGCGTCCAGCACGACAACGCCCGGGGGCCCTTCAAGGGAGGCCTGCGCTACCACCCCAGCGTCGACGAGGACGAGGCGAGGTCGCTGGCCAGCCTGATGACCTGGAAGACCGCCATCGTCGACCTCCCCTTCGGCGGCGGCAAGGGGGGCGTCAACTGCGACCCCAACGCGCTGTCCCGGGCCGAGGTCGAGCGCATCACCCGACGCTTCGTCCAGCAGATCCACGACTTCATCGGCCCCGACAAGGACATCCCGGCCCCGGACGTCGGCACCGACGCCCAGGTGATGGCCTGGATCATGAACGAGTACTCCAAGTTCCACGGCCACCACCCGGCCGTGGTCACGGGCAAGCCGGTCGAGCTGCACGGCTCGCTCGGCCGGGAGAGCGCCACCGGCCACGGCGTCGCCATCGTCGTCCGGGAGTTCCTTCGGCTGGCGTATGACCGGCCGGTCGCGGGCGTGACCGTCGCCGTGCAGGGCTTCGGCAACGTCGGCAGCTTCACCGCCAGGGAGCTGCACGACCTGGGGGCGAAGGTCATCGCCGTCTCCGACGCCTACGGCGCCGTCTTCAACCCCGAGGGGCTGGACATCCCGGCCCTGCAGCGGCACGCCGCCGCCCACCGCAAGGTCGTCGGCTTCCCCGACGGCGAGGCCGGCACGAACGAACGCCTGCTGACGACCGAGTGCGACCTGCTCATCCCCGCGGCCCTCGGCGGCGTCTTCGACGCCAGCCTGGCCGAGGAGGTCCGCGCCCGAGCGATCGTCGAGGCCGCCAACAGCCCCACCTGGCCCGAGGCCGACGAGGTCTTCCAGCGCCGGGAGATCCCGGTCATCCCCGACATCCTCGCCAACGCCGGCGGCGTGGTCGTCAGCTACTTCGAGTGGGTCCAGAACCTCCAGCACTTCCGCTGGACCATCGAGCAGGTCCGCGCCGAGCAGGACCGCCGCCACGTCGAGAGCACCGCCGCCGTGTTCGACCTCGCCCGCCGCCAGGGCATCCCCCTGCGCACGGCCGCCTTCGTCCTGGGCCTCCAGCGCGTCGGCCGCGCCAAGGTGCTGGCGGGAATCTGAACCGGTTGGGTCCGTCACTCCAGGTCCACGACCTCGCCCCCGTCGATCGTCGCCAGCGACCGCCAGGTCTCCAGCGCGATCGAATCCGTGACGAACCGGACGCGACCGTCCATCAGCATCGCGTGCACACCGCCCGGGTGGGCGCTGGAGGCACTGAAGCAGCCGAATTGGAGCAGAGCCCGCTGGGTGAATTGGGTCGTATCTTCCCGGAACGAGCAATCCCGGCCGCCGTTGGGCCCCGAGCAGACGTTGAACGTGGTGAAGTGGAAGCCGGAGATCAGCCAGCTCTCGCCGCCTCGCGACTCGACCGGCACCCGACCACGGTCCAGCGCCTCGCAGGCGGCGGCCACCGCGTCGATCGAGGGATAGGACACGGTGTTCAGGTCCCGACCCAGGGGATAGTCCCCGCCGCGCCGGAACGGGCCGCGCGTCCAATCCCCCTGGAGCCGCTCGGAGGCCCCCACGGTGTGCGACAGGCCGTCACGGAACCCGGCCGCGCTCCGGGCAACGAAGGCCATGAAGGGCGGGGTGAGCGGCCTTGGGGTCGATCCATCCGCCGGCTCGATCCGGGGCGCGGCCTGGTGCCCCTGGTTCATTCGATAGCTGTTCCGGCCGTACCCCTGGACCGGGGATTCACCGTCCGAGGGGCAGAGGAACGTCCCCACCGAGGTCAGCATCGCCGTCGCGTTCGCCGACAACCCGAGCGGGAAGGCCGGCGCCAGCGAGAGATTCACCAAGTCGTACAGGGCCACCTGGTCCAGGTGGGGCAAGATCATGGCCAGCGGGCTGAACTGGTGGATGAACCCGGGACGGTGTTGCCCCTCGGGAACTTCGTCGTGATGCGTCGCCGGGAACCGGCCGCTCGCGGCCTCGTAGGCGTGCAACGCCAGGCCGATCTGCTTGAGGTTGTTCGCGCACTGGGCCCTCCTGGCCGCCTCCCGGGCCGATTGCACCGCCGGCAGCAACAGGCCGATCAGGATGCCGATGACCGCCATGACAACCAGCAGTTCGATCAGCGTCACGCCGCGTCGTCCTCGCATGATCCCCGCCCTCTTCGCCTCGAGTCGCGAACGAGTCGTCACGCCCCGGCTCATCCCCGACGCCGGAGCCAGGCCAGACCCGTCGCCACGGCGAGCAGAACAGCCGCCGCGGCCGCCAGCAGCACCTTCGACGACGGCCCCGGTTCGCGTTCCCCGGCTTGGGGTGGCGGCGCCGCCGAGGAAGCGGAGGGAAATCGGGTGACGGCCGGCGAGTCGGCCGAGGGCAGAGACGCCAGCCGCCAGACCTTCCGAGCGGGATACGTGACGTCCGTATCGCCGTTGATGATCGAACGCTCCCGAGGAAATTCGAGCTGAAACGAGTCGGGCGGGGGTGGAGTCGTCAGGTCCATCGCCGTCACTCGGTTCTGTTGAACCTTGCCCGAGAAGTGAGTGGTCGAGACGAACGGGTAGTAGGCAACGCCATCAACCAGCCGGATGTCTTCAAACGAGTCCTCGACCCGGGAACCCTTCGCGTCGCTCAGGGATCGGATCGGAATGCAGCCCCGCTCGAGGTCGACCCAGTAGGTCACCGTCCCCTCCGGGAAGCCGATCTCGATCCGGGCGATCCCCTGACCGTCGTCCTCGACGACCTCGTTGATCCAGTACTTGGTCCCGTCGTCGTCGAGCACTCGGCGGAGCGACAGGCCGAGACCCCCGCGCAATTCCTCGGGCAGGCCCAAGTCGAGCGGGATGTCGGACGCCTCGCGAAACGGGCCGACGCCATTGTGCATTCCCACCCCGCTCGACGTGCTGCCGCTCGTATACTCGACAATCGTCCGCTCGCCATCCGTCAAGGCTCGGGAGGAGCTGACCCGGATCGCGGTCCGGTTCGCGGGGAGTTCGACCGAGGTCCGGTCCATGTCCGCAAGGTCGAACGTCCTGAGATAGAGGCGGTCATCGCCGTGGAATCGATAGGTGCATTTCGCCTCGATCGGGTCATCGATCCTCCCGGCCCGCGCGTCCTCCAGGGTCTCGGCAGAGCCGTCAACGTGAATCATCTCGATGGTCGCGAACGGCATCTTCGCCAGGTTGCTCTCATAAGCGATCCTGATCGCTTCGAGGAACTCCCTGTGCGTGTCCGTCTCTCCGTGTTGGGCCGCGATTGCCACCACCGCGAGCAGGAAGGCGTTCATAAGTGGACGCTCCGATCATCGGGCTCTTGGGTGACGTGACGCCGATCGCGGACCCGTTGCACCGCCCCGGCCTCGATTCGATTCTGTTCGATCGGGCCTTCGAGGCGGGCCCGGACCGGCCCGTTGAGGGGCGCGAGCCGGAGACGAGGCGGGGCCTCATCGCCGGGGGCAAACGCCTCCGCCCAAGCGACACCCTCGGCGCCGTCACCGGGGGTTGCCCGGGCCTCGATCGTGCCGAGGTTCAAGGTCGTCCGCTCGACGCCAATCCGCCCATACGACCGGAACCGCAACACGGATTCCCAAAGCGGGTGCGCGGCGCTGTCGGTTTCCACGGTGCAGCCGATGAGGTTGTCCCGGTTAACACGTGGGACGTCGGCCACCAAGCGAAGTTCCGTATGCTCGCCCGGGGCGAGTTCGTAATCACTCAGAGTCGCTGTCGTGCACGTGCAGGTCGTCCGTAACCGTCGCACCTTGACCGGCGCGCCGGTGGTGTTCTTCACAACGAACGTGTGCTCGACCACACGGTTGACATCGGAGAACAATGGCCCAGCGTCATGGGATCCGCCAGGCGTCTCTCCCCCCCCCCCCCGAAATTCGGATCCGCGCACCCGGATACGACCACAACGATCGACACACAGAGCAATCGATGACGCCGTTCCATGTTCGCTCCAAGTCGAACGCGCCAGCATCTCGGGGTGAGGTTGCCATCAGCCAACCCCCGTCACATTCCACCGTCGATTCGCAACATAGCGACTTGACAAAATGTCCGTCAAGCAAAATCCGCCGAGGCGCGCGGGCTCGCGGGCGAGGGCCCTCGGACGCTATCATCGCTCGTCCCCCGACATCCAAATCGGGAGCCCCGAGGCTTCCAGGATTCGAATCCATCGAGCCGATCGCCGACCGGATCGCCCCATGATGAATCACGACACGTACGAAAACCCCCTCATCTCCCGATACGCCTCCCGGGCGATGGCCGAACTTTGGTCCTCGAACCGCAAGTTCTCCACCTGGAGGCGGCTCTGGGTCGCGCTGGCCAGGGCGGAGAAGGAGCTGGGGCTGGAGATCTCCGACGCCCAGATCGCCGCGATGGAGGCGAAGGTCGACGCCATCGACTTCGAGGCCGCTCGGGCCTATGAGAAGAAGCTCCGGCACGACGTGATGGCCCACGTCCACACCTTCGGCGACGCCGCCCCCGAGGCTCGGGCCATCATCCACCTGGGCGCCACGAGCTGCTACGTCACCGACAACACCGACCTGATCTTGCTGCGAGAGGCCCTCGGCCGGGTCCGGGACCAGCTCGTCGGCGCCATCGATGCCCTCGCCGTCTTCGCCGAGCGCTGGAAGGGAGAGCCCTGCCTGGGCTACACCCACTTCCAACCGGCGCAGCTGGTCACCATCGGCAAGCGGGCGACCCTCTGGTGCCAGGACCTGCTGCTGGACCTCGACGAGATCGAGCGGCGGATCGCCGAGCTCCGCTTCCTCGGCGTCAAGGGGACGACCGGCACCCAGGCCAGCTTCCTCGACCTCTTCGACGGCGATCACGCCAAGGTCGAGGAACTGGACCGCCGCGTGGCCGCCGCCTTCGGGTTCGATCGGGTCTTCCCCGTCACCGGCCAGACCTACCCGCGCAAGGTCGATTCCCTGGTCCTCTCCGCGCTAGTGGGCCTGGCCGAGAGCGCCCACCGCTTCGGCAGCGACCTGCGCCTGCTGGCCCACGAACGCGAGCTGGAGGAGCCGTTCGAGGCCGACCAGATCGGCTCGTCGGCGATGGCCTACAAGCGCAACCCCATGCGGGCCGAGCGCCTGTGCTCGATCGCCCGCTTCCTGATGGCCCAGCACGCCGCCGCGAGCCAGACCGCCGCCACCCAGTGGCTCGAACGCACGCTGGACGACAGCGCCGTCCGCCGGATGACGCTCCCGCAGTCGTTCCTCGCCGCCGACGCCCTGCTGACGCTCTATTTGAACGTCGTGCCCGGCCTGGTCGTCCGCCCGGCGGTGGTGGCGGCTCATGTCGAGCGGGAGCTGCCGTTCATGGCCACCGAGGCCATCCTCATGGCCGGCGTCCGGGCCGGCGGCGACCGCCAGGACCTTCACGAACGGATCCGGGTGCATTCCCTCGCCGCCGCCGACGCCGTCAAGCAAGGCGCCGACCGCAACGACCTGATCGACCGCCTCCAGGCCGACCCGGCCTTCGCCGCCGTCGACCTCGACGCCACGCTCGACCCCCGCCGCTTCATCGGCCGCTGCCCGCAGCAGGTCGACGCCTTCCTCGACACCGAGGTCGAGCCCGTCCGCCGCCGCTACCCGAACCTGAGAGGGCAGCGGCAGGAGGTGCACGTCTGATCGGGCCCCCCTGGATGACAAACCAGGGGCCCAGAACGGCCGGGTCGACCCCCCGAGAAGGCTCGGCGGACCCGGCCGCCCACCGATGACCTGGATCCGACCGGAAGCCGACCGCGGCGGCTGGGACCGTCGGTGAGGCAGCTCGCCCCTCGGGTCGTCGTCCACCCGGGGCCGGGCCAACGACCGCTCGGGATCCGCGGCCGGACCCCGAGGCACCCGAACCCCGGCCTCCCGCCGGGCGGTCGGCCGTGATCAAGAAAAACGCCCGTCCACCGGGCTCCACCGCCGATCGCCCGCCTCTTCGACGCTCGGTGGTGTCCGAGGCTCAGACCCGGGAGGCCTGACGGGCCTTGCGCAGGCGCTTGAGCTGCTCGCGGCGGCGGCGCTCGCTGGGCTTCTCGTAGTACGCCTTGCGGCGCATCTCCTTGCGCAGACCACTCCGCTCGCAAAGCTTCCGGAAGCGGCGCACCGCGTCCTGGATCGATTCGCCGGCACGGACCCGTAACTTCACCACGGTCGAGGCCTCCTCATCGCGAATGCTCGATGCTCGGGATCGGGCGATTGGTCCGGATCAACAGCGTCGCGGATCTCGGCCGGCCCCGCTCGCCCGGAAGGCGGGGACGACGCCGGAGCCCTCGGCAGCGCCGGCAAACCAGGAGTGTACCACGCGGCTCGGGGAGGTGCCAAGGGCTCCGAAGCGTCGAAGCGTTCCTGGCGAGCGATCTCCGCGGCCTCGAAAAAAAAAACGGCCGGGCCGGGCCGCGTCTCCGGAAGGACGCGGCGACGGCCCGGCCAACATTGCGGGTCGGGCAATGCCGAGATTTTAGCGAAGGGAGGTGGCTCAGGCAAGCAGCTCGTCGACCTTCGGGAGCAATTTGGTGAAGTTCAGGCCGTTGGGGCAGGCGCGGCGGGCGGCGTCGAGGTCGGCGCCGCGCCAGTCGCGCTGGGCGTCGGTGAGCTCGGCGTAGAGGCGGCGGGCCTCCGCCTTGTAGCCGTGGTGCTCGTGGTAGGTGAGGTATCGGGTCAGGTCGCCCAGCGGCGCGGCGGTGCCGGCGGCCCGGCCGCAGCGGCCGTCGCAGTCGGCGCAGAGGGTCATGCCGAGGCTTCGGCAGGAGTCGCGGAGCTGGTGGATCTGGGAGAGGGTCAGGGGGCCGGTCTTGCCGAAGTCGAGGGCGGCGGCGACGTTCTCTCGGATCTGGTCGGTGTTGCGCATGGAGACGCAGGTAGTGGTGATCCGCTCGTCGGACCAGATCGCCTGGAGCAAGCCCTGATAGGGGCTGAACCCCTTCTCGGCGAGCATTGGCACGCGCCGCTTCGCCTCGGCCAGCGGGTCTTCGCCCTCGACGTAGCCGCCGAAGGTGCCGGCGACCTGCTTCATGGAGATCAGGCCGATCCCTTTTTCATAGCAGGCGTCGAGGGCGCGATTGAGGGGGTCGTCCTTCTCCAGCCAGGGGGTGAACTGGAGCATGATGGCGTCGACGAAGCCGCCCTCGGCGGCGTTCCTGATCTGCTGGGCTCTTGTGGCGTCGTGGGTGGAGAAGCCGACGAACTTCACCTTGCCCGACTTCTTCAGGGCCTCGGCCGTTTCCTTGAATTCCTTGCTCTTGGGCCAGTCGACCTCGTTGCCGCCCAGGCCGTGGATGAAGTACAGGTCGAGGTAGTCGGTCTTCAGGTCGGCCAGGCGTTCGTCGACGGAGCGGAGCAGGTCGCGGGGTTCTCGGGGGTGGTCCTTGGTGACGAGGAAGATTTCCTTGCGCACCTCGGGCATCTGCTGGAGCCATCGGCCGATGGCGGGCTCCGAGCCGTAGGACTTGGCGGTGTCGATCACGCGGACGCCCTGCGCGTAGAGCAGGCGAAGCAGGCGATCGAGGCCGGGGGCGCGCCAGGTGCCCGCATCGAGGATCGTCAGCTCGACGCCGGTCTTGCCCAGCGTGCGCTTCGGCAGGGCGTCGGCGGCCTGGGGCGACGGCGCAGCGGCGACGGCTGATCCGGTGGCGGAGGCGGCGATCGCGGCGGCGGCGCCGGCCTGGAGGAACGAGCGGCGATCGAGGTTGAGCTCCAGGCCGTTGCGGCCGCTTCGCGATCATTCGGGTGCCGACATGGCGGGGGGCCTCCTGGGGGGGCGGCGGGTTCGGGCGGATCGGGCCCGATCTGATTGCGTCGTCTCCGTCGGATCAACCTACGTCCCCGGGGGCTGGGAGTCGAGCCAATTCCGGGGCGGATCGCGATCCCGCCGATCGCTCGATCCGCTCCCCCGCGCCTCGGGCCGCCCCCGACGGCGCCGGCAGCCGGCCAGCCGGCCGGTTCAGCAGGAGGGAGGGGGCGATCGTCGTCGTCTCGTCGGGCCGGCTCAGGCGTCGGTCGCGGCGGAGGCACCGATGGGGACGTCGATCTCTCGGTACGACCGCTGGCCGCTGAGCAGCTCCTCGCGGTAAACCGACACGTCCCCGGGGGCCTCGATCCCCAGGCGGACCTGATTGCGGTCGATCTTGACCACCGTGACCACGATCCCACCGTCGATGACAATCTTCTCGTTCAGCTTGCGGCTCAGGACCAGCATGGGAACCCTCCCTGAATCTCGTTGGTGGTGGGCCGTCGGTCGCGATGCCCCGAGGCGTCAATCCCTGGTTCGCCGGGCGGCCGGTTCCGTTGCTCGGCCATCGCCTCGGCGTCTGAAATACTCTAACGCAGCGGGCATGCCACAGCCGACACGGGGACACACACCCCATTCCCTAACCCCGTCCCTCCGGCAACTTTAATCTTTTTTCCGGTTTCTCCCGGAGCGTGTCCGGAGGGTGAATTTTGTACAGAAGGGCTCCCCTGCGGTTCCCAATTGTTCCCACCGATTCTCAAAACTGCCATGGCGGCGTCGCGGGATGAGAAGCGAGGTTCGCACCGCCCGACATCCGGAGGGAGTCAAGGCGGATCGGGGCGGGACGAGGGGGCGATTTCCGGAGCGGAAGGTCACGGCGCTTCCCGGGCCGGGCGGTTTGGGAACCGAGGGGAGGCCTGCGGGGCGATATTCCGCCGGGCGGGCGGATCGGGCACAATGGCGGTCCCGATCCGGGGATCGGTTCGCAGTCAGCCCAGCAGGCCGGGGGTTCGTCGTGGCGAAGCGGTGGACGCGCTGGAAGAGGCCGGTCGTCCGGGCGGCGAAGGTCATCCTCGGCGCCCTGATCGTCTGGATGGTCGCCCGGGCCCTGGTCCGGGCCTGGGACGACCTGCGTGCCTATGGCGAGACGCTCCGGCCCAGCGGCTGGTGGCTGTCGGCCTCGGCGGCACTCTATCTTGTGGGGCTCTCTTGCTTCGGGGTCTTCTTCACCCGGATCCTGGCCCGGAGCGACGCCCCGGTCCCGCTCGGGCCGGCGCTGCGGGCGTACCTGATCGGGCATCTGGGGAAGTATGTGCCGGGCAAGGCGATGGTGGTGGTGCTTCGGGTCGGCCTGGTGCTCCCTTACGGCGCCCGGGCGGCGACGGCGGCCTTCGCCACGTTGTACGAGACGCTGGTGATGATGGCCTCCGGCGGCCTGATCGCCGGGATCGTCTTCCTGAGCTGGCCGGGGCCTCCGATCACGGTTCCGGTCGGCGGGGGGAGGTCGATCGAGGCGCCGCTGGCGTGGCTGTCGCTGGGTCTTGGCGTCCCGTTGCTGGTGCTGGCCGAGGCCCGGATCTTCCCGAAGCTGGCGATGGCCGCCAGTGTCCCCTTCCCTGGAGTCGGGCGGTCGGCGTTGCCGAGGTTCTCGGCGCGGTTGCTGGCCGAGGGGATGGGCTGGTCGCTGCTGGGCTGGACCCTGATGGGGATGAGCCTGGTGGCGACGATCCGGGCCATCGACCCCGGCGGGATGCCCCCCTCGGGCTGGCCGCCGGCGGTGGCGGCGGTGGCGCTGGCGACCGTGGCCGGCTTCCTCGTGGCGATCTTCCCCGGCGGGCTGGTCATCCGGGAGGCGGTGCTCACCGCCGCGCTGGGGCCGACGATCGGGGCCGAGCCGGCGATCGTGGCCGCGCTGGTGCTCCGGCTGGTCTGGGTGGTGGCCGAGCTGCTCGCCTCGGGAGTGCTGGCCCTGCTCCGCCCCCGCCCTTGCCGGCCCTCGGGCCGTCCCCTCGTCGAGCCGGTGCCGGCGGCGGCGTCGGCCTGCTCACCGTCCCCTTCCCCGTCCCGGCCCGATGAACCGTTGACATGATCAGCTTCGTCATCCCGGTCTACAACGAGCGCGACAGCCTGGCCGCCCTGCTCGGCGAGCTGGCCCGGGTCGTCGAGTCGCACCGCCTGGGCGACGCCGAGTTCATCTTCGTCGACGACGGCAGCCGGGACGGCTCGTGGTCGGTGCTCCGGGACCTGGCCGCGGGCGACCCCCGCGTGCGGGCGATCCGATTCCGGCGGAACTTTGGCAAGGCCGCCGCCCTGACCGCCGGCTTCTCGAACGCGACCGGCGCGGTCGTCTTCACCCTCGACGCCGACCTCCAGGACGACCCCGCCGAGGTCCCCCGCTTCCTCGACAAGCTCGAGGAGGGGGACGGCCTCGACGTCGTCAGCGGCTGGAAGCGCACCCGGCACGACCCCCGGCACAAGGTCCTGCCCAGCCGGGTCTTCAACCGGATGGTCAGCGTCCTGACCGGCACCCACCTGCACGACCACAACTGCGGCTTCAAGTGCTACCGCGCCGAGGTGCTCCGCGAGGTCTTCGTCTACGGAGAGCTGCACCGCTTCGTCCCCGTGCTGGCCCACGCCCGGGGCTTCCGGGTCGGGGAGATCGAGGTGCGGCACCGCTCCCGCAAGTTTGGCCGGTCGAAGTACGGGTTCTCCCGGTTTCTCAAGGGGTTCCTCGACCTGCTGACCGTTCGCTTCCTCACCCGGTTCGGCCAGCGGCCGCAGCACGTGCTCGGCGGCGTCGGCCTGGTCTTGCTGCTGATCGGAGGAGCGGGGATGGCCTACCTGGCCGCCCTCTGGGTCGTCGACCACTGGGTCCGGGGGGTCGACCACCCGATCGGCACCCGGCCGCTGCTGATCTACTCGACCGCCCTGCTCGTCGTGGGCACGCAGTTGCTCAGCCTGGGGGTCCTGGCCGAGATGATCACCTCGTACAACCTCCGGGCCGAGGACACCTACTCCATCGCCGAGCGGCTCGGCCCCCGGTCCGACACGATCGACGGCCGAGACGACCCTTCGAGCCGCCCGGCCCCGGCGTCGGCGGTCGAGGGGGACTGAGGCCCCTCCGGGCCCGCTTGCCCTCCCCTGCCCGCCGAGCGATCGCCCCCACCCGATCCGACCCGAGAGGACACCGGCCCGATGGCGTACTCCGAGATCCCCGAGACGATCGTCATGGAGCCCGAATCCCCTGGCCGGGGCTCCCTCCCCCCGAGAAGCCCCTCCCGCCGGGCCGTTGGGCAGATCCTCATCGTGGCCTCGGTGGCGCTGGCCCTGGGGGCGACGCTCAAGCAGAAGGCGATGATTAGCGCCAACGACATCTCGCGCTGGTGCACCGTCTGGTCGCTGCTGGAGCGCGGCACCTACGCCATCGACGAGTGCCCCTGGCAGCTCGGCACCCAGGACAAGGTCCTGCTCGACGACCCCTTCCCTGCTGAGGGGGAAGCGCCCGGCAAGCACTTCTACTCCAGCAAGCCCCCCCTGCTGCCCACCCTCATCGCCGGCCTGCTCTACCCGATCCGGACGATCACCGGCGTGCCGCTCGACGCCAAGGTCGAGCAGGAGCGATCGCTCCGCAAGGAGGTCCAGAGCCTCGACGACGCCCCCCCCGACGACCCGGGCAAGATCCTCGAAGTCGACGAGCAGCGCGGCTACCGCGTCATCGACGTCACTCCCGAGGAGCCGGCCGAGTGGCCGGTGCAGGTGCTCTACTTCAACCCGGTGGTCGTGCTGTTGAACGTCCTGCCGCTGCTGGTCGCCCTGGTGCTCTACGCCCGGCTGCTCGACCGCTATGCCGGCAACGACTGGGCCTGGTTCCTCTCCCTGGCCGTCGCCGGCCTGGGGACGAACCTGATCATCTTCACCACCACACTGAACAACCACACCATCGCCGCCTGGAGCGCGTTCTTCGCCCTGTATGCCTTCCTCCGGATCTGGGACGACGGCCGACGCCACTGGGGCGATTTCGCCGCCGCCGGGGCCTTCGGCGCCTTCTGCGCCTGCAACGAGCTTCCGTCGGCCGCCTTCGGCGTCTTGCTGTTCCTGCTGCTGCTGGTCAAGGCGCCGGGGAAGACGCTGACGGTCTTCGTGCCGGCGGCCCTGGTGCCGATCGCCGCGCATTTCCTCACCACCTACCTGGCCATCGGCGAGTGGGCCCCCGTCTACGCCGCCTTCTCGGAAGAGGGGCCCGACTCCCCGTATCGCTACCCGGGCAGCTACTGGCTCAGCCCGCTGGGCATGGACTGGTACGACCTGAACCCCGAGCCCTGGTGGCAGTACCTGCTGCACCTGACGGTCGGCCACCACGGGATCCTCTCGCTGACTCCCGTCGTCCTCTTCTCCTTCTGGGCGATGCTGCGGAGCATGGTCGGGCTCGATCGCCGCCTGCGCCCCTTCTCCTGGCTGACGCTGGTGCTCACCGTCGGCATCATCGCCTTCTACACCTGGCAGACCCACAACTACGGAGGCTCGACCCAGGGGGCCCGCTGGCTCTTCTGGCTCTTTCCCTTCTGGCTGATCCTGCTGCCCCTCGGGCTGGAAGCCGGCCAGCATCGCCCCCTGGCCCGCTGGCTGATGCTCGCCGCCTTCGGCTTCGCTGTCTTCAACACCGGCTACGGCCTGCACCAGCCGTGGAGCCATCCCTGGATCGTCGACGCGATGGAGCACCTCGACGTGCTCGACGTGAAACGCTAGCCGAGGACCGACACCGGACACCGGACACCGGACACCGGAGGCGGGAGGCGGGAGGGAGGACGACGGCCAGGGAAGGCGGCCGGCCTCCCGCAAGGCTGCCGCACCGGGTCCTTGCCATCGCCTGCCGGTTCGGCGACCCTACGCCGATCCGAGGGTCGACGGCCGACCCTCCCCCTCTCCTCGTGCTCCCCGGTGCGCCGTGCCCCCGATCGACGACCACCCCCCGATTGACGACGAGCACCCCGAGCTGACCTCGGCCTACGCGAAGGTCGGGCTCCGGCTGTTCGCGGTCTACCTGGCCCTGTACGGCGCGTTCGTGCTGGTGAACGCCTTCGCCCCCGGGCTGATGGCCTCCCGGCCGATCGGAGGGCTGAACCTGGCGCTGGCGACCGGGCTGGGGCTGATCGCGGCGGCGGTGGTGCTGGCGCTGGTGTACGTGGGGATCTGCAAGCGGATCGCCGACCGTCGCCGGGCCGAGGGGGGGGGCTCGCAATGATCTACGAGCCGTCGGCCGTCGCCGTGGTCATCTTCGCCGCCTTCGTGGCGGTCGTGCTGGGCCTGAGCGTCTTGCTCGGCCGCCGGGCGAAGTCGTCCGGCGGCTACTTCGCGGCGCACGGGCAGATCCACTGGTTCGTCAACGGGGTCGCCTTCGCGGGAGACTACCTCTCGGCCGCGTCGTTCCTGGGCATCTGCGGAATGATCGCCTTCTCTGGATACGACGGCTTTCTCTACTCCATCGGCTACCTCGCCGGCTGGATCGTCGCCCTGTTCGTCATCGCCGAGCCGCTGAAGCGCCTCGGCCGCTTCACCTTCGCCGACGCCCTGAACGCCCGATACCGATCCCGGGGAATCACCCTGGCCGCGGCGCTGAGCACCCTGGTCGTCAGCGTCTTCTACCTGATCCCCCAGATGGTCGGCGCCGGCACACTGGTGCGTCCCCTGCTGGGGCTGTCTCACGCGCAGGGGGTGCTAGCCGTCGGCGCGGTGGTGGTGCTGATCGTCGTCACGGCGGGCATGGTGTCCACGACGTATGTGCAGTTCATCAAGGGGGCGTTGCTCGTCCTCTTCTGCGCGGCGCTGACCCTCGGGATCCTCCGCCGCGGCCTCTCGACCGAGCCCTCCCGGCCCGAGATCCCGGTCCAGCCGTTCGAGACCGCCCGAGAGGACGACCTCCGGGCCGACCCCGGCCTCCGGATCCTTCCCGAGGACGGCCCCTGGGAAGGGGAGCGGTTCCTCCGCGTCGAGGATCGCCAGACCGGAGTCCGATCCACCTGGTATCGTCTCGACGACCCGGCCGATCAGGCCGACTCCCAGGCCGGCCTGGTCGCGAAGGCCCAGACGCTCACCGTCCTGCCGGACGGCACCACGCTCGCCAACGGCATCCCCCAGGGCACCGGCGAGGGCCAGGGGGACCTGCTCGCCGTCGGCTCGATCGCGTCGCTGCCCGGAGGAGTCGACCGCACCGGCCCGCTCGGGCCGATCTCGTTTTTGACCACCCTGCAAGACAGCACGGTGGTCGTCTGGAAGAACCGGGTGATCTCGGAGGACGACGGCACGCGAACCACCGTCTATTACCCCGTCCCGACCTCCGGCGGCCAGCTCCTCGTTCCCGGCGGCAGCCCCACCTTCTCGGGGATCCGGGGCGATCGCCTCGTCGACAAGCTCGACTTCCTCTCGCTGATGCTCGCCCTCTTCTGCGGCACCGCCTCGCTTCCCCATATCCTGATCCGTTATTACACCGTCGAGGACCAGAAGGCCGCCCGGCGGAGCACCGTGGTCGGCATCGCCTCGATCGGCGCCTTCTACGTGCTGACGCTCTATCTCGGCCTCGGCGCGATGACCGGAGGGGTGCTGGACCCGACCAACTCCAACATGGCCGCCCCGCTGCTGGCCCGAAGCTTCGGCGAGCTGCCCTTCGCCATCATCTCGGCCGTCGCCTTCACCACCGTGCTGGGCACGGTCAGCGGCCTGATCCTCGCTGCCAGCGGCGCCGTGGCGCACGACCTGATGGAGAACGTCCTGCTGCTGCGGATGACCGACGCCGCCAAGGTCCGCGCCGCCAAGATCGCCGCCGTGCTGGTCGGCATCGCGGCGATGGGTTTGGGGATCGCCTTCGAGAAGCTGAATGTCAGCTTCCTGGTCGGCTGGGCGTTCAACGTCGCCGCCTCGGCCAACCTGCCCTCGCTGGTGATGCTCCTGTTCTGGCCGAAGACGACCAAGCGGGGCATCGCCGCCGCCATCGTCGTCGGCATGCTCACCTCGCTCGGCTGGATCCTCCTCAGCGCCCAGGCCTACAAGGATGTTTACCGCCTCCCCGCCGAGGACTCCGTCATCCCCTTCAGCCAGCCCGGCCTGGTGACGATCCCCCTCGGGTTCCTCGTCCTCGTCGTCGTCTCGCTGCTCACGCAGCCGAAGGCCGACCAGCAACCGAACGCGAACGCCGGCTGATCCGACCCGACCCGACCCGGCCCGGCCCGGACGGTCGATCGCCAATGGCCGGGGCCGGACGGCCTGGGGACGACCCTCCCCGAGCCCAGCCCCGGCCCTGGCCCGCCGTCACAGCCTCAGGTAGATCTTCTGCCGGTCCAGGAACCGGACGAACAGCACCGTGATCGCGAAGAACAGCAGCAGGCCGGTCAGCGCCCACCAGAGCGGAGCGTCCCTGGGCACGACCGAGCGGACCGTCTGCTCGACCGCGTGGTGGATGACGTACGCCGCCAGCGGGTTCATGCCCAGCAGGCGGAACAGTCCGACCGACAGGCCGATCAGGTCGCAGGCGACGACGAACAGCCCGTACAGCGCCATCGCGAATCCGGTGGCGAACCAGATGAACGGAGCGGTGACGACCCGCTTGTCCATCATCCAGTAATTGCGGGCGATCACCTCCGGCTCGACCAGCGGCGGCGTCGCCAGCAATTCGGCCGGCTCCCTCCCCGAGAGGCGTCCCAGCGGCGGCACGACCGGCGAGGTCGCGATGTCGACCGGGTTTCCCCGCTCGTCCGTCCGGCGGTCTTCCGGGCCGTACAGGGTGCTCAGGCAAGACAGGCCATACGCCAGCACCATCGCCAGCGCCCCCCAGGCCACCAGGCGGGCGGCGCCGCCGCCCCGGGAGCGGCCGGCGGCCGTCATCACGTCGAAGGCGAGCGTGCCGGCCAGCATCGGCACCGACCAGTGCAGCAGCCCGAAGAACCCGCCGTCCCACGCCCGACGGCCGGTCGTGCCCCAGACCTCGTCCATCCAGTTCGGCTGGCCCTGAACGAAGTCATAGTTGAACAGATACGAAAGCCCCAGGTGAGCGGCCGACAGCCCCACCATCGTCCCGAACCTCACCCCGGCCGACCGCGCCACCACCGGCATGATCAGGACCTGGCAAACCCCGATGATCGCCAGCACTTCCCACAGGTCGGCCTTCAGCAGCTCGGCCAAGAACCGCAGCACCCCCCGGGGGGTCATCTCCGACCACGAGTCGAACCCCCCTCCCACGCCGAAGACGACCAGCGAGACGAGGATCAGCCCCAGACTCCGCCACGCCACCCGCCGGTACGCCGCGGCCGAGCCCATTTGCTCGATCCTCCTCAGCAGGCTCAGCCGGTACGAGAACCCACAGGCGAACAGGAAGCTCGGCATGATCGAATCGGCATAGCTGAAGTACGTGTCGTTGTGCTTCAGCACCGAGTGCACCGCGGCGATCCCGCCGAGGAAGTTGACCACGAACATCCCGGCGACCGTGTAGCCCCGGAACTGGTCCATCGAGGCAATCCGGCCGGTCCCTGCCATCGAACTCATCGCGGGGTCTCTCCGTCGGGGTCTCTCGGGGAATGGAACCTGTCGGCCGCCTTTCGGGACCGACGTCGGATCACATGAGAACAACAACTTGAATTCGATTGCTTCAGGATAAGATCGCCTGGGGGATGAAGGGCGATCGGCGACCGAGACGCAGGAGCGGACGGGGTCCGTCGCGTGAGTGGAGGCGCCGGCGGCTCTCCGGCCGCAACGCCCTCGACGCCGCCGATCCGCCCGCCGGCCTCGGCCATCGATCAGCCGCCATCCTCCCCCCTCTCCCCCGCGGCCGCCTCGGGCCCCGAGGGCCTCGCAGCGCCCGCCAGCGGCCGGGGAGCCGCGGCCCCTTCCCGGATCAGCAACGCGGCGTCGGCCGGCTCGGGGCCGAAGCGGTCCACCCGACCGGAAGGCCAGCGCACCTCGATCGCGTCCACCCGCTCGACGGCCCCCAGGCCGAAGTGCAGCCGGGGGTCGCTGGCCGACTGGAAGCTGCCGCCGCCGACCCGGGCGGCCACCCACGCCCTTCCCCCGGCCCGGACGGTGACGACCGCTCCCACGCCGTCCCGGTTCGACTCCGTCCCCTCCAGCCGGAGCATCAGGAACCGGCCGGCCCCCTCGGTGCGGTTGTGCAGGAAGACAAGGGGCTCGTCCTGGGCCTGGAGCACGGCATCCGGCCGGCCGTCGTTGTCCAGGTCGCCGCTGGCCAGTCCCCGGCCCAGGTGCCTCGTCTCGAACGGCGAGCCCGCCTCCGAGCCGGGGTCGACCAGCCGGCCCCCCGGCCCTCCCAGGAGCAACTGCGCCGGCATCCGATACGGGTAACGCGGCCGACCGTCGTGCACGTGGCCGTTGGCGGTCAGCACGTCGAGCCGGCCGTCGAGGTTGGCGTCCAGCAGCACCAGGCCGAAGCCGAGCAGGTGCCGGCTCGGGGCCTCCAGGTTGATCGCCGCCGACTGGTCGGCGAAGATCCCGCCGCCGAGGTTGCGGAAGAACGTGGTCGACTCGTCGTAGTAGTTGGTCACCAGCAGGTCGAGCCGGCCGTCGCCGTCCAGGTCGCCGCAGGCGGTGCCCATGCCCGCCTGGTAGTTGCCGTGGGCGTTGGCCGACACGCCGGAGGCCGCGCCCAGCTCCTCGAACTGGAACCCGCCTCGGTTCAGGAACAGGTAGTCGGCCGTCATGTCGTTGGCGACGAACAGGTCGATCAACCCGTCCTCGTTCACGTCGGCGGCCACCACGCCGAGACCTCGGCCGTCTCGGTCGACGATCCCGGCCGATTCGGTCACGTCGACGAACCGGCCGCCGTCGTTGCGATAGACCCGGTCCGGCTCCGCCGGGAAGTCCCGGGGATTGCAGGAGTAGACCGTCGGGTCGTCGGGGGAGACGCAGGAGCGGTCGCCGAACTCGTCCCAGCTCAGGTAGTGGCAGACGTACAGGTCGAGGTCGCCGTCGTTGTCCAGGTCGGCGAACGCCGCCGAGGTCGGCCAGTCGCGGTCGCCTGCCAGTCCGCTCGCCTCGGTGGCGTCGGCGAAGGTGCCGTCGCCGAGGTTCCGGTAGAGGGCATACGAGCGCCATCGGGTGACGAGCAGGTCGGGATGCCCGTCGTTGTCGATGTCGCCGACGGCGACCCCGTGTCCGTACCCTCCCGGGAACGAGGCGATCCCCGACGACTCCGACACGTCCTCGAAGGTTCCGTCCCCCCGGTTCCGGTAGAGCCGATCGCCGTTGCCCGAGTCGGGAGGAGGAGGGAAGGAGCCGGCCTGGACGGCGTAGAGATCCAGGAAACCGTCGCCGTCGAAGTCCAGCAAGGCCACGCCGCCGGCCCCCGTCTCGGGCAGGACGAGGCGGTCGGCCTGGTGGCCTCGGTCGTGGACGAAGTCCAGCCCGGCCGCCTCGGCGGCGTCCTCGAACCTCGGGATGATCAGCGAGGGTTCCCCCGACGAGGAGGCCGCCGGGGCCGAGGCCCGAGCGACCACCCCGGCGAGCCGATCGGCCAGCGTCTGGCCGCTGGGGGCCGGCCGCTCGGGCAGTTCCTCCTCCGCGACGCTCCCGTCCGCCAGGGCCAGCCAGGCGGCGGCGTCGAAGCGTCGGCCCAGGGCGGCGGCGGCCTGGGAGAGTTCCCGGAAGCGGGAGGCCGGGTCCTCGGCCCGCAGCAGGGCGACGTACCGCTCCCGGTCCCGCTCCAGCCGCTCTCGGACGGCCCGGTAGCCGGCGGCGGCCTCGGCCCGGCCCTCCTCGGCGGCCAGGGCGGCCAGGCGATCGATCACCTCCGGCCGGCTCGGGTCGAGCCGGTCCACCGCCTCCAGCGCCCGGCGCTCGGCCGGGCGGTCCCCCTCGAGCCGGGCGAACCAGGCCCGCAGCGTCAATTCCTCCGCCTCCCCCTCCGGCCCGGCCCGGGCGGGCAGGTGGGCGATCGCCTCGGCGGCGGCCTCGGGGCGGTGGGCGGCCAGCGCCCAGTCGAGCCTCGCCCGCCAGACGACCGGGTCGTCGGGCCGCCTCGAGCGGCAGCGGTCGAGCCACTTCTCCGCCTCGTCGAAGTGTCCCGATCGGGCCGCCAGGTGGGCCAGGCCGAGCCAGACCCGGTCGTCCTCGGGGGCCAGCCGGTGGGCCAGCTCGTAGTCCCGGCGGACGAGGTCGATGGGGAAGGCGTCGGTCTCAAGCTGGTAGAGGACCCGCAGCGCCTCGACCGGCTCGGGATGCTCGACGAGGCCCTCCCGGAAGATCCGGCCGGCCTCATCGAACCTCCCCTGGGGCCGGATCAATCGCACCAGGGCCCACCGGGCCATCGGCCGGTGGGCTCCGGGGATCTCCAGCGCGGCCCGGAGGCGGTCCTCGGCGTCGGCGAGCCGGCCCCGGTATTGCTCGATGTCGGCCCAGTGCAGCAGGGCCAGACCGCGCTCGGGGGCCGCCTCGGGGATGCGTCCCCAGGCCTCCTCGGCCGCCTCGGGATGCCCCATCGCCTGTTCCGAGAGGCCCAGCAGGTACAAGGCCTCGGGGTGCCGGGGCCGCCGCTCCACCAATGCCACCAGCCTCCGCCGCGCCGTGGCGTGCCGGCCGTCGAGCATCGCGGCCCGAGCCTCCTCGAGCCCGCCCTCGAACCAGGCCTCCCGCGCCGACCACACCAACCAGGAGGCGACTCCCAGTCCCACGGCCAGCACGGCGGCGACGGCGGCGGCGGCGGCGAAGCGGCTCCCTCGCGGTCGCATGATCGGTCCTCGGTCCGGTCGTCCCGCTCGCGAGACGGACGCCGGCCGGGGGCCCCCGGGATGGGGACCTCCGGCCGGACGGGGAATCACGGGCTCGGGGTCACGCGATCAATACTGGTCGGCGCTGATGACCTCGCCGCCCTTGATCGTGTGCAGCGCCTGGTAGACGCCGTAGACCGGCAGCGGATTGCCACCAACGCCGCTGTAGGCCACGCCTCGGCCGTTGTACTGCACCAAGAAGGGGTTCCAGGAATTGACGGTGTTCTTGATGAACCGGACCGAGCCGTCACAGAAGGCGAAGTTGCAGCCGCCGGGATGGAAGCTGTTGGCCGTCTGGATGAAGTTGCGCGAGTCGCCGCATTGCTCGGGGAAGTAGCAGGGCAGCGCCGCTCCGGCAGCGACCGACTTGAAGAAGTTCGGGGGGAACAGCGCCGAGTAGGTCGTGTCGCCAATCAGGCCCGAGGTCCACCAATTCGGTCCGTAGGGATCCCCCAGCTCGGCGGCCACGCGGCCGTACGCCTTGTCGCCGGCGATGATGGTGTTGCTCGTGCCGTCCCGGATGCTGGAAATCGACACAACCTTGCCGCTGGCGCAGGTCGTGCACGCCCCCGAGCCGCCGGTCATCGACGGGGGCCGACCGACATGCATGAAGACCCCCTGATTCTGCCCCACCAACGACTGCGGCACCTCGCCCCGGGCCGCGTGATAGTAGAGCACGCCCGAGTTGCCCGCGTAGCTGCTGTAGGTCATCGGGATCGGGCTATCGTCCCAGCCATCTCCGGGATTGCCCGGATAGCGCTGGTTGATCACCTCGCTATCGCTGGGGCACCACAGGATGCTCACGGCGAAGCCGTTGGTGGTGCTATTCTGGGCGTAATAGATCATCACGTCCGTATTCAGCGAGTTGAAAATATTCCCCTGTTCGTAGAACTGGGTCATGGCCACCCACGGCCCGAAGTTCTGGCGCACCCAGCCGCCGGGATTGTTGCCTCGGCGCTGGTAGGCGTCTCCCATGGGGAAGCTGCCGTTGACGTCGTGATAATTCTGCAAGGCCAGCGCCAGCTGCTTCAGGTTATTGGTGCACTGAGCGCGACGGGCGGCCTCTCGAGCGCTCTGCACGGCGGGCAAGAGCAGGGCGATCAGGACGCCGATGATGGCGATCACCACCAGCAACTCGATGAGGGTGAAGCCGCGACGGGCGGCAACGGGGCATGCTCGGGTCATCGGTTGTTATTCTCCGGGTTCAAGAGGAAGAGGCCCATCCGACCGACGGCCCCTAATGACAGGCATGGACTGGGATGAAGGCGGCAAAACCCGATCGGTCAGCGCCGTTCTCGGGGGCTCAGGTCCTCCCCCGTGTCGGCCGGATTCTCCACCGCGGGAGGAGCAGCCGCCGGGGGCTCGAACTCCTGGTTGAAGCCGGGCTCCCCGGCGCCTCCCCCACATCCGGGCAGGGCGACCAAGACGGTCGGAAAGGCGAGCAGGGTCTTGGCAATCTGCGAACGGAGGCCATGCATGGGCAAACAGGCTCCGAAGCTCCAGGGACAACGTGAAGGTGCCGGCCGCCGCTTCGCGTGCCGGAAACGGAACGTTCGACCGGGGGTCTCATCGGGACCCCGAATCTGCTGGCGGGACATCGCCAGCCGATCGGCCACCCGACCGAGCATCATCCCCGACGAGGGCATCTCGATCCAATCGAACTCGAACCTGTTGTTCCGAACGACGGCTCCGGCTCGAATGGCCAGAGTTCGAGAGAAGACGACCGAGATCGAGAGGCTGGCTGGATCATCGTCGCGGCAACGAGGCGAGGTGCAGGCCTCGGACTCCCACCGCAGAGATTGGCACGTTGCTGATCGCATCCCGCGGGATCGACCAATCAGTTCAACATCGCCATTCCGATGATCCGCCCTCTAGATATCATGGACGTCTGCCCGGTTCAAGTCACCGCTCGATGAAAGTTCTCGGACTTCGGGGGATTGGGCCAGCGGCTCGGGGGGGGCCGGAGCCCTCGGGTGAGGGCTCAACGGGTCGGATCGAGCAGCCGAGTGCATTGGGGAGACTGGCCTTCGACCAGGACGACCAGGTGATCCGCCGGCAGCGAGTCGAATGCTTGCTCCAGGCCGGAGGGCCAGCCAATGGTCAGTCGGTCGACCGCCTCGGCCGCTCCCAGCCCGAACCAGAGCCGGGGGTCGCCGGAGGCGAGGTAGCTGGTGCCGGCGGTCATCCACCGGGCCTGGCGGCGGCCGCCGGCCTCGACCGTCACCCGGGCCCCCACGGGCAGGGGACCGGAGTCGGTGCCGACCAGCCGGACCCCGAACCGGCGCCCCCCCTCGGTGACATTTCGCAACACCGCGGCCGGGGCCCCCCGGTGAACGACCACCAGATCGACCCGGCCGTCGTTGTCCAGATCCCCGCTGGCCACGCCTCGGCCGACGACGGGCTCGGCCAGATAAGGGAAGGTCTCGGCGTCCAGCAGGGCGAACCGGCCCCCCCCTCGGCCAAGGAAGAACTGCGGGCGTTGGGCCATCGGGCTGTTGACCCACGGCTGGTCGTCGACGTGGCCGTTGGCCACGAACAGGTCGAGCACCCCGTCGGTGTCGGCGTCGATCGCCGAGGCGCCGAAGCCGGTGACCGCCAGGCTCGGGCCGGCCAGCCCGGCCGAGAGGGTCGCGTCGGCGAACTGCCCGCCGCCGAGGTTCCGGTGCAGCGTGTTCGCCTCGTTCAGGAAGTTGGTGTGGAACAGGTCGATCCGGCCGTCGCCGTCGAGGTCGTCGGCCACGACCCCCATGCTCGCGGTCGCGTGGCCCGAGCCGTCGAGCGCCAGGCCGGCGACCGCCCCCTCCTCCCGGAACCGGAGGCCGCCGAGGTTCCGGAAGAAGAAGTCGGGGCTGGCGTCGTTGGCGACGTACAGATCGAGCCGGCCGTCTTCGTCAAGATCCGCGATCGCCAGGCCGAGCCCCCGGCCCTGAGGCGCCTCGATCCCGGCCTCGGCCGAGACGTCGGTGAAGGTGCCGTCCCCCTCGTTCCGGAAAAGGAGATCCTGCTGCGCGGGGTACTGGGCGGGGGAGCAGTGGATCGGCTGGCCGGCGTGATCCCGGCAGGGCCGGGGCTCGTTCGAGTCGTCCTCGACGTAGGAGACGACGAACAGGTCAAGATCCCCGTCCCCGTCCAGGTCGCCGAAGCCGGCGGCGGTGGTCCAGCGGTCGGAAAAAACGCCGGCGGCCTCGGTCACGTCGGTGAAGCGGCCGTCCCCCTCGTTCCGGTACAGGATGGTCCGGTTCAGGCCGGTGACGAACAGGTCGTCGTCGCCGTCGCCGTCGTAATCGCCGACGGCGCAACCCATGCCGTAGCCCAGGCCGGCGACGCCAGCGGCCTCGGTCACGTCCTCGAACCGCCAGGAGCCGAGGTTGCGGAAGAGCCGGTTCGGGCGGGGGGGGGCGGCCCGATCGGAGGGCATCGGGCAGCCGTTGACGAAGTAGACGTCCAGCAAGCCGTCGCCGTCGAAGTCGATCAGGCCGACGCCTCCTCCCATCGTGTCGGCGAGGTAAAGGGCGTCTGCCGGGCCGTGGTCGTAGGAGAAGCAGAGGCCGGAGGAGGAGGCGACGTCCTCGAAGCGGACGGCCCCGATCGGCTCCCCGGCGGCGTCCGGGGGGCTGGCCGTTGCCGTTGCCGTTGCCGTTGCCGTTGGGGTCGAGGACACGAGGCGGGGGCGGGATCGGGCGACGGGGAACGGGTCGTCTCGACCGTCCAGCGAGGCCATCCCCGATCGGGCGGCGGCGAGGCCGGGGTCGAGGGCCAGGGCGTGCTCGTACCAGGAGCGGGCCTCGGCGATCAGGGAGGCGTCCCGGCACTGGTCCCCCAGCCGGGCGAACAGGGAGGCGTCGGCGACGTAGCCGGAACTCCTGAGGTCGGTGAAGGTCCGGCGGAGGTTGACCCACCGGGTCCGGAGCCGATCGGCCTGCTCGGCCTGCTCGGCGGCCTCGGCCTCCTGGCCGGCGGCCCTGAGGGCCTGGGAGAGGCGGTGGCGGGCCTCGGCAGACTCAGGGTTGAGCCCCACGGCTCGTCGGTAGCTGGCGATCGCGTCGTTGAGCCGTCCGGCGTCCCGCTCGAGCTGGCCCCGGGCGGTCCACCACCGGGAGGCGTCGGCCGGGGCGTCGGGGACGGGGCCGAGGATCTCGGGGATCTCGACCGGCAGACCGAGCAGGGCGCGGCACTCGGCCAGCGCGAGGCGGCCCAGGGGGTCGTCGGCCAGGGCGGCGGCGGCGGCCTCCAGGTGCGGCAAGGCCTCCGACGGCTCTCCCCGCCAGTGCCTGGCCAGGCCGGCGGCGCGGCGAAGGAACGGATCGGAGGGAGATCTGGCCAGGAACCGGTCGATCTCGGGGGGGATGCCCCGGACGTCAACCTCGGCCTTGGCCTCCTCCAGCACCAGATCAACCAGGACCCGGGGGTCCCCGGTGGCCTCGTGGATCTGCCGGAGCAGGTCGAGGGCCTCTCCGGTGCGGAGCTGGAGGCTGAGCAGGTAGATCAGGCGGCCCCGGGGGGTGACGGCCTTCGGGTCGGCGGCGGCGGCCTGGCGGAAGGCGACCTCCGCTCGGGGGGCGTCTCCCAGGCGAAGGGCCAGTTCGCCGAGCTGCGAGCGCGCCTCGACGTAAGCCGGGTCGTCCTCGGGCACGGCGGCCAGCACCCGGGCCGCCTCGGCCTCCCGGGCGCTGGAGGCCAGCAACTGGGCGAGCATCAGCCGGGCCCGGCCGTCGTCCTCCCGGCGGTCGAGCCACTCGCGCAACATCCGCTCGACCCGGGGCCACTGCCCGGCCCGGGTGGCGGCGACGATCTGCTCCCAGGACGGCCCGCCGGCAGACGAAGACGCGGGACGCCCCGCCCCGATCCGGTCGACCAGCCGGGCCGGGCCGACCGCCACCAGGGCGATCCCCGCCCCGAGGGGGATCGCGACCGCCGCGACGACCGCGATCCCCAAACGCCACCGCTGTCCTCGCATGATCTCGTGCTCCGTCCCGCTGGCTCCCGGTCGGCCCCGGCCCCTCGACCTGGACCGCCGCCCCCCTACAATAGCGGCGAGCCGCCCGGCTACGGTTCCGGCCGGGGCTCGATCCTCGGGAGGCCTGGCCCGCTCATGCTGCGCACCCAAGCCCTGTTCGACACCAACGCCGGAGACTGGCCCCGTCGACTCGAGGTGGTCGTCTCCATGATGCGCGAGATGAGCCTGCAGAGCGACCCGGAGGCGATGGTCCGCTCCTACGGCCAGTGGCTCGGCAACCTGCTGCACACCGACCGCCGCCTCTCGCTCAGCCGTCGAGGACTGGAGTTCCCCCGAGTCCGCATCACCCGGTTCTCCAGCCGATCAACCCCTGGACGCAGCCCCAACGCCTCCCCGTGATCGAGGGCGGGCTGCTGGCCGACCTCATCTACGCCGACGAGCCGAGGATTCTCAACGACCTCCGCGTCGACCCCGACGACCCGGCCGCCCCCTACCTGGAGGGGATGCGGTCGCTCATGGCCCTGCCCAACTACGACCAAGGCCAGGCGCTGAACCTCGTCGTCGCCCTGAACGCCGAGCCCGACGCCTTCGACGTCGAGACGCTGCCCGAGCGCGTCTGGATGAGCAACCTCTTCGGCCGAGCCACCGCCAACCTCGTGCTCCGCCAGGAACTGGAACGCGCCTACACCGTCGTCGACCGCGAGCTGCGCCGCGTCGCCGAGATCCAGCGCTCGCTTCTGCCCAAGATCCTCCCCGCCATCCCCCGTCTCAGCGTCGCCGCCCACTACCAGACCTCCCAGTGGGCCGGCGGCGATTATTATGACTTCTTCGAGCTTCCCAACGGCAAGTGGGGCCTGCTCATCGCCGACGTCAGCGGCCACGGCACCCCCGCCGCCGTGATGATGGCCATCACCCATGCCATCGCCCACGGCCACCCCGGCGATCCCGAGCCTCCCGCGAAGCTGCTGGAGCACGTCAACGACCGCCTGGCGGCGCTCTACACCGCCGACGGCGGCTCGTTCGTCACCGCCTTTTACGCCATCTTCGACCCGAGCCGTCGCACCCTGATCTACGCCAACGCCGGTCACAACCCCCCCCGGCTGAAGCGCTGCGCCGACGGCACGGTGGGCGGCCTGGAGGCCGTTGGCGGCCTGCCGCTGGGGGTCTTCCCCGGCATCTCCTACGAGCAAGGGGAACTCACGCTGGTGCCCGGCGACCAGCTTGTCCTCTACACCGACGGCATCACCGACGCCACCGACCCCGACGGCCGCCCGTTCGGCCTGGAGCGTCTGGACCGCTCCCTCTCCACCTGCCGCCAGGACGCCGACGAGCTGATCGCGGCCGTCCTCCGCGCTCTGGACCGCTTCACCGCCGGCCACCCCGCCGAGGACGACCGCACCCTGCTCGTCGCCAAGGTGAACTGATCCCCCCCGTCCCGATCCCCCCCTCGCTCCGGGGGTCCGGCGCACGCGCCCCGGTCCCGGCAGGCGCCCCGATCGCCCCGGGTGCGCCTCTCGACGCGCTGTTGAACATCCGATAAACTCGAACGGTCATCGTCGGCCCGCCGAGCCTCCCCGACCGGCCCGGCAGGCCAGTCCGTTCGACGACCGACGCACGACGACCGACGACCGAGGGGAGGCCCGCCCGATGAGGATCGACCCCACCGAGGCCCGCCGACCGTCCCGGTGGGCGCTGGCCCTGACCGCCGCGCTGGCGATGGCCTCGACCGCGACCGCGACCGCGACCGCCGCCGAGGACGACGCCTCCGCCGAGGGGATCGCCCTGTTCGAGTCGAAGATCCGCCCCGTGCTGATCGACCGCTGCTACTCGTGCCACTCGGCCGAGCAGGGGGAGGCCAAGGGGGGCCTGGCGCTTGACACGCGAGCCGCCCTGCTCGAAGGGGGAGACGGCGGGCCGGCCATCGAGCCCGGCGACCCGGAGCTGAGCCTGCTCATCGAGGCGATCCGCTACGACTCCTTCGTCCAGATGCCCCCCAACGGCAAGCTCCCCCCCGAGACGATCGCCGCCTTCGAGCGCTGGGTCGCCCTCGGCGCTCCCGACCCTCGCGGGGATGAGCCCGCCGAGCCCTCCGCCGACGCCTCCCCCCTCCCCGATCCGGGCATCGACGGGCAGGCCGCCCGCTCCTCCTGGGCCTACACCACCCCCTCCCGCCAGGAGCCTCCCGAGGTTTCCGACCCCTCCTGGGTCCGCTCTCCGATCGACGCCTTCATCCTCTCCCGGCTCGACGAGGCCGGGCTCTCCCCCAACCCCGAGGCCGACCGCCGCTCCCTGGCCCGCCGGCTCGCCTTCGACCTGACCGGCCTGCCCCCCGACCCGGCCGAGGTCGACGCGTTCGTCATCGACGACGACCCCGAGGCGGTCGAGCGGTACGTCGACCGCCTGCTGGCCTCCCCCCACTTCGGCGAGCGCTGGGCCCGCCCCTGGCTCGACCTGATGCGGTTCGCCGAGGACCAGGCCCACATCGTCGGCAACGACACCTCGCTCTGCTATCCCAACGCCTACACGTATCGCGACTGGGTGATCGCCGCCCTCAACGACGACCTCCCCTACGACGCCTTCGTCCGCAAGCAGCTCGCCGCCGACCTGATCGACCCCGACGACGAGCAGGGTCTGGCCGCCCTCGGCTTCATCGGGCTGGGACCGAAGTACTATCGCCGCGGCGCTCCCGAGGTGATGGCCGACGAGTGGGAGGACCGCGTCGACGTCGTCTCCCGGGGACTGCTCGGCCTGACCGTCGCCTGCGCCCGCTGCCACGACCACAAGTACGACCCCATCCCCACCGCCGACTACTACGCCCTCGCCGGCGTCTTCGCCTCCACCGTCATGTACAACCTGCCGCTCTCCGACGAGGCGGAAACCAGCGAGGACGGCGAGGCCAAGAAGCCCGAGGACGCCCTGCACATCATCAAGGACGACGAGCCCCGGGACCTGAACGTCCTCATCCGAGGCAACGTCGAGCAGAAGGGCCCCCTCGTCCCCCGGCACTTCCTCTCGGTCCTCTCCGAAGAGGCCGACGCCCCCGCCCCCCTGGGAGGCTCCTCCTCCAGCGGCCGGCTCGAGCTGGCCGAGGCGATTGTTGACCCCTCCAACCCGCTCACGGCCCGAGTCTTCATCAACCGAGTCTGGGCCCAGCTCTTCGGCCGGGGGATCGTCGCCACTCCCAGCAACTTCGGCGCGCTGGGCGCCCCGCCGACCCACCCCGAGCTGCTCGACGACCTGGCCTCCCGATTCGTCTCCGAGGGGGGCTGGTCCCTCAAGTGGCTCGTCCGAGAGCTGGTCACCTCGAACACCTACCGCCAGTCCTGCGACATCACCGACGCCCACCGCGCCGCCGATCCCGAGAACCTCCTGCTCGGCCGCATGAACCGCAAGCGCCTGCCGGTCGAGTCGTGGCGGGACGCCATCCTCACCGCCTCCGGCGCGCTGGAGCCGGCCGTCGGCGGCCCCTCCATCAACCCCAGCGACCCCGACGCCGGCCGCCGCACCGTCTACAGCGAGGTCAGCCGCCTGGAGCTGCACCCCATGCTCGCCCGGTTCGACTTCCCCGACCCCAACGCCCACAGCGACGGCCGATCCCGCACCACCACGCCGCTCCAGAAGCTCTTCGTCCTGAACAGCCCCTTCGTCACCCGACACGCCGAGCGGCTCGCCGAGCGCCTTTCCCAAGAGGCCGGCGACGACCCGGCCGCCCGCATCGCGCTGGCCTACCGCCTCCTCTTCGCCCGCCCCCCCGCGGCCACCGAGGAGGCGATCGCCCTCGACTACCTCGGCCCCTCCCCCGACCCGTCCCGCTGGGCCGCCTACGCCCAGGCACTCATCGCCTCGAACGAATTCTTGATGATCGACTAATCACTTGTTCTGATTGCCCCCCCCTCCTCCCCGCCGTCGAGTCGAACCGAGGAGCCCCGCCATGAGCCCCGACCGCCCCGACGCCCCGTCGCCGATCAGCCGCCGCCAGATGCTCCGCCGCGCCGGCGCCGGCTTCGGCATGCTCGGCCTGGCCGGCGCCTGCGAGGCCGCCGGCCTGCTCTCCCCCGCCGCCTCGGCCGCCCCCCTCGGCCGAGTGAGCGGGCTCGACGGCCTGCACCACCCGGCGAAGGCGAAGCGCGTCATCTTCCTGTTCATGAACGGCGCGCCTTCGCACGTCGACACCTTCGACCCCAAGCCCGCCCTGGCCAAGTACGCCGGCCAGGAGCCTTCGGAAACCGAGTTCAAGACGCTCCGCTCCAAGAAGGGGGGCACCTTCATGCCCTCCCCCTTCCGCTTCCGCCCCCACGGCGAGAGCGGCCTGGTCATGAGCGAGCTGTTCCCCCACCTCTCCCACTTCGCGGACGACCTCTGCGTCCTCCGCGGCATGCACACCGACACGCCCAACCACGAGCCCGGATTGCTGATGATGCACTCCGGCAACCAGCAGCCGATCCGCCCCAGCCTCGGCTCCTGGCTCTCCTACGGCCTCGGCTCCGAGAACGCCAACCTGCCCCCCTTCGTCGTCCTCTGCCCCGGCCTGCCGGTGGTCGGGCCTCAGCTCTGGTCGAGCGCCTTCCTGCCGGGTGAACATCAAGGCATGTCGGTCAACACCAGCGACCTCGACGTGCACGCCATGATCGCCCACCTCAAGCACCCCCGGCTCGACCGCTCCCAGCAGCGCCGGCAGCTTGACCTCATCCAGCGGATCAACGACCTGCACCGCTCCGACCGCCCCCACGAGGCCGCGCTCGACGCCCAGATCTCCTCCCTCGAACTGGCCTTCCAGATGCAGACCGAGGCCGGCGAGGCCTTCGACCTGAAGCACGAGCCCGATTCCCTCCGCGACGCCTACGGCCGCACCACCTTCGGCCAGAGCTGCCTGCTCGCCCGCCGCCTGGTCGAGCGCGACGTCCGCATCGTCCAGGTCTACTACGTCGACGGCCGCAAAAAGCAGCCCTGGGACACCCACTCGGCCAACGACGCCGGCCACCGCCGCCTCTGCGCCGACGCCGACCGCGCCACCGCCGCCCTGCTCGGCGACCTGAAGGCCCGCGGCCTCCTCGAAGACACCCTGGTCATCTGGGGAGGCGAGTTCGGCCGCACCCCGTACTCCGAGCCCGCCAAGAAGGGGGACCCCGGCCGAGACCACCACGCCACCGGCTTCTCCATGGTCCTCGCCGGCGGCGGCGTCAAGGGAGGCTACACCCACGGCGCCACCGACGACTTCGGCATGATCGCCGTCGACGGCCGAGTCCACGTCCACGACCTCCACGCCACCATCCTCCACCTCCTCGGCATCGACCACGAACGCCTCACCTACCGCTACTCCGGCCGAGACTTCCGCCTAACCGACGTGCACGGCACGGTCGTCCGAGACATCATCGCCTGAGAAGAAGGCCGGGGAGGCTGGGCCCCCGCTCCCCCCCCCGGGCCGACTCGCCGAGGAGGGGGACTGGGGCCGGTTCCTCCCGGTCGTTGCTCCCGGTTCGTCTCGGCCGGGCGAGGCCCCCCGTCGGTCTATCCTTCCCTCGCGTCCCCTCGCGAGCCCCCCTCGCCTTCCGTTCTCCCTCGGGCCCGAGTAAGATCCTCCTCCTCGCGCCGGGCTGGCACACCGATCGCGAGTCGTCCCCGCCCCCTGGCTCCCCGACGACGGCCGCCCGGGGCGGACCAGCCGACCGGCACGCAGGCGATGATCGCGGAGGCGCGGATGCACAACGAGGCCCTGGTGCAGCTCGGGGCGGTGATCGTGCTGGGCATCGGAGCCCAGTGGCTCGCCTGGCGGCTGAACCTGCCGGCGATCCTGCTCCTCCTGCTGGCCGGCCTGGACGCCGGCCCAGGGGCCGAGCGGCTCGGGATCGGCCGGCTGATCGACCCCAACGCCTTGCTCGGCGAGACGCTCGGCCCGGTCATCTCGCTGTCGGTCGCCGTCATCCTCTTCGAGGGGGGCCTCAGCCTCCGCCTGGCCGACCTCCGCGCCTCGGGCCGGGTCATTGGCTCGCTGGTCACCATCGGCGCCGCCCTCACCTGGGCCATCGGAGCGGTTTCGGCTCGGCTGCTGCTCGGCCTCTCCTGGCCGCTCGCCATCCTGCTGGGCGCCATGCTCGTGGTCACCGGTCCGACCGTGATCGGCCCGCTGCTGCGCCACGTTCGGCCTTCGGGAGGCATCGGGCCGATCCTGATGTGGGAAGGGATCGTCATCGACCCGATCGGCGCCGTGCTCGCCGTGCTCGTTTTCGAGGTGATCAGTTCGGCGGGGGGCCCGGGGGTGGGGCTCTCGGTCCTGGCCTGGGGGGCGCTGTCCACCGCCGTCATCGGCTCGGCGATCGGCCTGGCCGGGGCGAGGGGGCTGATCTGGGTCCTCGGCCGGTTCTGGGTGCCTGATTACTTGCACAATCCCGTCGCCCTGATGGTCGTGGTCGCCTCCTTCGTCGCGTCGAACCTGCTCCGGGAGGAGTCGGGGCTGCTCACCGTCACCGTCATGGGGCTGATCCTGGCCAACCAGCGCTCGGTGTCGATTCGGCACATCGCCGAGTTCAAGGAGAGCCTGACGGTCCTGCTCGTCTCCGTCCTGTTCGTGGTTCTGGCCGCCCGGCTGTCTCCCGAGCAGATCGCCGCGGCCGGGCCGGGCAGCGTGCTGTTCACCCTGGCATTGATCCTGCTGGCGCGCCCGATGGCCGTGCTGGCCTCGACGATCGGCTCGGGCCTGGGCTGGCCCGAGCGGCTGTTCCTGATGAGCATGGCCCCCCGAGGGATCGTCGCCGCCGCCGTCGCCTCGGTCTTCGCGCTGCGGCTCCGAGAGGAGGAGATGGCCGGGGCCGACCTGCTCGTGCCGGCCGCCTTCACGGCCATCATCGGCACGGTGATCGTCTACGGCCTGGCCTCCGGCCCGGTCGCCCGCCGCCTCGGGCTGACCGGCGGCCGGCTCGGCTACCTGATCGCCGGGGCCAACCCGATCGGACTGGCCATCGCCCGGGCCCTCCGGGAGGAGCAGATCCCCGTCCTGCTGGTCGACACCCGCACCGACCGCCTCGACTCAGCCGACCACGACGGCATCCCCACCCTGCACGGCAGCATCCTCTCCCCGTTCCTCCACGAGCGGATCGACCCCGGCCGCATCGGCCGCCTGCTCGCCCTGACCCCGAATGAGGAGGTCAACAGCCTCGCCGCCCTCCACTTCGCCGGCCTCTTCGGCCGGGACCGCGTCTACCAGCTCACCCCCGAGCCCCACGGCTCCGCCCGCTCCCCCAGCAACCCGGACACCGGCCCCGAGCCCGACGTCTCCTCCTCCCTCTCCACCCAGCTCGACGCCGCCGGCTCCCCCGAGGCCGGCCGCTCCGTCGCCCTCGAACTTCACGGCCGAGTCCTCTTCGGCCCCGGCATGACCTACAAGCACCTCGAATCCCTGCTCTACGCCGGCGCCACCGTCGAACGCCTCTGCCTCGCCCCGGACTCCGACACCGACGCCCAGGCCGATCCCAGCGCTCAACCCGTCGCCGCTTCGGTTGCCGATGCCAAGGCCTCCTCAATCGCCTCGCCCACCCCCCCCTCCTCGGGCACCGAAGCGGAGGCCGACCAGCAGCGCGCCGCCGATCGGGAGGGCGACCCCGACACCGAGGACGTCCCCCCCCACGACCCCTTGGCCGCCTTCCGAGCCAGGTACGGCCCCGAGGCCGTCCCCCTGCTGCTCGTCGAGGATGACGGCGACGTCGTCCCCGTCACCGCCGCCTCTTTGGCCGACGCCCGGACTCCCCGCGCCATCATCGGCCTCGCCCCCCCCTCCTGGCGCCGCGAGGCGGCCTCGAACGAGGGCGCCAGGGGCCAAGAGGCCGGCAACTGATCCCGATGGGACCTCCGCTCCTGATGGGGGCTGGGGAGGCTTGAGGTCGTGACGCCCCCCGGAGAGGGGACCATCCTCCTCCCGGAAGGTTGACGCTCCTTGCGGCTTCCCGATCGCCCCGAGCCGTCTCGGCTCGGGAGCCAATCGGGTCGGGAGCGATCACCGCATGGGCACCGTCCGCCGGGCGACGATCGTGTACAGCCGGGTCGGCTTGCCCTGGAAGAGCTGGAGGTGATCGGTGAGCGTCTGGTCCTCGAACCCGAGCACGCCGAGAAACTGGCCGATCGCCTCGGGGGGCAGGCTCCACCAGGCGAAGGCGCCGGCGGTGTCGTCGCAGGCCGGGTTGGGCATCAGGTAGATCGCCCCCGGGTGCGGCGACCTGGCCGAGGCCGGCACGGTCGTCCCCAGGCCCGAGCCCTCGGGCTGCTCGGGGTGGACCTCGGTGACGATCATCGTCTCTCGGGTCAGCCTCGCGGCGTTGGCCAGGGCGCCGAACGGGTCGCGCAGGTGCAGCAGGATGGCGCAGGCGGTGCTCACGTCCACCGGCCCGATGGCGTCGGGGATGCGGTGGACGCTGCCCAGCACCAGCTTCGCCCGCAGCCCGCAGCGGCGGTGGACCAGCCACCAGGCGTTGTTCAGGCGTCGGATGTGCTCCCGGCTCCCCTCGGCCATCGCCTCCAGGTCGAACCGGGCGAAGGGCACGATGTCCCAGCGCTGCTCGGGGCCCAAGTCGAAGCCGACGACCTCGGCCCCCTGGCCGTCCATGTACCGGCAGAGCGCTCCGCTGGCCGTGCCCAGCTCCAGCACCCGGCGCCCCGCCAGCGGCTCGCCGCCCAGGTACGCCGATTCCCGGCCTCGGAGGTCCCACTCCCCCCCCACGGTGCCGATCCCGGGCAGGTCCATCACGTGGTAGAAGTGGCAGTCAGCCACCTCCTCCACCACCCTCGGCCGCTCGAACACCCCGGCGTCGTCCATGACCACCTCCCGACCGCCCCCGCCCCGGCCTCCCTCCCGCCCAGCCGGCGGGCCCGTCGCCCGATCATGTTCACCCCCCGACCATTCCGTCAAGGACAACCGCTGTTCTCCGAGCTCGAGGGCCCGAACACTCCCCGTTCTCCGATCGCTCGCGACCGCCTCATTCCCGGTTCTCTCATCTCTTGTGCTCGAACAACGTGCCGTTCCATCCCTGTTTCAACCGTCCTCCTCGAGGCCAGCGCAATGGCACCACCCCCCTCGCCCCGACGTCCGAACACCGAACCGGTACCGCCCCCCTGGTGATGCCGCCTGGCACGCGACTTGCTTCAATTGCCTGGGGCTTTCGCCCCGCCGAGTCGGTCGTCCTGCACGCCCGATCCGGAGGAGCATCGGATTCCCCGATCCGAGTCACCGAACTCAATGGAGACGCATCCCATGAAGTGGCTCACCACCCTCGCCGCCCTCTTCGGCCTCGCCCTGTTCGCCGCCGGCTGCTCCGAGCAGCAGCAGCTAGAAAACGCCCAGGAAGAGCTCCAGGAAGAGCGCGACGAAACCGCTCAGACCGCCATCGAGGCCCAGGAAGACGGCGTGATCACCGCCGACGAGGCCGGCGAGATCCGAGAGGAGCAGGGCGAGACCATCGAGCAGGCCGGCCAGGTCGCCGCCGAGGCCGGCGACGTCATCGAGCAAGAGACCGACCACTAATCCGATCGCCCCACCCCCACCAATCCGATCACTCCCCTCGGGCCGAGCTCCCCCCGGAGCCCGGCCCGTTGGTTTTGGGTCCTCGCCTCCCCCGGCGACGGACGATGCGGAGAAAAGGCGACCGCCGCCCCCCGTTCCCAATGACTGCCGAGTCCTCGTCTCCCGATGATCTCGACAGCAGCCCGCCCGGCCCCGAGTTGCTCACCGCCCCGGAAGAATTGAATCACGCACCCACACACACAACATCCCACGCCGGTCCGGCCCCGAACGACGGCGCGTCTTCGCGCGGAGCGAACCCATCTATGAGAGGGGGACTGTCAAGCTGCCGGTGCAGGTTCGGTGGGCTCGGGGCCCCGGCACCTCCCCCTCGCCGTCGGCGTCGGTCGGCCTGCCCGTCCCAGACCACGCC
>NZ_RYZH01000049.1 GCF_003977685.1 Tautonia sociabilis | reverse complement strand
TGGCTCTGGAACGAGCAGGATACGACGGGGCGTTCGTCGAGACGAGAAACGGCCAAGGGACGGGGCCCATCGTCGATCGCGCCGAATAGCTCCAGAAGAACCACGCCAGTTACCGTCGAACTTAACAAATTTGGAGAGGAGACGATAGCACCTCCTTGGGTCGGCGAAGCCCGAACCTTGAAGTTCGGTGCAAGGTTCGGGTAAGTTTGCGCGCATGGAGACGCGCTACACCATCGGCCAACTCGCCCGAGCTGCCGGGGTCCCGACCTCGACGATTCGGTACTACGAGCGAGCCGGGCTGCTCGAAGCGAGCGCCCGGAGCGAGGGGAACTATCGCCTCTACGGCGAGGGAGCGAGGGAGCAGCTCCGGTTCATCCGGGCCGCCCAGGCCACCGGATTCACGCTCGAGGACATCAAAGTGCTCCTGGACCATCATCACGGCGAACCCGGCGTCTGCCGGGATGTCCAGGGGCTCATCCGAGACCGCCTTGCGGAGGTGAAGCGGCGGCTGGACGACCTTGGGCACATTCGAGAGGTGCTCGAGGCGGCCCTCGCGCGATGTGTCGAGACCGAGCAGACCGGGCATTGCGAGGTCATCGACGCGCTGACGGCCGTGCCCGGTCCATCCCCCAAAAAGACCGCCCGACGGACCGGGCGAAAGGCCCCCTGAAAATCCACTTGACCTTACACCTGAGTGCAACCTGTAGACTTGCAGGAGCGGCTTAGGTTTGCTCAAGAGGTGGGATTTCAGGGGGCATCACAATGAAGGTCGAGGTGTTGTATTTCGAGGGCTGTCCGAACCACGCCCCAGCCCTGCAGTTGGCCAGGGAGGTGGTCTCCGAGCTTGGCCTCGATGCCACCGTCGAAGAGGTCGAGGTCAAGACGCCCGAGGATGTCGTGGAGCGGCGATTCCTCGGGTCACCGACGGTCCTCGTGGACGGGGTTGACATCGAGCCGCGGGCTCGGGAGCGGACCGACTTCGCGTTTGCCTGCCGGACCTATGACGGCCGGGGCGTGCCGCCGCGAGAGCTTATCGCCGGGGCCTTGCAAGGCGGTGGGCCCGGAAAGGCTGGTTGCTGCTCCTCGCCCGACGCGAGCCCGGACACGGGCGGAGCGAGGGTCGAAGGGCGCGGGATGCGATTCGCGGCCGTCGGCTCCGTCCTCTCGGCGGTCGTGGCGTCGGCCTGCTGCTGGCTGCCCTTTGCGCTCCTGGCGTTTGGGGCGTCGGCGGCGGGTGTCTCGGCGTCATTCGAGAAGGCCCGGCCGGTCTTCTTGGTCGCGGCCTTCGGGCTCCTCGGCCTCGGGTTCTATCTCTCCTACTTCCGGAGAGAGGCGTGTGCCCCGGGCTCGTCGTGTGCCGTGCCGAATCCGAAGCTCCGGCGGCTGAACCGCGGGATGCTCTGGGTCGCCACGGCCTTCGTCCTCGCGTTTGCCCTCTTCCCGAGCTACGCGGGGTACTTGCTGGCCCAGAACGCACCTCCGGCTGCGGTCGATGGGTCGGCCCAGTCTCCCGCGGTCACCCTGGGCATCAAGGGCATGAGCTGCGAGGCGTGTTCGGTGCACATTCAGAAGGGCTTGAGCGAGGTCCCGGGTGTCCGGTCTGCGTCGGTCGATTACGAGAAGGCTCAGGCCCGCGTTTCGGTTGACCCCGCATCGGCTCCGTCCCGGGATGCCCTGGTGAAGGCAGTTGAGCGAGCGGGCTACGAAGTGACCGAAGTCACGGAGACCCGCTGATTCGGTTGGACCGCACGGCTTTCCTGGATTGTGCCGGAAACAATCCTGGGTCGGTCAACAAAGAGCACTGTGTGAAGTATGAATAACGAATCTAAGAATGGAAAATTTAGAATTATTGGCTTCGCGGTGCTTCACCTCCTCTGCTGCGGCATCCCGCTCCTGTTGCTCTCGGGCGTGTCGCTTACTTTTCTTGCGCCGCACTGGCCCCTCATCGGTGGCGCGCTCGCCGCGCTCGGACTCGTCGGCTTCGCCTGGTACTTGAAGCGTGGGTGTGCCACGTGCCCGCGAAACGAGGGAAGGTGCAGGCCGGGAGGGCCGTGCTGAGAGATGTCGAGCAGGAACCGAGAGACAAACACCTACGAACGGATGGAGGACACGATGGAACACGCAATTGAAATCGGGAAGCCCGAGGGGCGAACGCAGTTCAGCGGCTATGCCGAGCGGCTCTACGAGGAGAGGCGAGACGAGCGAAGCTCGCTCTCCAGCTCCGAGTTCACGATGGTCATGGAGGGCTTCCTCCACGAGTGGGCCTGCATAGGCCAGTGCAACCTCTACATTCAGGCGGCCGAGGACCCGGAGGTCAAGGAAGCCGTCCTGACCTACCGCCACGACGTCTGCGAGCCCAACCTCACCGAGATGAAGGCCATCCTCGACGGCCCGGGCTACATGGAGCCCCAGCCGTACAACGCCGAGACCGAGCACAAGAGCCTTGAGGAGCTGGGCACGCTCCCGAACGCCGCGATGAGCAACGCCGAAATCATCGTCCAGATGGTCTTCGGCACTCGCGGCTTCATGAACCACTGGACCCAAGGGGCGGGGGCGAGCATGCGGACCGACATCCGCGATGCCTTCGTGCGGAACTGGCACCGGGCTAACCGCTGGAACGTGGCCTTCTATTCGCTCGCCGTGAAGAAGGGATTCATGATGCCGCTCCCCACGATGGACGCAAAGGGGCTCATGCGAACGACGGTCATGGGCGGCTAACCTAATCGAACTTAAACGGAGGTAGCTCATGGCAGACGCATTCGACCTTGTGATTCTCGGCTCGGGCTCGACGGCCTTCGCCGCGTCGCTCACGGCCCAAGAGCTGGGGAAGACCGCGGTGATGACCGAGGAGCGCACCATCGGCGGGACCTGCGTCAACCGCGGCTGCCTTCCGTCGAAGAACCTCATCGAAGCGTCGAAGCTCATGCACGATGCTCGGGAGCCCCGCTATCCGGGGCTCAGCGGCTGCGAGCTGGGTCTCGACTTTTCGGCCCTCATTGCCCAGAAGGATGAGGTCATCCACGGCTACCGGCAGAAGAAATACGAGAGCCTGCTCGGCGGCCAGTTCCGGATTGAGCGCGGGCACGTCGAGTTCGTTGATTCGAACACCGTCGAAGTCGATGGGAAGCGGCTCAGCGGGGAGAAGGTCTTAATTGCGACCGGCTCTCGGCCGGTCATCCCGGCCATTGAAGGGTTGGACTCGGTCCCCTTCATCACGAGCGACCTGCTGACGAACGATGAGCCGATGGAGCTTGAAGAGCTTCCCAAGTCGCTCCTCATCGTCGGCGGTGGCTACATCGCCCTGGAGCTGGGGCAGATGTTCTCCCGCTTCGGGTCCGAGGTCATCATCCTGGAGCGGAGCGAGCAGCTTCTCCCCCGGGGCTACGAGCCCGAAGTCGGCCGGGCCATCGGCCAGGCCCTCGGCGACGAAGGGCTTCGCATCGTCACCCATGCCACCGTCACCCGGGTCCGGCAGGACGGCGGAGAGGTCGTCGCCACCGTCCGAGCCGGGGGGCGGGAGCGGGAGTTTCGCGCGGAGAAGCTCCTCGTTGCGACGGGCAGACGGCCGAATTCGGACAACATCGCCATCGAGCGGGCCGGGGTCTCGGTCGGTCCGCGGGGCGAGGTGGAAGTTGACGAATTCCTCCGGACGAGCGTCCCCCACATCTTCGCCGCTGGCGATGTGATTGGCGGCCAGTGGGGGAGCCAGATGGCGACTCCGGTCGGGAGCCGACAAGGGGGCATCGTCGCTCAGAACGCCTTCTCCGGAGGGGAGATGCGTCGGGTAGACCATCGCGTGATTCCCCGAGTCATCTTTACCGACCCGCAAATCGCGGTCGTGGGCCAGACCGAGGAAGAGGCCATAGCCGCGGGGCATCCCTGCTGGTGCAACACCCTCCCCATGACGCTCGTGCCTCGGGCGGGGGCGATTCGGGACACCCGTGGGATTATCAAGATGGTCGCCGATGCGAAGACACACGAGGTCCTTGGCGTGGCGATGGTCGGCAGTAACGCCGGAGAGGTCATCCATGAGGCGGCGATGGCGCTCCGGTTCGGAGCCCGGATTCAGGACTTCATCGACCTGCTCCACGTCTACCCCACGATGGCCGAGGCGCTGAAAATCGTCGCCATCTCCCGGTTCAAGGACCCGGCCAAGCTCTCATGCTGTGCCGAGTAAAAGGCTCTTATTGAGGGCCGGGGCGGCTTGTGGTGAGCGGCTTACACCGGCACGAACCGGGCGAATTTCGGGCCGACGTTCTCGTGGGTCACGAACGGTTACCCGGCCTTCCTGTTATCTATCCCATCGGCCACTCTCGGTGAAAGCGGAGGCCCGACGCATCCTTTCGTCGGAACCTCTTCAGGTTAAACGGCTTCAGTTCCGCTCCGGGTCGAGCAGGGCGTGGAGCCGCATGGTCTGCGTGGCGTAGCTCTGCGGCTGGCTGCCTCCCCGCTCCTTCATCGCCCCGGTGAAGGCGTTGAGCAGGGCCCACGCCGTCCGCGGCCGGAACTCCTCGAAGGGCGGGTTCCGCCACTGCTGCAGGACGCGCGGCAGTTCACGGGCCCCGACGATGCCCCGCTCGAATCCGCGGAGGATGAGGGCGTCGGCCTGGTCGTCGCCGAGTTCGGCTTCTCGCATCCGCTCGATGCGGAGGGCCTCCTGCTCCTGGAACGCGGGTAGCGAGCCGACCGCCTCGGCGATGCGGCGGACGAAGTCCCGCTCGCCGTGCATCGTGTGCTTGCGGCGGACGAGCAGCTCGGAGCGGAACGCGAGGTTGTCGCACACGAAGACCCTGCTCCCGGCGCAGAAGCCGAGCGGGAACGACTTGTCCACGCTGTTGCGGATGCCGACCGCGAGGCCGGTCCCCTCCGTGATGGGGCTCTTGAGGTCGAGCGTGCCGAAGAAACGCGAGCCGTCCCTGAGCACGCCGAGCTGCTGCCGCTCGATGGCGTAGCCCGCCTCGCCGAGCGTCTCGGTGACGACGCTCAGGACGCGGCCGTGGGACAGCGGGAACCACCGGCCATTCGGCGGCGGTGCCTGGTACTTCTGGAGTTCGTCGGGGCTGACGGGCTTCGCTCCGCGGTGCAGGACCAAGTTGGAACTTGCCATGGGGGCGCTCCAGTCCGAGTCGGGAGGCTGGGGCACCGAACCTTATCGAATGCGTCGCGAGCCTCCCTGGGTCGCAGGGAGGCCGTGTTGCCATCTCTACCCGTGCCATAAGAACGAGCCGCCTACGCTATCACCCCGGCGTCGGGATTCAATTCGCATCGCGTGATTCTTCGGTGGTTCTTTCGTGGCAGCGTCCCGGCCCCGCGATTCAACGCCCCCCGGCCCGCCTGTAGAATCATGCTGGCCCCACCGTCGGGGCCTCGCCTCGGACCCTCGAAGGGTTGTTCTCCGCTCCTGGCCCGGGAGCACGCCAAATCAACGGGCGAAAGGCAGGTCCCCCTCTTCCCAGCCATCCTCTGCGCGGGCCGACGTGCGTCGGCGTGCCCTCGGGCACGTCGGCGGATGCTGGCTCTTAACAACGCATGATGATGGAGGGATTCCATGAGCAAGAGAGGAGAGAGGTGGCTGGAGCCACGTGCTTACCGGAGGCTGCAACGCGAGGAGTATCGGCGAGAGCGACTGCTGAGGCAGTTCTATCTGCGTCTGGTCGCAATCGTCTGCCTCTTTGCGGCGGTGGCGACGATGTTCGCCCTGCATACCCACCTGTGGGGACGGCCGTAGGGAACCTGCCTGGGCCCATGAGACGCGAGTCTCCTGGGCCTTTTTTCTTCGGGCTCGACGGATGACGGGACGATGCCGGGCGACTCCCGCGCAAAAAAGCGGCCCTCGTTTTTCAACGAGAGCCGCCCGGCACCATTGCCGTCATTCAAGCCTCAAGCAGTATTCGACCCTGCAGACGGTGTCGCAGCACCCGCTCCAGGCTCTGGAGTCGCGTCTCATCTCCATGTCCAGGGTGGCCATTGCCCACCCGAAGGTCTGGAGGAGGACGCCCAGGTCGTCCGGGAAGACGACCCGGTCGGCGTTGGGTATCGTGACCGCGAACCGGGATTTCCCGGTCCTGCTGTCGCGAATGGCCATCACCGAGATGTAGATGAGGCCATTTTTCCCCTCCCGGCCGAACTCGGACCGAGCAAGGATTTGCTGGCCTGGTCTCTGGTCTGCTCTTGGCTTTTTGTCTCCTGGTTTCATCGCTTCTTCCTTCACTGTGGCCGGGGTGGTGTCCCCCGGCCTGGTTCATAATCTCGCTCGCGACCCCCGAAAGGGCCGAGAACGCGGTCATGAGTCCCGTGAAGGCGAGTGCGATTGGTCAGGCGGAATGGCGGCGGCGGTGCCTCGGCACGTCCAGGCGGCGTGGGCCGTCTTCGCCGATGTTTCGGGCCTCCGGGCGACGAGGGACGGTCAGAGGACAATCAAGGCGTGAGGGCCTTGAGCCTTCGATTGTACCCCGCGATAGCGTGCCCGGGAGGGGCAGCCGGGTCGGCTCCTGGGCGGCGTGGGGATTCCACCTCTTGACTCCGTACTTAGGTACGGGGTTTACAATCCTTAGAGTAAAGGAGTCGGACTATGGAGCACCTGAAAACCGGAGAGCTCGCCAAGCGGGCCGGGGTGAACGTCGAGACGCTTCGCTTCTACGAGCGGAAGGGGCTCCTGCCCGTGCCGCCGCGGCGAGAGTCCGGTTACCGTGAGTATCCCGCGGAGAGCGTCCGCCTCATCCAGTTCATCAAGCGGGCCCAAGAGCTGGGGTTCTCATTGGGCGAGATTCGAGAGCTGCTCGCCCTGCGGGTGCAAGCGGGGACGACTTGCGCCGACGTTCGAGAGCGGGCCGAGCACAAGATTGACGACGTGCGGCAGAAGATTGCCGACTTGAGGGCCATCGAGCGGGCCTTGCAGAAGCTCACGGCCACGTGCATCGGGAGCGGGCCGCTGAGCGAGTGCCCCATCCTTGAGAACCTCGATGGCGAGTTGGGTTCCGGGCTTGTTCAGCCCAGGAGCCGCCAACAGGAAAGGTGAGACCTATGGCCGACTCAGAGTTGAACGACTCCCCGAAGCGTCGCCCCGCGTGGCCCGGCCTCGGCCTCGCTTGTTTGGTGGCCGTCGTCGCCGTGGCGATTTATGCCGTCGCCTGGGGCCCGTTCAGAGGGGTTCGAGGCGTCTCCACGGCGGGAGCCGAGCCGCTTATCTCCGATGGCCGACTTGAAGCGGTCACCATCCCCGTCGAGGGGATGTCCTGCGGGGCCTGTGCGGCACGCATCAAAAAGACCTTAAAATCCTCGGCGGGCGTGGCCTCCGTGGAGGTGAGCCTGGAGAGGCGAAGCGTCTTGGTCCGCTACCTGCCCGAGAAGACTTCGCCCGAGCGGATGGCGGCCGAGATTACCGAGCTTGGCTACAAGGCGACCGTTCCCGCCCCCGCCGAGCCGGGGGCGTCTGAGCCGGTCGCGACTCCCGCCGTCGACGCCTCTGCCGCCGACCCGAAGGAGAGGACGACCGCCTTCCCCGTGCGGGGCATGGCGTGCGAGTCGTGTGTTGAGACCGTCGAGAACCTCCTCCGCTCGATGCCGGGCGTCAAAGCCGCCCGGGTGAGCCTCGAGGAGAAGGAGGCCGAGGTCCGGTATGTCGAGGGGGAGGTGACCCCCGAACGCCTGGCCGAGGAGGTCACGGCTCAAGGCTTCGAGTCCGGGCCCCCGAGAGCGGAGGGCGCGAAGTGACGCTCGAAGACTACCTCCGTTCCTCGGGCCAGAGTCTCCCCGAGGGTTCGGCCCTGGCCCTCGGCGTGACGCTCGTTGCGGGCATCCTTGCGAGTGCCGTCTGTCCCTGCACCCTCCCGATGGGGCTCGGGATGGCGGGCGTGGTGAGTGCCTCCGAGAGCCAATCTCGGCGGACGGGCTTCCTCATCGCCCTGGCGTTCTTCGGGGGCATCGTGGCGAACCTGACGCTCCTGGGGGCCGTCGCCGGGAGGCTCGGGGCTATCCTCACCGAGTCGTTTGGCCGCTATTGGGCCCTGACGATGGCGGTGGTCTCGCTTGTTGCGGCGATTGTCGCGTTTCGCGGGCCCCGCATCGGGGTCGAGCACCTGGCGGCCATGAGGAAGCCGGGCCTCCCCGGGGCGTTTGGCTACGGGTTCATCTTCAGCCTCGGCACCTCGGCCGCCCCGCTCCTCTTGCTCCTGACGGTGGCGGCGACTCAGGCACGGCCCGCGTACGGGGCGCTCCTGGCGTTCGCCTTCGGCCTCGGTCGGGGGCTTCCTTTTCTGCTCGTGGGGGTCTTCGCCGGGACGCTCGTCCGCCTGACTCGCATCGGTCTCTGGCGGCGGGCGATGCAAGCCGTCAGCGGCTCGGCCCTGCTCTTCGTGAGTGCTTATTACGCCAGGGCGTTCCTTGCCCTGCTCTGAACTTGGGAGACACATCATGGCGACCGAAACGGTCCAACTCAAAGTCTCCGGCCTCATGTGCTCGTTCTGCACGATGAGCGTCGAGAAGGCCCTCAAACGCTATCCGGGCGTCCGAAGCGTCCTCGTGAATCTGGTGCATGGCGTCGTCCTGGTCGAGGCGGACACGGACAGGATGAGCCGGGAAGAGCTGGCCGAGGCCGTCGAGAGGCTCGGCTATAGCGTCTCCTCGACCGAGGTCCAGCAGTACGCGACCGATGAGGCCCTCTTCGGGCTCATCAGGCAACGCGGCACCATCGGCATGGGGCTCGCCCTGGCTGACCTGGTGGTGGACCCGCTCAACCTCTTCGGCCTCCCGGCCCACATCCGGGGCTATTTCAGTTTCGCCGTCGCGGCGTTCGTCCTTTTGTGGGTCGGGTTCCCCATCCTCAAGAAGACGCTGCTCGCCCTCAGGGGTCGGGTCATCAACGCCAACGTGCTCCTCTCGACGGCGGCCTGGGGCTCGTTCGTCGTCGGCACGCTCTCGCTCTTTGATGCCCGCTGGCCGAACTTCCTGCCGGTGGCGGCGTGGCTGATGTCGCTCCACCTGTTCTTCGGCTACTTCAAGCTTGATACGCGGCGGAAGGCATCGGAGGCGGTCCGAAAGCTCCTCTCGCTCCAGCCGCCTCGTGCCCGCGTGCTCCGCGGGGATGCTCCTATCGAGGTGCTCACCAAAGACATCGCCGCGGGCGAGCTCCTCCTCGTTCGGCCCGGGGAGCGAATCCCGCTCGACGGCGAGGTGACCGAGGGCACGGCGAGCGTCGATGAGTCGAGCTTCACCGGAGAGTCGGTCCCGGCGACCAAGGGCGTGGGCTCGAAGGTCATCGGCGGGACCTTGAACCTCGACGGTGCCCTGACGGTCAAGGTGACCAAGGTGGGGGAAGAGAGTTTCCTCAACCAAATCGTCCGGCTCATGAGCCAGATTGCCGAGCGAAAGCCCCCGATTGAGCTGCTCGCCGACCGGCTCATGAACTACTACGGGCCGGTTGTCTTCGCCTCCGCGGCCGTGGCGTTCGTCGGCTGGCTCCTCCTCACCGGCAACTGGATTGCGGCGAGCGTCGTGCTCCTCTCGGTCATCATCATGGGCTACCCATGTGCCCTGGGGATTTCGACCCCGATGCTCGCGGCCATCGCGGGCGGCAAGGGCATCTCGATTGGGCTCCTGGTCAAGGCGAGCGAGGTCTTCCACGGGCTCTCGACCATCGACACGATGGTCTTCGATAAGACCGGCACGCTCACCTACGGGCGTCCGACGGTGACCGACGTCGAAGCGTTCGGGGCCGACGAGAACGAGGTGCTCTCGCTCGCCGGGTCCATCGAGGCAAGCTCCGAGCATCCGCTCGGGCAGGCCATCGGGTTCTATGCCGAGCGAGAAGGAGCACAGAAGCGACCCGTCGAGAACTTCCGGGCGATTCCCGGCAAGGGGGTCTCGGGCGAGATGGACGGGGCTCAAGTCATCGCGGGGAAGCCCTCGTTCCTCGAAGAGCGCGGCGTGCTCTTCCTCCTCGAAGTGCGAGAGACCATCGAGCGGTTGAGCAAGGAAGGTAAGACCGTCGTGCTGGTTGCAAGCGGCGGGCGAGTCGTAGGGGCCATCGCCCTCCAGGACACGCCGCGTCGCGGGGCGGAGCGGGTCGTGGCCCGCCTCAAGGAGCGGAGCATTCGCACGGTGATGCTCACCGGGGACGCCCGGCCCGTGGCCGAAGCAATCGGCCGAACCCTCGGGTTCGATGACGTGCGGGCCGAGCTCCTGCCGACCGAGAAGGTGACGGCCATCGAGGCCCTCCAGCACGAAGGCCGCAAGGTCGCGATGGTCGGCGACGGCATCAACGACGCCCCGGCCCTCGCCCAGGCCGATGTCGGCATCGCCATCGGTGCCGGGACGGACGTGGCCATCGAATCGGCGGGCGTCATCCTGATTGGCGACCGCCTGGATGACGTCGTGAGTGCCTTGACGCTCGGGGCCGCAAGCTACCGGACGCTCACGGGGAACGTCGTCGTCGCCGTGCTCTTCAACGTCGTCGGGATGGTGCTCGCGGCACTGGGGCTCATCACTCCCCTCTTCGCCGTCGGCTTCATGCTGGTGAGCATCTTCGCCATCCTGCTCAACACGCTCCGCGTCCGGGGGCTCGACCTGGGACGTGAAGAGCTTACCGAGGAGGGGCCGCTCGCGGAGCTGAATCTCCACATCCCGAACATGGTCTGCGAGGGCTGTGCGAGCAAAATTAGCTCGACGCTCACGGCCCTGCCCGGCGTCCGAGAGGTGAGGCCGAAGGTGCCGCAGAAGAACGTCTCGGTCCGGTACGAACCGGCGAAGGTCCAGGAGCGGGGGCTCAAGGAGGCGGTCGAGAAGGCGGGCTTCGTCGCGGTTGAGGTCTGAGCGGCGCTCGGTCAGCTCCTGGGCGGCGGCGCGATGAGGTCGATGAGGTCGGCGACGACGTGGACGCGGACGGGGACCCCGCTCGCCCGCGAACCCTCGTCGAGCACGGGGCGGAGCCGCTCCGCCTTCCGCTCCGTCGCGGCGACGAGGGTCAGCTCGAATCTCCCGGCGGCGATGGAGTCGCGGAAGGCGGGAATCTCGCGGTGGCGCTCGACGTCCTCGCGGACCCGCTCGGCGATTCGGTCCCATCGGCCCTTCCCCCCGGAGTCGACGCGGACGAACCCGAGGCGCTTCGCCTCGTGGTCGGCGTAGTAGGTCATCGGGAGGCCGGGCCGGTGATGGTCGGGGAAGGTGCGTCGGAACTCGTCCGGCGTGAGCCGCTGCCTCGGCCGGTCCGAGAGGCAGCAGAACGCGAGGATGCCGTAGGCCCGGACCTTCGCGATTTCGGAGAGAGCCCCTGCTCGGCGGCGGCCCCCCTGGTCCTCGGGCGATTCGCCGATGGCGGCGTCCGCCGGTCGGGTCAGGTAGAAGTAGCGGTGGTCTCCGTAGAGCGGGGCGGACGCGAGGAGGGCCTCGCCGTCGCCGTCGGCCAGGGCGCGTAGGGTCCGCTTCATCCGGGCGAGCGAGAAGTCGGCGAAGGGCGGCGTGCGGATGAGCGCCTCGGGGACGCCGATGCGGTAGCGGGCGATGTGGTCGAGCACGTCGTAGGTGGTCGGGTCGAATTCTCGCGTCATGGCTACCACAGCTCGTAGGGCAGGCCGTGCTCGGCGCAGTGCTCGTGGAACTCGGCGACTCGCCCGGCGTCGTACTTGCCGCCCGATTCAATCACGCGGAGCGTGTTCCCCGCGTCGTCCACGAGGAAGGCGTCGGGGTCCTTGACGCGGTAGCCCGCCTTCGGCCGGGCGGCCTCGCCCACCCATCGGCGGCGTGCGGCGTCGGGCTCGCTCCGGAGGTAGGCGACGAAGACTTCGCCGAGCAACAGGTCGTGGTCGCGGTGCGTCAGCTCGGGGAGTTCGCCCCCGGAGCAGCCGAAGAGATTCGCCGCGAGCGGGCTCGCGGTGTAGACGCTGGTCGGGCGTGCGGCTTCGGTCCAGCGGGCCCGGAGCTGCGTCGCCGCGGCCTCGGCGTCCGGGTCGGGCTCGCCGGGTTTCCAGCGGATGACGGGCCCGCGAAGCTCCAGCGGCGGATGGACGTTCACGCGGTAGGCGTCGAGCAGCCCGGCCCGGCCGAGCAGGCGGAGCCTGGTCCGGGCGTGTTCCTCGCGGCGTTGGCTCGGCTCCCACCAGCCGCGTGCGACCTGGGCGAGCGAGAGCACGCGGACCTTGGCGGCCAAGGTATCGACGATTTCCCGGTCTCGCGAGGTCCAGGGCAAGAGAAGCCTCCCGCTCTATTCTCCGATGGCTCTTCCTCGAATCTGGGCTATAAACGGCTCATGGATAAGCGACTACGCGCGACGTTTCATAAGCTGTATTTGACGTGTTTTTGGTTACTCCTGATAGGTGGAATCGGAGTCATGTGGGTTGCGACATGGGCTGCGTTCACTGACCACAGGGGCAATTATGTGGGCTTCTGCCCAGAATTCGACATGTCGCAGTACAAGCCCATCACAGACCTGCCCGAGAGTGATTTGCGTGAACAGACACTGAACAAATTGGTCGAACGGCACGCACGGAGCAACGAATGTCCAGAGACATTCGTTGCGACCGTCGGGATGTCCTTTCTTCCGCTTCTCGCTCTGGTCATCACGAGGAAATGGTTCCTCTGGCTGTTCAGCGACTGGAGGTCTCCTTCAGTACCGAAATCCGACGAAGACCCGCCCGCGTCGGTCTAGACGCCGTAATCGCCACTTTTTCTCACGGCTCCAGCAAACCCTTCTCGACCAAGACCGGCCCCAGCTCGCGGAGCAGCTCCTGGGCCCGCTGGGCGGGGGCGAACCACGGGTCGCTATAGTTGTTCGACCACGTTTGCGGGAAGGAGCCGAGCGGCCGGTCGTTCGCCTTGTTCGGGACGACGGCGGCGACCAGCTTGTAGACCCCCTGGGGCGTGTCCTCGAGGAAGCCACCTCCCTGGAGCCTGCCGAGCGAGACCTTCATCTTCTTCGTCGTCGCCTTCTCGAAGTAGTTCCGGCCCGGCTGGGTGAACCCGTCGGTGATGAAGGGCGAGAGCAGCGACTGAATCTCCGGCAGGGCGGCCTGGTAGCGGCGTTCCAGGTCGGCCCGCTGGCGGGCGGCCTTCCGCACCTCCTCCTCGGCCTTCGCCTGGGCCATCGCCTCGCCCTTCGCGTCGGCGAGCCGCCTCACTTCGGCCTCGCGGCGGATTTTCTCCGCTTCGAGCTGGGCGGCGGTAATCTGCCGCTCGCTCTCCGCCTTCTCCCGGGCGAGCTTCTCGGCCCGGTCCTTCCGCTCCCGCTCGACGGCCGCGGCGATGGCGGCGGTCTCCTCGGCGGTGAGCCTCCGCTCGAACGCCTCCAGCGCCGCCTGCAAGGTCGGCGTGTTCTCTTCCGTTCCTGCTTGCGGCGCGGCCGAGACGATGGCCGCGAGCCTGCGATTCAGCTCGTCGTAGGTCTCCGCCCCCTGCTTCGCCTCGTCGCCGATGGCCTTGAGCCGGGCGACGACGTCCTCGCTCGGGGCGTAGCTGGTGTCGTTCGCGGCGAGGGCCTTGTCGAGCACGGCCTTGAGCGGGTCGAGCCGTTTGCGGAGCGCGGCGGGGGCGTCCGCGTCCGGCCGCGGCTGGGCCCAGATGGTCTGGAACTGGCCGAGCGCTTCCGTGCTCGCGGCGAGCGGCTTGCCCGCGTCGGTCGTGAGCAGTTCCCGCGTGGTGCTCTCCCAGGCGGCGACGGCCTTCTCGAAGGAGGTCACGGCCTGGGCCGTCTCCTCGGCGGTCGCGCCGGTGGCCTGGAGGTCGCTGCGGCGGACCTGTTCCTCCTCCATGCGGAGCTGCTCGGCCCGCTTCAGGTCGGAGAGCATCTCCTGCATGTTGGCGAGCTGCTGCTTCAGCTCGACGTTCTCGTTCTGGACGGCCGGGGCGGTGTTGTTGACCTTCCACAGCAGCCCCAGGATGACGGCGACGAGGCCGACGAACCCGACGGCGGTCAGCAGCCGCGCGGGGCTGAGGCGGGACGTGTCGCTCGCGTGGTCCGGGTGCGGCGGTTCGCTCACGGGGACTCTCCCTTCTTCTTGCGGGTGCGGGTCTTCTTCCGCTCCTCCTGGTAGCGCGTGAGGGCGGCGAACGGGTCGGGCTCGGGGGCGGTCGTCGGGGGCGGCCCGGTGGCCGCTCCCGTGGTCGTCGGCTCGGCGTGCGTCGGGTCCTCCGGGGCCTTCGGGGCGGCCACCTCGGGCGGGCCCACGAGGAGGCCCGGCGACGGTGGCTCCGGCTCGATGGTGGGGCTCCTCGGGACGGGCGGGGCGAGGAGCGTCGGGTGGATGGTCTCCCCGTCGCGTTCGGGCCACGGGGCCCGCTTCCTCCGCTCGTACTCCTGCTGCGTGATGTGGAACGAGGAGGTCATCACGAACGGGAAGCCGCCGAACTGGGCGTAGCCGTGGCCGCGGCGGACCTGGACGATGCTCTGCTGCGGGTGGTCGGTCGCGAGCAGCACGTCGTTGACGCGGAGCCGCGGCGAGAGCGTCTCCGAGAGCGAGAGCGAGAACGTGCCCGTCCCGAACATATTCCCGAGGTACTGGCTCCACGCCCGGCTGTAGACGGTCGTCTCGCCCGAGGTCTTGACGATTTCCTCCTGCTCGACCAGGTCGGAGGCGGCGAAGATTTGCCGGAAGCGGGTGTTCGCCCGGACGGTGGGAATCAGGTCGACGTCGGCGGTCTTCAAATCCCCGAGCGTCTGGTTCGCGAGGATGACTCCGATGTTCAGGCTCCGGGCCTGCTGGAGGAAGAGTTCGAGGTTGTTCGAGACGATGCGCTGGAACTCGTCGATGACGAGATAGACCTGCGTCCGCTCGCCCTGGGCGGTCTTCGCGGCGGTGAGCAGCGAGTAGAGGGCGAGCCGGGCGATTTCCGCGGTGGAGGCCATGCCGATGGCCGACGCGAGGTGGAAGTAGAGCACCTGCGGCGCGCGGAAGACGTCGGGCATGTCGATGGCGCTGGCCATCGCCGACTCGGGGCATCCGTCCTTCGTCGTCGCGTTCAGGGCCTTGGTGTCGGCCAGTCGGTTGATGATGGCGCTCAGGTGAGAGCCCGCGGATCGCAGGTCCTCGGGGACGCCGCGGAACGGGGCCTTCTCGCGGAGCACGGCGGCGAGTTCGACGAACGAGGGGATGCCCTCGGGCCTCGACTTCAGGGCGTGGTAGAGCATCTCGGAGTTCGCGTCCGAGAAGTAGCCGCGGCCGTAGTCGGTGCCGTACTGGAGCCCGAGCGACGAGGTCAGGATGTCGGTCCGCTGGTAGAGCGAGAGCCGCGGGAGGTGCGACTGCAGGAGCGGGTTGAAGACGTAGGTCGAGCGGTCGAGCTCGTTGGTGAACCAACGGAAGCGAATCCCCGCCCGCTCCGCCTCGATGCGGGCCCCTTCCATCAGGGCGATGTCGTCGCCCTTCAGGTCGATGACGACCACCGAGCAGTCGCCGAAGCGGATGAACTGCGTGAGCAGCGATGCGATGCCGAGCGAGGTCTTGCCGGAGCCGGAGTCGCCGAGCAGGTGGGCGTGCTCCTGGAAGACGGACCGCGGCACGATGACCGGCGAGTCGTCCTGGGCGTTCACGCCGAGCAGCAGGCTCTCCTTCTCGATGCGGTCCCCGCTCGCCCGGACGCGGTCGACGAGGTCGTCCCACGTCTCGGTGTTGAGCAGCTTCTTCCCCGACTCCGTCCGGAACTCCTGGCTCCAGAGCCCGGCGACGCGGGCGGTCGTGGCGAAGCAGCAGGCGAGGAAGTAGAGCGGCGGCACGACCGCGAAGAGCACCGGGACGCCCGCGATGGCGAGCCAAACCGGGATGTCCCAGAGGCGCGACCAGAAGCGTTCCCAATCGGACTCCTGTTGCGGCGCGGCAGTCGCGGCCTCGGGCCCCTCGACGTCGGCCCGGGGTTGCCTGGCCCGGAGGCGTTCGAGGTACTCGGCCCGCTGTTCGGGCCTCATCCGCTTGAGGAGGGCCTCCTGCCATGGTTCGAGCGGCGGGGCCTCGGGTTGATAGGAGACGGGGCGAATCATGCCGGAGGGATTCGGCTCGGCGAACCGCAGCGTGGTCTCGTCGAAGTCGAAGAGCGACGGCGACGGGTCGAACGGCGAGGGCCGCGCGGGCTCGGCGTCTCGCCGCCGGGGGTTCAGCGGGTTGACCTCCTGGAACATGTCCCAGGCGACCCGCTCGCGGTCGGAGAACTGGACCATGAGGCACGAGAACGCGGCGACGGTCGCGAGCGTCAGCCTGCATCGCTGCCGGTAGGTCCCGCTCGGCGACCGGAAGACCCCGACGGCGACCGCCTCGTGGCGGTTGTAGGCGAACCAGTCGGTCACGGCCTCGCGGAAGGCCCGGACCATCGTGCGGAAGCCGACCGGCCTGCGGGCGAAGAGGAACGCGATGAGGTGCTCGCCGAGCCAGGGCGTGGCGAAGAGCAGGAGCAGCCCGAGTAGGAGCGAGCCGCTGTGCAGGTAGGGGTAGAGCCAGACGATGGCCTCGAGGTGGCGGTCGTCGCCGGTCCGGCCCTGGCGGTGCCCGGCGTCGCGGGCGTAGACGAACACGAGGACGGCGACGATGCTCAGGGCCGCGAGCGTGTAGAACTCCAGGCCCTTGGCGGCGGTGAACAGGCTCCGCGTCCGCCTCGCCCAGAGCGAGCGGAGCGTCGTCGCCCGCGACTTCGGCAGCGGGGCGGTGGTCTTCAGGTGGAAGTAGTGGCTGGCGAAGAGGTCCGAGACGCGGACCCCGGCGAGGAGGCAGACGAGCAGGTACGGCACGGGCTCGCGGAACGTGATGAGGGCGACGAAGAGCACGGGCCCGCCCACGAGGAGCCACGCCCAAGACCGGCGACGGAAAACGGGGTCGTTTCGGAAAATCAGGATGAAGGCGGCGGTAGAGACGAAGGCGCAAAATACGAAGCTCACGAGCAAGCCTTGCAGCAGCATGCCGCTGGCCCCGATGGCGAAGCTCACGAGGGCGTACCACAGGAGCAGCAGCCGGGCGTGCGCCCGGTTCTGCTCCGGGCTGCCGCCGCGGGCGGGGTACTCCAGCTCGACGCCCGAGGTGTCGGGGAGCCGGTCCGCCTGGAGCGGATTGCCGATGGGCTGCCGGACCGTGCTCGGCCACCGCGGGAGTTTCGCGAGCGGGTTCCACCACACGTCAGCCACGCTCCAATCGGGTCACCAGGTGGACCAGCTCGGGGATGACGCTCAGCCGGAAGCGGTTCGGCCACGGGTGCCGTTTCAGGGTCTCGTGGATGCTGCTCGCCTTCTCCTCCCGGCCGGTCAAGATTGCAATCATGAATTGGTCGTTGGCGATGAGGTCCTTGAAGGCGTCGTGCTCGAGGCGACGGTCGAGGTCGTCGCGACACTTCCGGGCGACGTGGTCGGGCGGCCCGCCGCAATCGACCCGGATGGAGGCGAGGCGCGTCTTGCCGCCGTCGCGGTCGAGGTAGTAGTGCGACGCGTCGACGCCCGGCACGAGGATGCTTGGATGATGGGACTTCAGCTCATCGCGGGTGAGGCGCTCCCGGTCCCCTGCCCCGGTGCAGAAGAGGAGCGTCGCGTACTCGATGGGCCGGGCCTGGACGCCGAGTTCCTCGGTCCGCTTCTGGGGCACGCCGAGGATGCGGGCGGCCTCGGGCCCGAGCACGAAATAGTCCCGCGACTCGTAGAGGTCGAAGCGTCTAAGAAAGCCGCCGTCGCAGAGGCGCGACGTGACCTTCGTCACGGCGTTCGGCTTCACCTCGGGGAAGAACAGGCGGTGGAGCACCTCCCGAGTCGTCAGCCGGTAGCGCCTGACGTGCTCGAAGATGTCGTGGTCGCGGGGACCGAGTCGGACGTTCCTGGCCTGGGTTCGGGGCATCGAATTCTCGTCTTCGGTCACCACAACTGGTAGGGCTGCCGCTCGTCGACGCAGCTCTGGTGGAAGAGCCGGACCCGGTCGGCGTCGTAGGACCCGCCGAACTCCAGCACCATCCGCGGCCGGGCCTCGGGGCCGTCCGCCAGGACGGCGTCGGGGAGCTTCTCCCCGCGCCGATGCGGCGCGAGGACGTCCTCCCCAATCCAGTCCTTCGCCTCGGATTCGTTGGTTGCACGCAATCGCAAGTAGATGGCGGAGACTCCGAGGTCGTGGGTCGCCTGGAACTCGCGGCGGAGTTCGCCCCGCTGCCTCCCGCCGTACTGATTCGCCCCTCGCCTCGTGGCGATGTAGACGGTGGTCGCGCGGGCCGGTTCTTTCCAGCGTGATTGCAAGCACCATGCGACCGCTCCGAAGTCGGGCTCGCGGTCGTCCGGCCGCCAGACGAGGGCCGGTCGGTCGAGCGGCGGGAGCGGCCGGACCTGCACGCGAAGCCTCCTCAGCATGCCTGCATCCACGAGCAACGTGAGTCGTCTCCGCGCGTTCACGAGGCCCCGCTCGCCCGGCTCCCACCACGTGCTCGCGACCTGGTCGAGCGAGAGCAGTCGGAGCCGCAAGGCGAGCGTCCGGAGGATGTCGTCGTCGCGGGTGACGAGCCGCATGGGACGGGTCCGGGTCGATTCGAGGCCGGAAAATCGCGGCCTCCAGCGTAGGCGAGCGGAGTTCCCAGGTAAAGCACCAGGTGTCATCACCAACTATGCGTTGACACCCGGCAACACGCCTCGCGGTAAGCCGATGAATGGTGGTGCGATGCTGCGAGGCTCGCGGCACCCGTCGCCTCCCGCTCAAGGCGGGAGCGAGGTGCCGTGTCGGATGCCGAGAAACGGGGGGTGGCAGGGCCCCGCGCAGCGGGGATTTCCCCCCACGGAGTGGGGCCGGAGCGTCCAGCGGAGGCCGGTGGCCCGCACCCGGCCCTAGTCGGGTCGGGCCTGCCGCGAGCGGCCCAGCGAGCGGGCGGGCGTCCAGCCCGCGGGCCACACCCGCCCCGGCGGGTTGGCCGGTCTTCGCCCGTCCAGGGCGGTGGAGCGTCCAGCGGAACAGGGGAGCGCACGGGCGGCATTCAGCCGCTCGGGAGCGATGGGGAGAGGGGGCCCGGTCGCGCTGAGCGAGGGCCGTGACAGGCCCCCAACGGGGACCGCCTGGCACGGGCCTCGCCGCGGCCGGGGTCGTCCGGGTTCGTGAGGGGAGCCCTCTTCCGCGGAGCGGAAAGGGGGACCCGATTGGGGCGGGGGCGAGCCGAGAACATCTCCCGAGGTGCGCGAGCACGGGGGGAATGTCCCGGCGAGTTAGGGCCCGGTCCCGGCCTCTCCCGCGGTCGAGCGGGAAGGCCGGGCGAGGGCCCCAGGGGCCAGGATCGCCCGGGGGGCGATGCGCTCTTCGGGGCCGGTCCGGCGTGCCCGGACCGGGGGGCCTGCGGCGGCGTGGCGGGTGCGGTGCGGCGGCGCGGGGCAGGAGCAAGCCGAGTGACGGGCCGAGCGACCGGCAGGAGCGAGGGCCCGCGCCAGCGGGTGGAACCGGCACGGGCTTGCACGAGCGAGCCGCGATTTCCCGCCCCGGCGGGAATCACGGGGAGCGAGTTTCAAGCACCCTGGCGCGGGCGTCAGCCCGCGTCCTCAGCGTCTTTGGGTGTTGGGCGGGGGAGCAAGCTGCGTGAGGCAGAGAGCCTGAACGGTCTCGGGTGCCGGAGCTGCTTGCGGGGGTTTGGCGAGGATGTTCTAGTTGCCTAACTATTCCTGGTTGATGCGGGGAATTCTCCAGTATCGTCCGGTGGTTGCGACGGTCGGCGGGCCCCGCGGGCTATCGGACGGCTTGACTTTATTTCTCAAATTTGCGAAAATCTCAACCGATAGGCTCTTGATGCCACGGAGGGGATGAACGGAGGCAGGATGCCTACGACGAATGTCATTTTCTACCGGGAGGACGACGACTCGGTCCCCATCCTCGACTGGTTGGATGCGATTCCGGCGAAGGCGCAGGTGAAGTGCCTGGCCCGCTTGAAGCGGCTCGAGGACCTCGGGCACGAGCTGCGTCGCCCCGAAGCGGACCTGCTCCGCGACGGGATTTACGAGCTGCGGGTGGGGCTCCAAGGCATCCATTACCGCATGCTCTATTTCTTCCACGGGAAGGATGTGGCGGTCGTTTCCCACGGGCTGACCAAGGAGCGGAAGGTCCCTCCCCGCGAAATCGACGCGGCGATATCACGCATGGAGAAATTCGAAGCCGACCCCGAGCGGCACACGTTTCAACCGGAGTAGATTCAGTCAGGAGTGTTTGCACGATGGGACGGAAAAGCCGATTCGCCTCGAAGGGCCTCGAGTTCGCCTATGACCGCTACGTCGGCAAGGACAAGCAGAAGGCCGAAGCGTTCGAAGCGGAGCTGGCCAATGCCGACGTGGCCCGCAAGATTTACGACCTTCGCACGCAGGCGAACCTGACCCAGGGCGAGCTGGCGAAGCTCGTCGGGACCTCGACCTCGGCCATCAGTCGACTCGAAGACGCCGACTACGAAGGCCACTCCCTCGCCATGCTCCGTCGCATCGCGGCGGCCCTCAACAAGCGGGTGGAGATTCGCTTCGTCTCTTTGAAGGGAGCGACTCCCTCGGCGTCCTGATGCGGTCTTGGTGGTCTTCCCGTCTTCTGCCTGTCTTAAAAAATTAAGAGAAAAATTGGAGATACTCCAAGGCGACCGATGAACCGTTGGCCGTCTTCGGGCAACGGTTCTGAGCGTCGCAACCGGCCGCTTGGAGCGGCCGGGACGCGAGCACGGAGGGCGAGCCACGGACGGCGGGGCTCAGGGCTTGGGTCGGGAGGTCGCGTCAGGACCCACGCTCCCGAGTTGAGTGCGGCCCGGTGGGACACCCCGACCGGCGAGTCTTCTCCCCCGGCCGTCCCACCGCCGACCGATGCGGACGATGCTCGGCCAAGCCGCTGATGTTCCACCATTCTTTCCCGGGGCTGGGCCCGGTGGACGCGTCCGGTGGGACGACGAAGATGAGTTTCGAGCCGATGGGCCCGCGCCTTGGTGGGACACTTGCCCACAAGGACGACGCGGCTCGGGACCCGTTCAACACGAAACCCCCGGCCATCCGTGGCTGGGGGCTTCGTGCGGATGTTGGTTCTCAGTCGCGGTCAGGCGGCTGATGGGCGGAGGGTAACCCCCCTGCCCTCTCCCGTTCAAGGGGCCGCCCCCTGCCCTCCTCGCTTCGCTCGCCGCTATTCCTTTCCAGCCCCGCATTTGGCCCCTGGGCCGTTTTTCTTGCCGCGGCCCCTTCGGGCGTTCCTGGCCTGGGTTAATGCCGTACGGGGCGATTACGGGAATCTGGGCGTGCCCTGCGGGCCCGTCTCTCACCAGCCTCGTACAGTACGGGCCGTTCGGGTTCTCGCGGAGCGAGCCCCCTGCCCTCCACGAACTCGGCTCGCGAATCAGCTCGTGCGTCTCCGACCGACGGCGGGATTCGTCTCCGCACCGCGGCGGGACGGCGAATCGCGGTGCCCTCTCGACCTGTATGGAGGTAGAGAGGCAGACAGCGTGTCCCTCTATGCCTCCACACTCTCCGGCCCCGGCTGAGCGGAGTCGGGTCGGCGTGCTCGGGAGTTGCTCTCGCGACGCTCGATTGAGGCGGAATGCCTCGGCCTGGGGCGATTTGCCTCGGCGGGAATCCGGCGCTCCGATGGCCCGAATCCGTCGGCCGCGAGTGTGCCTCCTCACTCCAGACTCCCCGAGCGTGAGTGTGCCTCTATACCTCCGGTGAATCCTTGTTTGGGCGATTATCCTGGAATCCTCGGCGATTTTGGTGTTCGGCAGCATACCTCCACACTCACGTAGCAATCTGTCTGCCTCTATACCGCCAGACTCATCCCGCGTCGGAACGGCTCTCCCGCCTTCCGTCTTGCGGGCTCTTGGGCCTCGGCGGCTTGCCGTCAAAGCGTCTCGCGGCTTCGGTGGCTGGGCTCCCATCCGGCACGGCTTCCTTCCGTCCGGGCCTTTGCGTGAAGCCTCGGGCTCCGCCTGGTCGATGATGATTGGACTTCGCTGCGAGCCGATTTCGGTGTGGTCTGCGGCGGTGACTCGGGAGTGCTTCGTCATGACGGATGAGCTTCAAGAGGGCCAACCGACCCGGACGCGGAGACGCTCAGCCGTCAAAACGGCTCCGCGGCCATCCGCTTCGAAGGTCAAGTCGACCCTCCATCTGAGCGTCGAAGCGTCCCAGCGGCTGAGCGTCCACGCCACGATGCTCGGCGTCGACCGCTCGGAGCTGGTCGAGCAGCTCATCCGGGAGAACCTCAAGCGGTTCGTGGTCTCCGACCGCGGCGGCTCCTCGGCCGGGCCGGACCCGGCCGCGGGCGAGGAGTAGCGGGGCCCTGTGTGGAGTCTGACTCCACACTCGCTCTCGACTGTGTGCCTCTATACCCCCGGACATGTCAGGCCAAGGGAATCGCCCGTGATTTCAAGGGCTCCCGGTGTGTGCCGGTATGGAGGCACACAGAACGGCTGCCCGGAGGCACACTCGGGGGAGTCTGCCTCCATACTCGCGGCTAACGGGGGTTCTTCTTCTGCGACTTGGCGATGGCGGTCTTGAAGGCGCTCTTGAGCGAGATGGGGAACGCCTGGGCGGTCGGCGTGCCCCAGCGTCCGCGGGCCGGGACGTTGCTCAGGTCGAGTTCCTCGAGGGACTCGTGGAGCGTGAGCACGAGGGCGTGGAAAATCTCGGACGCCTTCGCGTCCCGCTGGATGCTGTAGGTCTGCACGTAGTCGATGATTTCATCAATCATCCGCTGCGTCTCGGGCGTGGTGTTGATTTGCTTGCGGGGCGGGGCCTTCGGGATGCGCCGCCTGCGCCGCTTGGGCGCGGCGGGCTCGTCCGACTGCGGGGCAGGGCGGGATTCGCTGCGTTCGACGCTCCTGGGAACCTCCTCGGCCGCGACGTGCGGCCTGCGGAACTCGACGACGTTCTCGCTCGGCGAGGTCGGCTCAGGAGCGAGGGCAGGGGGGTTCGTCTGCGGGGCCGGGCGCGGTGCGGCCGGGCGCGCGACGGGGGCGGCGTCCACCTCGTCGAGGTAGTCGCCGAGCTGCACGGGCCCGCTCTGGTCGGGGATGTCGAGCTTGAAGGAGGGCGGCAGCCCGCGGTTGCCTTTAGCCACGGTTCGCCTCCATCAACGGGAGCGGCTCCTCGCCCTCGGCGACGGGCCCGAGACGCTTGAGGACTTCCTGGGCGAGCGAGCGGAACTGCTCGGCGGCCGGGTGGTCCGGGGCGTGCTCGAAGATGGTCTTGCCGTAGACGCTCGCCTCGCGGTGCTTGACGCTGCGGTGGATGTTCGTGGCGAAGACGACGCCCTGCCCGAATTTCTGGGTGAGCATCTGCTGGATGTCGTTGTCGAGCTTCGGCCGCGAGTCGAAGTTGCCGAGCAGCACGCCCAGGAGCGCGAGCTGCGGGTTGTAGCGCTCGCGGACCTTGTCGACGGTCCGCCAGAGCGTCTCGAGGCCCTTCAGGTCGTAGCCCGAGGGGAAGACGGGGATGATGTAGTAGTCCGAGGCGATGAGGGCCGTCGTCATCAGGAACCCGAGGTCCGGCGGCGTATCGATGATGATGACGTCGCGGACGCCGCGGAGCGATTCGAGCGACTGCTTCAGGCGGTGGCGGTGCTCGTTCTTGATGTCGTCGGCGTCGAGGTCGGAGTAGTCGTCGTTGGCGATGGTGGCCTGGAGCTGCGATTCCAGGCGGTGCGGCACGGTGCCCAGGGCCCGATGGCCCGGCATGACCGTGAGCAGTCCGCCGAAGCGGCCGTCGTCGAACTCGTACTCGATTTCGCGGGCCGGTTTCTTGCCGAGGTAGGCGTCGGCGAGCGTGTAGAGCCCCTCGTGGGTGAGCTGGTCGCGGTCGATGCCGAAGGTGTCGGTCGCGTTGCACTGCGGGTCGGCGTCGACCACGCAGACCGAGAGGCCCTGGTCGGAGAGGGCGGATGCGATGCTGACGGCCGACGTGGTCTTGCCGCAGCCTCCCTTCTGATTGGCCAGGGTTATGGTCACGGTCCGTCCAAATCGCATCGCTCGGGTCCTCCTCGGGAAAAATTTCTGACGGAGGTATACCACTATGCCTCCACACTCACTAGGGGAATCTGTCTGACACTATACCTCCACACAGATGGCCTTGCGTGTGCCTCTATACCCCCATACAGATAGCGGTTAACCGCGAGTCTGCCTCCTGACTCCACACTCCGGGAACTCCCGAGAATCGCGGAGGTTTCGGCGGCTCGGTCGGCTTCGAATGCACGTGTGGAGGTATAGAGGCAGACTCTTCGTTAAACGCTTGTGTGTGCCGGTATACCTCCACACACAAGCGTTTCTGTGTGCCTCTCTACCCCCGGACAGATGGCCCGGGACGGTCGTTTTCGCCTCGCCCTGTCCGTGTTTTCCCTAGTACTGGCAAGCAGATAGGGAGTTGCGGGGCGTCTCCGAGCGGACCTATACTCTGAACTTTAACGGGGTTGAACCAAACCCCGTGCCCGGGCTCGTGGGGAGCCTGGGCCTCGAATCGGATGGGCACACGGATATGTAAGCTGAAATCGTAAGAACCCAGAAAGCAAAAAAGCGACCGCCTGCCAGGGCGTGTCGCTTTGATTGCTTCGCGGTCGGTTGACCGGATTTGCCGGAAGGGGCCTGCCAGGGCTCCAGCGGCGATAGACCATGGGAGGTCGAGACACCCCCAAGTCTAGCGCCCTTCCTGTACCCCCGTCAATCACAAACCTCCGCGAAGGACGGGGATTTTGCGCCCTGACGCTATCCGTCTGCCCTCGGGCTGCCGCGGACGCCCGTTTACCGTCCGCACGCTCGGGAAGCGGCGATGTCATCGACTGAAAGCACGGGGGGGGAGAGCCCGCGGAGAGAAGCAAAAGGGGGGTATGAGCCAGTCTCGGTGACGAGGCTCGCGATGGCCTGGTGGGCCTATCGCGACGGACTCATCACGAAGCTCGCGTTGCGCGCCTACTTCGGCTGCATCGAGCTGGAGACCCGGCGTCGCCTCTCCGGGGGCAAATACCAACCATCGATTGAAGGGCTCACAAAGCTCGTGGGCGGGCGAGAGACAGGGCAGGGGGGCTTGCGCCCCGCCCTGAAACAGCTCCTCGACCTGGGCCTCCTCCGCTCGTGCACGAAGGCGGGCATCGCGTTCGCCGAGTCGGCCGACGAGCTGCGGTGCGAGGACCGCTCGGGCCTCGACGCGATGTTCGGCCACCTCCAGGGCGTCACGCGGAAGGTGCCGGTCCCGCGGCGGATGATTCGCCGCCTGGCCGGTGGGCTCAGCAAGGCCCGGACGGCGACGGTCATCGCCCATCTCATCCGCTGCCTCTTCTATCGCAAGGGCGAGGGAATCAACCCCGTCGGCTGCTGCAAGGCGTCGTGGGTCGCCGACGTCTTCGGCGTGACCGAGCGGAGCGTCTTCGACGCGAGGAGGTTCCTCGTGCTCGAACTCGGATGGCTGCTCCCCGAAGAATGCTCGCAGCACGTGCTCAACCGCGACGGGCTTTGGGTCGCGGTGAACCTCGACTGGGGCCCTGAAGAGCTGGGGGCTCCCGCCGAGTTGTCCACAGCGGCGACGGTCGAGGTCCCGGCCGCGGCGGATGAATCTTCAGGCCCTCGGCCCGAAAATGCGGGGCATTTTGCAGGCCCTAGTACAGAGAACAAGAAACCCCTACGGGAGTCTAACAACCAGAAACCCGCCTCACGGCCTGCGGCCTCCGGCGGACCGGCTGGTTTTCAAGGCTCGAATTCGGGGGAGAAGAAACCCGACATCCGGGACATCGTCCCCGACGACTTCCGCGACCGCGACCGGCTGCTAGAACTCCACCGCCAGGCGGTGGACGCGAAGTTCATCTCGACGAGCGAGGCGGACCGGCTCGCGTTCCTCGCCGCGGCGGCCCACGCCCAAGCGGTCGGCTCGAAGCCGTGTCGGCTGTTCGCCTGGATGGTGCGGGGGAAGCGATTCGAGTTCATCACGCAGGCGGACGAGGACGCGGCCCGCTCGCGTCTGAGGCCGCCGATGTCCCGACCGAGGGAGCTTCCAACTCCGGCCCCAACGCATCGGCCGGAGGAGACGCTTTCGGCCGATGCCTTGCTCGCCCGCTCGGTGCAGGCGGCCCTGGCTCGTGCGGGATTCCGCGGCGACCCGCTGCCGCTGGTGCGTCGCGAGCGACCCGAGTGGACGCGGGTACGCTGGGACGCGGCGGTTGCCGAGCTGGAGCGCTCGCGTTCGGTAGTTCGTCAGGGCGGGGCGATGTCTTCGGTCGGCCAGACGCTCCGGGAGCTGGGTGTCGGCGGAGCCTGATTAGCCTGAGGCAGGGAATTGTCTCCGGCAAAACCGGGACGCGGCCTGAGGCACCAACGACAGGGGCCGGGAGGGTAGAAACCTTCCCGGCCCCTCGATGGTTCGTCCGCCGTGCACGAGCCCTCGGTCAGTCCACCTCCAGGACCCGGCCGTCGGGCGTCACCTTCGCATCGCGAATCTTGCCGTCCTTGGCCTTGCCCCTGACCTCGTAAGCAACCTGTCCGTCTTCCTCCTCCTTCCAGGCCGAATCGAACGTCACGCCGGGTAGCTTCTCCTGGGCTGCTTTGAGCACGGCCGGGGGGAGTTGGTCGATTGGGACGACCGTCTCATCCTCCTCGCGGCCTTCGCCGCAGCCGATGACGAGGGCTAAAGTCGCCACGAGCGGAACAATCCTTCGCATTGCCTGTCTCCGCGGGGGTCAGAAGTCGCCCGAGACCGCCTCGCCCCCGGCTCGGGTGGCGAGGGCCCGGTAAGTCTTGTAGTCCATCGTCGATTTGAGGAACGTCACGTGCCCGTCGGCGAAGAGGAAGTTGACCCCGCCGCCCGAGTGGCGGCTGTAGAACTGGTTGACGTCGCCGTGCGGGTCGCCCGGCCCCTTCCGCTCGCCCGCGTGGCCGAGCACCATGCCGGAGGCGTGCTCGACGCGGGGGCGTCCGACCGAATCGCCGTCCTCGGGATAGAGGACCGCATCGGTCACCGAGCCGACCCAGGTGGCATAGCCCAGGCGATGGCTCCGCTCGCCGATGACGATGGTCTGGGCCGTGCCGTCCGTGAGGTCTCTGAGGCTTATGAAGCTGTTGCGGAAGAACGTCCCGTCGCCGTTCACGCCCGGCTCGCTCGTGCCGTACATGCCGACGTAGTTCGACGGGGCCACCTGGCAAATCCGCTCGGTGGGGGTCCCCGAGAGGGTCCGCTTCAACGCCCACCACGTCGGCCGCACGGTATCCGACGGGCAGAGGAAGATGCTGACGTTCGGCAACCGGCTCGTCGAGTTCTCCGGGACTTCGATGTTCAGGTCGAAGTTGACGGCGTTGAAGAGCGGCCCTTGCTCGAATTGGGGCAGGAGCATTGCGGCCCAGCCCCAGCCCTGGCCGATGTCGTCGCCCGCGGCGGTGAAGTTCGAGACGTAGCCGGGCGGGAAGGCCCGATGGGTGCCCTCGTAGTTGTGCAGGGCGAGCCCGAGCTGCTTGAGGTTGTTGACGCATTGGGCCCGCCTCGCCGCCTCGCGGGCGGCCTGGACGGCGGGGAGCAGCAGGGCAATCAAGAGGCCGATGATGGCGATGACCACGAGCAGCTCAATCAGCGTGAACGCTCGCCTTGGCGTCTGTCCGGCTCGAAACTGCATGGCCGAGAGCCTCCTTGTCCATGTTCGATGGGGACAAGGATAGCCGCCCGAGATGACGGGACGATGGCTCGAAGATTACAGCACCGTAATTTTCCGATGTCTCGTCTGCGATGAACCTTACAATGAACGCGCGGCCTCAGTTCGTGTGGCGTCTTTCGTGGACCAAAGTCGATGCGTGTCCTGGTCGTCGAAGATAGCCCCGATTTAGGGCCTTACTTGAAGCAAGGGCTCCAAGAGCAAGGCTTCGCCGTCGACCTCGTGGGCGACGCCACGCGGGGCTTCGAGTATGCCTCCTCGGCACCCTATGACCTCCTCATCCTGGACCGGATGCTCCCCGGCGGCGATGGTCTGGAGCTCTTGAAGCGGCTCCGGACGAAGGGGAGCCTCGCCCCGGCCATCTTCCTCACGGCCAAGAGTGCCGTGAACGATAGGGTCGAGGGGCTCGACGCCGGGGCCGACGATTACCTCGTCAAGCCGTTCTCGTTCGCCGAGCTCCTCGCCCGCATCCGGGTCGTGCTCCGGCGGGGGAGCGAGCCGCTCCCGCCCGTGCTCCGCGTGGCCGACCTCTCGCTCGACCCGGCGGGCCGCACGGTCGAGCGGGCGGGCGAGCGAATCGAGCTCTCCTCCAAGCAATTCGCCCTGCTCCACTACCTCATGCGGCACGCGGGCCAGGTGGTCAGCCGCACGATGATTCAGGAACACGTCTGGGACTACGAATTCGACGGGCTGACCAACGTCGTCGATGTCCACATCAACCGGCTCAGGAACCGGGTCGATAAGGGCTTCGACCGTCCGCTTATCCACACGCTACGGGGCGTCGGCTATGTCCTCCGCGAAGAGTAGGCCGCTGGGCCTGAGGGCCAAGCTCACGGCCTGGTCGAGCCTCGTGCTGGGCGCGTCGCTCGCGGCCGGGTTCGCGTGGGTCCACCACGGGCTCCGCTCGGTGCTCGAAGCGAGGGACGATGCCTTCCTCTACAGGAAGGCCGCCGAGCTCTCGGCCGTCGTCCGCGACTACACCCCGGAGGGGAGCGAAGCCCTGGAGGCGGAAATTCGCCGCGAAGTCCTGGCCTACCAGTCCGAGGGCCTCGTGGTGGTGCTCCGCGAGCCGGGTCGGGTGTTCGTGGCACCCGAGACTGAGCAAAGCCGGGGATTGGCTCGTCGTCTCGAAGGCATTGGTTCGGGCGCGACTCTCGAGACGCTCGCCCTTCCCGCCTCGGGCCGTTACCGCGTGCTCCGGGCGGGCCTCGCTGGCGATGCCTCGCTTGACCTCGGGCTCTCGCTCGCCGAGACGGAATCGACGCTCGCCCAGTTCGACCGCCGGGTCGCGTTCGGGGGCCTCTTCTTCCTCGGGCTCTCGGTCGTCGGCGGGGCCTTCCTCTCTCGGCAAGCCCTCAGGCCCGTGGCCCAGAGCATCCAGACCGCCAAGCGGCTGGAGCCCTCGAACCTCTCCGAGCGGCTCCCCCGGACCGGGGCCGGTGATGAACTCGATGAGCTGGCCGGGACAATCAACGAGCTCCTCGACCGGCTCGCGGCCTATCACGGCCAGATTATCCGCTTCACGGCCGATGCGTCGCATGAGCTTCGGAGCCCGCTCGGGGCGATGCGGGCCGCGGTCGAGGTGGCTCTCGGCCAACCTCGGGAACCGGGGGAATACCGCGAAGTCCTCGCGTCGCTCGGCGAGCAATGCGAGCGGCTCACGGCCCTCGTCAACGGCTTGCTGCTCCTGGCTCGGGCCGACGCCGGGGAGATGCCCCTCCGGCGGGAGCCGGTCGACCTCTCGGCCCTCGCGAGCGATGTCGCCGAGATGTACGAGCCGCTCGCCGAGGAGCGCGGCGTCCGGTTCCGCTCCGAGTGCGGCTCGCCGGTCCCGGTCCTGGGCGATTCAGGACGGCTGCGGCAGCTCGTGACAAACCTCGTGGACAATGCCATCAAGTTCACTGAACCGGGCGGTTCGGTGACGCTCCGCGTCGGAGGGGCCGGGGACCAAGCTCGGCTCGTCGTCGAAGACACCGGCGTTGGTATCGCTCCCGACCACCTGCCGCACGTCTTCGAGCGGTTCTATCAGGCCGACTCCGCCCGGAGCCTCGGCGGCTCGGGCCTGGGCCTGAGCATCTGCCGTTGGATAGTCGAGGCCCACGGCGGCTCGGTCGAGGCCACGAGCAGGAGCGGCTCGGGCTCGGCCTTCGTGGTCTCGTTGCCCCGGGCCGCCGCGGCTCCCGAAAAGAACCTGGTTCTCAGGAATGGTCATGCTTGATTCCGACGCTCCCCCTGCTGTCGCGCCGCCGCCCTCGCTCGGGCACCTCGGTTGGCTCTTCCTCCGCATCGGGGCGGTCGCCTTCGGTGGCCTCGGGGCGGGCCTGGCCCTGATTGAGCGGGATGTGGTCGAGAAGCGGCGGCTCCTGACGGCCGAGGACGTGACCGAGGCCCTGACCTACACGAAGCTCTTGCCCGGCTCGACCCTCATCCAGGTCGTCTCCTACCTGGGCTACAAGCTCCGCGGCTGGCCAGGCTCGGCCCTCGCCACGGGGGCATTCGTCCTTCCGGCGGCGGTCCTGATGATGCTGCTCGCCGCCCTCTACGGGGCTGTGACGCAAATGCCCGGCATCGGCCCGGCGGTGAACGGCCTGACGGCTTCGGTCGTGGGGCTCCTCCTGTCCACGACCTATCGCCTCGGGAAGGCCAACATCAAGGGGCCGCTCACGATGTCGCTCGCCCTGCTCGCCTTCGCGGCCGGGGCGTTCCTCGGCCTCCACGCGGCCCTCGTCGTGGTCGCCTCCGGGCTGGTCGGCATCGTCTGCCTCTCGCCCCCCCGGGCCGAGGAGACGCGATGACCTGGGAACTCTTCTGGCGATTCGTCCTGGTGAGCGTGCTCGCCTTCGGCGGCGGGCAAGCGGCCCTCCCCCTGGTCGAACGCATCGCCGTGCATGAGACGACCTGGGTCACGGCCGAGGACTTCTCGGCTGCCGTCGCGTTCGGTTACGTCACCCCCGGCCCGGTGCTCATCACGGCCACGTTCATCGGCTATCGGGCCGGGGGGCCTGTGGGGGCCGTGGCCGCCACGTGCGGCGTGTTCCTCCTGCCGTGGTTCCTCGCCGCGGCGGCGGCACGGGCCTTGAAGCGGCTCCTCCACCATCGCTGGCTCCAGGGCTTCGGCCGGGGGGCGGGTCCCGCCGTCGTCGGGCTCCTGGGCGTCACGGCCTTGAGCCTCGTCCAGCAGAGCTTCGCCCATTGGGCCTACTTCGGCGTCGCGGGCCTGGCCCTCGTCGTGTCCCTGCGGACCAAGATTCACCCCGTGCTCGTCCTGGTCGTTGGTTCCCTGCTCGGGGTCGTCATCGGGAAGTAGAGGTTCCGAGTCCATGCCGCTCCGCTCGCTCGCCCTCCGCGTGTTCTGCCTGCTCGGGCTCTCGGTCTGGATGGGGGGATTCACCTTCTACAGCGCCGTCGTCATCCCCGTGCTCCACGAGTCGCTCGGGAGCCTCGACACGGGCTTCGTCACCCAAGAGGTGACCGACTACCTCAACTATATCGGGGTCGGCGTCGTGCTCGTCTGGTGGGCCGCCGCCTGGGTCGAGCGGGGCGAGGGGCCTGCCCGCGTCCGGGCGGTGCGGCTCCTGTTCCTCGCCGCGACGACCCTCATCCTCCTCGGGCTCATCGCCCTCCATCGGGTCATGGACGGGCGGCTTGAGACGGGGAGCCTCCGGGGGTTCTACCCGCTCCATCGGGCCTATCTCATCGCGAGCACCGTCCAATGGATCGTGAATCTCGCACTCATGACGGCCCTGCTGGTGCCGTCGCGACTCCCTGAAAAAGGGTCATAAAGCCAGTTCCCGGACCTTGTGGGGCGCCGCTCTCCATCCGCCAGCCTTGGCCCGAGATTGACACGAACTGACCGCGGAAGTGCCGCTGTCGCATCGCGATTCACTCGCGTAGATTTAAGGGGCTTGAAGCAGCGGCGATGACGCCGCGTGTCGTCGGTGACGTGGAACGTTACTGGCGTCTTCGAGGTGGGCGGCATCACCCGGTAAAACTGGCCTCACCAGCCGGTCTAAGGGGGCGGGATTCACCATCCGCCGCGGTGCCGACTCGTAGAGCTGGATGCCATGAGAGTGGCTCGTCCAGCTCGACGGAGGCTCATCGGAGTAACCCTCGACTCTGGTGCCTGGGAGCGACGTCGCTCGGCACGCGAGACTAATCCCGATGTTCTATCCGATAGGTCCGAGGCGCGTGGGTGAGTCGTGAGTTTCACCCGCGGCAGGTCGCGGTTCCCCGAGTTTCGGGGATGGTCCGCCTTCGCGGACGGCCATCGATGCCTGCCGGATTGCCCGCGCCGCCGCTCGACGTCTCGTGGAAACGGGGCGACAGGGAAGAACCTCGACGTCTTCGACGTGCGAGGCCGTGATGTCACGAAGCGGGTGCAAATCCCGCCCGAGGGGTCCGGGCCCAAGCGGTCCGCTCAACTCGGCTGGCGTGGGGAGCTTCCGTCCTGGCGACAGGCGGGACCGACTCTTTGACCGGGGTCGGGGACCTTCGGCAAACCCGAGGGCCGCGAAAAGCTCAACCATGAAAGGCCCGCGAGGGCTTGCCAGTGAGTCCAATCGGAGACGGTACCGAACCGCGAAAGCCGCACGCCGACGGGTAACCGGGCGCTTCTAGTTTCGGCCCGGAGAAATCACTCATCGGTGGAAACTATGCCTGGGCGGGAGCCCGGGACATACGGCGTGTGGCCCGGGGGATGACACCCCCTAGCGACGTGACCGATTGGACGGAGTGCATCGCTAACCTGGGAAGGGCTGCGGCGGCCGGAGTGGTGTCCGGTGCCCGGCTTGGTCGGCCGGGTGCTTGAAATGCCGCAGTCTGGGAGTGTCCCGCGAGTAGGAGCCGACGCGAGTCGGGCGAGCGTGCTGCAAGGCAGTGGCAGGCTCGTTTGCGTGCTCGGGTGGTGCCGAGCACGAAGGCGACGACGAAAGCGGGGACGAGTTGTTACCCATCTCTGAGGCGTTCCGGTCGAGCGAGGACGATGCCGTTCCCGCCTGGCCGTTTCCTTTGGCGAGGAAGTAATCGTGGTCGAGCGAGCCGCCCCTCGGGAGAGGGGCCGCACGCTCGGCGGCGAGCAGACGACGGAACGAACATGCTGAAACGTATGAAAGGACCGTTGGAGGTTGATTGGAACCGCTACTTCTATGAATTGAGCGACTTCAACTGAAGAAACTAGTTTTCGGGGCTGCGGCGACGCCGCGTTCCTCGACGTAGCGGCTTGCCGCCGAAGGATTTGGGCCTTCCGGCAGTTGGGCCTTCCGCAACCAACTGCCTCACCGTTGTTGCCTGCGATTGCTCAATGGGTGTCGCGATGGAAGAGACGAGACTCGTGACGACCTCGCTGGAGGGATTCATCCAGCAGGTCGCGGTGGCCTGCATCGGCAAGGGCTACTTCTACTACGTGACGGGCCGCGTGCCCGAGGGGAAGGACCCGCAGTCTATCGACCGCAAGCTCGCGGAGCGTTACGGCGCGACCCTCTCGAAGTGGTCGCGGTACCGTCGCAAGCGGGGCGGCCACGCGAACGTGCGTTACCTGCGTCACGACCGATTCTTCGTGCTCTTCGCGACCGACGGCGTCTCGCCATTCTTCCGCGACGAGGCGGGCCTCATCCGCGACTGTCGACGCGAGCCGTTCAAGTACGGCGGCTATTCCCTCAGCTCCAAGGCCGGGCGGGTCTGCGTCCGCATCGAACGCGAGCAGCACAACGTGCTCAAGGCCGTCTTCCTCGAACTCGCACTCCGCCGCTCGTCCGAACGGCTCGAACGGATGATTACCGCGCTCCCTTTCGAACCCTATGCCCCGGTGCGTCGCCAACTCCTCGGCCTCGTCCGCTCGGTCAACGCGGCACGCAAGACGGCCGGGCTCGCGCCGCTGCCTTACGACTGCGTGCGGATGAAGCGGAGAATCGTCAGGCCGTTCGAGGACGGCCCGACGAAGGGGAGGGCGTCACGCGGCGATGGCCTTCGCGAGGATGGCGTAGACGTTGCCGGGGACCTGGTCGAGCGGGATGAGGTGCGGCACGTCGTCGCTCGTGAGCGTCGAGGGGATGATGCTGTGTTCGCCGACCTCGGAGCGGATGAGGACGCATCGGCAGTCGGTCAGGAAGCACTGGTAGTCGAACTTCGCGTCGGGGGCGGTGATGTGGCAGACGGCGTGGATGGCGGTCGCCACGGCATACGACATTCCGGGTAGCGGCCCGAAGAGCTGCAGGGCGTACTCCTTCAGGTACTCGGCCTTCAAGCCGAAGTCGCGTTCGATGTGCTCGGCCGCGTGGCGGAGCACCTGCCAGGCTTGGTCGTCGCTCAGGCCGGGCCGCTGTGCGAGCACGTCCTCGACGGTCCAGATGAGGGCGACTCGCTTCGATTTCGCGAGCAGCTCGGGGACGTCGACGACGACCCTCAGCGGCGGTATCCGCCATGGCCGCTCCCGCAACCCGTCCAGGAAGCCCTCGATTTCCCCGAGGACTCCGTCCAGCTCCTCTTCGAGCGCCTCGTCCAGGTCGATGCTCAGCGTGTGCGTGATGTGTTTCATGAAATGCCTCCTGTTCGTTTCGAGGCCGCGCCCATCGCGGCCTGTCGGGGACGCGTGGGAAGGCCGCCGAAGCCGGACGGGGCAAGCGGAAAACTAGGGTTGGTCGGGGCAGGCGATTTTCCGCTTGCGGCGGACGGCGGCGGCCTTAGCGTTCCCGGAGACAGGCCCGTTGGGGGCGATGAAGAACGAGAGAGGCAGGCGAGAATCGCGCGGGTCAGCCGCAGAGCGGGCAGCGTCGGTGCTGGTCGGCCGTCTCGAGGCGGGGGTTCACGTGCGTCGCGAAGTCGCCGCCGTCGTCGCGGCCTCCGGTCGCGTGGAGGACGTAGCCAAGTGCTCGGTCGAAGCTGCACCAGCCGAAGGTGATGCTCTCGACCTGGAGGAAGGTGCCGTCGCCGAGTCGCTTCACGACGGCGTATTCCTGGGCACTGTCCTCGCTCGTCGCGTCGTTCAGGAACAGGTGGCCGCGGTGTTCGAAGGCGGTGCAGAGCGTCCAGGTGGATTCGGTCAGCTTGCGGGCGAGTTCCTCGGCGGACTCGATGGTGGTGACGGACCAGATTCGTCGTTCGTGCATCATGGCGATTTCCTCCGTGAGATGTTGATACCTAGCGTCCCTTCTCGAAGACGGTGCAGACGTCGTGCAGGCCGGGGATGAAGGCGCTGCGGTAGACCTTGGTGCCGCTGGAAGCCCCGTGGCTGAACCGGATGATGTCGGTGCACGCCTGGCGGAAGCCTTCGGCGAAGGCGAGTCGCTTGGTGTGGTAGACCAGCGGCACGAAGCCCTGCTCGCGGTCGCTGTAGTCGCCCATCAGGATGGCGAGCGTGCCCCCGGGCCGGAGCGCCCGATGGCAGTTCGCGATGAAGGCGGCGTAGCGGTCGAGGAAGTCGCCGAGCGTCGGGGCGGCGGAGAGGTCGCGCGGGTCGTCGCAGTAGCGTTTCATCCGCCAGTAGGGGGGATGGGCCCAGCAGAAGTCCTGCGTGCCTTCGGCGGGGAAGGTCTCTGGGTCGCAGGCGTCGAAGCCCTCGCGGAGGTCGAGCGAGCGGCAGGGGACTCCCAGCTCGCGGCAGACGTCGTAGCAGGTGCCTGAGCCGGTCATCGGGTCGAGCACCGTCGCGGGTGCGAAGAAGGTCAGCAGGTCCTTGACCAGTTCGCCCGAGCAGTTGCCGGGGTAGCGTCGGTCGCCGTAGGGACCGGCCTCGTCGTGGTGGTAGAGGCTCGTCAGCCTCGGCACCGGGCTCGCGGTGAGCGGGGCCCGGGGGAGCTTGGCGTAGACGGCCCTGCGGGCGTTCCTCGCGGCGTAGTGGGGGTTGGCGATGCGGTGCGGTGTGTCGATGCGATTCATGATGCGTCTCCTTGCGTGATGCGGCGGGCTTGCGGCCCGCCGGTTGGTTGTCCGTCTATTCCTTCTGCTCCGAGGCCAGCCGGAGGCTGATGCGTCCGTCGAGGGGCTGGAGGTCCAACGCGATGTTGAACCCCTTGCCGTCGGCGTGGGCCCAGGCCGCTCCGCAGCGGGTCCAGACGGCCTTCTTGTCCTCGCGGTCGCGGACCCAATAGGCGATGTGGGTCGGGCGGTTGCCGTTCGTGGCGGTGTTGGTCTTCGTGCTGTCGCTCATGATGATTCTCCTTGTTCGTTTCGAGGCCGCGCCCATCGCGGCCTGACGGGGATGCGTGAAGAGGCCGCCGGAGCCGTCCGGGGCAAGCGGAAAACTAGGGTTGGTCGGGGCAGGCGATTTTCCGCTTGCGGCGGACGGCGGCGGCCTTAGCGTTCCCGAGTCAGGCACGCAGTGGGGCGATGAGGAGCGGAGAGGGAGAGGGGGAATGGTCAGCACGAGTGCCGAGACGCGAGGGCGACTCGCTCGCGTTCGCGGGGCCGGTGGTCCGTGAGCGAGGGTCGGCGTCTGGACCTGGGGAGCGAGCTGGGAGAGATGCGAGCGCGGGAAGGGAGATGGTCGCTTTGGCCTACTACCAGACGAGACGGGGCATCATTCGGTGGTCAGGGAGTGGGGAGACGGGCAACGAATCGGTGATGTCTGAGTCGTCCTCACGCGGAGACGGTCCGAGCGGTCGAGCCTATCGCAGGAATCGCCGGTAGGCCCACAGGGCGAGGAAGCTCTGGCCGATGAAGGACATGGCCTCGGGATATTCGCGGGCGAGGGCGAAGAGGCAGACCAGGATTCCCAGGATGTGGGCGAACGTGACCGGCATACCCGACGCTCTAGCAGCGATGCTGACCGGATGTCAGGCGGCATTTACGAGGCACGAGACGGGCTGGGAAGCCGCTCAATCGAGTCAGGCCCTTCTAGCAGGCGGACCGACCCGATATGCTGGATGCAACCGCAATTGATGCCAAGGCTTGCGTCGGGTAGGGTGGCGGGACTATGTCGCATGAATCCGAGTGGCAAACTCGCAAAAATCGTATCGATAAACGTCTCCGGGAATTGGGCTGGGATATCGTCCCGCACAGCTCGTTCTTTCGCGCAGATAAGGCCCTGGCGACGGCGGTCGCCGAATACCCGACGGAGAACGGACCGGCGGACTACGCGCTCTTCGTCGGTGGGCGGCTTCTAGGCATCCTCGAAGCGAAGAAGCTCTCCCTCGGGCCTCAGAACGTGCTCGTCCAGGCCCAGCGGTATTCCGAGGGGGCGACGGAAAGCCCGCTCCGATTCGGACCGTACCGAGTCCCGTTCCTGTACTCGTCGAACGGGGAGGTCATCTGGTTCCACGACGTCCGCAACCCGATGGAACGCTCTCGCCGAATCGCCGATTTCCCAACGCCTTCGGCCCTCGAAGAGCGACTCACTCGGGACTTCGACGCGGAGGTCCAGAAGCTCCTGTCGACGCCGAACAACCATCCTCGGCTTCGGCCCTACCAAATCGAGGCGAACGAGGCGATTGAGAAGGCCATCGCGGACCGAAAGCGGCAGATGCTCGTGGCGATGGCGACCGGCTGCGGGAAGACCTTCACGACGGTCAATCAGGTCTACCGGCTCATCAAGTCGGGTGCCGCTCGGCGCGTCCTGTTCCTCGTGGACCGGCGGGCCCTGGCGGCTCAGGCCGTGCGGGCGTTCGCGTCGTTCGAGCCGGAGCCGGGCCTCAAGTTCAACAAGATTTACGAGGTCTTCAGCCAGCGGTTCCGCAAGGAAGATTTCGAGGAAGAGGGCAGCGAGGAGAAGTTCGACCCGACGGTGCTCCCGTCCTCGTACCTGCTCACCCCACACGCGGGCCATGCGTTCGTCTACGTCTGCACCATCCAGCGGATGGCGATTAACCTCCTCGGCCGGGCCGCGGCGTTCGAGGAAGGGGACGAGGAACGAGACGACGACGCCGAGAAGCTCGACATCCCGATTCACGCCTTCGATTGCATCGTGGCCGACGAATGCCACCGGGGCTACACGTCGGCGGAACTCTCGACCTGGCGGACCGTGCTCGAGCACTTCGACGCGGTGAAGGTGGGCCTCACGGCGACGCCCGCGGCGCACACGACGGCGTATTTCACCGAGGTCGTCTACCGCTACGAGTACCGGCGAGCGGTCGAAGAAGGTTACCTCGTCGATTACGACGCGGTCGCCGTCCGCTCGGACATCCGCATGAACGGACTGTTCCTCAAGGAAGGGGAGCAGGTGGGCTTGGTCGACACGGAGACGGGCGGCGAGCAGCTCGACCTGCTCGAAGACGAGCGAGCCTTCGACACGACCGAAATCGAGCGGAAGGCGACGGCCCCGGACTCGAACCGGAAGGTCATCGAGGAGCTGAAGAAGTACGCCCTGGAGCACGAGGCGAAGTACGGGCGATTCCCTAAGACGCTCATCTTCGCGACCAACGACCTGCCGCACACGTCGCACGCGGACCAGCTCGTGAACCTGTGCCGGGACGTGTTCGGGCGGGGCGAGTCGTTCGTCCAGAAAATCACCGGGAGCCCGACGGTCGACCGGCCGCTCAAGCGCATCCGCGAGTTCCGCAACCGGCCGAACCCGGCCATCGTGGTGACGGTCGACATGCTCTCGACCGGCGTGGACATCCCGGACCTGGAGTTCATCGTGTTCCTCCGGCCGGTGAAGTCCCGAATCCTCTTCGAGCAGATGCTCGGCCGGGGCACGCGGCTGGGGGAGCACTATCCCGACAAGTCCCACTTCACGGTGTTCGACTGCTTCGACGGGACGCTGCTCGAATACTTCCGTCAGGCATCCGCGTTCACGAGGGAGCCGCCGGAGAAGCCGTCGCGGACCATCAAGGAACTGGTCGACGACGTCTGGAACAACAAGGACCGGGCCTACAACGTCGGCTGCCTGGTCAAGCGGCTCCAGAGAATTGACAAGGAGATGTCAGGCTTCGCGAGGGCGGAGTTCGCTGCCTTCGTGGACGACGGCGACTTGGGGGGGTTCGCTAGCGGACTCAAGGCGGCTCTCGCGAAGGATTTCACAGGGACGATGAAGCTCCTGCGGAACGAGTCGTTCCAGGACCTGCTCGTAAACTACCCGCGTCCGAAGCGGGGCTTCGTCATCGCACACGAGGCGGCAGACTCGGTCACCTCGAAATGGCTCATCCGCGACGGGACGGGGAAGGAGCATCAGCCCGAGGATTACCTCAAGCTCTTCGCCGAATACGTTCGAGAAAATCCGGACCAGGTGGATGCCATCCGGATTCTGTTCGACCGGCCGAAGGATTGGGGCACGGGGGCCCTCGGCGAACTCAGGAAGAAGCTCGCGACCACGCCTCAACGGTTTACCGAAGATAATTTGCGGAAGGCCCACGAGGCGCAGTATCACAAGCCCCTCGTCGACATCATCTCGATGGTCAAGCACGCCGCGGACGAGGCGGCCCCGCTGCTCACGGCGGAAGAGCGGGTCGACATGGCGCTCGCGAAGCTCACCGAGGGGAAGTCCTTTTCGGAGGATGAGCGTCGGTGGCTGGCTCGCATCCGCGAGCATCTGGCGGCGAACCTCTCCATCGACAAGGACGATTTCGACGACGTGCCTGTCCTCGCTCGAGAAGGCGGTTGGGCAAGGGCGAACAGAGCATTTGGAGGGAAGCTCGAAGGGCTCCTCCTCGAACTGAATGAGGCGATGGCGGCATGAGCGACGTTGTTGGGAAACTCTGGGGATTCTGTCACACCCTCCGGCATGACGGCGTCGACTACGGCGATTACATCGAGCAAATCACCTACCTGCTGTTCCTGAAGATGGCCTCGGAGAGGGAGATTGAGGTGCCCGCCGGGTGCGAATGGGAGAAGCTCCGAGCCAGGGCAGGCACGGAGCTGACCGACCACTACATCGAAGTCCTGCGCACGCTCGGAAAACAGCCGGGCATCCTCGGCGACATCTACGCCGGTGCTCAGTCGCGATTCAGCGACCCGGTGAATCTGAAGAAGCTCGTAAATCTCATCGACGAGACGGAGTGGACGGCCCTCGGCGTGGACGTGAAGGCCCACGCCTACGAAGGGCTCCTCGAGAAGGCGGCGAGCGAGGGCAAGAAAGGGGCAGGCCAGTACTTCACGCCCCGCGTGCTCATCCAGTCGATTGTCCGCTGCATGAAGCCCGACCCGCGGGGGAATCCGTCGTTCACTGTCGCAGACCCCGCATGCGGTACAGGCGGGTTTCTCGTTGCGGCGTACGAGTGGCTGATTGAACAGACGAAGGGCGGGGCGCTCGACCGAGAGACGTCGAAGCGGATTCGACGAAAGACCTACTTCGGAACGGAACTGGTCGCCAGGCCACGACGTCTCGCACTGATGAACATGTATCTTCACGGCGTCGAGCCGCACATCGAACTCCAGGACGCAATTTACACGACGCCTGGGAGCACGAAATACGACGTAATTCTCGCCAACCCGCCGTTCGGGACGAAGGGAGCGAACCAGGCCCCCGACCGCGATGACTTCACGGTCGAGACAAGCAACAAGCAACTAAACTTCGTCCAGCATTTCTTGACAGTACTCAAGCCGGGTGGTCGGGCGGCTGTTGTCCTCCCTGACAACTGTCTCTTCGCAGACCAAGCGGGAGAGGTCTTCAAGATTCTCACCGAGGATTGCAACCTTCACACTGTCATACGTCTACCGCGAGGGACGTTCACCCCCTACAGCCAAGGCGTCAACGCAAACGTTGTGTTCTTCGCGAAGGGCGAACCAACGAGCAAGGTATGGATTTATGACGGTAGGACAAACGTTGCGGGCATCACGAAGAAAGGGCGACCGCTCGCAATGAAACACTTCGCTGAGTTTGAGAAGTGCTACGGAGACGACCCGAACGGACGAACGAAGCGGAAGCCGTCTGATTCGAAGGAGGACCGCTGGCGGTGCTTCTCGATTCAGGAGATTCGGGAAAAAGACTTCAAGCTCGTGGGATTCAAATGGCTTAAGGAAGAATCACCGGATGACCTCGATGAGATGCCTGAACCGGATGAGTTGGCGGCTGATGCAACGCTGGACTTGAAAGGGGCCCTCGCGGACCTAGAGCAGGTGCTCAAGCTCTTGGAACAGGAGGCAGGAGCATGAGTAGCGTGGCGACACCGTGGGAGTTGCCCGAGGGCTGGGATTGGGCTGAATTTCAGCAAGTCGCTAGGGTTGCTAGTAATCTGGTCGACCCAGCTGCATTTCAGGAGTCTCCGCACATCGCCCCGAATCACATCGAGTCAGGCACAGGCAATATGCTCAATTACACTACTGTTGCAGAGGACAAGGTAAGGAGTGCAAAGCACCGGTTTCTTCCCGGCCATATCCTATATTCGAAGATTCGGCCATATTTATGCAAAGCAGTAGTTGTGGATTTCGAGGGTCTATGTAGCGCTGACATGTATCCAATTGAGTCATTTATTAACACAAATTATTTGCATCGCTGGATGGTGTCCGCGGCGTTCACAGAAATGGCCTCGAATCATGACGGCCGGACCCTACTTCCAAAAATTAACCAAGAAGCCCTCGCACTCCTGAGCGTTCCAGTTCCGCCCTTGGCTGAACAACGCCGCATTGTTAGTGCGGTTGAGAGATTGCTAGTGCCTGTGACCTCAGCCCGCGAACGGCTCGGACGAGTGCCGACCACGCTCAAGCGGTTTAGGCAAGCGATTCTCGCGGCGGCCTGCACTGGAAGACTTACGGCCGAGTGGCGAGAAGCGAATCATGCTGATGCGATTTCAGGTTTGCCAGCCTACGTCCCAGCTTCGGGCATGGATGATGTTCCTGAGCTGCCTGAATACCCAGAGCACTGGCGCGTGACATCAGTCGGAGCTTGCTCGGAGCTTGTCCAATACGGGACCTCCGAGAAGGCAGACCCCACAGGCGTTGTCCCCCTATTGAGGATGGGCAATATCCAGGATGGCCACATCGTTCTCGATGACCTGAAGTTTGTGAACGAAGAGTTGCCCGGACTTTCGAGCCTGCTCCTGAAGCGGGGTGACATGCTGTTCAACCGCACGAACAGCCCCGAGCTTGTTGGAAAGTCTGGTGTCTTTGAATCCGAAGAAAGGGCGACGTTTGCATCATACCTCATCCGGGTTCGATGTAAGGTGGGCAGCGTCGATAGTCGCTTGCTCTGCTGGTGGCTCAATTCTCCTTGGGGACGAGAGTGGGCCGCAAAGGTCAGGACCGACGGCGTGAGCCAATCCAACATCAACGGAACAAAGCTCCAGCAAATGCCGATTGGGGTGCCGCCGTTGGCGGAGCAGGAAGAAATCATGCGACGGGGAACCGCTTTGCTCGCCCTGGCTGATGCTATCGAGCAAAAGGCTGCGTCAGCCCGCCGTCGGGTCGAGCTTCTGACGCAAACCATCCTTGCAAAGGCGTTCCGCGGGGAGTTGGTGCCGACGGAAGCGGAGCTTGCTCGGAATGAAGGCCGGAGCTACGAAGCTGCGAGCGAGCTTCTTGCCGAGCTCCAGGCATCCGCGAACGGTGACGCGAAGCGGCCGCGGTCCAAGAAGAGCCCCAAGCGGTCCACTGCTTCCGGTGAGAACTTGCTCGAATTTACGGATGGCAGTTGATGAGGAATGGTCGAAACGAGGTTTAATCCTGTCCAGTCACATCCGTGTCTTCCGATGCGGGATGCTCTCCAGCTAGCCACTCCGTAGGAACCAGTTTCACGCCCCTTCGCCACCGCTCCCTGACGGCGTCCTGATACCACGGCTCCTTGAGGTCGGCGTGCTCGGTGATGATGAGCTGAAACTTGCCGTCAAGCGAGTCGACAAAGTCGAATATCAGGCGAAACATGCGAGTTACAGCGGTCCAGTCGCTGTCCGAGACTTCGTTCGGCGATTCCTCGGGGTCAAACTCAGCCGGGAAATAAACTTGCGACGGCTGGTCGAGGAAAAGGAAGCGGGGGACTGGTCGGTTCTTTCGAGTGAACCAGTCGTGGAATGCAAAGTGCCCAATTATGTGATGGCCGACCCAATTCTCTCCGCTGCCCATCTGATTCATGGGGACGGGCCCGTCGAGAGTGTCTGCTACGATGGTAAGGCGGGACAAATCGAAGCGAAGCGGGTTGTCGGAGGAGTGCTCCAGCTCAAGTCTGCTCGCCCACTCCGACATTGTCTTGCCAATCAGGTTAAGGAATGAATCGAGCGTTTGTTTCGTCTGCTCGTCGCTCAGCTCCTCCTTCAGGCGGGAGATGCCCCGCTGGAGAGTGGCAATCGAGCTTTTGAGGCCCCCGGTGTCTTCCGCCTCTGGAACGCTCTCAAGGTAGAGGCTGATTCTCCCGAGCACGTGGGCACGTCGGGAAGCCTGGTCGAGAAGCTGGTCCAAGCGCTCGTCGGTGCCGCGGAGTGCTTCGAGCTTATCGCGGTTGACGCCGAGCTTTTGCTTTACCTCGACGGCGGCGGTCCGCAGGCGCTCGATGGCGCTCTCAAGACGCGGGGCACCCGTTGATACGATGGCGAGCTGCTGCGTGAGATGTTGAAGCGAGCCGCGAAGGGCGGCCGCTGGCGGTATTAGCTCTGTCACGTTGCTTTGGCAGAGCGGGCATTTGTGCGATGCGCCATCCTCTGGCTTGAACATATCGATTGCTCGCAGTCTGGAAACCTGTTCGGTTGCCTCGCGGGTGTATCCCTGCTCGTCATAAGCGAGCGACTGGATTGCAGCAATCTGCTCCTTTATCCGCCGCTGCGAGCGGATGAGCGCTTCCTTCTCCCGGAGGAGTTCGGCCGCCGCACCAGCCGTCGCTTCGAGGTCTGAGGCGACATCGACCGTGGATTCCGAGAGACCCCGGAGGATTTCAATCGCGGCATCGAATGACGGGGGCGTGTCCGCCGAAACGCCGAGTCCGACGTCACGAGCCTCGGCGATGAATGAGACTGCTCTCCCGAGGCCATCCCCTCGCAACGCCTCTGACTCTTGAAGCTTGGCCTCTTTCTGACGGAGGGCGGCGGATAGACGTCGCAGCTCGTTCCGCTTCGCGATGTGGTCGTCGGTCACGGCTCCCAAAAAGTAAGGGAGCGTGTCCTTGATGGCTTGTGGAACGAAATCTTCGCTCTGATTGTGGAACAGGATTTTCGGGCTAATGATTTCGTATTGGGGCTGGAAGCAGTAGTGGAGAGCGTGTCGGATGTTCGCTTCCAGGGGCAGTCGCGTCTGTCCCTCGGGAGGAACGTGCAGGTTCTCGCCGATGCCAGCAGCCTTGCTCAGCGCGGGACGAAGAGCCTCGAAGGCGATGTTCGACCGGAGTGCGGATAGCGGTGGTATGCTCACATCGCCACCGATTTCGAGGTAAATTTCCGATGTAGTCTTCTCGGTCGCTTTCGGGACGCGACGTGCTACGAATAGTTGCCCCTCTGCGAGCTGGAGCCGAATCGCGAACCATGCAACGGCCTGTCGCATCGGGCCCTGCGGAATCGAGCAATCCCCGCTACCCAGGCAATAGTCAATCACCTCCACGAGAGCCGTCTTTCCCGTCTTCGACTTGCCCGTGATGATGTTCACTTTGCCCGGCTCTAATGAGACGGACCGGATGTCGCCGTTCACGTTGTAGAGGACGATGTCTCGGATTTGAAAGCTCATGGCCGCACCCCCCAGAGAGCGAAGATGGTGGGTACGTTCCCGGCCGATGTCAGCCAACGCCCGACAAACTGAGCTTTGGTGAGGCAGTCTTTGACCTCGTCGGTAGCCGCCGCAACGTATGCGGTGAACCCTCGTGCCTTCCTACCGAGGAGAAGATGGCCCTGGTCACTAAGCTTGAGCCGGTCGTGAATAAGGCTATAGAGTAGCGCCTCACGAACGTAGGGTGACAGGGAACGGGCACGCTCGGCGAAGGTTGCCCGGAGGTCTTCGCGCTCATCAAGCCAGGAGGAGAGGGCTCTGGTGGTGCGTTGCGGTAACGCTTCTCGCGTCGGCTTATGCAGGACGATGGGTAATACGAGGAATGCTAGCGCGAATGGCATGCCGTCTCGTAGAGATTTCGCGTAGTCTTCCACTGCATGTGACAATATAAGTGCACAGAATGGAGGGTTCAGAAGGTTGGCTTCCTCTTGAGGCCGTAATTCCCATCGGCTCATGCACCGGGCTCCGATGATTCTAGGGCTCTCTTGACCCGCTCCGCGAAGTCCGGATGCCAGCCAATTCGGAGGTCGTCGGCGAGGATGTGCAGCGAGCCTCGTGTGACGAACGGTTCGGTGCAACGCGGCCGAATCGGGAAGTTGGCCTCGGATTCGACCCACTGGTATAGGGCTCGGGCTGCTCTCACCTTCTCCGTTTCAGCGGCCGCTTCTCCGAGGTTCTCCTTCATTCGCTCGAAGAAGATTTGCCACTCCTCGATGAGCCGTTCCTCGTAGCGGTCCAGTTCGCCCACGAGTAACAGGTCTTCCCGTATCCACCTTGACCGCTGTTCGTAAGCTCGGAAGTATTCGCGAATGGCAATGAAGATACGAGGATTTGTAACACTGATTAGCTTTAGTTGTGCGACGAACCTCTTGTCGATGTGCGAGGCGATGTCGATGTCAACCCCTCTGACCGCGTCGTCGATAGGGAGGTTGTCCTCCTTGAACTGCTCCCGGAGGTCGTCGGCCTGGTCTTCGAGTTCTTCGCTGAGAATCGGCCCTGGGGTCACTCCGGCCATCTGGTTGATGACACGCGCGAACCACCACCCTTCCAGCCGCTCGACGAACGGCTCGAGAAACGCCTTGTGCACTGCGGGGCGAACTTCCTGTCGGATTAGCGTCGGAAGCACGGTGATGGTGGACGTCTCGTCGAGGATAAAGACCCGTTCAAAAAGGGGACGAACCTTTGCCTGGTCCTTCAAGAAGGCCGCATAGGCCCGAGCGTTATCTTGGCTTTTCGAGGTTTGAGCGGTCGCGACAAGCTTCTTGAACGCACCTTCGACGTCTCGGTCTTTCGTGCGGAGATAGGAGGCAGTCGAGCCGGTCGGGGCGGTTGCTGTGGTGAGGAGGAAGAAGACGGCGTCTGCGGGAATGGAGCCAGCAGTCACGCCTTCGCACCAGATGCGAATGGACTTCCAGAGGTCGGGACTAGCGTCTGTGAGCGTTGCCTGGCGGCTCAGATGGTGCTTGGTTTGAAGAAGCTCTGCGGGACGCCCGGTCGGCTCAAAGGCGATGTCGTCGAGCGTCTCGACCGTGACGAGAAAATCCTCGCCCTGACGCCAGCGGCGCAGCGAATCCAACAGGGCGTAACGGCACTGATAAAGGTAGCCCAGTGCGGAATCCGCTGCTGAGAATGGGCTACCCTCGGTCGTCATGTTAAAAGCTCCTTCATCGGTCCGTTCCCTCTTGCTTCGAGAGCCGACACTTTGGGGCTGCCGATTGCGTTCCGAATCAAATGGCAATTCGCTCAATTTCGTCCAGGGTTATCGCATCGGAGGTCCGGTCGTAAAGCTTCGTCGTCTTCGGCGACTCGTGGGCCGCAATTTGCTGGGCCTTCTCGATGGTGCCCCCGGCCTCGAGGTAGGCCGTGATGCCGGTAGCCCGGAACGAGTGGTTGCAGAGTCGAGCTGGTAGTCCCGCGGCCAGGGCCCGACGCTTGACCATGTCGAGGGCGTTGTTCCGGCGCAGCGGCTTCGTCGTGAGCGTTTTACTCCGGCCCCGGACCGTACGGAAGAGGGGCCCCTTCGGGTCCTCGGCGATGCCCGCGGCCTCGATGTAGGCGTCGAGGTACGCCTCGGTGTTGTGGTGCGCGGGCACCTCGTGAAATTTACCTCCCTTTTCGTGGAGGCGGAGCCACCACCGCTTGCCGTTCTGGTAGTAATCCTCGACCTTCATCCCGAGCACGGCGGAGACGCGGGCGAAGCTGAAGACCATCGTGGCGATGAGGGCCCGGTCCCTGAGCCCGATGATACTCGTCGTGTCGATGCTGTCGAGGAGCTTGCGGGCGTCCTCGGCGGAGAGCACGGGCGTCTTGCCGCGTTTGACGACGTGCTTCGGCCCGCGGACGGATGCGGCCGGGTTCACCGGCACGACCTGGCCGGTGACGAGCCAGTCGAAGAGCATGCGAACGGCCGCGAGGTGCTGCTTGACCGACGGGGCCGCGTGCGTCGTCTGGAGCTGCTCGACGTAGGCCGCGACGACGATGGGCTCGATGCTCTTGAGCGAAAAGTGCCGGTCTTCGCACCAACGGAGGAAGTGGGCGACGGCGTGGGCGTAGGCGGCCCGAGTGTTCGGGTTCCGGATGTTGGCGGTGAAGAACTCGAAGAAGCGGCGCGCGGCTCCGTCACCGGCCTCGGCGATGAGCGCGGGGAGAAGCGGGGAGACCAGCTTCGGCTTTACAATAATAGCACTCATGATTGCGTGAATTCGGTGTTAAGTTTGACGGTAACTGGCGTGGTTCTTCTGGAGCTATTCGGCGCGATCGTCCGATAAACGATCCCGGTATCCGACAATACACTTGGCTCCCCGGGCCGGGAAGCCGCAGGGATCGTCTCCGG
>NZ_RYZH01000048.1 GCF_003977685.1 Tautonia sociabilis | reverse complement strand
TGGCTCTGGAACGAGCAGGATACGACGGGGCGTTCGTCGAGACGAGAAACGGCCAAGGGACGGGGCCCATCGTCGATCGCGCCGAATAGCTCCAGAAGAACCACGCCAGTTACCGTCGAACTTAACAGTGGTGGCCCCCTGCCCCGGCCGGTTTTGGATCGCATAACGCCCTTTATGCGAGCTAAACGTACCACATGGGGCAGGGGACGCAAGGCGGAATCTCTCATTTATGGAAGGCGGCTCGTGGGGACTTCGCCTAATCGCGATTGCAGGAATTTTAAGAAGCTGAGTTACGAGCCCAATCTGGAAACCTGAGGTACGAATGGATAGTATCGACTGCATGCAGGTGCGGTATCCGGACCCCTGGCCCACGGTCCCCGCGTGAGGCCGACGAACACCTACCTCTGGCGGGCCTATGGGCGACAAATTCGAGTATTACGACATTTTGGGGATCCTCGTTCCCGGTAGCTTGCTCATCGCGTGGATTCCGATCTGCTTTCCGTCAGCGCGCGAGCTTGCCGTCCCTGAGTTTCCAGAGGCCTTTGCCGTTGTGATCTGCACCGCGCTCGCGGTGTTCCTCGGCCAAGTGGTCCAAGCCCTTGCCAGTCTGGCGGAGCCGTTGCTTCATCGATCGTGGGGCGGAAGACCTTCGGACCTCGCCCTCGCTGGCACCCTGACGAAGTATCTGCCCCGAGATTCCGCCGAGCGGATCAAGCGAAAGCTGGCCGATACGATCGGAGGGACACCGTCGGATCGGTCGCTCTTCCTGTATGCCATGCAGGTGACGGACGGCTCCGGGATCGGACGGGCCTCGCGATTCAATAGCCTCTACGCCTATCACCGCGGACTGCTCACGACCGTCGCTCTCGGCTTCGCCCTGTTCATCGCCTCGATGGTCTTCGGGGCCGCCGCTCAGTGGACTTGGGGCCAACGCCTCGGCGTCATCGCGGGCCTGTTCGGGCTGCTCGTTCTGATCTGGCATCGAACGCGGCAAAGGGGCTGCTACTACGCACGCGAGGTGCTGCTGTGCGCCGAGCGGGTGACCCAAAGCGAGACGGCCGGAAAACCGTCGAAGGAGTAATAATGGCTAACATCGCCAAGGAAGTGATCTGGCCGAAGGACCCGAACATCCTCGTCAGGGTTGTGTTCCTGCACGTCGGGCAAGGATCGAGCACGATCGTGCTCGCCGCAGATGGTTCGACCTACAAATCGCTCTTGGTGGACATCAACCTCGACGCGTCGTGCGACGGAATCGACGTCCCGCGCTTGATGAAAGATCTCCTTGGCGATGCTGGTCTCGATGTCTTCGTCAACTCGCACCCGCACGACGATCATCTCTGCGGGGTGAAAGCCCTCTCTGACAGCATCGCGATCAAGGAGGTGTGGCACTCCGGCCACGTCCCCGGCCGCGACAACGAGGAGGCCTACAGGCAACTCCAGGAGGTCATCAAGAAGGTGACATCAGGCGGCGGAAAGGAGGAGGAACTTTGCGGCAGCCGTTCGCCTCGGCCGGTTGGAGAGGCCGAGTGCTATGTCCTGGCTCCAGCGCAACACGTGAAGGATTCGATCGATGACGAGACCGCCGAAGTGAGGCGGAGGCGAATCCACGAGCACTGCGCCGTCCTCAAGTTCGGCTCAGGATCAACCTGGGTGATGCTACCAGGAGACGCGGATCGGGACGCGTGGGAGAAGTGGATCACTCGTTATCATAACGGGCGGCTGCCTGCGGTCGTCTTGGCCGGGAGCCACCACGGGTCCAGGACTTTCTTCTACTACAACGATGGCGACGAGCCGTACAAGGCAGCGCTGAAGGCGATCGCCCCTGACTACGTCGTGCTCTCAGCTCCGAGGCACTCCGAGAGCAGGCACAAGCATCCCCATCCGCGAGCCGTGGACTTCTATGCCGAGGAGGTGGGCAGACAGAACATCCTCCATACAGGCGAAAATCGATACTGCTTCATCTGTGACATTTTCCGGAACGGTACATACTATATTGACTCGGACAAAGGGGAGTTGGTCGAAGCCTATCCCATCGAGGACAAGAAAGACGGGGGCGGAGGCAACGGCAGCTCCGGCAAGCCATGGGCTGCTCCTGCGGTCATCACCCGGGTCGACCACCGTCCTATGGGGAGCCGGTCCCGATGACAAGCTCGTGGATCACGCTCTACCCGCAATGGTACATCGGGGAGCGGCAGGGACTTGCCCGTCACTATCCCGGGTTCAAGGTCTACGAACCAGAGCTTGAGAAGGGGAAGTTGATCCTTTACGGCATGTTGGAGGTACGACCGCCCGGCGGGACGGTCGGCCATCCGGTCCTGCTCGAGTACCCCGCCTCCACGCCCTTCGAAAAGCCGGTCGTCCTTCCGTTGAAGGCACTTCCGGCGATCGATGAGCAGGGAAACTTCAAGGAGCTATTGGAGCCGGAGTTCTTCGATCACCGCCACCAAATGCCCAACGGGGCGCTCTGCCTGTTCCAGCGAGAGACGCGGACTATCGTGGGTGGCGACGTTGTTACTGGAGTGCAGGCGCTGAGCAGGGCGGAGCGCTGGTTTTTGGGCCTCCACACCGGTAATTGGCCTCCAGACTCGGCGGCCAGCGAGCTTGAAGCGCATTTCAAATACGCAACTGATGTGCTCCTCAGCGAAACCTTCTTTCGCGACGACATCAACGGCTTCGGCCGGTTCTACATGGTGCCGGACCTGCGGAGGCTCCAGGACTCGCAACTCAAAGATCTGTGTCCGATGATCGTCACTGCTCTGACGGAGGAGAGCCTGATCGTCAAGATGTTCGACGCGAGAGCCGACCTGTCTCGGATCTACCCTTGGATCAAGTCGGATTTATGGGATCTTTCGAAGCTGGCAGAGATAGACGTCAAGAGCGACGAGCAGCGGCCGGTCGAGAACGGATATTGGTGGTCCTTGCCTAAGGAGCCGAGGCCATTTCGGGACGGGCGCGGATTTCTGGAAGTCCTCACGCCCGTCGCTAATGGAGGCGATCCGTGGCCCCTTGTCAGCAAAGCCCTCGGCGGGGAGATGACCATCGGCGATCGCCACTTCTTTGGCCTCCGATACCCGGGTAGAGACGGCGGAATCGCCTGGTTGATGGTCGCTATGTCGCGCGGCAAACGGTCGGTGGTCGGCACGATCGCCGACGAAAAGTCGAAGCGCGAGGCCTTCGAGAGAGCCCCGATCTACGGGCTGAGAGTCCATTCCGCGAGGCCGTCGGATCTGCGCCTCCGCAACACGGGGGTTGTCGCCGAATCGATCTCACAAAAGCGGGTTGTGATGCTAGGTCTCGGGGCTCTCGGGGCCGAGGCGGCTGAACTGCTCGCGAAGGCTGGCGTCGGCGGATTCAGGATGTGCGATATGGATCGGCTATCGACGGGTAACGTCGCCCGCCATGTCGGCGGCCTGAACGAATTCGGAGCGCCGAAGGTAAGAGTCGTGGCCACTCGCATTCACGAAATCAATCCTTACATTAAATTTGATGAATCGGACCTGATCTTCGGTACGGCTGTCCATTCGCTTGAGGATCTCGCGGAATTCATCCGGCCAGCGGACCTCGTCATCTCGACGGTTGCCGACGAGAGCGTTGAGTCGGTCATCAATCAGGTGGCCGTCATTGAGCGCAAGCCTGTTCTCTACGGACGCGCGTTGAGGCGGGCCAGTATGGGCCGGGTTTTCCTCGTTCGGCCGGGCCGAGACGCCTGCAAGGCGTGCTTGTCTGCCTTCGCCTCGCGAGGACGATCCGGGGAGCCCGCTCCTCGCGATTGGATCGATGTTCCTGAATCCGAGGCAGACGTTCTTGTTCACGAATGTGGTCGTCCAGTGATCCCGGCAAGTGCGGTCGATCTTGCGTTCGTCGCGGGGCTCATCGCTCGCGTGGCGTTGGACTATTTGGAAGATCCGCAGATCGAGCGAAATCACTGGCTCTGGAGTAAGAGGCCCGAGCCGTTGGTCGATCGGCGACTTACGGAGCCCCTCGAAACTTTTATAGGCCGCCTCGACCCCGACGAAGCCTGCCCGGCTTGCCAGGAGCCTGATGTCCGAGCTGTCACGCTCAGCGAAGACGCACGCCGCGATATCATCCTCATGACCGAAGCATCACCGAAATCCGAGACCGGCGGAGTATTGATCGGATACGTCGACTCCGAACGGCGTGCCCATGTGATACGTGCTACCGGGCCCGGGCCGAATGCCGAGCAGTCTGCATATCGGTTCTCTCGGGACGTGGATTTCGTTCAAAGAGAGCTTGAGCGATCGGCAGGTGAACTCGGAGAGCGAGGGGTATATCTAGGCGAGTGGCACTCGCACCTCGTCGCGGACCCGAGGCCGAGCACTACGGATATTGATTCTCTCTGTGGGATTGCGGCCGAGCCGAATTACCTGACCAGATGCCCAATTATGATCATATCTGGACTTGATACGAAATCTGGAAATGTTCACCATGTCCGCGCGTGGAGCTTCCCCGTGGGAGGTCGTATCTACGATATCGAGATCGAAGACGAGCCGACAGAATAGTTAAACTGGCGTATCTATTTATCGGAGCATCTTCGCTCGTAGCGTATTCGTTATGCCCTACGAGACGAACCTTGCTTGGAAGCACGCGGTCCCGTAATTCGCCCGATACTGAGTCCGAAGGATATCGATCACCTTGCGAGCATTCCATTCGTGAATCGCCCAGGCGACTACGGGCTCAATCCCCGGGATCGCTCTGGAGCTGTGCCCTCGCCCGCTCCACGGCCTCGTGGAGCTTCTTCTGGAGGAGTGGTCGCGGTGGCAGTTCGGTCATGTAGGCGGCCACTCGAATCCCGCTCTGGTCGAGCTGCAAAAGTTCGACCTGCTCATCCGATTTGTTTGCGCAAAGGATCAGGCCAATCGGCGGCTCCTCGCCCGGCTCCTGCTCGTGTTTTTCAAGCCATCTCAAGTACAGCTCCATCTGGCCCTTGTGAGCAGCCTCGAAGGGGCCGAGCTTCAGCTCGATCGCGACCAGTCGCCGGAGCTTGCGGTGGTAGAAGAGCAGGTCGAGGAAGAAATCCTTCTGGTCGATGACCATGCGTTTCTGCCGTGCGACGAAGGCGAACCCGGTCCCGAATTCGAGGATGAAACCCTCCAGCTCGCGGAGGATCGCGGCCTCCAGGTCCTTCTCGCTGTACGTGTCCTTCAGGCCGAGAAAATCGAGGAAATAGGGGTCGCGAAAGACGAGGTCCGGCGTCAGCCGATCCTCCTCGCGGAGCTTCGCCAGCTCCTGCTTGGCCAGTTCGGCGGGCTTTTTGAGAGGGCCGTCCGCTCGAAGAGCATGCCGCGGAGCTTGTCGCGGAGGCCTCGGACGCTCCAGCCCTCGATGCGGCACATCTCCGCGTAGAAGTCCCGCTTCATCGGGTCATCCAGCGGGATGATCTCGACGAAATGGCTCCAGCTCAATTGTCGCGACAGTGTCGCGACAATTTCCGAGTCGGGGAAGCGCTCGGCAAACTGGTACCATCCGCCAGACATTCGAGCGGGAAAATCCCGTCCCGAACTCCACGGCCAATTCTCGCGACACCGTCACGACAATCTGCTCACCGTACTCGGCTCGCTCCTGCCCCAGGATCTCCGTGCGGACTACCATGCAATGACGGCCCGTGTATAGGGCTTCCCGTAGCGGGCGGACCAAAATCAACGCGTTCGCTGGACCCTCCGGCGGAGACGGACCGGGACGTTGCCGGAGTCACTCGTCGGGTTCCTGGACCCGATAATCATCGGGAAGGTGACGGCTGAGGTCCATGCTGTCGTGCAGTATCCGGCCAACCTCGACGCCACCCTCGGCAATCGTCCGGTACAGCAGGAAATGGCGGGGCCGCCGGACCCGGCCGACGGACCGCTTGACATGGTCGCGGCTGTGCCGGAGGTGATAGGTCCGCGCCCCGGCCACGATCTCCGGACGATCGTGGCTGCCCACACATTCGGGGGCCTCGGCCACGTCCAGGATGGCCCGGATGAGCAGGGCCTCGTACCGGAGGCGAGCCTTCTCCCCGAACTCCTCATGGGTCCAGGCCAGGATCGCTTCGATGTCCTGCTCGGCCTGCGGCGAGAGGCGATAGTGGGCCATCGGTCACTGTTTGCCGGGACTGCGGGTCGTCGCATGCTTGGCCGCCCGGCGGCCGATCCCGCCGATGAACTCCGCGAGCTGCTGATCCCCTTCGAGCGTCGTGCCCGCGCCCCGGTCGAGCGTGTCGAACGCCTCGGCGGCCAGGCCGCGGAGGGTGGCCAGCTTCTGCTCATCCTCCCGCGTCTGCTGCTCCAGCAGGCGCAAACCCGCCCGCAGGACCTCGCTCGCGTTCTTGTACCGCCCCGAGGCGATCAGGCCCTCCACGAGCTGGTCATAGTGATCCGTCAGATTGATGTTCCGCGTCGGCATCGCGTGCCCCCTTCGTGTTCTCCCCCTATCCCCTCGACCCTACCCAAATTGGCAAAAATTGTCAACTGCGGCCCGCGTGCACACGCGGGCCGCGCCCGACCCGAGCGGATCGCGGGCGTATCCACCTGCGCCGACCCCGGCGCTACGGGAGGCCGCGTCACGCGGGAGCGGTGCCGAAATTCGCCCGAGATCGAGGCCGGAGGATTTCGGCGACCCTGCGGGCATTTCATCCGTGAGCTGGAGCCTAATTTTTGCGACAGCGTCGAAAGAATCCGCTCGCCGGATCGGTCCGCCCCGCTCGCGCCGTCGAAAGCGGCCACGGTCCGTGGCAGAAGTCGCCAATTGGGCAACGAGTGCTGCACAAATTGCCTCGGCCCGCGTTTTCCGCGCGGCATCCGGGCCTGCACCCGGCTCGCTTTCGACATGCGGTTCACGGCTCGGGGTCGGCAGGGAAGAGCCTCCCCTGCGTAGGAGGCGACTCGGTGCGTCCCGCCTCTCGGCACACCTCGGTGGGACGGGCCTCCGCCGCCAACGCCTGACAGATGCGGGTGCGGGCCGCCTCCAGGGCCGCCCGGTGCTCGGGCGAGAGGAAGGTCTCGCGGGCCTCCAGGTAGAGGAGGCTCCCGAGCCGCCAGCGGGGCGGCAGCGTCTCATCCCCGACCTCCGAGAGGAACGGCTCCAGGTCATCGTCCTCGTATGGGATCGCCATCCGGGGAGCCTGCCCCGGCCCGCGTCGAGACGCAAGGCCCTTGGCACGGCCGCCCGAACACGAAATCGCTGGTCGATTGTCGCGACGCTGTCGCGACAATTCTGCTCGCCAAATTGGCCCGGCCCGATTGTGCAGGAGCCTCTTGCACGAACGCCTCGGCCCGCGTTTTCAGCGGCGACTTCCAGGCCTGCACCCGGTCACTCCCAAGGAGTGGACGGGTGTGAAATTCAGGTGGCGATTTGGAAATTGGGGATGGGCTTCCGGTCTTGGGATTTCCTTGCGGGCGAATCGGGGGCGAGTCGAGGGGTTTTTCAGGGCCCGGAGATATTCCGGGGAAAGGTGCCGCTCCCCTTCCCTGCTCTTCCGGGCCGGGGGGCGGCGGTTGATTCGTGGGGGGATTGGGCCTCGGCCTCGTGGCCTAGCCTCGGAAGCTGCGGGCTCTCGCCTTCGCGGCCGCCCGGAATTCGTCGTCGGTGAATTCGGCGATGATTTGTTCGGCGCTCGCTCCGTGCCCGTAGAACCAGCCGTCCACGGTGACGAGGTGCCGGAAAATGTGCGGCTCCTCGGGGCCAGGCTCGTCGGCGATGAAGTTCTCGTGCTCGGCTTCCCAGTAGTGCCAGAGAATTTCCTCGATGGCCTCGGCGACCGCTTCGGGCAGCGTCTCCTTGGCCGGTGATTTCCGCGTTTCTTGGTTCATGGTGTTTCCCTCCGTGAAGAGGCCGGGCCTCGTGGCCCGGCCTGGTCGGCTAGTCCTCGTGCGGCAGCATGATCGTGATGACCGGCTCGGCCTTGTCGCCGGGGCCGCAGTGGGCCTTGAGCGTCACGAGCGGCGGGTCTCCGGGCCGGTTGTCGTTGCGGACGTGGAGCCGGAAGAGCAGCTCCGAGTCGGTTCCCTTGGAGCGGGTTATCGCCACCCGGCACATCCACAGGATGTCCCAGAGCCGCCCGGCTTCATCCTGGGCGACGACTCCGTCGGGGACCGCGACGTATTCGGCCCAGACGGCATGGGTCAACGCCACGGGGATGCGGAATCCGGCTTCGAGTGCCGTCTCGGTCACGTCGATGAGCACGCCGTCCGCGATGGCCTGGGCCCGGGTGTAGCGGAAGATGATGAGGTCGTCGTTGTTCTTCATGATGATGTCTCCTCTTTGGGACCCGCCCGCGACAGCGTTTTTCCGTCTGGGGGAGGGCCGCGTTTGTCTTTCGCCCCGTGGTGGAGACAAACGCGGCCCTCCCCCGGACGGGAAACAGCCCTTCCGATCCGGTCCTCGGGACCGGATGCCGCTGTTCCTGATCGCCTTGCCGTGTCGCGAGGGATGGAGCGGAGCGGCTGCGAGCGGAGTGACAGGCTTTGCCTGGCATGAGCACGCAGCGGAGCGGCTCCGGAGGCGAGAAATGTCGCGGGGGATGCTCTTCGATGGGGAGGGATTCAGGTGGCCGCACGGCCCGAGTGTGCACGCGGACGGCTCGCGGCCTCGGCGGCTGCGTCGCGTTCAGCCTCGTGCCTGGGCGCAATTTCTCCGCTGGCCGCAGACGCGGCATTTCCAGGCCGGGGGTCTGACCCGGATTTCCTCGCGGAGTCTTTCGCGTTGCTCCCGGATTTTCCGGGCGATGCCGAGCACCTCGGAGCGGAGGGCCTCGGTGTTCTTGACCTTCGCCCGGGAGCCGTCGCCCAGGATGACCACGCCATGCGGCGGTCGCACGCCGTAGCGTTCTTCCACCAGCAGCAGGTACACCCCGAGCTGGAGCCGGTGCGAGTCCTGGAGCCGCCTCGCCGATTTCCATTCCTCGGGGATGAAATATCGACCCCGCCGCACGACCCGATCGGGGCGGCCGATGAGCCCGAGGCGTTCGGACGCGAGCGTCTCGTTGTCGAGGGCGACGGTCTCTCCGGCCTCGAATCCCCGATTCCGGCGGGCCCCGAGGGCGAGCACCAGGCAGAGCAGCCCGAGGACGGCCAGGAGGGCGGCCACGCCGATCGGCAGCGTCATGGCCTCACCCCGAGCAGGAAGAGCACGACCAGGAGGAGCGTCGCGAGCACGAGGAGCCATAAGCCCAGCGTGAGCACGGCCCGCGATAAGCGCTCGAACACGGCGGTCAGGCCGTGGAATCTCCCGCCTCGCCGCAGGGCCGCCTGATTCGCGGGTTTTTCGCCGAGGCCGCATTCCAGCCGCCAGCTCTCCGGGCACCAGGCCCACGAGGCGATTTCCGATGCCGAGACCAGGTTGTCGTTCCGCTTCCTCATGCCGACGTGCCCGAAGTGGTGCGATGGTGGTAAACTAGGGGAGAATCCCAAGAGGGTAAAGGACCATGGCCACCGACCGAGCGAACGACTTGCAAGCCTTCCGAAGTTTCATCGACGAGCAGCTCGCCGGCGGTGCGACCGACCTCCCCCTCGACGAGGCCCTCGCCCGCTGGGAATACGAGAATGCGCCCGAGGAAGAGCGGGAGGAGACCCTCCGGGCGATCCAACGCGGCCTCGATGACATGCATGCCGGGCGGACCGTGGACGCCTTCGAGTTCGCCGAGCGGATGAGGCAGAAGCCGTCCGTCCCGAGGACATGACGCCCGAGGGCTAGTCCGAGCCCCGCCGCGAGAAGTATTCGAGCACGTAGTCGAACCCGGCGTCGAAGGCGTCGTGCTCCAGGTCGTAAGCGTGCCCGTTCTCGCACTCGACGCTCATCGTCGCGTCGTCGACGTCGGTCACTTCAAGCATCCCCCCGCACTCGCAGCAGGTGCAGTCGTCGGGATCGATCAGGATCGGCCCGCTCTGCCTGCCTGCGTCCTTCGTGAGCGACGTTGGGAAAAGCACCGAATCGGCCAGGACAAACCGCCGGAAGCCGTCGAGCAACACATCCATGTTGAGGGCATCGGCCGTCTGCTGCGACGTCAGTTCGCGGGGCGTCTTGGCCAGCGGCGTCGGGCCGATGTTCCATTCGAGGGCGGCCTCCCCCGCGTAGGAATGGACGACGAGCGGCGTGTCGGTCGGCATGCCGATGGCCGACATGTCGACCTCGTAGAGAAGCCAGGTGCACTCGCGGTCCTGCCCGCAGTTCTTGAGCGTCGCGAGGGGCTCCCCCTGCTCGTCCCATTTCACGTCGCGGTTCTCGACCATCCCGGCCAGGACGGCATCGGCGAACTCACGCAGCTCGTCGAGCGAGAGCGGGCCAGTCGGCCGGAGGCGTTCCCCCTCTGGGAGATTCGATGGGCGATCGGGATCCGGTGTCAGCGTCGGCATGGGGCGGACCATGCCACGGCTCTGCGCGGCCGGTCTATTCGGGGCCTCCCGCAAAAAACGGCTCAGAGCGTCTGGGGCATCGGCTGCGGACGCGGCCGCCGTTCCTGCGGCTCGATGAGGTCGTGGGCGAGGTCCTTCTGCCGGGCCCGGGAGAGCGTCCGGATGGCGTCGCGGAGCTTCGGCCCGGCCGAGTCCTCGTCGATGACGAGGTGCGTCTCGCCCCGCGAGCGGCTCGCCTGCACGTAGGCGAGGTGGCGGTCCGACATCGGGCCGCCGAGTAACACGTGGGCCCTCTCGACGGTCCGGCCCTGGGCCTTGTGCACCGTCGAGCAGTAGGCGAGCCGGAGGTGGGGGTCGTCCTTGACCCGGACGGTGACCGCGCGGCCGCCCTTGTCGAGCCGCACGGTGAGCGTCTTCTTGAGCGTGTCGACGCGGAGGACGTCGCCGGTGAAGCCGTTCTCGATGCCGAGCTTCCGGTTTCGCCTCGTGAACTGGACGCGGTCTCCCTCGTGGATCCGGTCGCCGTCGACGTGCAGGGCGCGCTCGCGGAGCTGCCCGGCCTCCCGCCGCAAGGCCTGGCACATGCGGTTGATCGTGCGGACCTCGACGTTCAGGCCCGCGAGCAAGAGCGTCTCGGCGGGCTTCGTCACGCCGTCGTCGGCCTTCCACTGCTCGACGAGCCGGAGCATGGCCCCGTCGCGGTCCTTCGTGACGTGGAGCTGCCCGCGTTCGGCGTACGCCGCGAGGGCGGCCTGCGCCTCGCCACGGGAGAACGCGTGCACCGCCTCCCGCCGCCACTCCTCGCGTTGCCGCCGGATCTGCTCCAGCCGACCCTCGCCGACCCGCTCGGCGATCGATTTGAAGGGCCCACCGGCGCCGATCGGCTGGAGCTGCATCGCGTCGCCGACGAGCACGAGCTTCGCCCCGGCCCGCTCGACGTGGCCGATGAGTTCCGCCATGGCCTTCGTCGGGACCATGCCCGCCTCGTCCACGACGACGACGTGATTCGACTTGAGCACCAGGTCGCGGCGGCCGAGCCGGGCGAGCGTCATGGCGAGGGTGTCGGACGGGATGTTCGCCGAGCGGCGAAGCTCATCGGCGGCCACGCCCGCGATGGCGCAGCCGATGACCTCCTGACCGGCGAGTTCCCAGACGAGCCGACACGTGTCGAGCGTGAAGGACTTGCCCGTGCCCGCCTTGCCGGTCAGGCACTGCACCCGCCCCGGCCGGGCCGTCAGGTGCCGCACCGCCGCGGCCTGCTCCTCCGAGAGCGTCGGCCGCAGGGCGAGCTGGGCCGAGACCCATCGCTCTTCGAGCGCCCCGGACTGGCGGGCCATGCGATCGACCCGCTCCAACATCTGGCGTTCGAGCCGAAGGACCTCCGGCGTCGTGTAGCGGTCTTCGGACCGCTCGGCGTAGCGGCGTTTGGCGAGGTCTCGCCGCTCCGTGACGAGCCTCCCGAGCCGGACGAGTTCCGGGCTCGTGAGCCGGTCATCGACCAGCTCCAGCACGTCGCGGGCCCCGAAGGCGCTGCCCTGGGCGGTCTCGGCGACCTTCTGGATGAGATCCTTCTCGCTCCAGTGCGAATGTCGCTCGGTCAGATCCGAGATCGCCTCGGCGAAGAGCCGATCCTTCAGCCGCTCCCTCACGGTGGGGGGGTCTGGGCGTGGGGACCGGAGATGGACGGCGATCGTGTTCCGGTCGATGCCGTAGCTCCGGCCGATCCTCTGCCATTCGGCGAGCAGCTCCGAGCGGGGCCGCTCCTCCTTCAACCGGCGGGTTTCGAGCGTGATCAGCTCCGCCATGCGGGCGGAACCGGCCGCGAGGGTCCCGGCCCGCTTGAGGATCTGCTGCTCGATCTCGGCCCGTCGCTTCGAGAAGTGCTCGACCAGCGGCTCCGGGATGTGGCCCAGCTTGAACGAGGACCCGTCCCGCTCGATGGCGAAGCCGAGCTGACGGAGGCCGTGGGCGAGCGCGGCCCGATACAAGGCCCCGGCCGCCATCTTGTGGTGATAGAAGGCGGTGGAATCGATCGCGGTCGTGCGGCCGTCGGCGTGCACGGCGACGTTCGGACAGACGACGTGGGTATGGAGCTGCGGGTCCCCGGCCCGCGAACTCGCGTGGCGGAACAGGGCGAAGGTCAGCGGCACCGGCACGCGTTCGAGCCCCTGCTTGCCGACGCGAGCATGGCCGCAGGTCCGCTCGATGTAGTCGAGGGCCTGCTTGACGGCCTCACGGTCGGCCCGCTCGATCTCTCCGCGGAGTTGGTCGTCCGCGCAGGCCCACGCGATCGAGACCGACTTCGGTGCCGAGAACGTGAGGTCGTCGCCCGGCTTCCTCGGGGCCGGGCCGTCCCGTCGCCCGGCATTGCGGACCAGCGGCCTGCCGCCGTCGTGGGGGTCGAACCCCTCGCAGAGCCGCTCCAGGTGCTCGCGTTTCACCTCGCCCGCGAGGCCGAATTCCCGCGCCCCCTGGCCATACCACCGCCCGGGGGGCTCGCCGCCCTGCTCGTAGTAGTTCACGTTGGCCAGGTCCAGGTAGTACGCCACCCGTCCGCCCGACGCGAGCGGGCTGATGCTGAGCATGGTCCCCCTCCCCTGGCCCAGGGCCGGGCGATGTCACTGCCCCTGGCTCTCCACGTACTCGAGGAACGTGCGGGGCATCGGTCGCTCCGCGGGCCCCTCGGCCGTCGGCACGATCACCGTGGTGGGGGCCGGGGCCACGAGGGCCCGATAGGCCAACACCAGCACGGAGCTGAAGGCCGTGAACGCCACCAGCCCGACGACCAGGACGCGGAGGGCCCCGCCCTCCGACGATGCCCGGACGTCTGAGCCGAGGTGTCGCTCCGGGGCGGGGGCGGGGCGGCTGTCGACCCGGCTCCATGCGACCTGCTGCACCACCTCCTGCCGCAGCAGATTGGTCACGGGCCCGTGGTAGTGATTGACGGTGACGTTGACGCGCTCGCCGCGGATCTCGCCGACCGTGAGCGAGCTGGCGGTCAGGTCGCGGCCCTTGGCCTCGGGGGCCGGTGCCGGTACGGGGCGGGCGTCCACCCGCTGCACCCCCGCGGGGCCCGGGGGCGTCGGCATCGGCGTCTGCGACCGGCCGGGGGCCAGGTCGACGGGGGAGAGACGTTGGGGCAGTTGGCTGCTCATGGGGCCTCCTGGTCGGGCAAGGGGAGCCGGTCGCTCTTCGGGTCGAACGAGAGCCCGAGCCGCTCGACCTCGGTGCGGGTCAGGTCCGTCAGCCGCTGCTGGTGCCCGGGCCGTCGGCAGGATTCGTAGGAACGGACGTGCTCGGCCGTTGGCACGACGTGCTCGGCCAGCCACTCCGGCGTCAGGTGGAACCGCCACTTGTGCGTGCCGGTCGCGCCCGGGACGATGGCGAAGCCGTGAAAGCCGTGCTCCAGGCTCGCCAGGGGGAGGTCCATGATCTCGTCGGGGTGGACCAGCGGATAGTCGGCGAAGGTCTCCTGGGCGGACGTGCCGTGCGTGGTCGAGGGCTGCTGGCCGATCGCCCGGCTCTGGCTCACGCTCACGCTGCTCGTCCACTCGTAGCCGTGCACGTGCCCCAGCAATTGCGAGCAATACTGGGCCCCGTCCGGGTCGGAGACCTTCAGGATGAGCTTCGACTGGCACTGCCCCAGGATGACGTTGGTCTTCGGCTTGCCGTAGAGGTGCACCAACTGCTCCGGCGTGTGGATGACGATCCCGATACGCACGCCTCGGCTCCGGCCCCGGACGAAGAAGTCCTCGACCTCCTCGGCGGGCCGGTTGTAGTTGAGGGCGGCGAATTCGTCGATGAAGACGTAATGCCGCCTCCGCTCGCTCTTCTCCTGCCCGATGAGCTTCTGCTTGAGGACCGTGAGCATCAGGTAATTCATCGGGCCGATGACGTGGTTGAACTGGAAGTCGCCCCCGGCGACCATCACGGCCTCGCCCCGGACCAGCTCGTCCAGGCTGAACCGCCGCCGGGCGTGCTCCATCAGCGCGGCGTATGTCTCCAGGTTGGCCAGCTTGGTCAGCAGCGAGGAGTCGATGTTGGCCTTCGTGGCCCCCTGGTCCGGGTTGAACAGCCGCAAGGTCCTCCGGACGCCGGGATCGGTCGAGGTGCGGCAGAGTTCCTCGGCGTACGTCTCGTGCATCGCCAGCAGGTAGGCCAGCCGCAGCGTCCACGGCACCTTGCGATTGACCAGCTCCCTCAGCACGGCGGCGAAGACGTGCCGCGGGGCGTCGGAGTAGAACTTGTTGTCCGTCCCGCTCGGGTCCTCGGGCAGCGCGGCGTAGGCGAACTGCCAGGCACCGGCCGGGTCGGTCACGTCCCGGCACATGTCCCAGGCCCAGCCCCGAGAGTCGAGCACGTTCGTCAGGACGACCTCCACCGGCAGGTCCATCGCCAGCAGCGAGCGGTACAGGTCGTTCTGCGGGTCGAAGATGAAGGCGTTGAAGAGGTCCAGCTCGTCCTCGCCGGGGAGGTGCTCGAAGATGCTGGCGATCAGGATCTCCAGCAGCGTCGACTTGCCCGAACCCGTCGAGCCGATCAGGGCGAAGTGGCCCCGGTCCACGCTCCGCGGCACCCGGGCGTTGGCCACCTGCATGGTGTGCGTCCGGAGCCACGCCGGGTCCGGGAGGCCGATGAGGGTGGCCCAGATCCCCCGGGCCGCGTCGCGGATCATCGTCGTTGCTGCCTCCTCCACTGGTCCTTGAGCGAGGGCCCGAACGACGGCACGCCCGGCAACCCTCGGGGCATGCGGACGGGGACCTGCGGGAGGGTATCCAGCCCGGCCAGGACCACCACGACGTGGACGTAGAGCGCGAAGATGACGAGAGAAATCACGCCGAGCAGGATCGCGCCCACGACCGCGGCGATCGCCTCCCCGGCCCCCACATACCCGGCCCAGAGGAGCGAGAGACCGGCGGCGATGCCCCCGAGCCGGATGCCCAGGCAAAGCAGCCGGTCGGAGGCGGCCACGATCAGCGTCCCGGCCGCCCGGACCACCCCGGGCAACACGACCCGGGCGAGGATGAGCAGCCCGACCAGGATGCTGATGGACGCCGCATCCCTCATCGCCACGGCGACCAGGAACCCGTGCCAGACAATCAGCAGGATCCCCACCGCCGCCCACCGGGGCAGCGCATGGGACAGCCAGCGCAAGTACCGCAGGAGCACGGCGCCCATCGTCGGTACTCCTCGGGTCCATCGATCCTTCCGGGGTAAGGGCGTGGGGCGGGCCCGGCTCAGTCCCCGGCGACGTGGTCGAGGAAATCCCCTCCGGCTCCGCCGGTCGGCGGCAACGCGAGGGGCGTCGCCTCCGACCACGACGCGGGACGCACCCGGGGGCGAGCGGTCCCGCTCGTGAACCGTTCCACGGGCTGCCCCGCGGTCTTTTCCGTCGGCGGCGCGGACTCGGCCTCCGGCTCGGCCGACGGCCTGGACTCCGGTTCCGCCATGTCTTCGAGCAACTTCTCCGTCCAACTGCTCAGGACGTCGCCGACGGCCGAGAAGGCGGACAGGAAGGCCGCCAGATCCGCCTCGATGCCCGCCCCGTCTTCCAGGTAGTATTCATCGTTGCGCACCCAGGTGAGCAGCTCTCGACTCGCGGCCGTCATCGCCTGAAGCTCTTGCATCTGCTCGCCGAACTCGGACGGGACCACGAGCTGCGAACGCAGCTCATGCCGGGCCGCCCGGGCGGCATACCAGTCGGCGGTCTTGGCATACATCGAACTGGCCCGGGCGTACGGCTCCTGCTCCGCCTTGGCCCGGAAATGGGCCTCGGCCTCGCGGAAGAACGTCGCCGCCGCGCCCGACGCCTTCTTCCAGGTCTCGAAGCTGCGACGCAGGGCGACCTCGTCCGCCGTGGCCTGCTCCCCCAGCCGGACGGCCTCGGCGAGCAGCCGCTCGAAATACCGGATGCGGTGGTTCTCCCGGACCGGGTCGAAGGCCGGGGCTCGCTCATGGGCGGCGATGGCCTGCTCGATCGCCTGGCGGATCCGGGTGAGCTGCCCCTGGACCTGCTGGGCCGACTTGGCCGCGGCCGCGCTCGCCCGCCCCGCTTTCTCTTGCAGGGACGGTTCCGGTGCGGGGGCCTCGGCCGCGGGCGGCGGGCCGGAGTTCGGGTCCCTCGGCCCGGGGCCGGATGGCCCCCCGCCTGCGGGCCCCTCCTCGCCGATGCCCGGCAAGGGCTGCCCGAACGGGTCCGGAGCGGCGTCCGTGGAGGCGGCTCGGACCATCACCCGACGAATCATCGCCTCTCGCAGGAGGCGATCCTGGATCGTCTGCTCCTCCCCGGGGGTGCGGGCGGGCCCATGGGAGTTGCGGACGAGCGCGGGGGTCCCATCGTAGACGGGATACTGCCACGCCGCGGCCGAGGCGGGGACGAGGGCGAGGACGACGTTGCTGAGCAGCCCGGGAAGCCAGAAACCCCGGGCCATCCTGCGTTCCGGTTGCCGTGACATGGTCCGTTCCTCTCAGTGGGCCAGTGAGCGAAATGCCGTGACAAGGTCGTCGAGAAACCGCTGCAAGCGGTTGCGCCGTCGTGTGGCGGGGTGATCCACCTCCTGCTCTGTGCTGAGCGTCCAGCCTTGAAAACGCCCCTCGTAGCGCTCGGCCCGGCGCTGGTCCTCGCGGGCCATCCAGTCGAGGAAGGTCTCTCCCCGGATCGGAGGGGCCGGTTGCGGCGGGGGCTCCGGGCCGCGGCCCCGCATCAGGGCGAAGGCCACCAGCACCGCGGCGACCATGACGAGTTGCTTCCGGCGGCGGGGCGGTTCCGCCGTCCGGCCGCGACGGCGGAACCGGGGCTCGGTCGCCTCCGACGAGGATCGCCCGGGACTGACCGGCGGGTCCTCGTCGGGCGGGGCGTGGGCGTCGGCACGCCCCGCGGCGATGCCCCCCTCCCCCGGCGTCGGCCGGGATTCCACGCCGCGGTCCCCCATCACACCTCCATGCCGGGCTCCGGCTGCGGGCGGTGCTTCGGGGGTCGGCCTCGCTTGCGGCGGGGCGGATCGGCCGGGGCCGACGGCGGCCCGTCGGCCTGCGTGATCGCCTTCGGCGACGCGTCGGGCAAGCTCGTCGCGGAGCCGCCCGACGCGGGAGGGAGGTCCCGCAGGGCCTCCCGGCCCTCGGCGAACGGGGTGCGGCCGGCGATCACGTCGGCCGTGAGGCCGCGGACGGCCAGCACGTCCTCGCGGTACTCGGCGAGCACCCGCTCCTTGTACTCGTCCCCCTCGGTGTCGATCTGTCGGGCGTAGTCGAGGGCCTCCAGGGCCGTCCGGAGACGATCCTTCTTGACCTCGACGGATTCCGATTCGAGGTCCGCCACGGCCTTCTCCGCCGAGACGCTGACACCGGCGAAGAAATACCGCTGGCAGAGGTCGCGGAACCAGTCGGCCAGCGGCCGAGCGATGAGATTCAAATTCATGGCTGCGGACTCCAAATCCACCGGGCGGACGGGGGACGGCTCGCCGGGCGGCGAGGCCTCGGGAAATGGGGGCGCAGGTTCTACGGGGCGGCCGAGAGGGACTCTCCGGGCCGGTCAGGAAGCGAGGAATCGTCCTCGCTGGTCGGGCGAGCGCACCGAGACGTCGATGCCCGCTCCATCTGCTCGACAGGCGAGGATAACCTCACTGCCCCACTATAGTCCCCTGAGATGGGATTTCAATCCCCTGTCAGGGGAATTTTCGATTTTCCCACCGGATTTCGGTCATTTTCCCGAGGGGACAGGGACATCCGGGATCGGCGATAAATTCAGGGACGGGAAATCTTTCCTGGTGTTGATTTCCGTTTGCTTCCTGTCGCCAGCTCGTATCCTGAAGCCGCCGGTCGGATAGCCAGCCTTTTGTCGGCAGTCGAGGTGCACCGGCAAGTTTTCCAGCCCCTTGTCCGGGTCGGTGTACGTCAGCCGCATCCTACATATCGAAGCATATTCGTTTATCTTTTCTACGATCTTTGAATTTTCATCGTAGTCGCCGAGGTTGCCGAGCCTATGCATCTGTTCGAGCAGGGCCTCAAGCTTCGGGACGAGCGCCTTGCGGACCGGATCAAGCTCGTCGTCCATATCCCTGATCGTTGCCAAGACCGTCTCCGCGGCCGATGGGCGAGCAATCATCTCACCGGCCAATTCCGGTATTCCCGTGACATCCCGTCTGTCTTCGCCGAGCTGGGCCATCCTTAGCTTCTGTCGTTCACGTTCCTTCTGGGACTGGCGTCGCCGGGTCTCCCGCCGCCGCTTCCTCTCCGCCTGGTGCTGCGCCTCGGGCTCCGGCGGGGGGAAAGCGAACAGGGGACCGAGCACATCGCTTTCGGCGAGGGAGATCCGGTGCCCGCCCGCCTCGCGGCTAATGGTTATGTAATCCCGTTTTGTCTCGTTACTCAAGCGCGCGAGTTCCTCCCTGCGGAGGTCCTCCTCGACCTCCGCCGCCGCCGCGGCGATGGAATGGACAATCGCGTCGAAGGAGTGTCGGATGCAGTCCTCGCGATGCTCGTGCTCGTGGTCACGGACGGCCCGGAGCAGGTCCACGAGCGAGCGCCTGCGCTGGTCCTCGGGCGGGTAGATCTTGTTCAGCAGCTCCTCGATGGCGGCCGTGTCCGCCGGTCGAGGCTCCTCAAGGCCCTCCGCGAGGCGACGGCCCAGGGCGACCACCTCCTCGTGGCGCTGCTTCGCCCGCTGCTGGGGTCTGACCAGCGTGTCCATTCGCATCAGACTGCGGGTGGCCAGGGCGATCGCGGCCCAGGTCGGCAGGGCCCCGAGGCCCTCCAGGATCCCCGAACGGGTCAACGTCGTGCGAGCATAGGCGGTCAGCTCCTTCGGTGCGGGACTTCTGGGCATGGGCGGAATGCCTCGGGCGTCGGGATCTCGGTCCGGGTCGACTCGCTCTCGGTCGCCTCTACATAACTTGCCTGCACCGCAGGATTGAACTCATTCGATTGTCCGGTAGACCGGGCATGCTCCCCAACCGCCCACCCTGATGCCGATCCTGAGCCCCTTGATCGCGCCAGGCTGCACGATCGGCCACTCCGATAGCCTTCCCCCTACCCCGACCATTGTTTTTCGCTCCTGGCGAATCCTGGGGCCGAGAGAAGCCATTCCGATTCCCGTGCTGTTCGGCATTCCCGGGGATCCGCGGCCCGCTCCCGTTCGTCCGCCCGGCCCTCTTTGTTCTCGCGATAACGCGATATCGCGTTATCGCGATGTCGCGAGGACAGGACTGCGAATTTCGCTCCCTGGAGTCGCTCAGGCTGCCCCGCTCTGCGGCTCCTCCTGAGGGCCCTCCCCTGCTCCGTCCGCGAGGGAGCCTCGCAAGCTGATGACCACTCCCCGGAGGGCCTCGTCGAGGATCGTGTTGATCAGGCCCGATCGGTCGGTCCCGCGCATGGCCGCGAGGACGGTCAGGCGAAGATCGTTCTCCGGGGAAAGGAGCAGGCTGCATTTGACCTTCTCCGCGCCCTTGCTCTTGGGTGTCTTGGCTCCCCTGCTCTTTCGCCCCTTCTGATTTCCGGGCTCCGGCTGCATCGTCGCCTCCTGTGGCTCGCCGAGCGATTCCGCTTTGCACCTGTCCTGCTTTCGGCTCTGGAGATCGGGCGACTTTGGCGGGCCGGACGCATTTGCTCCTTTGCTCGGATTCCCGGCGCCCCTTGCTACCCCCCTCCCCTGCCCCGCCTGATGGGCCTTCGATGCTCGAGAAACGGGCCTTCCGTTATCGCGAGAACACGCCTCCTGTTATCGCGATAACGCCTGCTCTGTTCTCGCGATATCGCGAGGACACAACGACGTAAGTCCTAAGAATTCAGTCATTTCCGCAGAACACCGAAGTGTTCTCGCGATATCGCCAGAGCACGCTGTCGCGATAACGCGATATCGCGAGAACGGTCAGCGGTCATAGGATTTCGTGTTGCGAACGGCGGTGTCCAGGAGCCGGGCGATGTTCTCCTCGAAGTTGGCGATGGAGGTCTGCTCGTTGTAGCGCGGCCGCTTCGAGAACTGCGTCCGGCGGCATTGCTTGCGAAGCTCATCCTTCACGTTGAAGAGCAGGGCGACGCAGGCTCGGAGCACATTGCTCGTCTTCACCCGCACGCCGAGGTCCCGGGCGATCTCGCTCACGAGCGTCTCAAGCTCTTCCTCCTCCTCGCGCGAGAGCAGCATCCGCTTCTCACGCACCAGTTCCTTGCGCTTCGACGGCTTCGCCGACGGGCCGGACTGGTGACTCCTCCGGGCCTCGGATGTTCGACGCCGAGGAGCCGCGTTGGGCTTCTCCTCGGCGGCCGGAACGTCCGCAGCGATGACCGGAGCGGACGGGGCAGGGGAGGGCTCCTCGACCACGGCCACCGCGTTCCCGTCTTCGATCACGGCGAGCGTGTTCCCGTCCTCGGCCGTCGCTTCTTCGTGGGGGCGACGGCTCAGCACGGAGCGGAGCACGCTTTCCTGGACCGGCCGATACTCTCGCTCATCTGGTGCAACCCGCTTAGCCATTGCCGACCGCCTCCTCCGCCATCTCTTCGCCATCGGTGTTTGCAGCAGCCTTGGTCCTCTTCGCCTGGGCGGCCGGGACCACGCCGAGCCGTGTCTCGATTTCCCGTGCAAGCTCGCGATATTGCTCGCAAAGCTTGTGCTGGGGATGGGTCTCGAAGAGGGTCTTGCCCTCCTTCTGGGCCTCGTGAACGACCACGGAACGGCTGATGGAGGACTCGAACTTGGCAGGGGAGCCGTCGTCGAAGCGGAAGGTGCGATCGACGTAGGCGATGAGCTGGCTCGCAAGCCGCGTCCGGCGACCATCCACGCCCGAGAGGATCACCCCGAGGATTTCGAGCTTCGGGTTGCCGTTCTGCTGGGCGTCCTGGATGTCCACGAGCGCGTCATTCAGGCCCGTGATGGCGAGCGGGTCGGGCATCGCGGCGAGGATGAACCAGCGGGCCGCCTTGTAGGCCGCGATGGTCGGCACGTTCGCGTTCGGGGCCGTGTCGAGGAAGATGTAGTCGTACTTCCCCTCCAGGCTCCTCAGCGGCTGGATGAGCACGTTCTGCTCGACGATGAACTTGCTCTTCTGGTGGAGGGCCTGCTCGGTGTTCTCCAGCTTGCGGCTGGCCGGGATCAGGTCCACGTTCTTCGGCAGCTCCAGGTCCTCGTCGCCGTTGGTGATGACGACGTCGAGGGGCTGCTCCTCGCCGATGAGCACCTCGTAGCTGCCGAGGAAGCTGTTGCTCGGCACGCCGAGGTGCCGGGTGGCCCCCTGATTCATGTCGAGGTCGATGATCAGGCACTTGCGGCCGGTCTCGCCGAGCGCGGCCGCCATGTGCACCGCGTTGGTGGTCTTGCCGACCCCGCCTTTCTGGTTTCCCACCGCGATGATGTGGGTCTTCCTGTCCCGAATCTGCTCCGATCGCCCGTCGCCACCATCCATGTTGCCCGTCCTCCCGAAAAAAATTTCTGCCCTGTTTTCGGCCTGTTCTCGCGATAACGCGATACCGCGATATCGCGAGAACGACCAACTCGACCGAGAGTCTCTCATCCGTAACCGGCTGGAGCAATAGGGAAATTGGGCAATCCGGCCTGTTCTCGCGATATCGCGATAGCGTCGCCTCTGTCCTCGCGATATCGCGATAACGCAACAAGTACCGGTTCAGGCGTCCACTCGGCGATGCAAGTAGGGCGTTGCCGCGTTTCTAACTGCGCCGATATACTCGCCCTGCGCTACTTCAAGCGACTTTTAGTGCCCGGTCCTTGCGTGCAGATATGACAAGGATTTGGGCCGAACTGCCAGGGGGCAGGGGGGAGTATGTAGGAAGGGATCGAGAAGCAAACCCCACAAACCAAAACAGCGACCCGATGGGTCGCTGATTGGGTCCGCAGGAAGTCTGGTGGCAGACTTCCCGAGGGGAGATTCGAGCCTGGTAACCTCGAATCTAGCCCCTCCGGGAATCCCCTGTCAACAACCCTTCTGAGCGGAATAGGGGGATTCTACGCCTTCTTCACGGCAACGTTACGCCGTCCCCAACCCCTTGCGGGTCACGCGGGCACCCGTCGATCGTCCGCTCTCGCATGGGCTGCGTGGAGAATGCATCAGAGAACACTCATCGGGAGGGGCTCCCGGAGGAAACCCGAGGGCGGGTTCGCGCTCATTCCGGTCATCCGCATCGCCATGGCGTGGTGGGCCTACGCGCGGAAGCTCATCCGGCTGGCCGATCTGAGGGCCTACTTCGCCTGCTACGAGCTGATCGCGAGGCGGTGCACCTTGCCCCCTGGGCGGGTCCCGAATTTCGCGCCAGGCGAACTCTGCGCCCTCACAGGCCTGCCCGAGAAGCGGGTCCGGGACTCGCTCCGTCGCCTGGAGCGGGCGGGGCTGCTCCGCTTCGCGTCCTCGGACATCCAGTTCACCGCCTCGCCTGACGCCCTGCCGGTCGAGGATCTCTCCGGCCTCTGGGCGTTGCTTGAGGCAATCCCGAACCGCAAGCGGCTCGTTCCCATCCCGCGGCGGATCCTCCGGCTCATCGCCGGGGGGGCCTCCCGGGCCCTGATCGCCACCATCCTCGGCCACTGCCTGCGCTGCCTCTACTCCTGGCCGAACGAGGGCATCAACGCCTCGGGCACCTGCAAGTCCTCGTGGATCGCCGCGACCTTCGGCATTTCGCTCCGAGCGGCCAAGGCCGCCCGGCAGCAGCTCATCGAACTCGGCTGGCTCTGCCCGGTGGACGTGCCACAGTGGGCCATGAACCGCTACGGGCAGCGGTTCGAGATCAATCTCGATTGGGATCGGCTGGACGGCACCGACGCGGAACGCGGCGGAGCCGAATCTCGGACGTTCGGCAGGGCAGGGGAGGGCGCTCCGATTTCTGCACCCCCTCGGGCCGCGATCGTCCCGATTTCTGCACCCCCTGAATCAGACAAGAATCCCCTTCGGGAATCTAACAACCAGAAACCCGCCGCGGGCGGTCCCTCTGGTTTTTTCCAATCGAAGCAGGAGAAGGATTCTCCGACACGCAAACCGCCGACGCTTCGCGACGTCGTCCCCGAGGATCTCCGCGACACGGAGCGGCTGCTTGAGCTTCACCGACAGGCCCGAAGCGAGGGCCTCGTCGGTACAAGCGAGCACGACCGGCTTCGCTTCGTCGCCGCGGCCGAGCATGCCCGGGTGATCGGGACGCGCAATCCCTGCGGGCTGTTCGTCCGGCTCGTGAAGGGCAAGCTCTATCACTACCTGACGCAGGACGACGAGGATGCAGCCAACGCTCGCATCAAGCGTCACTTCTACGGCGACCCGAGGAAACAAGGGCCGAAGTTGTTCCCGCCCGCCGTGCCGGAGCGGACCGAGCCGCGAACGCTCTCGGAGGATGCCCTGGTCGTGCGTTCCGTGAAAGCGGCCCTGGCTCGGGTCGGATTCCGGGGCGACCCGTTCTACGCGCTCAAACGCGAGAAGCCCGAGTGGACGCGGGATCGGTGGGATCGGGCGCTCGCCGAATGCGAGGGAAGGATGGGGCCGGTGCTGCGATAACCTCCTTTCTTGCGGCCTCATCCGGTTGCGGCGGTCCCCCGGGCCGTCACGGCTTCACGCGCAGAGCGGGCACGTGCCGTGCTGCTCGGGCGTCTCAAGCCGCGGGCTCACCGTCTTGGCGTAGTCGGCCCCGTCGAATTCCCCGGCGATCGATCGCCGGACGTAGTCGAGGGCCTGGGACTCGGAGCACCATCCGAAGGTGATGCTCTCGACCTGGCGGAACGTGCCGTCGGGCATGCGTTTCACGACGGCGAATTCCTGGGCCCCGTCCTCCGAGGTCGAATCGTTGAGGAAGAGATACCCGGCCAGCTCGAACGCCGTGCAGAGCGTCCACGTGTGCTGCGTGAGCGTCTCGGCGAGCTGCTCGGCCGACTCGACCGGCCCGACGCACCACGTTCGATTCCTGTGGAACATCGCGAGGCCTCCGGCTAGAGGTCGCGGCTGGCGGGGGCCAGTCGGCAGACCGTGTCGGTTTCCTCGTCCGTGAGCCGCCTCGCGAAGTGCTCCTCCCCGGTTCGCCAGAAGTAGATGAACGCCTCGGAGCCCTCGGCGAAGCAGAACTGGCCCCCGGCCTGCCACCTCGGCGGCAGGACCTCGAGGAACTCCCAGTAGGTCTCCTCGTCGACGGCGATGATCTGTCCGGGCTCGGCGTTGATGAGCCGGAGCCGGACGGCCTCGGAGTCGTCGTCCTCGGCCAGCGGCGTGACGCGGTCGCTCGCGCGGAGCGATGCCAGGAATGCGGCCAACTGTGCGGGCGTGGCCATCTCGCAAGAACCTCCTCGGGCTGATGCCGAAGAACCGGTGAAAACCGTTTCCACCGGCCCCCCGAGGGGTCCCGTGAGGCCATTCAGGCGACGGTGGAATCTGCGTGACGCCCTCGACCGCGGTGGGTCGAGGGTCCGACGTGTCGAACCCTCGGGGAGATCCTTCTCCCGGGAAATGCCTCGCTTCAGAACGATTGATCGCGGTCCTGGAGGGTCTTGTAGATCCAGGTGTGGCAGAGGTCGGCGACCTTGGCCACCACGAGCAGGTCGTCCTTGCCGAAGCTTTGCGACTGCTGCCACTGACCGGCCTTGATGACCGCCCCGGCCTCGTCGGTCTGGTCGTCTTCCTTCCAGATCCGATCGATCGTGACGTTGTAGACGATGCGGCCGTCATCGAGGCGATTGCCCCAGATGTTGCCGCGGATGTTGCGGATCCGGACCACCCGCACCGGGCGGTCCTTCTGGCCGTTGCCCTTCGCCCTGACGGGCGTTCGCCGTTGCTGCTGCGTCTGCTGCTGTCCGGCCATGATCGAGCCCTCGTTCACGCGGTCTTCGATTGTCGAGCCTCCTCCGTCGTCGGCTCGTCCTGATCGCTGCTCGGGGCCTGCTCCTGCTTGGGAGCGGCCGGCTCGTCTCGATCCATGGGCATGAGGAGGAACCTCACGCCGTCCTCGCTGCCCGGCGTTTCGCAGAGCAGGGGCTGGCCCTTCTCCGCCGGGAACCGGAGCGTGAACTCCGCCCGGCCGAGGGCATCGAGGAAGCTGACGAGATACGAGACGTCGAGGGACACGGAAGCGGGCTGCTCCCGGTCGGCGGAGACGTTCTGGACGACCGCGGCGACCTCGCTTGCGAAGGTCGCGTCGTCGTTGTCGACGTCGAGCCGGACGACGTGCCCGTGAAGGGTGAACTTCACGGCCCGGCTGCTCCTCGTGGTGAGTTTCAGGGCCTCGCGGAGGGCCTTGGCGAGCCGCGGCGCGTCGAGCACGCGGGCTGCCGTGGCCGAGGGTTCCTCGGGGAAGACCTGTTTCCAGCTCGGGAAACGGCCTTCGATCTGCTTCGCGATGAAGCGGAGTCCCTTCGCCTCGGCGATGAGCTTCCCGACCTCGGTGAAGCCGAGGCGGACGCTCGTCGGGGCCATCGCTTCGAGCACCGCGGCCAGGGCCCGGAGGGCCTTGCGTGGCACGACCGGTGCGAGCGGACGGTCTTCGGTCCCGGCCGCGGGAGTGAGTCCTCCCGTGGCGGGCTCAAACGCGTGGCTCAGCCTGCGGCCATCGGTCGCGATCAGGTGGAGCTGCCCACCGTCGGCTTCGATGGCCATGCCGCCCAGGGCGTACCTCGTGCTGTCCTCATCGACCGCGAACTGGGTGCGATGGATGAGTCGGACGAGTCGCCATGATGCGATCTCGACAAGAGTCCTGACCGGTTCGTCCTGCCGCGTCGGGAATTGCTCGGGGTCGAAGGTGGCGAGCGACGAAGTGCTCGCCCTGGTCTCGATCACGAGCTTCCGGGTCCTGGCGTTGGGATCCGGCTTGGCCGGGATCGTCTCGACCGGGACCTCTTCGACGCGAATCGAGGCGGCTTTGGACGCCTCTTTCAGCAGCTTCGGGAACTGCTCGGGGAGTTGCACGACTCCGGGCTCAAGGACGTCGGCGAGCGGAACCTCGACCTCGGCCCAGGCCTCGAAGTCGCTGGCACGGAGAAACCCGCGTCCATCTCCGATCGCTTCGAGTTGAACGGTCTGGAGGATGGCCTTCGGGAATCGGCGTGCGACCAGTCCGAGGACTGCGTTGTAGCGTGGCGTGAATGTTCTCGGGTTCAACCTCGCGTGGAACACACGTGCTGCCTCCTCCTCGTCGGTCTCGGGGAGAGGGCGTCCGCGCGCTCAAAACCTTCGAGCGACACCATCGGACGCCCTCGACCTGGTGCACGCGAGGTGCATCCGGCCGAGGGCGTCACTCGGTTACATCTGCTCGTATGAGTACAGCACCGCAAAGAACGATCTGGGCGACGATTACCACGCGAGGCGTGACGGAGTCACGAGGGGAAGCTCTCCGTCCGGGATTGCCCCCGCGGCCTGTCGCCCGTCGCCCGAAGGCCCTCCGGCGAAGCCGTACAATGGCCGAGGGGGAGGGGCGACAGGCCGCGGGGGCGCGTCCGAGAGTGAACGGGGGCAAGATGGGAAAGCCGGGGGAATGCTCCTGTGGTCCGAGCCCGGAGCCCCTTGGTGCTGCGTACCGGGAATCCCGGACTTGCTGCGATCGGGCCTAGAACGCCGGTGAATCGCCTTTTCATCAGGGAACGCCGTATTTACGGCCCGGTGATCGTTCGATCTCTATTCGATTCGGTTCATGTCTCTTAATTTCGATTTCGTAGGGCAGTCGGATAGGCCCCACACGTTAGTCTCCAGTGTCCTTTCGGTCTCATTGTGTGACCGACGGCACCCGGTAAACCGGCCTCACCAGTCGGATAAGGGCGCGGGGTCGCTCCCCGCCGATGCCGTTGGCGCGTAGCGCCGGGTACATCGAGAGGTGTTCGCCCGGTGCGACGGAGGCTCGTGAGCGTAATCCTCCGGCCTTGCGGCCCGAGAGTAATCCTCACGTTCTATCCGATGTTGATCCGCCCGGAAGGCGGGCGACGGGGACAGACCTCGTCAGAGGCCGACCTGGGCAAAGCGGGTGCGAATCCCGCACGGGGGGCAAGGGCTGCGATGCTCGTGCAACCCGTCTGGCGTGGGGAGCTTCCGCCTGGTGACAGGCGGAACCGGTCGCGTGACCACGACCGGCGATCGGCCGACAAAAGCCGACGGCGAAAAGCTCAACCACTACAAAGGCGGCAACGACGTTTCCCTTGGAGGAACGGAACCGCTTGCCAGTGAGCGATGTCAGAGACGGAGCCGAACCGGGACAAACCGCAAGGCGGAGGGTAGACGAGGGCTTCCGCATTCTCCTTGTCGAAAGCTCCGAGCCTGATCGCTCGGAGGTGACTGCGGCCCCCTGGCCGGGGCACGTACGCCGTGCGGCCGTCGCCTCGTGCGACTACCGACGTGACTGACTTCGCGATGTCCATGTCTAACCCGGGAACCTCTGCCGCCGCCGGAGTCGCGACCCGGTGCGCGGTTCGGTCGATCGCGTGCTTGAAACGCGGCAGAGGGGGAGCGGGCTTCGAGTAGGAGTGGGCGTCCCGCGCCCAGCGTCGTCCCTGCAAGGCAGTGGGGAGGGCGTCTGCGTGCTCACGGGTGGTGCCGGGCACACGAGCAGCGACGAAAGGAGCGACGTGCATTAGTCATGCAACCGAGACCCGATCCTCGGGAGAGGAGAAGGACAGCTTGCGTCATGCGACGGCGTCCTGGCGGACGTGCGGTCCCAGGCCGTAGCGAGCGACGAGAACCCGCGGCCCTGCAAAGGTTCTCCTCCTCGGGTAGCGGAGTGATCCGCTACCACGATGAAGCAACCACTATGTAAATGCGCAACCACAATAAAGGAATGTGGTTTCGCGCGGATTCGGATTGCGCAGCGGATGCTGGTAGGAGGAAAGGTTTCGGTCAAAGGACGTGCGGCTTTTCGGTCGATTTGTGCCCCAGAACAAATCGACCCCCTGTCTCGTGCCCGGGGGGCGGAGTACCGCTGCGAGGCGACGACGCTCGAAGGGTTCGTCCAGCAACTGGCCGTCTGCTACGTCGGCCGGGGCTACCACTTCTACGTGACGGGCGAGGTGCCGGAGCGGAAGGACCCGCGAGCGGTGGATGCGAAGCTCATCGACCGCTACGACATCGCGGTCTCGAAATGGACGCGGGCGCGTCGGAAGCGGGCCGGGCAGGCGAACCTGCAATACATCCGCTACCGGCGGTTCTTCGTGCTGCTCGCCACCCACGGGAGGCATCGCTTCTTCGAGGACGAGCCGGTCATCAAGGACGTGCGGAGATCACCGATTCGGTTCGGCGGCTACTCGGTCAGCTTCCGCGGCGGGCATCCGCACGTGCGGATCGACCAGGAGGCCTTCAAGGCGCTGAAGGCCTACTTCCTCGACATGGCTCTTCGGAGGGGCGTCGAGGGCCTCGCGCGGGAGTTCTACGGGTTCCCGTTCGAGCCCTATGCCCCGATCCGGCGGCAGCAGTTCAGCCTCCTGCATGGGGTGAACAGGGAGCGGAAGGCCGCGGGCCTTGAACCGGTCCCGTTGTCGTGCATCTGGCTGAAGCGGCGGATCTATCGGCCGTTTGAACCTCCGGAGGAGGAGCGTCGAGGGACTCTTCGCGATTCGTCTGGTCGACGAGATGGAAGATAAGGCAATGCCCTCCAGGGGTCACAGCGATGGAATGGATGGGTGGCCGGTCTTCCCCGATCGAAGTTCGGCGGGTTCTGCGGGGTCGATTCCTTGCTCGTCAGCCGAGTCGATGCCGAGGCTCCTTCGGGCTCGCTCAGGATCACGAAATTCGGCGAGCGGGCACTCGGCATAGGCCCGGTCGAGGAGGATGCGGAGGGATGCCAGGTCGGGCCGCTCTCTCAGCAGCGTTTCGGCCGTCGCGAACGCCTCCCGGTAGAGTGCCTCGGAGTCTTCCGTCCGTCCGAGTCGCTCGTAGATCTCGGCCAGGGTGAGGCGAAACTGAATCGGCTTGACGAGATAGACATCGTTCTCTGGGTACAGCCTCGCGTACTTCTCAGCGGTCCTGAGCGCGACTTCAAGGGGGGGGACAGCTTCGATATCACGGCCGAGGTCGGAGAGGAGGAGGGCAAACGCCCGAAGATCCTCCGTGCGTTCGATGGGATAAGCGACGTCGTCGGGGACGTGGCGGACGAGCTCTTCGCCGACCGAGAGGGCCCGCAGGAGCAACTGTTCGGCCTCTGCGAGCCGCCCCCGGTGATGCGCGATTCGAGCGAGTAGGTGGAGGGCCTTCCGGACATTGGAGAGGTACATGGGCCGATCGGGTGCCTCCTCGACGGTCTGGGAGGCCACCTCCAGCGAGCGGCGGGCATGGCCCTCCGCGTCCGCGACCCGCCCTCGCCTGAACAGGATCTCCGCCAGGCTGCGGTGCTGAAATGCCACGGCATCCCGCCAGTCGGGGTTGGCGGGGAAGTCCCGGGCGAGGGCCTCGACGGCCTGGAGAGCCGCCTCGGCGTCGCGCTCGGCCCGATCGGAGTCGCCCGCCGCAAGATGGACCCCGGCTTGCTGCATGAGGCCTCGGAAGAGGTTGTAGCGGTACCACTCGTTCTCGGGGTGCGCGTGGCTGAGGGGTTCGAGGAGGTCGATCGAACGGCTGAAGTGCTGGAGGGTCCGTGGTCGGTTCTGGTCCGCATCGCGGCTGTTGAAGGACCGGGCGAGGTGGTAGTTGGCCAGAGCGGCCCGGTAGCGGAGTTCCGGATCATTGCGGCTGCCGGGCAGCCGGTCCAGGACCTCCTCGTAGAACGCCTGCCACTCGGCGAGGAGGGCATGGGTCCGTTCCGACCCGAGGGGGACCTCCGCGATCATATACTCGGCGGCGAGCGTGGAACGCTGGAGTAGGTCACTCAGGATTTCCAGGTTCGTCTCGGCCCGGTCCCTCGCTAGGGCCTCGGCGGCATAGGCCTCGCGGATCCGCTGGTTGTGGGCGAACAGGATGCCGGAGAGGATGGCGAGCAGTACAACGACGGTCACTCCCCAGACGGTCAGCGCCAGGCGGTGACGGATGGTCCACTTGCCGAGCCGGGTGATAGGAGAGGGACGGCGGATCGTGAGCGGTTGATTCGCGAGGAAGCGGCCGAGTTGCTCGACCAGCGCATCGACGGAGGCGAAGCGCTCGGAGGGTTCCTTGGCCATCGCCTTCATCGCGATCGTCTCGAGGTCGCGGGGCACGGCCGGATTGAGTCGCCGGATCGGGGTTGGTTCCTCCGAGGTGATGCGGAGATAGGCCTGGACGACGGCCTCCGCCTGGAACGGGTCACGGCCCGTGAGCAGGCGGTAGAGGATTGCCCCGAGGGCGTAGCCATCGACCGCCTGCTCGTTGCTACCCGGTCCGCCGACGAACTGCTCGGGTGCCATGTAGCTCGGCGTGCCGAGGATGGCCCCCGGTTCGGTCAGGGTCGATTGATCGTCTTGCCGGATCCGACGCGCCAGGCCGAAGTCGGTGATCTTGGGGACCCCGTCGGATGTCACGAGCACGTTCGCGGGCTTGAGGTCACGGTGTAGGATGCCTTGGTTGTGGGCGTAGGCAACCGCCCGGGCGACCGTAAGGATCAGGCGGACGCGTTCCCTGACGGGGAGCTGTTTGGCCTCGCAGTAGTCGTCGATGTTTTCGCCTTCGATATACTCCATGACGAGATAAGGCGTCTGGCTGTCCGTGGTCCCACCGTCGAGCAGCCGGACGATGTTCGGGTGTTCGAGCAGGGCAAGCACTTGTCGCTCGGCATGAAAGCGACGGAGCAGCTTGCCCCTCATCAGTTCGGGGTGGATGAGCTTGAGGCCGACGTGCTGCCGGTAATGCTCGACCCGCATCGCGAGATAGACGGTCCCCATACCGCCGCGGCCTAGGACCCGCTCGATCTCATAGGGGCCGATGCGTTCGCCGGGCGTGAGGGCGTCACCCGGTTCATCGGCTTCTTCCTCAGTGGGTGTGATGCCGAGGAACCCCTCCGCCTCGGCGGCCTCGGACTCGGCCAGGAGCGCCTCGACGTCGGCGGCCAGGGCCGGATCGTCGGCGGCCAGGGCGGCCACCCCATCGCGGCGTCGCCCCGGGTCGGAGGCCCGGATGCGGGCGAACGCGTTGCGGATCTCCTGCCATCGCTCGGGGGTCATCGATGTCGGATCACCCGTCATGCAGGTTCCCTCCAACGGGACGGATGCCCCCGTTCGCCCCGGAGAGTTCACGCCTCAGCCAGCCGCGGGCCAGCGCGAGGTCGCTCTCGACGGTGGAGGTGGAGAGCCCGTGGTACCTGGCGATCTCATCGACTGTCATCCTCATGAAATAACGCATCCTGATCGTCTCGGCCTGCCGCTCGTCCCATGCCGAAAGGCGTTCGATGGCGTCGTGGAGCTCCAAGACGTCGATGCGTTGCTCCTCGAAGTAGTCGAGGATGGCGTCGAGGGGCAGCCGAGTCCACCCGCCACCACGCTTGAGCCGGTTCCTCGCACGGGCCCGCTCCACGAGAATCCGCTGAATGGTCCGGACGGCGGCGGCGAAGACATAGCGCCGATCGGTGTGTCCCCTGACGGCTGGGTCGCCGAGCAGGCGAGCCGCCGCCTCGTTGACGAGGGATGTAGGCTGGGGCGCATCCGAAGGTGATTCCTCCCGGACGAGACGACGCGCGGCCCGTCGCAAGTCTTCATAGACTGCGACGATAAGGTCGGGCTCTTCCTCAAGTGCGGGGTCTTCCGGCTCCAATTCGCGATGTTGGAACACCATCGTTCCGGATCCGGGGGAAATTTTTTAGGGGGAATTGCGGTCATTGTCGCAGGATCTATTGGGCGTTCAACCCATTGATGCTCTGAGGCCACACCGGCCGGCGTGGTCGGTTGTGGCCGGGAATCGTGCTATCGGAGCCGATGACGAGCCGACCTTTTCCCTCAACCGAGGCGGGAGAAAATCAATGCGAAGGTTCTGCATCGCGGCCGTTCTTCTCGCCCTGGCAGGGCCTGGAATTGCGCGTGGAGACAGCGTCTGGGAAACCCTCGTCAATACGTCGCGCGAACTGAAAGAGCGATACAGCGACAAGGTCTATATATGGAACGAGACGAATCGGATCACGCGGTTCAAGGTTCGCCGGGGCGATGGGACACTCATCGGCATCACCGGGCCCGTGTTCCCCGGCCAGTTCTCGCCTCGGATTACCGATCTCACGCTTCCGAACCCGAAAGTCTACGAGATCAAGGCCTTCGTCTGGAATGATCGGAATCAGACGTGGGTGGCGAAGACGGGGTGGGTGCGGTTCCGGAATCCCGACCCAGGCGAGCCTTACCCTCCGGAGAATTGGGGCGACAATCTTTACTTTGTCTTCTACAGGACAGGCGATGGCTTCGCTCTCGACTGGTTGTAGGCCAATGCGGCCCGCTGAGTGATCAAGACAAGGGCACGTTTGTCAAGTGACACCAACCTTTACGAGGTTAAGTGACACGAAGTGTTACGAGGCCGGCCGGGCAACGACTCTTCAACAGCGGCCCCCTCGGGGGCCGACCAGGGCCGCCATCGGCGGCCCGGTCACTTCAGCAGCCTCTCCAGGTCCTGGAGCCGGTAGCTCCGGCCCCGGATGTTCAACACCACGCTCCGGTGCAGCAGGCGATCCAGGATCCCCGCCGCCAACGCCTCGTCCCCGGCGAAGATCCCCGGCCAGTCCTTGACGCTCTTGTTCGTCGAGATCGCCGTGCTCCCCAGCAGTACCGGTAGCTCACCAGCCGGAAGAACAGGCTCGCATCCTCGCGGACCATCGGCTCGAAGCCGACCTCGTCGACGACCAGGTACGCGACGTTGAGCTTCCCGTTCGAGCCGTATGCCCCGATCCGGCGGCAGCAGTACAGCATTCTGCACGGGGTGAATCGGGTGCGGAAGGCGGCGGGCCTGGAGCCGGTGCCGTCGTCGTGCATCTGGCTGAAGCGGCGGATCTATCGGCCGTTTGAGCCGATGGCTACGAGATAGTCACGTCTTCATCGAGGCCCAGCTCCCTCAGGGCGGTCTTCACCTCTTCCGCCTTGGACTTGGCATGCTCCCCGTCGGTCGGGCCGTGGTCTTCACCTCAAGCGAGAGTCCTTGGGAGGACGCCAGCCTGGTGAGCACTTTGAAGTAGAAGTTCGACCACTTCTGGTGGGGAATCGTCCCGCTCCTGCAGAGGGTCTTCTGCCCGTTCCCCGGCATTGCGTCGTCGCCCGTCTCATCGTCGGAAACCGTGGTTTTTTCAGAGACGCGGACTTTGGCCTCGGCCTGGAGTCCGTCGATCTGGGGGGGCACGCCCGGATGCTGTGGGAGGTCAGGGACCTGTAAAAAATATATACCTAAATCATGAGAGTATTTTCATGATATGAATATGGCAATTTTATAATTAATTTGCAGTACTAAATACGAGATATACGAAGTGAGATTTTAGCAAATCGTCCATAGTATGTAGGACGTCCTCCGCCGACTCGACGCCGAGAAGGACTCCGGCTTCGAAGTTCGACGCGAGCGCGTGCGAAGTGAGGTTTGCCGAGCCGATGAGAACTTTCTTACCATCGGAGGCCACGATCTTCGCGTGCAGGAGCGGGTGCGTTTGCCTGTCTCGGCCAGTGCCGGCCTCCGCAGAATAGACGGCGAGATTCCCTCCTACACGCTCGGCCTCGCGCCGTAGTTCCTCGATGGCCCTGCTTGTAAAGCTAGCGAGGTTAATAGCGTCGTGGGTGACAAGCGTTACTTGCACGCCTCGAAGCATGGCGCTCAGGAGCGGTGTCAGTATCGCGGCCATACCTGAGGAATCAACGAATGGGGAAATAATGAACAATAATTTATTAGAATAGTTTATTAGTTCGATGATCGCATCCCGGTAGCTCGAACCGCGTCTCGCGTGTGCCACGTGGGCGATTGGGAGCGTCCAGACAATCCTGCATGCTCGTTCCTCGACTGTCTCCGAACCCGATGTCGAGACATCGGACAGCACGAGGGAAGAGCAGAGTTTGGCAACACCATCCGCGCGGAGACGCGACTCAACACCCGAGACGCCTCCAGCCTCCTCGAGGGCTCTCCAGAGGATTTCCGGGCCTTCCTCGCCCGCGAGTGGTCGTACCCAGGAGAGGTCCGCCACCCCTACTGTCCGACCGACCCTCGCCCAAAGAGGAGCTGCGAGTCGGGCGACAAGCTCTGGGTCACATCCGAGCCGAGCCCTGAGCACTGCAGTACGTGAGTTTCCTTCCATTGGACGGAATTTCAGCGTTGCGCCGCGGACTGCGATGCGGCTAGAGCCGAGGGTCGGACATTCTCCCAGAAGCCGCGCTGGATAAGCGGAATGCCAAGGTCGCTCCCCAGCTCAGGTGGCGGTGTCGGGCCGCCGTAGAGGACGGCGCGGGAGAGTTCGCGATTGAATTGCGGGCAGTTGTACTCGCGGTGCAAGCATCCGACGCAGGTCGCTCCTTCATCCGTGCAGAACGGATCGTAGATGCAATCGCGTCCGCTCTGGGCTGAGTCGTCGAGCCAGATGCCGAGCCGCTGCTCGAAAAGGGTGATGAGTCCTCCGATCTTCGTCTCGGCATAGCGGTTCGCGTAAAGGACGCAGGCGAGCGCCCCCGGGAGCAGGTATTCGCCGACGCTGTTCTGGCTGAAGCCGCTCCATTCGACATGCCTGAGGAGGACATGGCTGATGGTGTGGAGCAGGGTCCGGACGGCGACCGTCATCGGGTCGTAGTAATTGGCATCCCATCGATTCTGGGACAGGCCGAGGACGTTTCGGTAGAGCCACGCCCACGCCTCCTCCCTGGCGGCCGGAGCCGGCCCTTGGGACCAGTGATTCTCGACGAGCCATGCGACGACGCGGACCGGGTCCAGTTGTAGGTAGATTCCTTCGGTCTCGGCAGAGACGACATAGAGGGGCATCCTGCCCTGGGGGTCGCTCGACTCAAAAGGAACAAGAATGCTTCTATTTGGGTCTCGCGTGATGCGCGTGTAGCCGACCGCACAGAGGGCGATCGGGAAGTTGCCGATGATTTTGAGGTCGCCGATTCCGAGGTTCTCTCGTGCGGACTGAGCTGCCTGGTCGATCCGTTCCGCTCCATCGCGGTCGCCGAGCTCGGTGAGCCAATCGTGGACATTGGCAACGGAGGAGGTCTCGAGCGTGTCGAGGACCGCAATGTGCTCGAAGAGCTGACGCGGTGTGGCTGCATCGGCGGCGGGGGCTGCGGACCCGAGAAGGGAACGAACGCGGCCGATCGCGGTGTCGTCGAGAGGGTTCGCCTGCTCCGCCTGCTGTCTTCGCCACTGCTTAACCGTAGGATGGTTGGGGTCGACTTGCTCGAGGGCCTGGACTAGGCTCTCCGTCATGGCATCGTTCTGGGCGGCGGCGGGGCCTCGTTCACGCCGGGTCGCACGCTCTCTGATCACCTCGGGGAGGGCTCGGTCGAGTAATCCCCACGTCCTTGCAAGTACGAGGCAGAGATGCTCTGGGTCGCCGGTAAGGCCCCGCTCCTGATCTTCGTCGAAACTGATGAAAGGGACGATGTGGGGGAGGTACAACGCACTGTCGGTGAGTGCGAGCGTTTTCAGGCCGCGTTCGTACTGTGAGCCCGGGCCCTGGGGAAGTGATCTCGAATAGGGGCAGGTGCAGGGCGTCATTCTCAGACGCGCCACCTCGGCGTTCCCGCAAAGGCCGCATCGCCACCGGGCCGATCGGACACGTCCAGTGTCGTGGAAGGTTAGAAAGGCGCTCCCGTGCCTTCGGCACGCGGTCGCCGGGTAGTAGATCTCCTCGAGTCTTCCGCAGTTGTGCGCCTGGACGTAGCGAAGCTGGGTGAGCGGACCCATGCATTGCGGACAGCGGCGGGGCTGCGCATTCGGGCGGCGGACCAGGTCGCGCAGCCGAAATACCCGGCCGCACACACGACATTCGAGCAGGGTCGGGTAGGGCCTGAACCGGACGGAAGTCGGCGTGCCTGCGACATAATAGCGCCGATTCGGCCGATGCCTTGGGTCGGCGAATCCGGGCCGAGACTGGTCGCTCGGCCACTGCGCGAGCAGGTCAGCGACGGCATTAAAGAGAGCCTCCTCGTTGACGCGTGTCTCGCGGAACTCGACGCTCGTTACCTGGCAGAACCCGTACTGGTCGTGCTCGAAGATCGCACCTGGGAGGAACTGGTAGAGGACTTGGGTCTGGCCGCGACTGAATGCCATAGTGATCTCCGTAGCACAGAGGCTATCTGCAGCCGAATTATGATTGGGAATTAAACCATTGGAGTTCGTACCAGTTGGCCTCCTCCTCCGGGCGGAACTTGACGCCAACGTCGACGTCGCGCAGGCTCGTCATCGCCTTGGGCTGGATGACATCGACCACCCTGTCCCGCTGGCTCCCGCGGATCCAATACAGGAAACGGTCGACGTGCTCGGCGAGCACTTGGCTCATGGCGAGCTCGAGACCGTCCGGGTAGATGCCCTCGCCGAGTGCGTAGGCTTCTCGGACGTCCTGATTCAGCGTGGCCTGGTCGATCCGGGTCCGCAACCTGGACGGAGCATTAGGGTTGAGAAGCTCGGCAGCAATGGAGCGCTTGGTGAATTGCGGTGTATGCTCGCGGGCGCCGTACCGCCCGAGGAGGATGCCGATGAAGACCCCGGGTATCGTCCGGTTCGCGGCGAACTTTGCGAACCGATTGACAGATACGGGCGAGACGAGCCGTTCGAGGTGGCGATGATATTCAGTGAACCTGTGATAGATACTCGACGCGCGGAGGGAGTAGGACGCGAGGACCGCTAGGACGAGCCCCACGTGACGCCGTCCGCTGCGGCTGGAAGCTTGGATGTAGTCGGCGGTCTCCTCGGGGATGCTGTCCATAACCATCAGATTGAAGCGTTCGATGTCCACTCCATGGCTGATGACGTTTGTCGCAACCGTCGCGTCGAGGTGACCGTCCTCGGCCCAATCGAGCGGGGGCGCCTCGATCCGGCGAACCGCGTCCGCGATAGTCGCGAGGCTGGAATCGCCCGAGAGGAATTCCGTGCTCAGGTCTCGGGCATTCCCCGGCCGGAGGCGACTCGACTCCCGATCGAGCGTCTGCCTGATCCGGATGCCCCGCGCCTTGGTGCCGACGTAGGTGAGGGTCGTCGTGTAGAAATGGAGAAGGTGTCTGACTTCCTCCTCGGTTCGTGCGGTGGGGAGCCAGGCGGCCGCTTCGTAGGGGCGGTCGTACAGCCTGATGAGCTCCTCGTGTAGTAAACGGACGCAGAGCGCCGCTGCGTCGGCCGCGTGAAGGTGGGGCGGGCGAAATGCCACGTAGAGCCGGGCGGTCTTGACCGGCTGCGTGGTCTCATCCTGATCCCGGTCCGCCGTCGTATAGAACGTCTCGAAGAGATCATAGCCTCGGGTAGGGAAGCGACGGGCGTGGGGGACCCCGTAGATCTGGCGGATCTGGTGCTCGAAGCCCTCGACCGTGGCCGTTGCAGCGACGGTTTTTGGAGGGAGGCCCCCGACAGCCCGTTCGCAGGAGCGCACGAGGGTCTCATAGTGGCCCGCGAACGCGCCGAGCTCCTGCTGCAGAAGGTGGAGCTCATCTTGGATGTGAAAGCTCGGCGTTGGATCGTGATGTTGTATCGCGGTGCGACGGCGTGGAGGCGAGCCGGACCTTGGATTGAGCTGACAATTATCCACACACCAGTCGCCGAGCCCGTAGCCGTGCTCCGGGTCTTGCTGGCAACGCCAGGCGGCACCACCCCAGAGCATAGAGAGCTTGGGCTGGTAGGCGATGGTGGCCATCTTGTCGATCGTGCCGATGATCACCGTCGGGAGGAATCGATAGACTTCCTCATCTGAGACGTAGATAGGAAGCTCGGTGCGGCAGGCGCCGCAAACGTGGCGGATGCGCTGCTTTGCACGGTCGGGCTGAATTCGGACCGAGCCCTGGCCCCGACAAGCGGGGCAGTCGCTCACGAGGAGGAGCTTGTCTCGGAGCGGAGCCTCGGACTCGAGCCGCTCGAAGGTCCACTCCCCGACGTCGGGCCCCCGAAGCTGGTTCGGCGTGCTCGTCTTGCCGACGAAGTAGCCAAGGCTAATCTGGTCCGAGCTCTCGGCCGCTTCGCCGAGCAACTGTCGCCGCTCCTGCTCTGTCTCCCAGACGACCTTTGCCGCGCGCTGGAGCTGCTGGACGCTCAGCATGCGGAGGGGAAAGCGGAGCCACGCTGTGACGCCGAATCGCTTCCCGCGAAGTCGATCGTAAAGCGATGCGCAGCTGATGAGGCCAAGGTAGGCCTCTGTCTTCCCTCCGCCGGTCGGGAACCAGAGCACGTCAGCCCAGTCCAGGGCATCCGACCAATCGCGTGGAGTGCGTTGGGGCCACTCTCCCGCGGTGATCCCCTCGCGGATGGCCAGCGACGGCAGTTGGGTGACGATGAAGACGATCTGGAAGAGATGCCAGCTCTCGTATCGACCGGCAGTTGTCCGCTGGAAGACGCGGTTCATCCCTACAAACGCACGATGAAGCCGCTCGTCCTGGGCTATGGCCGCGATCCCCGAGGCGAAGCGGGCCTCCTCGTCGCGGAAGGCTTGGAGGTCGTTCTTGCATTGCTCGAGCGCGTCGGGCCTTAGCCCAAGGGCGTTCTGGTCGATGATTCGAGCCTGCCAATCGTCGCCGTAGCGCTCCATCGCAATCCGTATGGTCTCGAGCGACCCGAGCGGATCACGGATCAGGTCGTCGAACCGTGCGGTCGGCTGTTGGCTTGTCGTCCTGCGCTGTTGCTCGAATCGGGCAAGAGCTTCGGTGCGGATCGAGTGGTGGTCATCTGATACAACTACGCTTGTGCCGTGGCCCACCGCCCACACGTTGAGGTCGAATTGGTAGTCCCGAGGGACAGGGAGGAGTTCAATCGGAGCGAGTTCGCCGCGGACCAGAGTGCCCGTGACGTGGCAGTCGCCGAGGATATTATGCTGGTCGCGGAAACGTTGGATGGGATCTCGCGGGGTATCGTTACAGAGGTAGCACTGGATCCTGACGGAGCCGTCTCGGTGCGGATGGACCCGAACGTCGAGCCTGGCCCGGAGGGGAGGTCGTAGCACCGGTCCCGTCGCGATCGCTTGCAGATGGCGCTGGTACGTTTCGTCCGTCTGTAGCGCCTGAACGGGTATGGTGGCATTCCCGTGGATTTCCCTCCAAATGCTCGGATCGGAGGTGGCGTCGCTGAGGACCGAGTCGAGCGCCTGCTGGACAAGACCGCCGTCGTTGAAGCGTTGGTGGCCGCGTGAGGGGTCGATCCGGATTGTGATCGGAGGAACCGGCACATTTCGTCGGATGAACGCTTCGATGAGGGAGACCATGGCACGCTGAGTCGCGGCCTGGGATCCAGCCTGCGGCGCAGCAGCTTGGGCGTTGGCGCTGCGTCCAATCTCCTCGCGTTGCTCTTCGAAAGTGGGAAAGTGCTGTGTATAGACGCAGAATGAGACATCGACGGTCAGTTCGATGTCTCTCCCTTCCGGGTCGGGCGTGGCGACCAGCTCGAAACCCAGCGACGACGGGGGCCTTCGCGTCGAGTCGCGGTTTGAGCTCCGCTGCTCAGCCGCGATCTGTTCGGCCTCGCCGACACCGGTTTCCGCTGTCTCCTCATCGTCCTCGGCTACCAAAGCCTGCGGATCGGCGGGCCCGCTCGCCGCAGGGCGAGTGCCTGCCTGGGGTACTTCATTCGCCGCCTCGTCCTCGTCGGCTGGGTCGAGTGCGTCGGGTTGGACCACATTCGGGTCCCGGGGACCGAGCACCCCTAGATGGCAGTGGTCGCTCGGGACGATGCGGAGGAAGCGCGGCTCGTGCCGCCCCGCGAGCTTTCGCTCGAGGTCGTTGACGAGGTACGTCACGAGGGCGTGCTCGTCGCGGTAAGTGAACGGCGACCGGCTTTGGCTGGCTGCTCTAGCGCTCACGTGACCTCCGTCATCTGGCTGGCTTGCAGTTGTCGTCAATGCCATGATCAGTGCATGGAGAGGAGTGTTCCGATACGCTGGACCGAGATCACCTCGCGAACGCTCACGGCAGCAGCGAGTTGCTCGAGCGGGGTTCCGATTGCCTTCGCGCTCCGTATTGCCGCCTCGTAATGCTGGCCGGCCGCGATCTGGGACAAGAGTCGACCCAAGAGTCGACCGCACCGGCGCCTCAGGACTCGTTCCGAGCGGATACAGGCGAACGTCGCTCGCATCAGGTCCGGGTCGGAATAGAGGCCGCTTGCCTTAGCAAGCAGGTGGAAATCGGATTCATCAAGGGGGGCGATGATCTCGTCCTCCCCGCCGTTGAACCAACCAACGACGGCCTCGTATTTTACACCGAGACCGGCCGACGCGAGCGCTTCGAAGAGGCGCCGACGATTGCCCCTGTACTTCGAAAGCGCCGCCTGTTTCGCACACTGCCAAAGGTCGAGCGCCATCGAGGCACGGATATCGCGATCCTCCCGAATCGCGTCAAGGAGACGCTCGAACACGTTGTCATAATAGTCGTCAACTAGGGCGACCATGAGCATTCCTGGCTTGAGATGAGCGGCTGGGATCCGTTCCTTGATCTCGGTCGCCGGATGATAAACGTCGACCAGTCGAGCGGCGGGGTAGCGGAACCGTTCGCCGGACGCGTCTAAGATTTCGACGAATTCAATCGGCCCGCGCGGCCCGGACCCGTCGCCGGCCTCGTCGTCGCCTGCGGAGCCGAGGACGATCTCGTCCGACCACGTCATGCCAGCCAGCTTTTCGATATCCAGGGGCTCCACGGCATCGTCGGCCTGAAACCTTCGCTTGAGAGTCTTGACGGTCCGGGTCTCGACGCGCCTGGAGACCAGGGGACGCTCGCTCCGGGGGGAAGTCCCGTCTGCCCCTTTGACGCCTGCGTGTCCGGTATGCTTGCCGTCAGTAACAGGGAGCCGTAGTGACCGGAGTACGGTCGTACGAGGCCCATTCTCTTGGAGGCGCTCGATCGTCGTATGAACCCTTGCCTGGATAGCCTCGTCGACTTCTGCCTCGAAGGGGTAGGCGACCACATGAATCGGGATTCTGGGATAGACGTCGAGATAACGCGTGTCGCTCGTGCGAAAGCCGAGAAGTATGCTCGGACAACAGTTTCCCTCGGCGACGAGGCGGGGCTCTTCCCTGACCGTAGAAATCACGGCTCGGCCGGCCTGGAGCGCGTCAGCCCAGCCGTCGACTAGGTCTCCTAGCAGGGCGGCGAGCATGCTGCCCTCGTGGGCCGTGGGCGCAACGATGCGGATCGGCTGGTCCTCGCCGCTCGAACGCTCACGCTCGAGCTCTTCCTGGAGGACACAAGCGAGCGTGTAGAATTTCGCCGGCTCTTTTTGTTCGATGAAGAGGTCGTAGAGTTTCCCGAGCGTGCGGATGATCTGGGGCCAGCGTGCGTCGAGGTAGGAGCCTAGTGGGCCATTTGCGCTCGGCGAGCTCTCTTCAAGCCCGGCGATACGCTCCTTGAGGGTCACCGTTCTATAGGCCTTCCGTCGCGCTTCCTCGAGATGAAGAAGGGGTACAGCGAGCTGCCGAAACCGGTGGTACACCGACCAGGCTTCGAGCAGCGGTGCAGGGAGCCGACCGCCTCCGGCACGCATGGCACCGACGAGTAACTCGTGAAGTCCGGCGAGGATTTCATCCGTTTCGTCGTCGTCGGTGAGCCATAAAAGCCGCTCCGAGGGACTCTCGATGGGTTTCGACCGCGCGGGCTCGACGATCTGTTCCAAGGCGTCGACGGCGGCGGGATCCCAAGCCCATGCGAGATAAGATTCGCGTCCTCGCTCATTGAGCCGGTTCAGGCGAGCCTGCTCACACGGAGGAAATATAAATATTTGTGCAGGACTTGATTTGATACTGGGGTGCTTGAGTAGCGTGTCGATATGACCGCCCGTTCGGGGATGTGAGACATCGATGACAACCGTACCGAACCGACGGCGTACCTCCATCGCCGCCGCCCACCCAGGGTTTGCGACGAAAACTCGCGGCTTGTCATCGACAGGAGGCGAATATTGGGACAGAACCTCGATGGGCCAGAACTTTGTGAGGGGCAGGGACTCGGTACCGTAGCGAATCGCTACTTCACGGAGGAGTCCGACGCATTCACGGATATGCTGAGTGACGAGGAGAAGGTCGCCGGGGATGAGCCGGCCCTTCTCTTCGGGGGGAATACCGCAACCCTGTCGATGGACGAAGTCGGCGAGCAGTAGGCTGACCGCGAGATGACGTCCCAAACTCTGGGTAGCGTTGGGAAGCAAGAAAATGAGGCGGCGCTTTTCACCGGGCTTCAACCGGACGGGGAGACGCGAGGCCAGCACTCCGCTCGCCCTTTCGACCAGGGAACTGGCGAGTCTCGACCCCTTCCTCGAGAGGGGGATGCGGTCTTTGAGCAGAACGGAGGCGAGGGTTACCTGTTCTCGATCCACCTCCCTGAACGTATCCAGCCAGGTCATGACGCCCTCCTGGTGCGGCTCTCAGCGGATCAGCAAACGGTCTTCTCCCAGAATTCGGAGGTAGCTCGCATAGCGCTCCGTCATGTCGACGGCTTGCCGCTGGTTCACCCGCTCAGCGAGGGCCCGGCCGACCGCGATCAGGTTGCGACGTTCGGGGGAATCAAGATTGCCACAGATGGCAAAGCGCGGCTCTCTGGGTCGGCCGCGGCGGCGTGGTATGCACTCGATGACAAGGTCGCAGAGGAAAGCCTCTTTTCCTCGTTTGCAATGGTCGGCCGAGTTCTCGGCGGAGACGGTTGCAAGGCCGACGATGCGAAATCCGGCGGTGCGGATGGCATTGCCGAGCGCCCGCCAGGCCTTCATGTCCTTGTTGTGATACGTGAGGATCAGCCGTCCGTCGGGTGCAAGGACCCGCCGGCTCTCGGCAAGACAGGCTGCAACAAGCCGCTCGTAGTCGATGACATCGGTGCCGCGTCGGCTGTTCGGCACGGCCTCGCGGGATTCGCTCGGAAGGGGGATGCCGAACGCATCAACCATCCACGCGTGGAATAGGCGGGCGAGTTCGCCGTACTGTAGATCGTCGTGGTAGGGCGGATCCGTGAGTACGAGGCGAGCTACGCCGTCCTTTAGGATTTGGCGTTCGCTGCTCCCCGTCACAACAATCGCCCCTACAGAGAGGCGCCTTCGCCTACCGCCAGCGTATGCGTGCTTGACGGTAGATGGCAGTCCGTCCGCGCCCATCCACTGGAGTCCGCGCTCCGCGGCTTCCAGACGTCTTGGGATAGTTCCTCGGCCGGTGGGCGAGAGGAGGTTCGTCTCGACCACCACAGTCGAACGGGAATAGTGGTGGTTGGCGATCGCCTCAAAAGCCTTTGGGTGGTGCCTCTCCCACCGACAGAGATAGCCGGGCATCTCACAAGCCCCGAGGACGGACAAGCGTAACCTCGTCTTCACTGGCTCAGAGACGTCGAGACGATTCACCTCTTCGAGGGCTGTTCGAATCACGTGGATCTGGCGCTTCGTATAGAGGTCGGACCAGCGCCGAAAGCCTCCTCGAAGCAGGTGTCCGGTTTCTAAGCCTTCAGGAATCGGTGAGCAGAGAAGCTTCTTGATGAATCGGTCGGGCGGCCGGTCGGCGACAGGATCTCCTCTCTCCACAGCGCGTAGCTGGTGAGTGTTTCTGCCGCCGAGGACGTTCCGCTCGAGGACGAGCACAGGGTGCCAGCGGGGCTCCGCTGCCAAGAGTTCCGCGAGGAGACAGTCTCTCCGACAATGAGGACATTGGACCTGCGGATTCTGAGAGTAGACCTTCGGGCCGTGCGCTCGCCAGCGAGTCTGGCAGGACCCGCAGGAGAACGTCTCGACTGCCCGGTGTCGGCGACTTGCCGCGCCACAGGCCGAGCAACCGTAGAATGCCCAGGCTTCTCCGGCGCGCCGCGACGCGACCGAGATGAGGGGGTCGCGGAAGATATACATGTTTGACCGGCAATGGAGGCACGGCGCCGTCCGTACCCGGATGACGTGGGTGATTTCGGCAGATGAAGCCATGCCGCATCGTCGATACATTTTGCGGAGGGGGTCGAGACGTTCAATCAGGTCGGCCTTGGCGGAGTGGAATTCGTGAAGATCAGCCCGGTTGAGGCAGGTTGCTAGGCCGAGGGAAGGCCACGGGTACAGGTCTTGGGCATAGACCTTCAACCCCCGTCTCGCCGCCTCAAAGGCAACCGTACCGCCCCCGCTAAACGGGTCGGAGACCACGAAGGAGTCGTCACCAAACGCTTCGATGGCGGCATCGAGGAGCGAGCCGGCGACGGCATGCGGACGCCGTGCCCACCAGCGGAACAGCGAGACGACCGGGGAAAATGTCTCGCGGTTGCGCTGCTGGGTTTCGACTTGGCGATCAAGAGCACTCCATTCAACCCGTTCGATGACGGCCATGGACCCCGTTGCTTTTCGGAGAAGTAATCCACGCTTCGTCGCCCGGCTTCGGGATTCGGCAGGACCTATTGCCGTCGCGTGCAGATTTTGTAAACGCTGAATCCATCATGGTTTGTGACACATTCGCTGTGCCCCATTGCCTCCTCGCTACCCGCGTCGTCGGTCGGCCGAGCCTTACCTAGTCTCAGTATATCACCAGCAAACCCTGTCGCTACCCAGTTGTGTCACGCAATCGCGCATGCAATAAGAAATTGCTCAAAAGTTCTAATAAACTTGTAATGAATGTTAAATTGAAATTCGTTCCACCTCGTCGAGCGTAATTTGATCCGCCGTGCGGTCGTAGAGCTTGGTGGTCTTCGGCGACTCGTGGGCGGCCATCTGCTGGGCCTTCTCCAGCGTGCCGTCGTGCTCCAGGTAATTGGTGATGCCCGTGGCCCGGAAGCTGTGGCAGCAGATCGCCGTGGCGATCCCCGCCTTCCGGGCCCGGCGCTGGACCATCTTCAGGGCGGCATGGCGGCTCATCCGGCGGTCGCCGAGCGTCCTGGTCTTGCCGATCGCCGTGCGGAACAGGGGCGTCTTCTTCTGGTCCTTGAGCCCAGCGGCCTGGATGTAGGCGTCGACGAACTCCTCGGCCTTGTGGTGGGCGGGCATGTCGTGGTGCTTGCCGCCCTTCTCCTTGAGGCGGAACCACCAGCGCTTGCCCTGGGGGTAGTAGTCGGCGACGTCCATGCCGAGGGCGGCCTCGATTCGGGCGAAGGAATAGAGGCAGACGGCGATGAGGGCCCGGTCGCGGAGGCTGACCGGGTCGGTGCCGTCGATGCTCTTGAGCAGGTCGCGGGCCTCGTCCTCGGTGAGGACGGGCGTCTTGCCCTTCTTGACGACGTGCCTGGGCCCGCGGACGGCCTGGGCCGGGTTGATCTCGACGACCTGGCCGACGATGAGCCAGTCGTAGAGCATGCGGATGGCGGCGAGGTGCTGCTTGACCGAGGGCGCAGCCATCGTCTGGGCGAGTTCCTCGACGTAGGCCGAGACGTGGTAGCTCTTGATGTCCCGAAGCTCCAGGCCGCGGTCGCCGCAGTAGGCGAAGAACCGCTGGGCGTTGCGGTAGTAGGCGGCCCGGGTGTTCGGATTCCTGATGTTGTCGGTGAAGAAGGTGAAGAATCGCTCGGCGGCGTTCTCGCCGAACCGGGCGACGACGGCCGGGACGATGGCGGCGGCCGCCGGTTCGATGGTCGCGGGGGTTCGCTCGTCGGTCATGATCCTCGGCCTCCCTTCCTGGGCTTGCGCCTCGCGCCCGTGAGTTCCCGCTCCCACTGCTCGGGGGAGGGGAGCGAGCCCCGGAGGGCGGGGGGGAGCGACTCGACGAGTTTCGTGACGTAGCTGGAGACGCCGACGGGCTTGGACAGGTCGCGCAGGGCGTACTCGGCGACGACCTCGTCCTTGGCCTTGCAGAGGATGATGCCGATGGAGGGAGCGTCGTCGGGGTGGCGGAGCAGGTCGTCGGCGGCCGAGAGGTAGAAGTTCATCTTGCCCGCGTACTCGGGCTTGAACTTGGTCGTCTTCAGCTCGATGACGACGTAGCAGCGGAGCCTCAGGTGGTAGAAGAGCAGGTCGATGTAGAAGTCCTCGTCGCCGATTTCGAGGTGGACCTGCTGGCCGACGAAGGCGAACCCGGCCCCGAGCTCGATGAGGAACTGCCGGATGTGGGCCAGGAGGCCCTCCTCGACGGCCTTCTCCTCGGCCTCCTCGGCGAGGGTGAGGAACTCGAACTTGTACGGGTCCTTGAGCGTCTCGCGGGCGAGGTCGGACTGGGCCTTGGGCAGCGTCCGCTCGAAGTTGGTGCTCGCCCGGCCCTGACGCTCGTAGAGGCCGCTCTCGATCCAGTGGACGAGGACGCTGCGGCTCCAGCCGTTCTCGACGGCCTTGCGGGCGTACCAGAGCCGTTCGTCCGGGTCCTTGGCCTGCTCGAGGAGCACGACGTTGTGCCCCCAGGGGACCGCGGCCACGGCCTCGGGGGGCCCGCCCTCGGCCAATCGTCCCACAGGCTGTGGGACGATTTCGGGGGTGTCCTTGTAGGCCAGGTAGAAGGCCCGCATCCGGTAGAGGTTCGTCCGCGAGAAGCCGCTGACGCCGGGGAACTCGGCCTGGAGGTCTCGGCCCAGGCGGTCGAGGACCGCGTTGCCCCAGCGATGGGCTTTCTGCCGCTCGACGATGCCGCGGCCGATCTGCCAGTAGAGCGCGATCAGCTCGCGGTTGGCCGCGACGGCGGCGCGGAGCTGTGCTGTGCGGATGCGCTCCTTGAGTTCGCCCAGGAAGGTCTCGTAGCCCTTCGGGAGCAGGTCGGCCTTCGGCTTGCTCGCGGTCGGCGTGCGGTCGGCGTTCTTCTTGGCCATCGGGTCGGCCTTCCGTGACGATGGGAGCCGACGTTCGTCGGCCCCGGGCGGCTCGTTCTTGAGCGTTGCCGAGCTGCGGTGGTGCCTGTTAAGTTTGACGGTAACTGGCGTGGTTCTTCTGGAGCTATTCGGCGCGATCGTCCGATAAACGATCCCGGTATCCGACAATACACTTGGCTCCCCGGGCCGGGAAGCCGCAGGGATCGTCTCCGG
>NZ_RYZH01000047.1 GCF_003977685.1 Tautonia sociabilis | reverse complement strand
AGACACCGCCGATGCGACGGCGAGCCACCGGGTTGCCCCCGCCTGGCGTGATCCGCCCCGTCGTCTCCGACGGGCCGTCCCCGGGCGGGAGCGTGCGAACGTCGCGTTGGGCCGCCCGGCTCGTTGCACGGAGCAAACGTCGGGATGCGTCCGAACTGCGGCGTAGGTGCCTCGCTCAGGTGAGAACGGGCCGCCTCGTCGGGCGGCCCGCGTCAGGTGGGTCTCACCAGCGGCGAGAGTCATCTTACCGGAGATTGCCCTCGGGTCAACACCCCGGTCCGGAAAATCAGCGAAGGGCCGACGACCGGCCCCCGGATCGTCCGATACAAGGGGAGGAGCGGTGGTTTCCCGGAGGGAGTTCGCCGCGGTTGGACAGGGCCCGGGAGCATCAGCGGCTCGGCGACGCCGGCAGGGACTGGCGGGCGGGCGCGAGGTGCCCCGGGAGGCGGGGGCGAGGGATCGCCCCCAGTCGAGGGGCCGGCCGACGCCGGCTCGCCGACGCGAAGGCTCCAGGGAGGGGTCCGGACGTGCCCGTCGCCATGTCAACGCAGACGCAATGGCTCAGGAGCGTCCTCTTCGACCGCGGCTACCTGGCGCGGATTAAAGGAGAGGCGATCAAGGTCTACCTGGTCATGGTCGCCGCCTGCGGCGGTCGGCCCGACCGCAGCGTGACGATGAGCCTCAGCCAGTTGATGGACCGCACGGCGCTGTCGTGCCCGACGGTGATCGACAGCCTGGCCCGGCTCGAGAAGCTCGGCCTGGTCGTCTCCACCACCCGAGAACGCGGCAAGGTGAAGACGTATTACGTCCCGGACCCGCCGGAGCCGGAGGTCGCCTCCCTCTGAGCCGGGACGTCCCGCCTCTCCCCCCCCCCGACCGATCAACCGCCGCGGCCCCAGGAAGGGCGACCGAAGGCCATGGACTGGTTCTTCTTCCGAGTCGAACACGACCTGCTCCGCTCCGAGGCCTTCCGGTCGCTCGGCGGCTCGGCGATCAAGGTCTACCTCGTCATCGGCCTCTTCGCCGACTTCGGCACCGGCTGGGCCTATCCAAGCATCCGGACGATCGCCAAACAAAGCGGCCTAAGTCGGCAGACCGTGCTCGACGCCATCGCCGAGCTGACCCGGGCCGGCCTGCTGGCGACGAGTAAGTCGCCGGGCAAGGCGACGGCGTACAAGATCCTCCGCAACGGGCCAGACCGCCCGGCGCGCAAGAGCGGCAAGGTGCCCGCAATTGCGAGGCGCGCCGTTCCAGAACCTTTAGAGAACCCCCTCTCGGGTGGCCCATTTCCTTTCGAGGGCGGCCCCGAAGGCGTCCCAGATTTCTCAGGAGTCGCGGCCCGGCCGTTCGGCCGCGGCGGCCGCGGCGATGGGCCCGAACGAGATCCAGCAACGAGAGATCCAGACGACAACACAAGCATCCCGATCCCCGGGACGCCGTTCCGGATCACGGCGGAGGGGAAGTTGCTGGTTGCTGTTGATCTCCAGGAATTGTTGACGGAGCAGGGACTGCCCAAGAAACTGGCAAGGAAGCTGGCGTCGCAGAAAGAGCCGGAAGACGTGGCGAAGGTGCTGCTGAATGCGCTCTTCCTACAGAGCCAGGGGAAGCTGCAGAACGGGCCGGGCTACATCCGGGCGGGAATCGAGGACGGCTACGAGCTGCTGCCGCAAGTGGCGACCAAGCTGGAAGTTCGGAGGAGGCAGCTGGAGGAGCACCTGAGGTCGGTCGCGGCCAGGAAGGACCGGGACCGGGTGGAGGACCAGCGGGAGGCGGAGGAGGAGGCGATCCGCCTGCTGATCGAGCGGCTGCATCCGGAGGAGCTACAGCGGCTGGTCGACCGGGCGGTCGAGCAGCTGCCCGGACCGATCGTGAGGCGAAACCCGACGCTGTCGAACCCGTTTGTCCGGGGCAAGGTGTACGAGCTGGCGGGGGGAGAGCCGATCGGCTGATCTTGTTTGGCGATCAGGGTTTGCGCATCACGATCAGGTCGCGGACCTGGCCGAGCAGGCGGCCTTCGGCGCGGGCGCGCTGGACGTGCTGGGGCAGGTAGGAGCCGTCCATCGGGCAGCTGATGCGGCGGACCGGCAGGAAGCCCGTCTGCATCAGGGCGGCGTAGCCGAGAAAGGCGTGGTCCACGTACCCGAAGCCGGCGGGCAAGTCCTTCTCGGTCTGGTTCGCCAATAAAAGGGCGACGTGGCCGCCGGGCCGGAGGGCGGCGAAGGCGTCCCGGGCCAGCGTGTTCAGGAAGCGGATCCAGCCGCTCAGCGGCTCGGCCTCGACGCCGAAGGCGGCGTAGGGGCCGGCGAGCATGGTATGGTAGGGAGGATCGCAGAAAACCAGGTCGCATTCGCGAGCCTCAGGCGGAAACCCGTCTCTTACGTCGTGCTGGGCAATCTCGGGGCGTACAGGGCTCAGGTCATACGCGAGACAGCGGCGGCCCATCGCCTCGCAGACGTCGAGCGTGGTCCCGCCGCCGGCCATCGGGTCGACCACCAGGGCGCCGGGAGAGGTGAAGTAGTGCAGGGTGTGGGCGACGATGGCGGCCGGAATCGAGCCGGGGTGGGGAACGCCGTACGCGGGATCGCGGCGGAATGCCCAGACGTCGTAGGGTGTGGGGCGGAAGCCGGTGGTGAAGCGGTCGCGGCGGCGGAGGTCCTTGTAGGCGGCGTGGACGGACTTGGTCCCGGCGTCGAGCTGGGAGACTCCGCTGCGGGCTCTCGGGTCGCCGGCCTCGGCGGCCCGCCAGACGGCCCGGGCCTGCCGGTACAGGTCCTTGCCGCCGATCCCCAGCGCCCGGGCGATCGCCTCGTCGGTACGGCCCGATCGATCGTCGGAATTCCGACGATCGGCGCCGTCGGCCCCCTTGAGGTTGGCGGCCCGGCGTTCCCGGGCGGCGGGGGAAAGAAGGGCCTCAAGGGCGTCGGCCTCGCGCATGAGCTGGCTGAAGGTCTTGCGGCGCTGGCGGTTATAGTCGAGCACGGCGCGGCGGCGGGAGGCCCCTCGGGGGACGTCCCGGATTTCGCAGGGGACCGATTCCATCCCCAGCGCCTTGGCGCAGGCCAGGCGGCGGTGGCCGGAGAGCAGCTCGAAGCCGTCGCCGTCGGGGGCGGCGACCAGGGGGACGAGGATGCCGCGCTCCCGGATGCTGTCGAGCAGGCCGTCGGCCCGGATCTCCTCGGCCGGGTCGCCGTAGAGGTCCAGGCTGAAGCGGTTGGGGCGGAGGGCCGAGGTCGCCATCGGGCGGACCTCGACCGGCTCGGCGAGGGCGGTCATGGCGGGGACGTCCGTATCCTGGGGGGCGATTCCATGCCGGTCGGGCAGCCTACCAGGGATCGGCCGATCCGTCCAGAACGGCCGGATCGGCGGGCGGCGATGGCGGGGAAGGGGGGGATGCCCGGGGCGACTCGGGTCGCTCCGGGGAACCCGGACCGGCGCCGGAGGCCCCTCGCCTCTTCTCGGACGAGGTCCCTGGGCTCGGGGATGGCGGCGGCCGACGACCGCCCCCGGCCAATCGAGGGCGCGGACGAGGCCTTCCGGGGAGAGGGTCCAAACGGCCGGCGACCGAGCCGACGACGGCACTGGCCCGAGGATGAGGAGGGCGTGGGGGAACTGGTCGTTTCCCTCCCTCCCGGTCTTGAGCAGCCGGGGTCGAGTCGTCCCCGGCATCGAGGGCCTTCCGGGTCCGGGCTCGGCTCGATCCCCGCCATCCCGATCGCGACCCCGAGCTCCCCTCGTCGGCCTGCCGAGCGATCCGGCCTGGGGGGTCCGGTGGCTGCCTCCCGGCGCCGAGGGGCCTTCGGCGGCGCAAGGTCCGGCCGCGCTCCGGGGGAGGCTCCCGACGCTCGGGAGGAACGGGAGCGGACACGAGCGGTGCGCTCCCGGTGCGCTGGCCGCGTTTTCCGTAACGCCTTTGTTTGAAACAAGAAGCGTTGTCCACGATGGGTTCGCTCCGCGCCGGGGCGCCGCCGTTTGAGGGAGGGAGGGGAAGATGCCTTCGGTGGGGGCCCCGTCGAGCCGATCGCCGGTTGGAACCGGGAGAGCGGAAGGGCCCGGTGCGCGATGGGGACGCGAGCGGTGCGCTTCCGGTGCGCTCGAGGAGGTTGGTGTAACCAGTTCAAGGACAACGGATTGTGGGATGCCAAATGGGTTCGTTCCGCGCCGGAGGCGCCGGCAGGAGGGGAACGAGGCCCCGGGGAGGGGAAGGGCCGGGGAGTCGAGGTCCCGGCTGGATGCCGGACGCGGGATGATCGCCGGCCGGGCCGCTGTCGGGGAGGGGGGACGGGAGCGGACGGCGATCGTCGGAGTTGGGGGGAAGGGCGAGGGGGTCGGGGCCGGCACGGGGACCTCCGCGCGAGGGGGAGCGTCGGGGCCGAAGCCAAGGCCCCTCTCCAGGAAGATCAGGGTCCGGGGCCGTTCTGCCCACAGGACGCATCCGGATCGCGAATTCGGCCGGCGGATCGGGTTCCGTACGCCTCCGTGGCTGGCGACGTCGCCCGGGGCGCCGAACGCCGGGGCGAAACGGTCGGGATGTCGGGATGATCGACGTTGACGTGCTCACGGATCGCCGGTGTTTCGTACGGTCTCGCCGCCGTGCTGGCTACACCGGGGCCGGATCGAGAGGAGTTGGGGGATCTTCAGGAGCGGGTCGGTGCAGTCGTCGTCGGTCTGGATGAAGCAGACGCCCTGTTCCAGGTCCAGGTTACTGACCTTCTGGGCCGACAAGGCCTCCAGGTTCGGGGCCGCCTTGCGGATGGCGTCGATTGCCTTGCGGTCGGAGGTTTTGAAGATCAGCCGGGTCAGCAGGTACTTGAAGATCCGGGCAGGGATTCGGTCGGGGAACTGCGAGGCCAGGACGAACGACATCCCGTCGTGGCGGATCTGGGTGATGGCGTTCTCAAGCTCGGCCACGAGGTCCTTCGAGTCCACGTACTCGTGGGCCTCGTCGAAGACGACCATCTTGTTGACACCGTTCTTCGCTCGTCGCACGAGATCGGTCAGGACCAGGCAGAGCTTCAGGGCGTCGTCGCTGCTGAGCGCCTGCATCCGCAGGTCGAACACGTTCAGGCTGCCCTCGGTCAGCACCTCGGTCCATTCGTAGGTTCGGTCGTCGGTCAGCCACTTGCTGGCGAAGCTCAGGCGGTTCTTGGCCCTCTGCCGCTGCATCGGGCTGAGCCGCTCGTCGGTCAGGATGTGCTTCTCCAGGGTTTTGTAGGTCAGCCGCTCATCGTAGTAGAGCTTCTGGATGATGTTTCGGATCACGTCCATGTACTCCGCCTGGGCGCTGGGCGGCTTCATCAGGATCTCCCAGTGCTCGGCCCCGAGTTCGTCCGGACGGAACTGGATGGGGTAGAGCGGGAGGCCCCGGAATTCGTCCTGCCGCCTCCTGAGTTCCGGGCCGAAGCCGAAGACGTTGATCCGATCGACCCCGGCGGGCTCGGCCCCGTACTCGTTCCGGAGCCGATCGACCTCGGACGGCTTGGAGTTGGGCTGCTGGAATCCCCAGTGCTCGAACCGGGCCTCGGGGTTCTTGCGGTAGTTGAACGCCACGACGCACATGGGCTTGCGGTGCCGGCTCAGGTTTGGCACCGTTTTCAGGGCGCTCTCGATCAGCACTCCCAAGGCGTAGGACTTGCCCGAGCCCATGTAGCCCAGGACGACCAGACACTGCGGCTTGGCGAACGAGACGGCCAGGCCTCGTTTGCCGTCCTTGAGCCGCCCGATCAGCCCGAGGCTGGGGCTGTCCAGGATCGTGTCGCCGACGACCACCTCGATGGGCACGGGCGGGACGGGCTCGGCGGCCTCGATCCGACCGGCGGGAGGTGGGGGTGTCCTCTTCGGTGCGGATTCCTGCGACCGGTTCTCCCGGCTCGGAGACCCGGAGGGCACGGTGCCGGAGGCGGTCGGGGCCGTGTTCGAGGAGGAGGGCGGGGCGGTGGCCTGGGACGACGGCGAGCCGTTCGGGGCGGGTGTGGGGTGCGTCTCGCCGATCGCCCGAGCGAACGCCTCGGAGAGCTTGGCTGCGTGCCTGAGCAGCTGGCTCCTCCGGCACAGGCCCTTGTCTCTCAGGAACTCGACGAACTGCCGCTGGTCGATCTCGTGCGTGCCGATGGAGAGGTCATGCTGCTCGATGTCCACCAGGGCATCATAGATGGCGTTCAGGAGCGAGAGTTCGTCCCCGCCCGCGGGGAGGTAGATGCCGCCCATCTCCTGGATCGTCTCGACGTACTCCTGCCCCTTGCTGCCCGCCGCCTTGCACCGTCGGTCCCTCAGGAGGATGACCGTCTTCGGGCCGGTCTTGGAGCGCATCACCTCGGCCAGGTTCCGCATCCTCGCCGTGAAGGAGTTGCCCTCGGCGTTGTTGATGCACAGACAGAGGTCCTCGGCCGAGCCCGGCCGCCGGACGAGCAGGTTCGGCGGCATGACCTTCGTCCCGCACGTCGCCCGGTCGTAGGCGGCCCGCTCGCCCGAGTGGGCCAGCAGGGTTTCGACGATATTCCGGATGCGTCCGAAGAGGTCTTGCTCGATGGGGATCTCTCGGTCGTAGGAGTCCAGGTGCCGCCGCTCGGCCTGCTCGATCGTGGAGCCGATCAGCGTGTCCACCGCCTCTTGGGTCACGATGGCGGCAATGCCTGGCGGCGCGGACTCAAGGCCCTCCTCGTCCCCGTCGAGCCACGCCTCGAACATCGCGCGGGCTCCCTGGATAAAGGATCGGGGCGACTTGGCCCGACCGCAGAGGGAGGACACGGCGTCTTCGGTGAAGGGGTAGATGTTCGTCGGCAGCCGGTGCTTGATGAAGGAGGGCTCCAGGTGGGCCGCCAGCAGCTTCAGCCCGTGCCGCGGCCCGAAGGTCTCCAGGGTCACGGACTGCTGGGAAATCCGCTCGGTCACGCTGGAGTCGAGGACCTGGCTGAACCAGGACTCCCAAAGGCTCGGGAAGATGCAGGTGACGACCAGCAGGTTGGGCGTCATGGTGAAGATTTCCCGCACGGTGTCCCCCCACCGCTGCGAGAGCCGATGCTGGTCCCGGAGGCCCTCAAGCTGGTCGAACGCCAGGATGAGCGGCTGGTAGTAGGTCGAGAGGATGCCGATGCTCTGAATCGCCCGGAGCGCCTGCTCCTCCCGCTGCTGCTGCGTGGACACGTCGGCCGAGGTCTCGTCGATCTTCACCCAGGTGGGATCGAGCCCCAGGTCCTTCGCCTCGGCCTCGTCGATGTCCTGGCCCGAGAGCCACCGCAACAGGACCCGTTTGCGGTCCGCCCTGGAGACGAAACAGTAGGTGATCAAGACGTGGGCGATCCGCTGGTCCACGTCGGGGTTGTTCACCTGGAGGTAGCTGAGGGTGCGATTGCGGATCGTCCTCATGTTCTTCTGCCGCTGCTCGCCTTCGCCGAGCATGCGGAAGAGGTTGTAGGGGTCGTCCCGGAGGAGCGTCGCCCAGCGCCGCTTCTGGTCCGCATCCTTGCCGGCCTCGATGTCCTGCTCAAAGCTGGGGATCAGCACGGCCGAGAAGACGTGGGCCAGCAGGTCGTCCAGTTGGGTCTGCTGGGGCGTGGCCAGCGCGAGGGGCTGGGAGAGGCTGCGGATCATCTCGGCCCAGACGTGCTGGGCGACGGCATCCTCGTTGTTCGGTTTGCGGACAAAGAGGATGTGGTTGGTTCGGGACAGGTTGCGGGCGACCCGCATCAGCAGGTGCGTCTTGCCCGTCCCCGCCTCGCCCAAGACGAGGATCCCCTGAGTGCTCGACGCTTCTCCAGGTCTTGCCAGCCGCTGCAGAGCCCGCAAGATTCGCTTGTATGCGTTCTGGTTGTATTCTTCGAGGTCGGGGGCCTGATCCCAGGGCGTGTTGACCCGATCGAGGAATGCCGGGGGATCCGTCTCCAGCAACGGTCGGTAGGTTTCGGTCTGGTCGGCGTGCATGGTCGGCCCTGGATGCTCATCCGATCGACACCAAGAACGCGATCCACTCCTGCGGGAGACGATGTCTCACGCGACGGTTTGATGACTTCGCAGCTGCTTGACTGATTGCGTTTCTTTGTTCTATCGACCCGCCGCCGGTCGTTCAATCATGCTGTTGCCCTGGGCCGTGCGCTGTGGCTCTGACCAGGGGGGGGTTCTGGTTCCCGAACGTCGTTGCCGCAGGGATTGCGGAACACCTCGTGATCGGGGCGGCGTCGAGAGCCGGGGACTGCCTCACGATCCTCGCCGATTCGCAACGGGAGACGTTCGAGAGAGCGCCGGTGTGGGCCTTCCCTCGGGGGGGGCATCGGTTGGTTGGTCGGTGGGGGCCGGGTCGGGAGGAGACGCCTGGTCCCGGCTTCCTGGCCCGGCTGGTTGGTGGTCCCCCGCTCTCCGAGGGGGGGAGCGGGGGACCGGTGGGGGTGGTCAGCGGGACGACGGGGCGGCCTGGTCGCCGAAGATGATCATGGAGCGGGAGGGGGAGGGGGAGAGGTCGTCGGTGTTGTAGATGAGCTGGGCGTCGAGGGCGCGGTCGATCAGCTCGCAGGCGGCGAGCAGGTGGGCTCGGGTGTAGGGGTCGATGTCGTCCTTGCCTTCCAGGGCGGTGTCGCACTTGGCCTTCAGCTCGAGCAGTTCCATGCGGGCGAGGGTGGCGATGGGTTTCTGGGCGGCTCCGGTGCCGCCGTTGGGGAGGGTCAGGTCGATCAGGCGTTCGAGGTGCTCGCGCTGGAGGTTGCGGCGGAGGCTGGAGATCATCGGCTTGCGGTCGGTGAAGGGGCCGTCGCCGGGCTCGTCCAGCTCGGTCCAGATGGCGGAGGAGACGGTGTCGAGCAGTTCGGGGAGGGTCAGGGCGTCCTCGTCGGCGGGGGTGCGGAACTCGTTGTCGTACACCCGGCGGAGGGTGGTGGGGTTCAGGAGCATGGTGAGGGCCGAGGCCTGGATGCCGATGATCCGGTCGTGGATGGGCCAGGCGGGCTCGTCGTTGAGGGCGGAGCGGAAGTTGTCGCCGTCGAGCCACTTGTCGACCGACATGCGGCGGAGCAGTTCGGGGGAGAGGCCGAAGGCGTTGTCGTCGAAGGCGTTCTCGATGATGAACGTCAGGGCGGCGCGTTGCTGGGAGGCGGGGACGACGACGACGGGGTCGCGGTCGCCGGGGTCCCCCTTCTTGTCTCGGTTGACGAAGGCGCCGCCGATCCAGTTGGCCATCATGTTCAGGGCGGAGACCTGGAAGCCCAGGGTCATCTCGTAGCCCTGGCGGGCCTTGGCCCAGCTCTCGCCGTCCGTGACGAAGGCGTCGAGCAGGCGGCCGCGGTGGTAGCGGGCCAGGCGCATCTGGTTTTCGGCGTAGTCGAGCGGGTCGCGGGAGAAGTCGTAGCGGCGGGCCAGGGGGTCGGGGCCTCCGGTGTCCTCGTCGGTGGCGTAGGCCAGCTCCGGTTCGGAGACGCGCTCGAGGATCGACTTCAGCCGCTTCTCGTCGAAGGTGTAGCCGTACTCGATGGCCCAGAGGTCGTAGGGGCCGATGGTGATCATCGTGTAGTCGCCCTGGACCTCGCCGGCTTCCATGTTGATGTTGACCGGGTTGTAGTCCATGACCGAGCCGGTGAAGGGGATTTTGCCCTTGAGCTCGTGGCTGTTGATCTTCTCGAGGGGGAAGACGCTGGACGCTTTGAAGTTGTGCCGCAGGCCGAGGGTGTGGCCGACCTCGTGGGCGACCAGGTCGGCCAGCAGTGGGCCGATGAATTCCTCGGGGATGCCGTCGAGGAGCTCTTCATCCTTCTTGGGCGTGTCGTCCTCCTGATCCTTCGAGTCGCCGTTCTTCTCGGGATCGTCGGCGATGGCGGCCAGGTGGAGGCGTAGGGCGGCGACGTCTCGGGACTTGCCCGAGGCGGCGAGGCAGAGGCCGTTGACCTGGCTGAGCCGGCCGACGAGGCCGTCGAACTCGTTGTCTCCCATGAGCCGGGGGTCGACGAGGCCGGCGGGGTGGCCGCCGAGCTGCTGGGGGCCGCGCCGGGCGCGCTGGGCCAGCAGCAGGTCGCGGTCGGCGGGGGGGGCCATGCGGATGCGGGGGTCCCACTGGGGGTTGGTGTCGAGCCAGGCGAGGGTTTCGGGGCTGAAGCCTTCGAGGGCGATCTTGGGGAGTTCCTGGAAGTAGTCTTTCCAGAAGGCTCGGATCCAGCCGTCGGTGAGGATGATGTCGGCGTCGAGGATCTGGCCGGTGATGGGGTTGACCCGGCTGGGCCCGATGGCGGTGCCGACGTCGTTGTTGAGCCAGCGGATGAAGTTGTAGCGGACGTCTTCGGGGTCTTTCTCCATGTGGGCGCCGGAGGCGGCGTCCTGGTAGTAGACCTCGATGGCGTTGGAGATGCCGACCTTCTCGAAGGCCTGGTTCCAGTAGAGCAGGCCCTCGCGGACCCATCGGCGGTAGCGGATGGGGGTGGTGTGCTCGATGTAGAAGACGATGGGCTGCTTGGGGGGGCTGACCTTGAGGCTGGGGTCGGCCTTTTCCAGGTGCCAGCGGTTGATGTATCGGACGCGGCTCTCGCCGTCGGCGTACTTGCCGAGGTCGGAGTAGGCGGTGGTGAAGTAGCCGACGCGCTCATCCGCCTTGCGGGGGCGGTAGCCGGTGTTCTCGGGGATCAGGCTGAAGGAGTAGTGCAGGGTTTGGAGCTGGCCGTTGTCGGTGGGGACCTCGTAGGCGACCTCGACGTTCTGCTCGAAGGCCTTGGCGGTCTGGATCGTTGCCAGCCGGGGGTTGGCGATACGGACGCCGGGGAAGAACTTGCCGACCTGGCCGAGGAGCAGCTCGTCGAGGTCGATGACCGGGCCGCCCATGGGGACGATGGTGAGGATGGGGATGTCCAGCAGGACGCGGTCGGTGAAGAGGCGTCGGACGGAGGCCTTGGACTCGTTGTCGCCGTTGGAGCGGACCTCGACGTTGGGCTGGATGAGGGCGAGGCGCTTGTCGAAGGCCTTCCAGTAGACGTACATGTCGCCGGACTGGAGGCCGGCGAAGCGTTCGCCGCTGGCGACGGTCAGGGCGATGTAGTGCTTCTGCCTCATGTACTCGCGCGGCAGCTCGGCGAGCATCTGGCCGTCGCGCTTGCGGACCCAGAGGGTGTAGAAGCTGGGCTTGCCGTCGAGCATGGAGACGACCTTCTCGTACCCCTCGGTCACCTGGTCGAGGGGGGGGAAGTCGTCGGGGCGGGGGGAGGGGCCGGAGGGGCCTCCCGAGGCGAGGCGGGCGGCCAGCTCGGCGGGCAGGCCGGGGGGCAGGGCGTTGGGTGCGGACACCGCCGGGTCGTCCTGCGCGGGGGTGATCGTCGCCGGGCCGGCCAGCAGGGCCAGGCCCACCATCGGGGCGATCCAGCGGGCCCCGGGACTCAGGGTACGCATCATGGGTGCATCTCTCGGAAGTGTCGGTCGGAGCGACGGGCGGACGGGGAGCCAGGGGCTCCCGGTCGGCTCGGGGAGGGGGGGCGTGGCCCGTCGAGCGGCCGGGGGGGCCGGGGAGGATGGCATCCCCTCGGGGATCTTCGAGCGTCATCAAGACGGGAGGCGGCCCGTTACGGATTCTTCAGGCCGCATCACCGTGATTATCGTGACGCATTTCCCGACCGGCAACAAGGGCCGCGCCGAAGGATCCCGGCCTCCGGGGGCCGAGCGGGCCGGTTCTGCCGATCGTGCGCGCGATCGCGGGGGAATTCCCCGCCCGGGATGCCCTCGGGGGGAGGTCGGCTCGCGGGGGGGCGTGACCGAAGCGACGGTGTCATCACCACTTGGAAAAAAGGCTCGTCCGGAGAGCCGGGGCGGTGCACTCTGATAAGGTGTGCGGGTCGAGGCGGACGGGCCGTTGACCGGTCCCGGCCCCGGTTGAGGATGATTCTGGGCGGGGCGACCCATCGGAGCCACGGCCGATGACGGACTCGGAATGTCTGGGAGCGTTTCTCGGCCGCCAGGACGTGGAGGCCTTCGAGGCCCTGGTCCGTCGCCACGGCCCGCTGGTGCTCCGGGTCTGCCGGGACGTGCTGGAGGACCCGGACGACGCGGAAGACGCCTTCCAGGCGACCTTCCTCGTACTGGTGCGACGGGCGGGGGCGATCCGGGACCCCGACTCGCTCGGTCGCTGGCTCCACGGGGTCGCTGTCCGGGTCGCGACGCGGGCCCGAGCCGATGCCCGTCGCCGGAAGGCTCGGGAACGCCTGGGGGTGGAGATGGCGGCCGAGGCCCCCGATCACGACGAGCTGGCGCTCCGGGAGCTGCGGCCGGTGGTGCACACCGAGCTGGGCCGGCTCCCGGAATCGCTCCGCGCCCCCCTGGTCCTCTGCTACCTGGAGGACCTCTCCTACGAGGACGCCGCCCGACGGCTCCGGCTGCCGCTGGGCACGTTCAAATCCCGGCTGAGCCGGGGCCGGGAGCTGCTGCGATCTCGGCTCACCCGCCGGGGGATCGCCGTCTCGACGCTGCTGCTGGCGACCCTGCTGGGGGAGCGGGCTCGGGCCGTGCCGCCGGACCTGCTCGCCGCGACGGTCAACGCGGGGGCCCTCGTCGGCCGGGGCTCGCACGCCCTGCCCCCGACGATCCCCTCCCGGGTCGCCAGCCTGGTGGAGCGCGAGCTGGAGGTGCGGTCGCTGCGGCGCTGGGCCTCGCTGGCGGTGCTGGCCGTCCTGCTCGGCGGCCTCGGCCCGGCCTTCGTCTTCCTGCTCTCCCCGGCGGTCGGCGCGACGGTGGCCTGCGGCGGGGTCGACGGCGGATCGTCGGGTCCGGGGGGGGCCGGCCCGAGGGCCGGAGTCGCGGGCTCTCAGGGGGCGACCACCCGAGCGATCGCCGGCGGGGCGCCCGGGGGCGGAACCTCCCGAGCGTCCAGGGAGCCGTTCGCCAGCTCGGAGTTGGGCCGCGACGGGGAGCCTCGAGGGCCGGAGGGCCCGGCCGGGCCGGTCGGTGCGATCGCCCGGGAGGCGACCGCACGGGCGGTCGCCGTGCCGATGCCGATGCCGATGCCGATGCCGGGGGACGGGGTCGGCACCCGCCGGTCGGCGTGCCTCGTGGATTGAGCCGAACGCCGGCCCATCGCTCGCCGGAGGCTCCCGCCCCGCCGCTTGAATCCCGCCGGAGCCGCCCGGGGGCGGTCGGGTCGGCCCGCTGGCGATCGCCTCCGCTCTCGGGGCCGCCGGGGCGCCGGGGCGCCGGGCCGGCCATGGCCCCGATCCGAGACGGTGCCGATCGGGAGAAACGACGCCCCGACCGGGGCCTTGCCCGATCGGCATGAACCTGGAGAAGGAACCGCTACGATGAATCGATCAGGCTTCGCGACCGTGGCCCTCCTGGTGGCGCTGGGGATCGGCCCCTCGGCCCGGGCCGAGACCCTCTTCACGGCCCGGATCTCGCACGATCAGGAGACCGTCCAGGGGGACTTCCTCACCAGCACCGGCGCCCCCCGGCCCGAGTCGTTCGGCTCGGCGCAGTTCATCCTGAACGACGCGATGACGGCCCTGACCTTCTCGGCCGTCGTCTACAATATCGACTTCACCGGGTCGCAGACGGCGGACCCGTTCGACAACCTGGTGGCCGCCCACATCCACGCCCCGGCCGCGCCGGGGACCAACGGGCCGGTCGTCTGGGGGTTCATCGGCTCGCCGTTCAACGACACGAACCCCACCGACACCGTCGTCACCCCGTTCTCCTCCGGGGTCGGGGCTTGGATCACCAGCAAGTGGGACCTGACCGAGGGGAGGAACACGACCCTGGCCGACCAGATCCCGAACCTGAAGGCGGGGCTGGCGTACATCAACTTCCACACCGTCCAGTTCGGCGGCGGGGAGATCCGGGGCCAGATCCAGATGGTCCCCGAGCCCTCCTCGATCGCCCTCTCCGGGGTGGGGGCGGCGGCGATCGCCCTGCTGTCGCTTCGGGCGACGCGCCGAGGGATCAGACGGCGCTGAGGTGAGGGGACGGGGGGCCGCTGGCCGCCGGCCCCCCGTCGCTCGCTCCCGATCGCCGGGGCCGGGCCGGGCCGAGCGGCCGGGACCCCGGTCCGGATCGAGGCGGGGCAGGCTCAGCGATCCAGGGGCAGGAGCTTCACGTTGCGGTAGAAGACCTCGGCCCCCTCGGACTGGAGCAGGATGCGGCCGGCGGTCTCGCTGGAGGCGGTCCCCTCGTTGACGACGGTGCCGTTGACGATGTTGACGATGCGGTCGCCGTCGCAGACGACCTCGATGGTGTTCCACTCGCCGTTGGGCTTCTCGGCGTCGGTCGTCTTGACGAACCGGCCGCCGGTCTGGGCCTTGCCGCCGACGGTCAGGCTCGTGCCGCCGACCATGTAGAAGTCGCCGCAGTCCCCTTCCTGGATCTGGCATTCGATGGACTTGGTCCAGATCCGGTCGGGGCCGACGCAGTGCAGCAAGACGCCCGAGTCGCGCTTGGCCTCGGCCCGGGGGGGCCAGCGCGTCTCTCCCCACTTGAATTCAAGCACGAGTCGGTAATTCTGATAGGCATCCGTGGTGGTCAGGCAGGCGAAGCGCTCTCCGGTGACGTGGAGGACGCCGTCCTCGACGGTGAAGATCCCCTCGGTGCTCGACTCGGGGCTGTAGGGCTCGGTCCGGGGGTCGACGAAGACGGTCCAGTTCTCCAGGTCCCCTTCGTGCAGCAGGACGATCGCCTCGCCCCCCTCGGTGACGTCGATCGCCTCGTCGGCGGCGAGGGCGAGTGCGGCCGGAGCGCCGAGGGCGGCGGCGATCAGGCCGAGGGCGATGGAGCGGATGGAGCGGCGTCGGGGGTGCATCGCGTCTTCCTCCAGGTCGGATCGGCGCCCGGGGCCGGCGGGGGTCGCCGTCGGGGCCAACCTTGGCCGGCATGGTAGCACCCGCCCGGAGGGGGGGCAACGAGCGGGGGCCGCGCGGGGGGGGAGGACCGATCGGGCCGGAGCATGGGCGGGCACGCCGCCCAGAACGCCCGGAGTGACGATCCGATCGGGCCGGGCCGGGCCGGGGCTTGGGCCGTTCCGCTCATCGCCTCGGCGGGGAGTCGCGGGGGGATCGGGCCAGCTCGGGATCGGGGGAGGCCCAGGTGCCGGAGCGAGGGTCGAAGGCGAGGAGGTCGAGGCGGCCGTCGCCGTCGAAGTCGCCGGGGAAGAGGGGCGAGGGGGATGCCGGGCAGAGGGGAATGGAAGGTGAGCCGGGATCGAGGGGCAGGTGCAGGGGGGGGGAGTCGGGGAGGAACAGGATCAGGTCGTCCCGGCCGTCGCCGTCGAGGTCCCCGGCGGCCGGGGTGCCGCCGGGAAGGCCGGACGAGACGGCGAGGGCCGCCTCGGTGGAGCGGAGCAGGAACCAGGAGCCGGAGTCAACCTGGTAGACACCGAGGTCGTCCCGGCCGTCGCCGTCGAAGTCGCCGGGAACGGGGAGGGGGTCGCCGCCGAAGTTGGCGGGGTGGCCGAAGACGACCTCGGCGGCGGGGTCGGGCATCACGAAGGCGGCGCGGCGGGGGTCGAAGGCGACGGGCTCGGTTCGGCCGTCGCCGTCGTAGTCGCCGGGAGCGGGGAGCATGCCGGGCGAGCGGAGGACGTCGAGGGGATGGGGGCCGTCGGCGGTGAGGGTGAGCCAGTCGCCGGGATCGGGGCGGTAGAGGACGGGCTCGGCTCGGCCGTCGCCATCGAAGTCGCCGGGGGAGGGGATGCCGTCGGGGGGGCCGAGCAGGAGGGTCGACCGGCCGGAGGCGTCGAGGATCGTCCAGCGGCCGGAGTCGGCGTCGTAGGAGGCAAGGTCGTCTCGGCCGTCGCCGTCGTAGTCGGCCGGAGCGGGGAAGACCGCGGGGACGCCGGGGGCCCGGCGGACGACCCGGATCGGCGGCTGGCCGTCAGTCGCCACCTCGACCCGAAGGATCGCGGGCGCTGGCACCGCCGCCCGGATCGCTCGATCGGCCGGCCCCCCGGCAGAGGAGAGCACCACTCCCCCCGATCGCAAGAGCCCGGGGAGCTGGCCGGCGAGCCGATCGAAGTCCAGCACCCGGACCTCGTCCCGATCGAGGCAGGAGAACGCGATCGGCCAGAAGAGGTTCCAGCGGTCGCAGACGACGGAAATCCGGTCGTCCGGGGATCCAGACGGCCGGCGGCCGTCCAGGGCCTCGCCGAGCGCGAGGAGCCGGGGGTCGGGAGCGTCGCGGCCGAAGGTCCAGATCGACTCCGAGGCGGGGGCGGATCCCGCTCGGCTGTCCTGGCATCTCGAGTGGTCGACGGCGCCAAGGTCCAGGCCCAGCAGCAGCGCCAACCCGGCGGCCGAGGCCGCCGCCGTCGCCAGCCCCGGAGCGAAGGCCGGGCTCCGGACGATCGCCCCGACGGCGGCGCGCAGCAGGCAGGCGAAGGCGAGGACCGAGGGAACCAGCAGGCCATGCCCGTTGCGTCCCAGGTTCGGCCGGAGCACCTCGGACCCGGACAGAACAAACAGCGACCCCGCCGAGGCCAGCGCCCCGACAACCAGCGCGACGCGGGCCCACTGGCGGCGCCGGATCATCGCCGAGAGCCCGATCGGGGCGACCGTCAGCACGACCCCCCAGAAGATCGTCTCTCGAACCGGCATCGGAGTGTCGCCGATGGCGAGCAGATACCTCCCGAAGCGGGAGGCGAACCGGATCGGGTCGTGCGGGGCGCCCAGGCCGATGCCGTAGGAGGCCATCACCGCCTTCGTCCCCGGCCGCAGGGCGGTCCACGCCGCGAGCGAGGCGGCGATCGCGGCGATTAGCCCCGATCGCAGCGCCAGCCCTCGCCAGGACCGGGGAGCCGAGCCGTCCTCGGGCCATCGCCCGTTCCCGCAGTAGACCGCCAGCGCCGCGGGCAGGGCGAACACGGCGGTGGGATGGCAGAGGTAGCCCAGCCCCATTGAGGCGATCAGGCCGGCCGTCTTCCGCCGGAACGCGGCGGCGAGCATCAGCGTTCCGAACAGCGGGACGAGGGAGACGTCGTGCCCCGTCCGGGACGCCAGGACCGCCGCCGGCAGGGCCGCCAGCAGCGCCGCCGCGATCATCGCGGTCGAGCGGTCGAGCACTCGGGAGAACCGCCAGGCGCAGAGCGCAACCGCCAGCAGGCCGGCGACGGTCGACGCCGATCGGACGATCCAGAGCTCCGGCCCGAGGGAGAGAATCAAGGGGACCTGCACCGGGGCCTGAAACAGCCACATGGGGTTGCCCGTCGGGGTCGACGTGGCGAAGGGCTGCCCCTGGGCCATCCGGCCGGACATGACGGCGAACCAGGCCTCGTCGCCGTCCGGCAGGGGCAGCGAGCCGAGGCTGCTGGTCCGCAGCCAGCCCCCCAGGACGAACACCGCCGCCAGGGCCAGCGCCGGCAGCATGGCCAGCCCGATCATCCTCCGCTTCGGCATGCGTTGGGCTCCGGACCTGTGATCCCGATCGGAGAGACGCTCCTGGTGGGGCCGGAGAGGCTGAGGCCGGGTCGAACCCAGCGTCGGGAGGCAGCCGGGTCTGGGGGCGACCCGACCCCAGTCACCCCAGGGCCGGAATGATGATCGATCCGATTTGTCCGTCGTGATGATCTTCCTGAATGCACGTGTGAGCTTCTCTGGGATCGCCTCGAGCGTGGGCGGGCACGCCGCTGGCGGCACTGGCTCTCCATCGGGCGGAGGGATCGGCCCGAAGCACCGATCGATCTGTGGCGATCTCGGCGTTCCATGAACCGGCGTCCGAGGGTTCCGGGATCATCGGGTTCTGGAGTTGTCTCCCGGGCTCGCGATCGCGAGGGGATCGCCCGGCAGCGCGACGATCGTGCCGGCCCAGAGGCTGAACGGGTCCGACTGGCCCAGGGCCCGGAGCTCCGAGGCGGGGCGGCCCTCGGAATCGCAGGAGAGCGACAGCTCGACCAGGCCGGCGGGCAGGGAGAGCGGGGGGCTCACCGCCAGGCGGACGGGGCCCGGCTCGACGGTCCAGCGCGCCAGCTCGGCGCCATCTCGGAGCAGGGCCACCTCGCGACGGGACCGGTGTCCGGCCAGCTCCATCGCCAGGCGGATCGGCCGAGCCGGGGACGGATTGTAGACGACCAGGCCGGCGGAGCGCTCGACGGCGCACTCGCGGCGGTCGTCTCGGGCCAGCCGGGTCCGCCAGCCGGCCAGGGGCAGCAGCAGGGGGGACTCGGGGGGCGGCAGCAGTTCTCGGTCAAAGACAAGGCGATCGCCGTCGTCGAGGATCAGGGCGGGCGCGAGCGCCTCCCGGATCCGGGAGAACCGGGAAGCGGCGGGCCCGTCTCCGGCCGCGCTCGAGTGGAGCACGAGGAAGCGGTAATCGTGGGCCGAGAGGTACAGCCAGGCCAGGTCCCGGAACCGGGCCGGCGCGGCGAGGTCGACGGCCGCTCGGTCGGGATCGGCGGGGAAGGACGGGTCGGAGAGCATCGCCGCGTGGAAGGGCGAGGGCTCGGTAATCAGATGCTCATATTCGGCGTTCGGGAAGGAGGTGTAGCCGGCGGAGGTCGGCAGGCCGTGGAAGGACGACCAGTAGGCGCAGATGGCCGAGCGGATCACGTCTCCCTGGGGGGCGTCGAGCACCCGGGCGTCGGGGTCGAGACGCCGGAGGGTCTGGTAGAGGGGAGGAACCTCGGGGATGCGGGTGGTGGGGAAGGGGGCGTTGGAGAGGTCGAGCACGGCCAGGATCGCCAGCGAGGGGACAAGCAGGGACCGGGCCGGGCGCCAGCGGAGCCGGGCGAGCAGGTCGCGGAGCCCGGCCGAGGCGATCGCCACGGCGACCGCCGCGGCGAAGAGGTTGAAGCGGGCGGGGACCCGGATCGGTCGGAAGACGGGAGTGTGCTCGCGGAGCCAGTGGGCCGGCAGCCTCAGCGTGACCGGCCCCAGCTCGACCGTCGCGCCGAGCGACAGCAGGACCAGCAGCGCCAGGGCCGACCACCAGAACCCCCGGCGATCGAACCGGACCCGAGCCGCCGCCGCGTAGGCCAACAGGCCGATCGTGACGACCCCGAGGTAGGACGGCACCTTCAGGTCAACCTTCGGCCGGAGCCCGGCGCGGTCCAGCAGGCGGCCGGAGGGGAGCCGGGAGTCCGGCAGCAGGTAGCCGAACAGCGAGGCGCCGTAGCGGCTGAACTCGGAGTCGGGCCGGCTCATCGGAAAGCCGTGGACCATCGCCCAGAGCTGGCCGGAGAAGACCAGCGCCACCGCCGGCAGCACCGCGATCGAGAACCCGACGAACCAGGGCAGGCGCCCCCGGGCCCAGGCCCGAGTCGCTCCCTCCCGCCGGGCTCGGGCCAGCCCGAACAGAACGTACAGCGCCGCCGGGAACGCCCCGAGGATCCCGAAGTACGGCGCCCCCGAGGCCAGGGCCGCGTACAGGGCGGCCGCCGAGGCACACCGGCCGGGGCCGGGACGGTCGACGAACCGGATCCAGGCGATCAGGAAGAGGGGGAACCAGCCGATCGAGAGCATCTCCAGCGCGCCGTGCGCGTTGAACAGCACCGGCGTGCTCAGCACGAAGGCCAGCCCGGCGAGCGTCGCGCAGCGGCCGTCCCGAGTGATCCACCAGCCCAGGGCGAACCCGGCGAAGGCGGTGAAACCGAGGCTCCCGAACCAGAGAAGGTTGTAGGCGAGGGCGTCTCCGGAGACGACCGCCGAGAGGGGCAGGAACCCGAGGCCCTGGAAGATGAGGCCCGGCATGTAGCCGAGGGGGGCGCCGACGGGGACCTGGATGGTGGAGCACCAAAAGGGCGGTCGGCCGGCGAGCAGACACTCACGGTACCAGCGGAGGATCCAGAGGTGGAGCAGGGGATCGCCGAGGTCGCTGTGGGGGATGCTGGTGGTCGCGTCCCGGGCGGCGGGCCAGGTCGCGGCGAGGATCGCCGCCGCGTAGAGCCCGGCGGCGACGGCGATCGTCCGCCAGCCGGGGCGATCCGGCGCGATCCGGGGCTGGGTCGGGGGGCGATCCGTCGCCACGGCGGGATCCTCGGAGGGACGGTCGGACGGTCCCCCCTCCTCAACCGGGAAACCGTCCGGGGGGAGACTACCCCGGCTTCCGGAACCCGACAACGGCATTTTGCGGCGGGGTCCCGCGCTCCCGCGCCGGATCGTCGCCGCGTCAAGATTCGCTTGCTCGGGAACGTCTCTCGAATCGGGCTCGCCGGATGGTCGCCCTCCCCCTCATCCCTGTCTCGAGGGAAGGGCCAGAGTGGGGGGGCGACGCCGGGAGCGAAGCCCGAGTTCCTCGCCCGCCGGCCTCGTCCTGCTGAATTGCCTGGGGAGATGAACCTTGGCGGTTGGGGGTGGCCGGGGTCGTGTCGACCCCGGGCGGGGGCCTTCGATCCTTGAGGGATCGCCGCGCTCGCTCCCGGCCACCCCGGCCTTCCGCTCAGCCCTCCTCGAGAGCCGGGATCACTCGACGTCGCTCTCGGCGAGGATCTTCTGGTAGGCCTCTCGGGCGACGTCGTAGGCGGCCTCGGCGGCGTCGCGTTCCTCGGGGCGGATGTTGCGGACCTTCTGGGACCAGCACTGATCGACGGCCTTGAGGCACCACTCGGCGGAGCGCCGGGAGGCTCGGATGGGAGCGCCGGCGACCGTCACGAAGATCGGATTGGTATGGGAGCTGGGATAGATGCGCAGGGCGACCCAGCTGGAACGCTCGATCGGGACCTCGAAGGAGAGGTCGTTGAACTGGCCGTCGGCCTCGATCTCCTGGCGGGCGACGGGAAGGCCGTTGACGACGACCTCGACGGGGACCTTGCGGGAGTTCCCGACCCGGGCACGCTCGATATCCCAGTAGGGCTTCTGGTCGAGCGGGCGATTGCGGATGGCCTCGGTGCGCTCGTTCGGCTCGGGTTCGAGCAGGGCGGCGGCGCGGACCGAGACACGGACCTGGCCCGGCCGGTCGAGGGCCAGCTCACTGCCGTTCTCGCCAACGGCGACGTCGGCGACCTGGAAGTCGACGAGGTGGCTGCGGCCGTCGCCGACGTAAGAGCGGCCGTCCTTGATCCCCTGGACCCAGCGGTCGTAATCGAGATCGCCATCGACCTTCACATAAGAACGCCCGAGACCGACACGCTCGCCATAGATGCAGGGGAAGTCGGTCTCTCCGCTGATCCGGCAGCGGTAGCCGCAGTTAAGAGTGTGATACCAGATGTTCAATTCATAAGGCGCCGGGGTGTCGACGCTGGAGATGAAGTCGACGGCGTCGTGCACGACGTCGACGATGTACTCGTTGGCGCCGATGCCGTCGAAGGGGGGCATCTCGAAATTGGGCAGCTCCTTCGACTGGGTCTGGAGGCCCCAGCCGGAGTGGGAGAAGCCGACGACGGCCCCCTGAGACTTGCCCCACTGCAACACGGGGAGGTCCCAGCTCGGCCACTCTTCGATCAGGGTGGTGCCGGGATAGTCGTCCTCGGTGAGGCGGAGCAGGCAGAGGTGGCCGGCGTGGGAGGAGGGGAAGCCCGAGACCTCGACGTCGTAGCGCATCAGGTAGTCGGGGGTCGACAGCGGGTGGACCCGGCCGTCGAAGAACTGCTTCTGGTAATACCAGCAGGGGCCCCAGGAGAGGACGCAGCCGACGACGAGGTCCTCACCGAGGATGTGCCGCATCATGTGCTCGGGCTGCACGCCCTCGCTGGGGCTCTCGTAGTGGGCGCAGCCGGCGGCGTGGACGTGGTGGTCGCCGGAGTACCAGCCCATCGCGGCGAGGTCGGCCCAGCGCTCCAGCTCGAAGGTTTCGGTCTGGGTGCCGGCCCCTTCCTCGACGATGATCGTCTTCGACTTGATCCGATATTCAGGCCCCCGGGTGGACTCGACGGTGAAGGTCCCCGGCGGGAGGATGACCGACTCGCCGGTACGGCGGTAGATCTGCGGGTGGAAGAAAAAGTCGGGGGCCAGCCGGCGGCCCGGGGAAGGGTAGACGCGGCCGAGGTGGTCTCGGATGAGGAACGAGCCCATGACGGGGGAGCCGTCCTCGTCTCGGACGTCGAAGGAGACGACCACGCCGGGCTCGCAGCGGAAGAGGATGTCGACGTCGGAGCGGAAGCCGAGGTCCTGGGTGCCCTGGCCGACGTCGAAGGTGAGCTTCGCCTCTCGGGGGCCGGCGTCCCGGGAGTGGATCTGGAGGATCCGGTACTCCAGCGGCAGGCCGGAGAGGGTGGGGTTGAGCGGCCGGTCGTCGAACATCGAGAGCTCGACCCAGCGGTCGGGAATCGTCTCGGGGACGATCGTCTGGGGAGGGTCGGGCGAGCCGGTGGATCGCGAATAGATCGGCGCCGCGTTCGGGCTGGAGACGCGGAGCGGGGCGGTCACGCCGGCCTCGTTGTGCACCTTCACCAGAAAAGCTCGCCAGCCCTGCTGCATCAGCGAGGGAGCGGCCGGGCCCTGCTGGGCCTTCACCCGGCTCTCGGGGTTGATGGAGACGCCGACGAGGCAGTACGGATCGAAGATTTCCTGGATGGCGAGCGAGGCCTGGAACTCGTCGTCGAGGACGTAGGCGTCTTCAAGGCGCTTGAGGTCGGCCTCGGGCAGGGGACGGCCGATCATCTCCAGGGCCTCGACGACGCGGCGGGCCTGGGCCGCCAGCGGCTGGCGGGGGACGTTGGGGACCGTCGGCAGGTCGCTGCCGGTGGCGGCGGCCGGAAAGAGCAGGACGAGGGCGGTCAGGGCCCGCGTTGCGACGTTCATCGGTTCGATCCTCCCGGGGGCCGGATTCGGATCAAGGCATTCCACTGCCGCCGAACCTATCGGGGAGACGGACCGGATGCAATCGACCGGCGGGAGGTCCGCCCCGAGAGTCTTTCCTCCTCCCCTCGGCGACCGGCCAGGGTACCCGCTGACCTTCGGCCTCAAGGAATCGATCGCGGCCCCGGCCGACCACGACGGCGATCTCGTGCCCGACCCGACGGTTGAAGCCACCACCGCTCAACCCCCTCGGAGGGCCGCGCCTCCCTCACGATGAGCGTTCATGAGCCAATGAACCGGTGCCTCCGGCCCAGTGGTGGTCGGGGCGTTCTCCTCCGCTTCCCTCTCCGTTGTCCTAATCTTTTCTCTCTTCTTATTTTTTCTCTCTTCTCAAATCTTCTCTATTGTTTTCACTATGGAAAATCTTCTTTTTGATCTTGTCTTCTCTCTTCTCTTTTTTTTCTCTTCCCTCTTCTCCCCTCTTCTCCCCTCTTCTCCCCTCTTCTCCCCTCCGCCGCCTTTGATCGGGTTGGGCCGGGGCCCGAAGTTCCGCTTGCCGGGAGGGGGCGGTTGGGGTATGGTCCCCGCGACGATCCGGGCCGCCCGACCCCGCCGCTCTCGTGGCCCGGCGGGGCGGACCCGCACCGCTTACGGGCCCAACGGAGGCTCGCCATGCGAGGTCCGAGACGCCCGAGCCTCGGCCGACGCCGGCTGATTGCCCTGGCGCTGCTCGTCCCGCCGCTGTTCTGGGGCCTGGTGCTGCTCTGCTGCCCGACGGGCTGGGCGCGACGGGCCATCGAGCGGAGGGTCGGGGAGCTGACCGGCTGCCCAACGGTGCTGGAGGGGGTCCGGCTGGGGCCGCTCGGAGGCATCCGGCTGGAGGGACTGCGCGTCCGGGAGCCCGGGGCCGACGCCGGAACGCCGCCCTGGGTCGAGGCCGGGGCCATCGACGTCGACCTGAGCCTGGCCGAGCTGCTGGTCGGCCGGGCGGAGCCGAGGCGGGTGGAGGTCCGGGACCTGACGCTCCGGCTGGTCCGGGGCGAGGACGGGCGGTTCGCGCCGTCGTTTTTGCTCCGGCACGCCGACCCGGCGCGCCCGGGCAGCCTTGGCGGCTTCGACGAGGACGACGACCCGAGCGGGCCGATCGCCTTCCGGCTGGCTCGGGGGCGGGTGGTCTACGTCGACCCGGAGGTCGCCACGACGATCGCCGTGGAGAACCTGGACGGCTCGGGGACGTGGTGGCCGTCGGTCGTCGCGGTCGACGAGCTGCGCGGGACGCTCAACGGTGGGACGTTCGCCCTGGCGGTCGAGGTGGAGCGGGGCCCGACGCCGGCCTTCGCCGGGCAGGTCGAGGCCCGGGGGGTGCACCTGGGGAGCGGGGTCGGCCTGCTGACCTACCTCGTGCCGTACCTCGCCGGCGCCTCGGAGCGGCTGGAGGGTCGGCTCGACCTGGACCTGGAGCTGAAGGGGCAAGGGGCCTCCGGGCCGGCCCTGCGCGACTCGCTCAGCGGCCGGGGGACGTTGAAGATCGACCCGATCCGGCTAGACGGCTCGTCCCTGCTGATCGACCTGGCCCGGGTGGTGCCGGCGGCGCGGTACGGCAAGGTGGGCTCGCTCCGCAGCGAGTTCCTGGTCGCCGACCGCCGCGTGGTCAGCCGCCGCCTCCAGCTTGACCTGGGGGGGACGCCGATCGTGCTGGTCGGCGCCTCGGCCTTCGACGGCCGAATCCACTACCGGCTCGATGCCTCCCCGCTCGCCGGCCGAATCGGCCCCGAGGCGATCGCCTTGCTGGCCGAGACGGGGCTGGCCCCCGAGGACCTGCTCGACCTGCAAGTCACTGGCACCGCCGATCGCCCCCTGGTCCGCGTCGGCGGCCTGACCTTCGACGCCAAGACCGACGGCCGCTCGGCCCTGGAGGAGCTGGTCCGCGACCTCAAGCAGCGCCTGCTCCGCTGATCGGCCGGCCGATCGGCCGACGCGACGCCCCGGCCCGGGTCGTCGGGAGGGAGGCCCCGAGGAACGTCGAGGGGGGAGCCGGGGTCAGATCACCCCGTGCAGCGGCTTGCCGGGGGCGGCGAGGGCGTCGACCGCTCGCTCGGCCGCCGGGTCGTCCTCCAGCGGGGGGGCGTGGTGGGGCTTGATCCGGGCGTCGATCAGCAGGGCCCCGCGGCATCCCCAGTGCTTCTGGTGGGTGAAGGCGCCGATGCCGGCGATGTCCGCCGCCGGGTCGGATCGGGTGAACGTCACCCAGAGGAAGTTCCTCAGCGACCGGGCCGCGAAGTCGCTGTCGTCGACGATCACGACCAGGGGGAAGGCGTTGATCGGGTCTCCCCGCTGGAACGACCAGCGAAAGCCGGCGAGCGACTGATCCTCCCCCTTGGAGTCGGGGGAGAAGGCCGGCCCGCGCAGGACGAGCACCCCCGGCAGGGCGACTCGGGGTTCGGAGAACCCGTCGGGGAGGTTCAGGTCCGGGGGGAGGTCCGTCGGCAGCTCCCGTCTCCTGGGGCCGGCGCAGGCGATGACGACCTTCGAGCCCTGGTTGAGCCCGAGGCCGGAGTAGTCGAGCGTGTCGATCGTCGTGCGGGTCTGGAAGTGGAGGTCGTTCTCCCAGTCGGCCCGCTCCAGGAGGTGGCGGAAGAAGGCGGGGATGTCGTGGACGTCCAGGCCGGGATCATCCTCGGCGGCCGCGATCAGCAGGTACTTCGCCAGCGACATCTGCCCCTGGCCGAGGATCGCGTTCGCCTGCGTAAGAAGCTCCTGCGGCCGGCGTACCGCGGCGTAAGGGACGTAACGCTCGCTGCCGATCGCCAGCAGCAGCGGGTGGACCCCGGCCGCGTCGACCGCGTGCACCGCCTTCACGCCGGGCAGGACGGTGGGGATGAGCGGGCCGGTCAGCTCGTGGATCAGTTCCCCGAACGAGGTGTCCTCCTGGGGGGGGCGGCCCACGGAGGTGAACGGCCAGATGGCGCCGGGGCGGTGGTAGACGCGATCGACCCGCAGGAACGGGAAGTCGTGGACGAGGGAGTAATAGCCGAGGTGGTCGCCGAACGGTCCCTCGGGCTTGGTCGGGCGGTCGGGGTCGACCGTGCCGCAGAGGACGAAGTCGGCCTCGGCGGGAAGGGGCAGGGGCCAGTCGTCGGGCAGGACCATTCGCACGGCCCGGCCGCCGAGGGCGCCGGCGAAGCTCAGCTCGGGCAGCCCCTCGGGCAGGGGCATGACGGCGGCCACGGTCATCGCTGGCGGCCCGCCGACGAAGATGTTCACTCGCAGCGGCTCCCCGCGCCGGATCGCCGCGGCGTGGTGCACGCCGATCCCCCGGTGGATCTGATAGTGCAGCCCGACCTCCCGATCGGGCTCGTACTGGTTCCCGGAGAGCTGCACCCGGTACATCCCGAGGTTCGACTTCGCCAGGCCGGGGTTGTCGGGGTCCTCCGTGTAGACCTGCGGCAACGTCACGAACGCGCCGCCGTCCTTCGGCCAGCTCACGATCTGGGGCAGGGCGGAGATCGTCGTCCGGTGTTCGAGAATCGGCCCCGACCGCACCCTCCTCGGCAGCAGGTGCAGGCCGGTCGCCGGCACGTCGCGATAGCGCCACGGCCGCTTCAATCCGGCCGGCGGGCTGACCTTCAGCTCGACGAGGTGGCGGACCGCCTCCAGCGTGTCGCGGAACAGCCACCGGGTCCGCTCGATCGTGCCGAACAGGTTCCCCAGGGCCGGGAACCGGCAGCCCTTGACCCGTTTGAACAGCAGGGCCGGCCCCTGCGCCTCGAACACCCGGCGCTGCACGGCGGCCAGTTCAAGCCGGGGATCGAGCTCCTCGTCGATCTCGATGAGCTGTCCGGTCTTCTTCAGGTCGGCGACGCAATCGGCGAGGCAGCGATAGCCCATGCGTTCTCTCGGTCGGGATTGGAGCGGTCGAGGGTCAAGACGCCGACCGGCCCGGGGCGATCCGGCACGGCGATCCCCACCTCGTTATAGTATAACCGTTGGACGCGGACACCCTCCGCTCCGAAGTGAACGCGGCGCAGCGCACGTTCTTCTCCAGGAACGACTTGCGTCTTGGCGTCGCGGGTCCGGGCCTGCGTGGCGGCCTCCAGGGCGACCTTGGCCGAGAACGAGGCCGAATGACGCTTGCGTGCTCCTGCCATGAGACACCTCGGGATCGATCAAAAACCGTCGATCAGTGGAACATCCCGAGCGGTCCAGCAAACGGGGACCACTTCACATTTCGCCGGTTGCTCAACGGCGAATGTCTTTCTCGTGAGCAGCCGCTCTTAGCTTGGGTGGCCATGGAAAGAAGGCGCTCGTCCGGGCGATGTAATCCGCGTAGCCTTCTTTGTTATGTTTCAAGGAGCGTTCGAGTAAGGTCACTCCTGAAACACGAATGAGCAGGATCGACATAAGCAGCGGCCCGATAGCTGTCCACCAGGATCCCTGGCCCTGAGCCGCAAAGAAGATCCCCCACCAGACCAGAAAGTCGCCAAAGTAGTTCGGATGGCGCGTATACCGCCAGAGGCCCCGATCGAGCACCTTGCGGCGATTGTTGGGATCGGCCTTAAAGCGGGCGAGCTGGTAGTCGCCCACGGCTTCGAAAAGAAATCCTACCGTCCAGAGAGCAACGCCAAGCAGGTTCCAGAAGCCGATGGGTGACGTGTCGAGCTGTCCCGCCATCACCGGCAGGGCTACGAAGTTCATGATGATCGCTTGCAGCCCGAAAACCAGGAAGAGGCTAACCACCCAGAATTGCGGCCCGATTGAGGCCCTCATCGCCTGGTAACGGGAGTCCTCCGGAGTGCCGAACTTGCGGCGAGCGAGATAAACCGACAGCCGCAATCCCCAGATCGAAACAAGTAAGACGAGAAGCATCTTGCGCGAGGTGCTCTCCCCCGTGAGGAAGAAGGAGAGCCAGGCAATGACGACGAAGCCCAATCCCCAAAAAACATCGACGATGCTCGCATCGCGCAGCGTGATGCTCACCAGCCAGAGGAGGAACATCAGGGCGGTCGTCACGGCAAAGTTGACGCCGACCAGCTCTAACAAACTCATATCCTCACTCCTTATTGAATGGCGCCATCCTGCGCGAACGCAATGGCTTCAGTTCTTGTCGTGGCAAGGTCTGCATCCAGAGCCGTTGCCGCGGGACGGGGCTGGAGAAGGTAGTGGCCCACAAACCATTCGGACCCGCCGTTAGTGCCAAAGAGTTCCGCGCAGGCCATGAAGAAGATGCGCCAGCGTTGGAGCATGACGGGAGTCGTGTCACAATCGGTTGTTTGCGCGAACAAAACAAGTAGACGATCACGATTAATGTCCAAGTTTTTCAACCAGTCTTCACACGTTCGGGCGTAGTGCTGTCCGTTTACCTGCCAGCGACGACGGACGACCAGGTCACGGTCGAAATGGTCTAGGAGGTCGAAGGAGGGCATGAGCCCGTCCGTGAAGAAATGACGGGCCATCCAGTCATTTTTGCCGGTCGTGTTAAACAAATATGCCATTTTGCAATGGCAAAACATATGCACAAAGAGTTTACCTTCTGGACGGAGCCAGCTGGCGATACGATGGAGCAGGGTTTCGTAATTCCGCATGTGTTCGAACATCTCTACCGAAATAATCCGATCGTAGGTCTCGGCTCCGAGATCGTCGGCTATGTTGGCGGTAATGACGCGAAGGTTTTGCAGGCCCAGGGCGGCAGCGCGGGATTCGATGAACCGGCGCTGACCAGTCGAATTGGACAGGGCGGTCACGCGGCAGTGTGGGAAATGTTCGGCGACCCAAAGCGAGAGCGATCCCCAGCCGCATCCCAGGTCGAGGACATCCATGCCGTCTTCCAGGTCGGCCCGCTCGCAAGTCAGCCGTAGCATCGCCTCTTCCGCCTCCTGAAGGGTCGTGCTCTTGTCGGCGTAATAGCAGCAACTGTACTTCAAGCGAGGTCCGAGAACAGTCTCGAAAAATGCGGCAGGTCGTTCATAATGCTGCGCATTGGCCTGTTCGGTGGCTAATGCCACCGGACTCCGCTTCAAGAGTTGCAAAAATTCTTCCATGTGTTGGGCAGAGGCGTTGCGACGCCGCTCCTGCTGCAAGCGGCCCGCCAGCAAGCGACGAATGCCAACACGGATAAGCCAATCGGGCAGGTAGCCTTTTTCTGCCAAGCCAATCACGTTCATCGCGAGTTCCCGGATTCGGGGTGGTCAGGTTGTTGTGCGGGTCGCAGGAGCAAGTGCTCCCAAGAGTGATCGCGCCGAAGTCGGACCAGTTGCAACAGCATGTACACCGCCATGGCAATGTTGCCCAGTCCCATGATGGCCAGAAACCAACCCACACGTGCTGTAATGCTGCGTTCTTTGTAAGCAACCCACACGTAGAAGGTGAGAAAACCGCAATAGGCGTCAACCAAGGTGGCGACAAACCAGGGCTCCGCGAACAGGTAACCGGCCTGCCAGACGGCGCGGTCCCACGACGCCCATGCGGTCACAGCGAGCATCAGCAGCAGGACGGAAGCGAACAACGTTAGCAGGATTGCTCTCATGTGCTTGCCTTTCGTCCAGCGGTGCCAGTCGGATCATCGATCCAGAGCAGTGGACGGCGCTTGCAATAGGGCTTGGCGAGCAGGATCTGGGCAACGCCGATCTGGTTTTCCAGGAAGCCGGCTTCGCAGTAGCACAGGTAGTAGTGCCACATGCGGATGAACCGCTCGTCAAAGCCCAGGGAGCGAACCTTGTCGATGTTCTGCCAGAAGCGCTGCCGCCAGTGGGCCAGCGTTTGAGCATAGTGGTAACCGAAGTCTTCCAGATGCAGGAACCGAAAGTCCGTCGTCTGGCCGACCGCCGCGGCGATGGCGCCGATGGATGGCAGGCAACCGCCTGGGAAGATGTACTTCTGGATAAAGTCCACAGAGCGAACGTACTGGGCGAAACGATGGTCTGGGAGAGTGATCGCCTGCAACAACATCAAACCGTCGGGTCGCAGCAGACGGGAGCACTGTCCGAAAAAGCGGTCGAGGTACTGGTGGCCAACAGCCTCGACCATTTCGACACACACGAGGTGGTCGTAGACGCCCGTGAGGTTGCGGTAGTCATCGCTCAGAACGGTGATGCGTGGCTCGAGTCGGGCTTGGCGCACCCGATCACGTGCATGCTGGTACTGGCGGCGTGAAATCGTCGTGGTCGTAACCCGGCAGCCATAGTGTTGGGCGGCGTGGAGAGCAAACCCGCCCCACCCGGTACCGATTTCCAGGATGTGGTGATAGGGGGTCAACTCGAGTTTGCGACAAATCCGGTCATACTTTTCCCGGGAGGAATCGGCCAGTGTGGAGTCTGGACGCAGGAACACCCCGGCGGAATAGGTCATTGTTTCATCGAGGAACAACGCGTAGAAGTCCTCGCCGAGGTCGTAATGAGCAGCGATATTGCGCCGGCTCCCCCGCACCGTATTGCGCCGCAGGAAATGGCCCCAGGCATTGAGCCCACGCGCGAGCTGAGCGAGAACACCATCGACGGCGCCCAGAACGTCGCGGTTCCGGGTCAGCAGACGAAACAGCCCGACGAGGTCCTGGCTGTTCCACCACCCTTTGAGGTAAGCGTCCGCCGCTCCCAGGGTACCTTCCAGGCACAACGTCCGATAGAACCGGTCGTCCTCCACGCGAATCTCGGCCGTCGGTCCGCCGCCATCGGTTGGACCGAAAACCCACGAGGATGCTGCGTCCTGCAAGCAAAGCCTGCCAGTGGCAAGTCCCTGCAGGCAACCCGTTACTCGGCTGCGCCAGAGACGGGGGAACGCTCCGGGACGTGCGGGGCGCTGGTCATTTGCGGGGACATCGCTTCGGCGCGGTGCCTGGGGTGCTGATAGAACGGACACTTCTTTCTCCATAGGCTCAATGCCTGTAAGTAGATGGCTGCCGTGATCCGAGCCGTCATGAAGGGATAGCGCCAGTGCATGGCCGATTGCGTGCGACGCGACCACGGCACGCGACGCAGGGCCATCGCGGCGCGGAAGAACGGCTCGCTTTCCTGTGTGTTGTCGATCTCGATCTGCAACCGCTCGGCGGGAGCAGACAGCCGCCAGTGATAATCAACATTCATGCTTATGAACGGAGACACATGAAAAGATTTGGGATGGCGGTACTCTGCTCTCGGCTCCGTGCCAACCCGGTTGCCGGGCCAGAGCACGTAACAATGGCGTTCGAGCCAGGGGGTGTTTTGCACCTCCGCGACCACGGCTTGGACATCGCTCGTTCCCTCGGCAAAGCAGAAGAACAGGTTGAGCGGACTGAAGTAGTAGAAGAAGCTGCGGAGCTGGGTCAGCAGGCGAATCGGTCCGCTGGCCACGAGACCGGTTTCCCGCCGTACCAGATCTCGCACGCTCTCGGCCAGCGGCTGCTTCGGATCGCCGAAGTGGTCGCAGCGCAGAAATGCGTTCTGGGAAAATCGATGCTCTGACAACAAGCCCACGCGCAACAACGTGGGCACTTCGTCTAGATCGATGAAGTTCATGTACAGCCGGTAGTGAAAGCGATGCTTCACTGGCTGCAGGCGCTCGTGGTAAACGACGCCCTCGTAGAGGCAGCTTTCCATTGGTCCAGTCCCAGTCCGAAGTGCCTCGTCACGTCCAAGGCGCTCTTCACGCCGTCCTCATGAAACCCGTAGCCACGATACGCGCCGCAATAGTAGGTGCGGCGTTGACCGTTGCGGCGCTGAAGACGTTCCTGGGCCTGCAGGGACCTGGATGTGTACCCCGGGTGATGGAACAAATGCCGGTTCAACACCTTCGCGGGGTCGATACGTTCTTCGGCGTTGAGCGTCAGCAGCAAGGGCGTCGGGGTGTCGAGTTTCTGCAGACGTGACAGATTATAAGTGACCGCGACTGGCTTTCCTTGGTCGGCTGGAATGTGGTAGTTCCAGCTCGCCCAAGCCCGGCGGCGTCGTGGCAGGATTGAAATGTCCGTGTGAAGAACTGCCGTGTTGGAGTGGTACGGGAACGCTTCCAGAATCTCCCGCTCTTCCTCATCGGCGTCTTGCAACAGGGCGAGGGCCTGATCCGCGTGACACGCTAGGACCACGCAATTGAATACTTCCGGGGCGGCGTTGCGCGGGTGAACGACGACATGGTTCTCGTGCCGCTGGACAGTCAGCACTGGGCAGTCCGTTCGGATGCGGTCGCGCAAGGGTGCGATGAGCCGTTCCACGTAGCTGCGAGCGCTGCCCGCGACTGTCTTCCATTGCGGCCGGTTGTTGATCTGCAACAGGCCGTGATTCCGGAGAAACGCCAGCAGAAAGTGTGCAGGGAAGTCCCACACACTGGCGGGCGGACAGGACCAAATGGCCGCTGTCATGGGCACCAGATACTTCTCGGCAAACCAGACACCGTAGCCCGTTTCGGTTAACAGAGCGCGGAGCGTTTTCTCAACCAGATCGCTTGCCAGCAACTCCTCCGCGTCACGGTTGAACCGCAGGATGTCCCTCACCATTGCCCAAAACCGCGGCTGGATCAGGTTGCGCCGCTGGGCAAACAGGCCATTGAGCGAGCTGCCCTGGTATTCCAGGCCGGACCGGGCGCAGGTTACGCTGAAGCTCATATCCGTGTCGGTCCCGGAAAGCCCCAGCAACTGCAACAGGCGGCAAAAGTTCGGATACGTCCTGTCGTTGAACACCATGAAGCCGGTGTCCACCTGCCAAGACTGGCCAAAGGCGGTGAGGTCCAGGGTGCGCGTGTGGCCGCCCACGGTCGAGCTGGCCTCGAAGACCTCAATGTCGTGTTCCTGGGAAAGCAGTCGCGCCGCCAGATTGCCACTGATCCCAGTGCCGATGAGCCCGATTCTCACAAAAAACTCCCACAAGGAATGCCCGTTCGGTCAACTTCCCGTACCGACGGAAACGGATTTCGCCGTGGGTTGGAGGCGGCTCTTGAGCAGGTGCCGGGGGACCGGCTTGATGTCCCAGACGACGCCGAGCCAGGAGAGGATGACCAGAATGTAGTAGGTGATATCGATCTGCCACCACCGAAAGCCCTGCCGGGCCGAAACAGGAAAACGATGATGGTTGTTGTGCCAGCCTTCGCCAAAGGTCAACAGCGCAAGCAGGAAGCTGTTCCGGCTTTCGTCCTTGGTAGCGAAGGGCCTGCTGCCCCAGCGATGAGCGATCGAGTTGACTGCGAAGGTCAGGTGATAAAGAAGGACCGTGGAGACGAAGAAACCCCACACCAGAACCTGCCAGACCGATGTTTTTAGACCTGGTGCCCAGGCAGAGAGCGCTGCACCCAGCCCCAACAGGGCCATCACCAGACCCAAGGGAGCGACCAATTCGTGGCGGTCGAGAAAGCGGAGTTCGGGATACTTGGCCCAATCGCGGACCAGATGGTGCCTGGTGCCAAAGTGCTTATCTGTCATGAACCACGCCACGTGACTCCAGAAGAACCCGTGGTGAACGGGAGAGTGCGGATCGTGCGCTGTATCGGCATGACGATGATGCGCACGATGATGCGCCGCCCACCAGAGGGGTCCGCGCTGAACGGCTGCCGCGCCCAGCACTGCCCCGAGACACTGGAACCAGCGCGAGGTTTTGAACGCCCGGTGCGAGAAATATCGGTGATAAAACGCGGTCAGGCCGAACACCCGCAGATAGAGCGTTGCCAGCGCGATCATCAGCGCCGTCCAGCTCCAGCCCACCCAGAACACGGCAAGGCATGCCACGTGCATGAGGATGAACGGCAGGCAGCGAAGCCACTCGATGCGAGGCGTACCCTCGATCCGGGAGACAGCATCTTCGGACGCGATCATAAACCGTTCCTTCTCATCTGCGCCACGCACGCCCCTGAGGTCCGTGTTTCGCGCAACTTCAACAAGGCCGTTTTCTGGACCCGACGAACACGTTCCTTGTAGCCTCTCACTGTAGCTTTTCAACCATAGTGGCACAAATCGGCTCAGTCAGAAGTTAACAGCCTCCCCCTTCGAGTGTCAAAGTCTGCTGACGCAGTTGCAGGTTCCGCTCGCGGCGGCGGTGCCGTGCCTAGGACAACTTGCTCCGCCGCTCCTCGAAACGGCGTGACGGGTCGCCCCCGGGAGAATTCCCGGGGCGACAGGTAGCCCAACGCGCTGTGCAGACGCTCCTCGTTGGAGTGAGGTGGCCCCCAAAGACGGCACAGTCCGGGGGCCTGGATTGGTTCTGGTCCCGCCCCTGAGTTGACCGGGCTGAGGCTGGAGCGGGAGACCTCCCCCGGGGTGCGATCGCCCAGCGACTGGTGGGGACGCTCCTCGTCGGAGAACCGGAAGTCGGCCAACGGCCCCGCCTCCAGGTCGGGGACCTGTTCGTCGTCCTTGATTTAGATGTCTTCGTGCTGCACGCTCCGCCAATGGCGTTCGACGAACACGTTCTCCAGCGCCCGGCCGCGCCCGGCCCGGCGCACCGCGATCCCGGCCGCCTCCGGCCGGCCGGTGTACTCCCGCGACGTGAACGGGCAGCCCTGGTCGGTGTTGAAGATCTCCGGGCGGCCCCGCTCGAGCGTCTCGTCCAGGGCCTCCAGGCAGAACCGCGTCTCCAGCGTGTTCGACAGGCGCCACGACCGCACGTACCGGCTGAACCAGTCGATCACCGCCGTCAGGAACAGGAAGCCGAGACGCATCGGCACGGAGGTGATGTCGGAGCTCCAGATCGAGCTCGGCCTGGACCGCCTGACTGGCGTCGCGCTTGCGACGGCGACCGTCCGGGAAGAGGGATTCCGCCCCGTCGAGGAGCTGCTTCTTCCACTGGCTGATCGGCACGGGATGGACCTGGTACGCCTTGGCGAGCTCGGCGTCGGGGGTCCGGGCCTGCGTGGCGGCCTCCAGGGCGACCTTGGCCGAAAACGAGGCCGAATGTGACGCGTGCGTGCTCCTGCCATGAGATACCTCGGGATCGATCAAAAACCGTCGATCAGTGGAACATCCCGAGCGGTCCAGCAAACGGGGAACCACCTCAGTCGCCAAGTCTTGCCGTCAGGACCGCCGGTGGGGATGGCTCCGCCCTGGCCGAGATTGACCGGGGGGCGGGCTTGGTGTAGAGAACGGCGGAGCGCCCCGGAGGGGGCGGTGATCGCGCTTCGGAATCGGGCCGGATCGAATCGGGCCGGATCGGATCGGATCGGATCGGGAAGGGGGGCCCGGGGCCCCGTCGAGGGAGGGGCGCAGGGATGCTCACCGGAACCTCGGAGACGGGCAGGGGCCTGGCCGATCGGGCCTGGGGGCGGATCCGGAGGGGGGCGACCCGGGCCGGGCAGCGGATCCGGGGGATCCCCGTCCGGCTGGCCGAGCGGGCGGCGGGGTTCCCGGTGCCGCCGGCCCGGTTGCTGCACGCCGTCGGCGGCTCGGACGACCCGAGCTGGTTCCTGACCGCCGGGACGTGGGCGGCGGAGGATCTGAGGAACGCGATGGCCCGGCACGGGGAGGCCATCGAGGAGGTCGGCGCCCTGCTCGACTTCGGCTGCGGTGTCGGCCGGGTGGTCCGCCACTGGGGGGGCCTGGCGGCGTCGGGGGTGGAGGTGGTCGGAACGGATTACAACCCGGCGATGATCGCCTGGTGCCGTCGCAACCTGCCGTTCGCCCGGTTCGCCCGGAACGCGATCGACGGGAGGATCGACGCCGACGACGGCACGTTCGGGCTGGCCTACGCCCTGTCGGTCTTCACCCACCTGGACGAGCCGCTCCAGCGCCACTGGCTGGCGGAGCTTCGCCGGGTGCTCCGCCCGGGAGGGTTCCTGCTGATCACGCTGCACGGCCTGCCCTACCGAGACGGCCTGCCTCCCGAGGATCGCGAGGCCTTCGACCGGGGGGAACTCGTCGTCGTCGGCCACGATCGCCAGGGCAGCAACCACTGCGCCGCCTTCCACCCGCCGGGCTACCTCGCCTCCGGACCGGCCGAGGACTGGGAGATCCTGGAGTGGATCCCCGAGGGGGCCCGGGGCAACCCCCGGCAAGACGCCTACCTGCTGCGCAAGCCGGCCGTCGCGAGGGCCAGGGCGGCCTGATCGGGGGAGCAGAAGGGCGGACGGACGACCAGCGTGCCTGGGTCAAATCGCGGCGCGTCCCGTATGATGGGGAGGCCCGACCGCCCGTTCCTGAGCCGACCCCCCGGAGCCTCTCGCCGATGCACCCGTCGATCCGAAGCAAACGACTCGCCTCCCCGATCGCGATCTTGCTGCTGATGTCGCCGCTGTCGCTGCTGGTGGCCGCCCCCCCGGCGTCGGGGGCCGGGGCCTGGAACGACTGCGGGCACCGGGTCATCGCGGCGATCGCCTTCGAGGAGCTGGAACCGGAGGCCAGAAGGGCCGTCGTCGCGCTGCTTCGGGAGCACCCGGCGGCTCGGGACGCCACCTTCTGGGCCGACCATGAACACAACAGCGACGACCCCGAGCTGAACCTGTTCCTCAACGCCGCCGTCTTCCCCGACGACGCCCGGCGCCCCGGGCCGTTCCAGCGGTTCGACATCGGCCGGGCGCACTACGTCAACTTCCGGATCCTGGCCGAGCCGGGGCGGCCGGTGGAGGTCCAGCCGCCGGCCCAGGACCTCGACGACGACGACCCGCACGGCGACGTGCTCGAATCCCTGGCGACGAACCTCGCCCTCGCCCGCGACCCGTCGGCCGAGCCCGCCGATCGGGCGGTCGCGCTGAGCTGGATCTTCCACCAGGTGGGCGACCTGCACCAGCCGCTCCACAACGTCGCCCGGTTCTCCCCGGCGACGCCAGCGGGGGACCGCGGCGGCAACGAGATCCGGTTCGGCGAGTCCACCCTGCACCGCTACTGGGACTGGGCCCTCGGCGGCGACGCCTCGCCCGACAACGTGATCGCCTTGGCCGGCGCACTCGTCGCCGAGCACCCGAGGGTGGAGTTCATCGACCGGATCGACGAGAAGGACCCCCGAGCCTGGTCGCAGGAAGGGGTGGCGTTGGCCTTGCGGTACGTCTACAAGAACCTCGACCCGACCGAGACGGAGTTCCCCGAGCCTCCGATCGGTTACGAGGCGGACGCGGCCCGGCTCGCCCGCCGCCAGTGCGCCCTGGCCGGCTACCGGCTGGCGGATCTGCTCCGATCGATCGTCTCCCCAGCAGTCGTCAGCGCTCCGTGAGCCCGATGTCGGCCCCGATCCCGGCGGCCTCCCCCTCGATCCGGCGGGGGCCCCGACCGCCCGGAACGATCGGTTGCGGGACGGGGGGCGGGGGGGCGGCGGGGCGTTGCCGGCTGTGCTAAGGTGATGATACGATCGGTCGTTGCGCCCGAGTTCCGGCCGGTCCCGGGTCGGCCGGCCGGCCAGCCGGCCATGACGTCTCGCAACGCAACGCAACGCGGCGCAGCGCGACGCGACCCCTCGGCTCGTACCGACCTCGAGGATGCGCCATGCCCCACGGCGACCCTTTCGGATCGATCCCCGGCCCCGGTCACGGTCATGGTCTCGGCCGGGGACTGGTCGAGGCCCCCGGGCCGGATCCGAGCATCGCCGGCCAGTTGATCGAGACGACCGTCAGCCCGTTCCACTGCCTGTACCAGGACGCCCTCTGGCTGCACACGCAGAGCCACCTGCGGCTGCCCCGGTCGGAGAGCGAGGCGAGCCGGCTGGCCCGGTCGGCCCTGCTGCTCTACGTGCAGGCGGCCGAGGCGCTGGTGCATCAGGCGGCGGTCGAGCTGGGTCGGCCGGAGCTGGCCCACCTGATCGGCGACCCGAACCGGCCGCTGCCGCTGCGGGAGGCGTGGGCGCTGTTGCCGGCGATCGCCGCCGAGGAGCCGCCGCCGGCCCTGGACGCGGACGCTCCCCCCTGGCCGCAGTTCGCCGAACTGCTGGCCCTGCGGGACTCCTGGACGTATCCCGGCCCGCCGTCGAGCCGGCGGGCCTACTACGTCTCCGGCGGCGACGGCGCCTCGTTCGAGCCGATCGACCCCCGGGACCTGCCCCCGGGCGTCTCCCCTCCGGCCGAGTTCCTGCGGTTCCCCCGCACCGGATTGCCCCGCGACCCCTACGCCCTCCGGCCCCACCACCTGGACACCGCCCGGGGAGTGCTCGATCAGGCGATCGCCGCCCTCGACCGCCGGCTCGATGGCGCCCTCACGCGAGACGGCCGGCACCGCAAGGAGCCCTGCCGGGTGGTCACTCCCCGGCCCCGGCCCCGGGCCGACTCCGACTCCGACTCCGACTCCGATTCCGTCTCCTGAGGCCCGGGCTGGTCCCGGGGGCCTCTGGGGCGAACTCCGTTCTCGGGGGGCGATTCGCCGTCCCTGGCCCCGCCGCTTCCCTCCTGCCCGGCCGATCCCGACCATGTCGCTCCGCATCACGAATTTATCCCTGTCGATCGACGAGCCCGAGGAGTCCCTGCCCGCCCGGATCGCCGCAAGGCTTCGGCTCGGCGAGGGGGAGATCGGCCGCTGGCGGATCCTGCGCAAGAGCCTCGACGCGAGAAGAAGGGACGACATCCGGTTCGTCTACACCGCCGAGGTCGCCCTGGCGGATCCGGCGGCCGAGGCATCTCTGGCGGGGCCGGACCTGGCGCCATTCGTCCCGGAGCGGTTCGACTGGCCCGAGCCGGGGGCCGAGCCGATGGGGCACCGGCCGGTGGTGGTCGGCTCGGGGCCGGCCGGGCTGTTCGCGGCGTACTTCCTGGCGATCAGCGGCTATCGGCCGCTGGTCCTGGAACGCGGCCGGGCGGTCAAGCAGCGCGTGGCCGACGTCCGTCGCTTCGACGAGGGCGGCCCGGTCGACCCGGAGAGCAACTACCTCTTCGGCGAAGGGGGCGCCGGCACCTTCAGCGACGGCAAGCTCACCAGCCGAGGCTCCGGCCCAGACGTCCGCCGCGTGCTGGAGGTGGTGGCCGACTGCCACGGCAAGCCGTCGGTCGTCTATGAGCACCGGCCGCACCTGGGGTCGAACCGGCTCCCGCTGATCGTCCGCACGCTGCGCCGGAAGATCGAGGAGGCCGGCGGCGAGGTCCGCTTCGAGTGCCGGGTGGAGGACCTCGACCTGAGGGACGGCCGACTGCTCGGCCTGATGACCAGCTCCGGCTTCGTGCCGGCCGACGTCGCCATCCTCGCCACCGGGCACAGCGCCCGGGACACCTACCAGATGCTCCTCCGCCGAGGGGTGCCGCTGCAGTTCAAGCCGTTCCAGTTCGGCGTGCGGATCGAGCAGCCGCAGGAGGCGATCGACCGCGCCCGGTACGGCCCCTCGGCCGGGCACCCGAGCCTCGGCGCCGCCGACTACGAGCTGGCCACCCGGGCCGGCGACCGGGACCTGTTCACCTTCTGCATGTGCGCCGGCGGCTATGTGATGGCCAGCGTCAGCGAGCCGGGCTACTTCTGCTCCAACGGCATGAGCGAGAGCCGACACGACTCTCCCTTCGCCAACAGCGGGCTGGTCGTGACGATCGGCCGCGAGGACGTGGGCTCCGATCACCCGCTGGCCGGCGTCCACTTCCAGCAGCAGGCGGAGCGGCGGTCGTACCTGCTGGCGGGACGGTCGTACGAGGCGCCGATCCAGTGGGTGCGCGACTTCCTCGCCGGCCGGGGCAGCACGGGGAGCCTGCCGAGCAGCTACCCGAGGGGGACGGTGGCCAGCGACCTGGGGATGATCCTCCCTCCGGTCGTGCTCGAGGCGCTGGAGCGCGGCCTGCCGAGGCTCGACCGGCCGTTCCGGGGGCTGTTCCTCAAGGGGGCGACGCTCACCGGCCCCGAGTCCCGGGGAAGTGCTCCCGTCCGGATCCCCCGCGATCCGACCTCCCGAGAATGCCCCGGCGTCGCCGGCCTCTACCCCTGCGGCGAGGGGGCCGGCTACGCGGGAGGGATCGTCAGCGCCGCGGTCGACGGCCTGCGGACGGCCCGGGCCCTGGTGGGCCGGTTCTCGCCGTCGGAGTCGTGACCAGGACGATCGGGAACGCTCGGTAGGGGGACAGCCCGCCGGTCGGTTCGTTACTCGGCGAAGGGGTTGATCCCAGGTTCCCCGCTCGCCGATCCGTCGCGTCCCGCGGTGGCCGGGGTCGTGTCGACCCCGGTTCGGGAGGCCCCCCAGGCGGGGGGAGACACGACCTCAGCTGCCCCGACACGTCGCAACGACCCCGAACGCCGATCGCGTTCGACTCGTCGTCCGGGCCCTCGGCCCGTTCAGGCGGCTCGGAACGACTACGGGGAGGGGGCGGCGTCCGGGGGAGGGGCGAGGGGGAGCGTCCGGGCTCGGGCCAGGAGGTCGAGCAGCGTGGCGCGATCGGCGGGGAGGAAGCCGTCGTCGCACGATCGGACCAGCGCCGAGGCGCCGTCGAGGGCCGGGGCGGGGTCGGCGTTGGCGTCAGGCAAGGCGCCGGCCAGGGTGAGGCCGAACCAGGCGATCGCGGCGGCGAGGCGGACCTCGTCGGGGGCCTGGGTGATCGGGAGGGAGGTGTCGGGCACGGGATGCTCGACGGTGATCCGCTCCTCCCCGCCGGGCTCTCGGTAGGAGAGGGTGATCGTCAGCAGCTCCTGCCGGGCCTCCGGATCGGAGGGGGAGGGGGGGCCCTGGTAGCGGAAGGCCCGGGCGCGTCGGGCGATCTGCTGGCCCTCGCCGGCCGGCCGGATCTCGAAGAGGAGCGAGCACGACTCCCCGGCCGACAGGCTGGCCTCCGGCTCGGACCCAGCGGGGGACGGCCGGCCGTCGAAGCCGATCGGCCGGTAGGAGGCGACCCGGGCGGGGTTGAACTCCACCTCGGCCGCGACCCCCTCCGCCACCCGATCGGCGGCGCCGGCGTCGGCGTTCGCCTCCCGAGCGATCAGGGCGATCCGGACGAGCCGGTGCCGGTCGTCCCAGGGGCAGGAGACGACCCGAGTGTCGACCGAGACGGCCTCGCCCCCTTCGGGGCGGTCGAAAGGATAGGCCGGGGCATTGACCAGGGCGGCGACCGGCACCGGGCGGTCGATCGGCAGCCGGCCGCCAGCGAGCCAGCTCGCCACCTCGGACAGCGGCACGGAGCCGGGCCGGATCGGCAGCGCGGCGATCGGCTCCGCCGAGGAGAGCCTCCAGGTCGATCCCGGCAGCGTGCCCATCGGGCCCGTCGGGTCGACCAGGTTCGAGAGGATCACCTCGCCCCGAGGACCGAACCGGGCGTCGGGGACCGGCCCGCGCTCGACCTGCACCGAGTTCAGCAGCAGCCCGGAGTCGACGTCGATGACCGAGATCGAGCGGTCGCTTGCCGTCGCCAGCATCCTGGTCCCGGTCTGGTCGAGGTCGACGGCGCGCACCGGGACCCCCAGCGCGAGTCGCTGGACCGGTTCGCCATCGGGCTGGTCGAGCACCTCGACGATGTTGTCCGCCGCGACCTTGGCCGCTCGAGACGGCCTCGGGGCGGTCGGGAAGGGGGTCGTCAAACCCGCCCCCGCCATCATCCCCGCCTCCGCCTCCGCCCCCGCCCCCGAGGCGACCGAGGCCCCGTCGGTCCGGGGAATCCCGTCGGGCGCCGAGGCCGGGGGCTCGGCCGAGGGCTCCTGCTTCTGCTCCTGGTCCTGCCCCTGCCCCTGCTCCTGGGTCCTGGCGGCGAGGGTCGGGCTCTCGGAAGCCCTGCCGAAGGCATCGCGTTCCCTGCCCGCGGAGGGCTCGGCCAGCTCGACCAGCGTTGTCTCCGCCTCGGCCATCGCCTCGGCTCCCGCCGCGCCTCCCCTCGCGGCCGGGGACGGGGCCGGGGCCGCGGCCGGATCCGGGGCCGGAGCGGCCGGCGGCATTCCCCGGCTTTGGGAGAAGGCGAGGGTGGCGGCAGGGGCGTTGGGCTCGGCCGAGGCCATCAGCGGCTCGGTCGCCGAGGCCAGGGGAGACGTCTCCTCGGTCACCGGGGCCCTCACATCGAACGCGGCCGGGCCGCCGTCGCGGGCCTCCCGGCGGGCGAGGGCCTCGCCGCGATCGGAACGGTCCATCGAGAGGGACTCGGACTCCAGCGCGATCATCGCGGAGGGCTCGAAGTCCGACATCGGGTCCAGGCCGGAGTCGGCGGCGGATCGCGTCGACGAGGCCGGGGGGGCCGGTGTGCTGTTGAGGGCGATCGCCATCGCGTCCTCGTGCCCGAGCGGCCGAGCGGTCGTCGAGAGCCGGCCGACGCCGAAGCCGCCGGCCGCCAGCGCCAGGGCGGCGGCCAGTCCCGAGAGCACCCTCCGGACCCGGAACCGGCGACGGGCCCGCCGGGACGCATCCCCCCCGATCCGGGCGTCGAGGTCGATCCGCTGGACGATCGACAGCCCCGGCGCCGGCTCGGAGCGGAGCGTCTGAGAGAGCCAGGCCGCCGTCTCCCGGACCTCGGCGACGAACCGGGCCGCCTCGGGGCTGCGGGACACCAGGGCCTCGACGGCGGGCCGGTCGTCCTCGTCCAGCTCGCCCAGGGCGAAGGCGGTCAGTCTGGGATCGTCGGGATCGAAGGTCATCGGCACGTTCCCCCGGCCGTTCGGGCCGCGGACTCGACTTGACTCGGAGTGGGTTTGGTTGGGGTGAAATCAGCTTTTTTATTTTTGTTTTTTTTGGTTTGTTGAGATGAAATCAGATTTTTTATTTTTTGTTTTTTTGATTTTTTTGCTTTCTTGTTTTTGATCAGGCGTGTCGGCTCGCCGCGGCGGGATCATCGCGGGGGACGCCCAGCCGGCCGCGCAGCGACCTGAGCCCCATGTGCAGCAGATACCCCACGTTGCCGACGCTGAAGCCGGTGATCCGGCTGATCTCCTTGTAGGAGAACCCCTCCTGGAACCGCAGGCGGATGACCTCCTGCTGAGACTCGGGGAGCAGGGCGAGCAGCCGGAGCACGCGATCCAGCTCGTCCCGGCGCTCCTGGCCGTCGCTGGGGTCGGCGTCGGCGGCGGGGACGACGCTCAGGCGGGTCTCGGGGTCGGCGGAACGGTTCACGCGGCCCTCCTTGCGGAGCACGTCGAGCGCCCGGTTGCGGCAGACCGTGAAGAGCCACTCGGCCAGGTGCGGCTCGACCCGATCGCGGTCCTGGCCGCACAGCTTCAAAAACGTTTCCTGGACCACGTCCCGGGCCGTCTCGACCTCGCCGACGATCCGAAAGGCGTATCGCGTCAGGGGGGCCTCGAACCGCTCGACGGCGGCCCGGACCCAGCCATCCCGGTCGGTCGTTGCCGATGCTCCCCTGCCCGCCATCGCCGCTCCCATCCCGGCCCGGTTCCCGACCCCCTCCCGCTCTCAGGATAACGCGTCTGGCTCGTCGATCTTAGGGGCCTGCCGCCGCCAACGGCCGAGCCCTGGCCTCTGCCGCTCCGTTCGTTGCCTCCGCCTCCGCCTCTCGCCGACGAATCACCTGCCTCGGGCGTCGTTCCGCCCGCAAAGTCGCCCTCACCGGGAAACACGAGGGACAAGCTGGGCGCAACCCCGAACTTTAGAGAAAGTTAGGGAGCGGCGTCGGGAGCCTTGGGTTGTAAATTCGAGGCGTCGAATCGGGAAAAAAGGCGTCGGCCGCGATGCGGGGATCACGATCGAAGGCGCGGGCAGGCCGCGAAGGGAAGGTGGCGGATCTCGTTTGCTGAGAGGATGTTAAGGGGAAAGCGGCGGAATTCTGGCGAGGGATCGCAGATTCCTGGCACGCTCCTTGCGTTTTCCCCTTGACATCTTGCCGGCCGGGCGGTTGCCCGACGATCCCGCTCAAGCCGGACGATGGGATCGCCAATACATCATACCAAACGGACCGATCCGGACCCCTTGCCTGACGGGGGCCCCCGGGGTTCTGACGAGACAGGGAGGTCTCAATGTCTCGCCCTTCGACGCGACGGATGCCGCGGATGGAGACCCTGGAGGGGCGCCGCCTGTTGTCGGCGGACGTCACCGGCGAGCAGCAGTTGATGCTCGAGCTGATCAACGAGGCGAGGGTCGACCCGCCGTCGGCCGCCGATCGGGTGGAACAGGGGCTCTCTCGGGGGGCCGTCCAGGCGATCGTCAAGGACGGAGACAGTGTGCCGAAGGTGGTCGCCGAGATCGCCGACGCCGCTCCCCGGCCGCCGGTCGCCTGGGATCCCGCCCTGGCGGAGGCGGCCGAGCGGCATACCGACTACCTGATCGGCCTGGGCTACCAGACCCACGACGGCCCCTCCGGCCTGAGGACCCCGGCCGACCGGGCCGAGGCCGCCGGCTACGACCAGCCTCAGGAGGTGGCCGAGAACGTCATCTACGGCGTCTCGACTCCCGAGCAGGCCATGAAGGCCTTCCTGGCCGACTACGGCCCGACCAACGGCCAGGACCCCCACCGCGAGAACATCCAGCAGACCGACCCCGCTCGGGAGGACTACGAGGACGTCGGCGTCGCCATCCAGCCGGTCGAGGTGCCGGTGGCCGTCAGCACGCCCTTCGGCACCCCAAGCACCCCGGTGACGGAGACCCGGCTGGTCGTCACTCAGGTCTTCGGCCGCAGGGCCGACGAGCAGGCCGCTCCCAAGATCCTCGGCGTCGTTTACGACGACACCGACGGCGACGACTTCTACGACATCGGCGAGGGGATCTCCAACGCCCAGGTCACCATCACCAACACGGCGACCGGCTCTTCGACCGGCGTGACGACCTGGTCCTCGGGGGGCTATCAGGCGGAGGTCGAGCCCGGTGATTACCAGGTCGAGGTCCGCGTCGGGAACCTCCTGATCGGCCGCAAGAAGGCCGTGGTCGGCGAGACGAACACCAAGGTTGACTTCCGGACCAACGAGGCCCCGAAGCCCGCCGCCCAGGTGGCGGTGGCCTCCCCCGCCTCCCCGGCCGAGGCCCTCGAGCCGGCCCGTCCGACGTCGTCGCCGGCGAAGCCGGTCGTGATCCGGACCCCGGTCCTGTCCTCCTCGACGGCACCGACCGCGGCCGAGGCGCCCTCCTCCTCCTCGACGGCGTCCCCCTCGAAGACCTCCTCCCGGTCGACCCCCAGGGCCGAGGTCCCGCCGGCCCAGCCGGCCTCTCCCTCTGAGTCCCCGTCAGCGATCCCGACGGCCTCCTCTTCTTCCTCTTCCTCTTCCTCCTCTTCTTCCTTTTCCTCCGCGACGGCCCTCCCGACGGGAGGCTCGGCCTCGTCCGGGACGTCCGTCGGGGTCCCGACGGCCTCGAAGCCGGCGGTGGAGAGCTCCCGGGCGCTGGACCGCCTGCGGAACATTGCCGCCCGATCGGCCCCGTCGGCGACGGGAGGGGACGGCTCGGCGATCGCTCTGCTGCGGTCGAGCCTCTCGGGCACCGTCCGGTCGTGGAAGATCGCCGGCTGAGCCGGTCGGCCCGCCCCCCCCTCCGGGAGCCGTCCCGGAGCGGGGGCCAGTCTCCCGGTTCCGATCCCCGACGCCGATGCCGGGCGCCTTCGCCGCTCCCGGGATCGGCGTCGAGCGGTTTCGGCCCTGCCGTCCCGCTGGCGGTCGGGCGGTCGGGGCCGACTCGAAATCGGAGCATGCGGCGGGGACGGGTGACGGTATACTAATCGGCTCCGACGCCGCGATGGCCGGCGGGCGGTCGAGCGCCGGGGCCCGCGTCCCCCTTGGCGACGGCCCGGGGCCTCGTCCCCGAGCGGAGCGATCGCAACGAGAGAGCACAATCGCCCCGAGACACCCTCGCCCGCCTCGTCCCGTCCCGCCCCGCTCCGCCCCTCGCCCCCTGGTCACCACTCCCATGCTCAACGACACGCCCGACCCGACCGACACGTCCGAGGCCCTTGGCCCGATGCCGATCGAGGTCTCGGCCCGGGTGAAGAACCTGCCGCCGTACCTCTTCGGCAAGATCAACGCCCTGAAGGCCCAGAAGCGCCGGGCCGGCGACGACGTGATCGACCTGGGCATGGGCAACCCGACCGACCCCCCCGAGCAGTGGGTCATCGACAAGCTCTGCCAGGCCGCCCAGGACGCCCGGAACCACCGCTACAGCGTCGCCCAGGGGATCGACAACCTCCGCCGAGAAGTCGCCAAGCGCTATCAGGCTCGGTTCGGCGTGACGCTCGACCCCGACCACGAGATCGTCACCACGATCGGCTCCAAGGAGGGGTTCAGCCACATGTGCCTGGCCCTGCTCGGGCCGGGGGACACGGCGCTGTCTCCAGCGCCGACGTTCCCGATCCACGCTCACGCCGTGGCGCTGGCCAATGCGAACGTGATCGCCATCGACATCACCGAGCCGCGGCGGTTCCTCCGCAACGTGGCGGAGATGTGCACGCACCTGTACCCCCGGCCCAAGGTGCTGGTGCTGAACTTCCCGCACAACCCGACGGCCACAGTGGTCGAGCCGGACTTCTTCGAGGAGGTGGTCGCCCTGGCCCGGCGGTTCCGCTTCGCCGTGATCCACGACTTCGCCTACGGGGACATCGGTTTCGACGGCTACGAGCCCCCCAGCTTCCTGGCGGCGAAGGGGGCGATCGACGTCGGCTGCGAGTTCACGACGATGTCCAAGGGGTACAACATGGCCGGCTGGCGCGTGGGGTTCGCCGCGGGGAACCGGGCGATGATCAACGCGCTGAAGGCCATCAAGGGCTATTACGACTACGGGCTGTTCCAGGCGGTGCAGATCGCCGCCATTGTGGCGTTGCGGCACGGCGAGGAGGCGCGCAAGGCGCAGGTGCTCGAGTACCAGAGGCGGCGGGACGTGCTGGTCGACGCGCTCCGCCGGATCGGCTGGCCGGTGCCGAAGCCGAAAGCGGGGATGTTCGTCTGGGCGCCGATCCCCGAGCCCTGGCGGTCCCGGATGGGGTCGATCGACCTGGCGATGAAGCTGATCGAGGAGGCCGATGTCGCCGTCAGCCCCGGCCGGGGCTTCGGCGAGGCGGGCGAGGGGTTCCTCCGGCTCGCCCTGGTCGAGAACGACCAGCGGCTCCGGCAGGCCGTCCGCCAGATGGGACGCTGCCTGCGCGCCGACGCCGGCGAGTCCTGACCCGAGGGGCCGGCTCCGGCTGCGGTTCGACCAGGACCACCCCCCGACGCCGGGAGACGTCAACCCTTCGCTCGCTCGCTCGCTCGCTCGCTCGGCCGAGCCGAGGGAGCGGCAGTTCGTCTTCGGGATCGAGGAGGCCGGCTGGTGCTTCGGGGACGATGACGGCGGCCAGTCCCAGTCGAGTGAGGCTCCCCCAGCAGGGGAGGCCGTTCCCCCCCCCGATCGTCCTGCCACCGCGATCGGCCCACGGTGGAGCGGGCTTGCCAAGCATGCATTGGCTTCCCCCGTACGATTGCGGGGGCCGCCTGGATCCGCCCGGTCGTCCCGGGTCGGGGCCCCGAGCGGCGGGGTGGGGTGGGACGAGGCTCGAAGCCGTGGACGACGCGATCGGGCCGACGACGGGGGAGGAAGAGATCGGGGGCCTGCTCCCGATCCTGGAGGAACTCGCCCTGGTGGGAGAGGCCGACGCCCGCGAGGTCCTGCTGGCGATCACCGAGGGGGGCCGCAATGCCCCGGCCGATCGGTTCGTCGCCGAGCTGGCCCGGAGGGGGCTGCTGACTCCCTTCCAGGCCGGGGTGCTCGCCCGGGGCAGGGGCCGGGACCTGAGGGTCGGCAACGACGTGCTCCAGCGGCCGATCGGATCCGGGGGGATGGGCAAGGTCGACCTCGCCCCACACCGGACGTTGCGGCGGCCGGCGGCGATCAAGGTGGTCGACTCCGCCTTCGCCCGGGAGCCGGCGATCGTCCGGCGCTTCCAACGGGAAGTGGAGGCGATGGCCCGCCTAGACCACCCGAACCTGGTCGCCGCCTTCGACGCCGGGGAGGTCCGGGGCCCCCCCTCCGTGGTGATGGAGTACGTCGACGGGCCGGACCTGGGACGGGTGGTCAAAAACGGGGGGCCGATGGGGATCCCCGAGGCCGTCGCCGCGGCGATCCAGGCCGCCCGGGGCTTGCAGGCCGCCCACGAGCGGGGGATCGTCCACCGGGACGTGACGCCGCACAACCTGCTCCGGGCCCACCTCGGCACGGTCAAGGTGTCCGACCTGGGCCTGGCCCGGCTGGTGGCCGACGCCGGGGCCAGCGGGGAGGATCTCCACCTGACCCGGTTCGGCGCCGTCATCGGCACCGTGTTCTTCCTCTCCCCGGAGCAGGCCCGAGACTCCCGGGAGGCCGACGAGCGGTCGGACGTCTACTCCCTGGGATGCACCCTGTTCGCCCTGCTGACAGGGAAGATGCCCGACCCGGGCAAGGCGGCGATCGACGTGGTGGTCGCCCACCGGACGGCCCCCGTGCCGTCGGCGAGGGGGATCCGGCCGGAGGTCTCCCCGGAGCTGGACGCGATCTGCCGTCGGATGATGGCCAAGCTCCCGGAAGACCGGCCGCAGTCGATGGCCGAGGTGATCGAGGCGCTGGGCTCCTGCCCGCTCGACCCGAAGGGGGAGGAGGACCGCGCCGTCGCCGGCCTGGTCCTGGACGACGAGCCCGGCCTGATCGCGACGGGAGACGCCCAGGGGCGGGGCGACCCCGACCCCCTCGACGGCTCCCCCCGCTTCGCCCTGCTCCTGCTCGGCGACCGCCCCCCGAGCCCCTTCGATTTCGACCCCGACCTCGATGCGATCGCCTTCCCCCCGCTGCTCGACCGCCGCCGAGCCGCCGGCCTCCGCCCCGCCTCGCTGTCGGCCTTCTCCCTCGACGGCCGCGAGCGGACCTTCGCCCTCTGGATCCGGCCCTGATCCGCCTCTCTTCCCCTCGCCTCGCCGTTCGGTCCCCCTCGGCACGCTTCGATCCCCCGGTCGTCACGCCTGCCCCCCCCGATCCGGAAGGGTCCGATCCCGCCTCGGAACTCCTGTTCCAGAGGGTCGGGCTCTGTGTCGGAACATCCGTTCTGGAGGTGTGTTGTGTTGTGTGCCTGTGGGCCGGCCGCCGGGATGATCGCCGTCCTGGGCCTCGCGCTGAGGGACGGCGTTGACCGTCTCGGCCATGCGGCCGTGACGTTCGCCTGGGCATCACGCCTTGCTCTCTGATTTGCTGTTCTTGAGAAACGTATTTTTCTACTTGCATAAAAACAAGAGTTCCGACGGCCGAGGCGAGGAGGCCTGGGGCCGTCCCGCGTCCGTTCCGCAGAGGACCATCGGCGAGCAAGCGGCCGGGAGGGACGGAGTGACCCGAAGGGGGGGGATCGATGTTTTGTGTGAATTTGATGGAATTCTTTCCTCGTCTTGCCTCGGCCGTCCTGGTTGCGATCTCCGGCGGGGAGCCCTCGTGTCTCGGCAGGGCAACGCTTCGCGTCGAATCCGCTCAACTCGGCGTCCCCGGCGGCGGGGGGAGAAGTAGATCCGGTGCAAGGCGGCATCGGCCGAGGATCGCACAGTCGTCCTCGAACGTGACGAAACGGAATGGATGAACAAAAACAATATGCCGGGAGTATTCATGGTAAAGAGACACGGGATCTGGCTCGTCCTGCTCGTCCTGACGCTCGTCCAGGCGTCGCCGGCGGCGGCGGAAACCTTGGGGGTAACGGCGTTCAACGGTGGCCCCCGAGTTGATGTCACGCTCGACGTGGGGTCGGGCCCCCAGCTGATCCAGACGTCGGCGGGCTCGTTCACGACCACATTCAGCGGCGATCGAACCGGCTCGGTGATCTCCTACTGCGTCAGCCTGCTGACCTACACGACCAACACGCCGACGGCGCTCGATCTCGTCGAGGTCGGCACTGGCGCGCTCGGCCGGGCGGCCTGGCTGTTCAACGAGTACGCCGAGACGAATGAAGGGATCTCGGGCAACGCGGGCCTGCGGGCTCGGGCCGCGCTGCAACTCGCGATCTGGGAGGTGGTCTACGACAACGACGGGATCATCAACGGCCCCGGCTCGCCGATCTCCTTCAGCAACATCTCGACGACGGTGCTCGACCTGGCCCAGGACTACCTGGACGCCAGCCTGCTCGCCGGCGGAGGCAGCCTGGCGGTCGGCCCCGGCCTCCTGATCGATTATGAGCAGAACGGGAACCGTCCCCAGGACCAGATCACCTCGGTCCCCGAGCCGAGTTCGGTCGCGATGGCCGGCCTGGGCCTGGCCGGCGGCCTGGCGATCGCCCTCCGCCGCCGTCGGTGGGCGGGCCGGTCCGCGTCGCCCCCGGCCCCGTAAGCCGTCACCGGAATGCGCTCGACCCACCGAGCCGGGTCGGGCCGGGGGCGATCAATCCCCGCCCGCTCAGCCAGGCGTCCCGTGCTGGGGTCGACACGACCCCAGCCACGCCCATCCTATGTGCGAATTCAACACATCCATTCTTCGATACAAAATGCGAGATGGCTGGGGTCGGCACGGCTCCGGCCATCCCGCATTTTGTGCTTTACTTCAACACAACATGTTCTCAACGCGGGAGGATATTTGGCTGGGGTCGACACGGCCTCAGTTCCCACAATTCTATGATATAATTCACAATGTCAATTGTTTAATTCAAAATTCGGTGAATCTGGGGTCGTGTCGACCCCAGTGCGAACGGCCCCCGGATCGGGGGAGGACACGGCGCCGGCCAATTCGACGGGAGGGCGAGGGGGGCGCTTGACGAGGGGGATCAGCGGCCGTCGGGGCGGCGGTCGGTGAGGAGACGCTCGGCCATGCGGGAGAGGAGGCGTTCGCGGCCGGGGGAGAGCTCGAAGGGCTCGGGGGAGCGGGAGGCGCGCTCCGCCAGGCGGTCGGGGAGGGGGGAGGGGAGCCCCTTGGGGCCGTCGACGGTGCGCCGGGTGGGGGGAGGAGCGGTCGAGCCGAGGCGGTCGAGCGCGTGGGGGGGGAGGCGGTCGAGGCCGGGGCGGACGGCCA
>NZ_RYZH01000046.1 GCF_003977685.1 Tautonia sociabilis | reverse complement strand
GCGGAGCCGCCGGTTGAGCAAGGACTACGAGGGGACGACGGCCAGCAGCGAGGCGTTCGTCAAGCTGGCGATGATCCACCTCATGGCCCGACGGCTGGTCAGGAAACTCACTTTCTAGACTCCCTGTCAGGCCGAGGAAGGCGCGGGCGGACCGGGAGGCGAGGCGATCGGGGTCGGGGATCTCTCGCTCCGGGTCGTAGGTGGCGGTCAGGAAGTTGGTGGCGGGGCGGTCGGTCCAGAGCCCGTCACTGGCGATCAGGTCGCGAACGATCCCGTCGAAGGGGCGGTTCTCGAGGATCTGGTCGCTCAGCCAGGAGCGGAACCGCCGGCGCCGGAAGACAATGAACGGCCCGGCCTCGGTGCCGACGAACGCCCGGGTGAACCGCTCGGCGAGGTAGTCGGCCGACCGGCGGTCTTCCAGCAGCAGGTCGACCCACTCGGCGACCCGGCGGTCCGGGGGACGGGCCTCGAAGGCCCGGATCTCCTCGAGCGAGGGGATCGAGCCGGTCAGGGCGAGCGACAGCCGTCTCATGATCGCCAGGTCGTCGGCCCGGGGAGCGGGGAGGATGCCCTCGCGTTCCCAACGGCCCCGGAAGGAGACGTCGACGGCCTTGACGACGTCGGCGGGGGCGGAGCGGCCAAGGTCGGTACGGTCCTCGGGCCAGGAGCCGGGGGACATCGGCGGCAGCAGGACCGCACCGAGGCCGAGGGCAATCACGAGGACGAGGCCGAGGAACGGGAGATCCCTGGCGAGTCGCATCGGCGGCCTGCTCCCTTGGAATCGATCGGGGGAGGCGAAGGTCCCAGGACTCCTCCCGGGCGGCGTCTTTTCCTGAATACAGGGGTACGGACGGGGAGGTTTCAGATGACCATGGAAATTTGTCCGATCGCCGCTCGGGAGGGATCCCAGGGCCGGCCCGACGGGTCAGCGGGCTCCCTCGGCGAAGAGCTCGTCGCGGAGGCCGGTTCGCAGCTTGAACTCCTTGACGGCGCAGTAGACGACCGGAACGACGAGCATGGTCATCACCTCGATGAGCATCCCGCCGAAGCTGGGGATGGCCATGGGGACCATGATGTCCGAGCCCCGGCCGGTGGAGGTGAGCACGGGGATCAGGGCGAGGATGGTGGTCGCCGTGGTCATCAGGCACGGGCGAACGCGACGGAGGCCGGCCTCGAGGGTGGCGGCCCGGGCGTCCTCGACGGTGTCGATCCGGGCGGCGCCGAAGCTCTGGTCGAGGTAGGTGGCGATGACCACCCCATCGTCCGAGGCGATCCCGAACAGGGCGAGGAAGCCGACCCAGATGGCGACGCTAAGGTTGATCGTGTGAACCTGGAATAGGTTACGCATGTTGATTCCAAACACATCAAAATTAAGGAACCAGTCCTGCCCGTAGGCCCAGATCATCAGGAAGCCGCCGGCCCAGGCGACGACGATGCCGGAGAAGACGAGCAGGGTGGTGGGCACCTGTTTGAACTGGAAGTACAGGATCAGGAAGATCAGGAAGAGCGCCAACGGCAGGACGACGGACAGCGTCCGCTGGGCCCGGATCTGGTTCTCGTAGCTGCCGGAAAAGCGATAGCTGACCCCGGCGGGAAGGACGAGTTCGCCCGAATCGATCTTCTCCGCCAGCAGGCGCTGACAGTCCTCGACGACGTCGACCTCGGCATGGCCGGGCTTCTTATCGAGCAGGACATAAGCGACCAAAAACGTGTCCTCGCTCTTGATGGCCTGGGGGCCCCGGACGTAGCGGATCTCGGCGAGCTGCTCCAGGGGGATCTGGGTGCCGTCGGGGGCGGGGACGAGGATGCGGCCAAGCGTCTCGATCTGGTCGCGCAGTTCGCGGAGGTATCGGACGCGCACCGGGTAGCGCTCGCGGCCCTCGACGGTCGTGGTGATGCGCTTCCCGCCGATCGCGACCTCGATGACGTCCTGAACCTGCCGGATCATCAGGCCGTACCGGGCGATCGCCTCGCGGTCGATGTCGATCTCCAGGTAGGGCTTCCCCACGACCCGATCGGCGATGACGGCGGAGGGCTCGACGCTGGGAACCTGCTTGAGCAGCCCTTCCAGCTCCAGTGCCAGGCGCTCGATCGTCTCCAGGTCGGGCCCGTAGACCTTCAGCCCCATCGGGGCGCGCATGCCGGTCTGGAGCATGACGAGCCGCGTCTCGATAGGCTGGAGCTTCGGCGCGGAGGTGGAGCCGGGGATGGTGCCGGCCTCGACGATGGCGTCCCAGATGTCGTCGGGGCTGCGGATCTCGTCTCGCCACTGGCGGAAGGGGCGGCCGGAGGGGTCGGGGATGAGCTGGCCGCGCTCGTCCCGAACGAATTCTCCGGTATTTTCATCGTAACGAAAGTTGATGCGGTGGCCGGACTCGTCAGTGATGTACTCGGGCTTGTACGAGACGATCGTCTCGATCATGGAGATGGGGGCCGGGTCGAGCGGGCTTTCGACGCGGCCGATCTTGCCGACGACCAGGTCGACCTCAGGGATGGCGTTGATCGCCGTGTCCTGGAGCTGGAGCACGTCCATAGCCTCGCCGATCGAGGCGTGGGGCATGGTGGTGGGCATCCAGAGGAATGAGCCCTCGTCGAGCCGGGGCATGAACTCGCGGCCGAGGCCGGGGAAGGTGTGGCGGAGCGTCACCCAGGGCCTCGAGAGGCGGACCCCCTCGGCGTCGCCTCCGGCCCGAGCGACGGCCCAGGGGACAACGGCGAAGACGCGATCGAACCCGAGCCAGGCCGAGGCGCCGAGCAGGACGACGGCCGTGGGTAACGAGAGGAACAGCACCTTGTGATCAAGGCACCAGCGCAGGAGCGGCCGGTAGATCACCGTCTGGAAGAGCACGAATCCTCCGAGCAGGCCGCCGACGAGCGCGGACACGAAGGCAAGGTTGCGGAGGAAGCCACGATCCACCCCGAGGGGCTCCCAGTGCCGCGTCAGGACCACGCCGACCGCGGCCACGGCCGCCGCGTTGGCCGCGTAGACAGCGAGTCGGCGCGCCCGGGCCGGCAGGATCGGCTCGGCCAGCCGGTAGGTGCCCAGCGCGGCGAGGATCGCCCCGGCCCACCAGAAGAACTCGGCGCCGACCACCGCCCCAGCGGCGATCAACCCGATGGCGAACAACATCCGCGGCTTCCGGGAGCCGACCCGACCGGTGAACAGGAGATGAGCGGCGGGGGGGATGATCGTCAGGGCCACGATCACCGAGGCGATCAGGGCGAACGTCTTCGTGAAGGCCAGCGGACGAAACAGCTTCCCCTCGGCGCCGATCATGGTGAAGACGGGCAAAAAGCTGATCACGGTCGTCGACACGGCCGTGAGCACGGCGGAGGCAACCTCGCTGGAGGCACGGAAGATCACCTCGATGCGGGGCTCCTCGGGGTCGGCCTCGTCAAGGTATTTGAGGATGTTTTCGCAGATGATGATGCCCATGTCCACCATCGTGCCGATGGCGATGGCGATGCCGGACAGCGCGACCACGTTGGCGTCGACGCCGAACGTTTTCATGGCGATGAAGCACATGAGCACAGCCAGGGGCAACAGCACACTGATGAGGAACGAACTGCGCAGGTGCATGACCATGACGATCACGACGATGATCGTGACGAGGATCTCCTCGACGAGCGCCGTGTTCAGGGTGCCGAGCGTCTCGTGGATCAGGCCGGTGCGGTCATAAAAGGGGACGACGGTCACCTGGCTGGTGGTCGCCCAGTCGGGCCAGTCGTCTCGGGGGTGGGAGCGGAGCCAGGAGAGCCAGGCGTCCTCGTCGGGGCCGGCGCCATCGAAGGCGCGGAAGCCGTGGGCCTTGGCGAAGGCCTCGACCTCGTCTCGGCCGACCCGATCGAAGTCGATGTCGACGGTGGTGGGCAGGCCGGGGGCGATCTCGGCGATCTTGGCCTTGACGTTCCGGATGGCCTCGAGCGGGTTGAAGCCGTAGCGGACGACAGCCACGCCGCCGACGGCCTCGGCCCCGGCCTTGTCCAGGGCGCCGCGGCGGAGGGCGGGGCCCAGGGTCACGGTGGCCACGTCCTTCACGCGGACGGGGACGTTCTCCGACTGGGCGATGACCGACTCCTCGATATCCTGGACCGTTTCCAGGAAGCCGAGGCCTCGGATGACATACTCGACCTTGTTGACCTCGATCGTTCGGGCGCCGACGTCGACGTTCGACATCCGAACGGCGTTGAAGATCTGATCGAGCGTGACGCCAAAGGCGCGCATGGCGTCCGGGTCGACGTCGATCTGGTACTCCTGGACGAAGCCGCCGATCGAGGCGACCTCGCTGATCCCCTCGGCCGACTGCAGCGCATAGCGGACGTACCAGTCCTGCACCGTGCGCAGCTCGTTGGGGCCCCAGCCGCCGGCGGGGTTGCCGTCGGGGTCCCGGCCTTCGAGGGTGTACCAGAAGATCTGGCCGAGGGCGGTGGCGTCGGGGCCAAGGGCCGGCTGGACCCCCTCGGGCAGGGTGCCGGCGGGGAGGCTGTTGAGCTTCTCCAGGACCCGGGATCGGGACCAGTAAAACTCAATGTCCTCGTTAAAGACAATGTAGATCGATGAGAAGCCGAAGAACGAGTAGCTGCGGATCGTCTTGACGCCGGGAATGCCCAGCAGGTTGACCGTCAGCGGGTAGGTGATCTGGTCCTCGACATCCTGCGGCGATCGGCCCATCCACTCGGTGAAGACGATCTGCTGGTTCTCGCCGATGTCGGGGATGGCGTCGGTGGGGACGGGGTCGCGGGGGAGGGGGCCAAGGTCCCAGTCGAAGGGAGCGACCATCGCCCCCCAGACCGCCACGGCGACGACGACCAGGGCGACGACCAGCTTGTTCTCCAGGCAGAAGCGGATGATCCGGTCGAGGATCGAGGCTCGGGAGGCCGGCCCGGGAGGGACGGAAGGGCGGGGGTCACTCATGGGCGGGGCCCTCCTCGGGGGAGGCCGGGGAGTTGCCGAGGGCGAGGGGCTCAACCTGGTCGACGCAGCGGAGCATCGTGGCGCCGAAGTAGGGGTTGCGGGGCTGCTCGCCGGCCTGGAGCCAGGCGGCGCCTCGGCCGTCGAAGGCCATCGGGCAGTGCATGCGGTAGAACTCGCCGCCGGGGTCGAAGGCGAAGGCCTCGAGGATGACCGGCATCTCCTCGGAGAGCAGGGCGAAGCCGGCTCGCAGGGGCTCGATCCCCTCGGCCGAGGCCATGCGGGAGGCGGCCGCCAGGAGGTTGGGCCGCTCGCGCTCCCAGACCGCGAGGGCCTCGTCGTCGAGGCCGGAGGGGTCGACGGCGGAGATCGCCGTCTCGATCGAGCCGGAGGAGGCACGAGCGGCCTCCAGGTCGTCGGAGGCCAGGGCGCCCTGGGCCTCGAGGTAGGCCTCCCAGAGGTGGGCAAGCTGCTCCTGGAAGGCGTCGGGGAGCTCGACGAGACGGCGGGCGGCCGGTTCGTCGGGGGGGGGAGCCCAGAGTTTCGAGAGATCGGTGGCGCAGGTCAGCATCGCAGCGCCGAAGTAGGGATTGCGCACCTGGTCATCGGCCTGAAGCCAGGCGGCGCCGAGGTTGTCGAACGCCATCGGGCAGAAGAGCTGGTAGACCGGGCCGGCCGACTCGGGAAGGCCGAAGGCGGTGATGACGACCGGCATGGCCTCGGACCAGGCCCCGAAGCCGGCGCGGAGGTGTTCGAGATCGGAGGCGGCCGCCATCGACTCCAGCGCGTCGGCGATCTCGGGGAGGGCGGCCATCCAGGTCTGGTGGGCCTCGCCGTCGAGCAGGGACATCTCGACATCCTTCAGGGCCTGCTCGGCCGAGGCGACAGCGGATCGGGCGGCGTCCGGGTCGTCGGAGGCCAGGGCGCCCTGGGCCTCGAGGTAGGCCTCCCAGAGGTGGGCAAGCTGCTCCCGGAAGGCGTCAGGGGCATCGAACGGGCCGGAGGCGATGAGGGAGGCGGGAGTGTCGGAGAGGCCGAAGCGGCCGGCGAGGAGGGCCGAGTCGGACGTGAGGCGGTCGACGGCGTCCCGGATGCGGGGGTCGCTGAGAGCCCATCGGCCGTCGACGGCATCATTCCGGAGCCTCATGGCCAGCTCCTTCCAGAGCATGGCGGCGTGCCCGTCGAGCTTGGTGGCGTCGACGGCGTCGACGGCCTGCTCGACGGTCCGCAACGCGGAGCGGATGGCTTCTCGGTCGCCGGACTCGGCCGCCTCGGCGACCTTCGCGGCGGCCGAGCGGACGCGGGAGAGCTGGGAAGCGACCGAGGGGGGGATCGGCGGTGCGGCGTCCTCAGGGGCCTCGGCCCCTTTGCCGGAAGGGGGGCCGCCACCGTGCCGGTGTTCGGCGCCTCCCGCCATCCCGCCGTCGGGGTTCATCATGCTGGGCTTGGCGGCGATTTGAAGGGCGCTGTCAAGCTTGAAGTTTCCTTGAGTGACGACACGTTCACCTTCTTCCAGACCGGCTCGGACGATGTAGAAGTCGCCGGCTCGAGGGCCGAGGACGATCTCTCGGCCCTCGTAAGTGGGGGTCTCGGCGTCGGGACGTTCGACGTAGACGACGGCTCGAGTGCCGGTCTTGAGCACGGCGGAGGCGGGCACGACGAGCGGCTCGGCCGACTCGGCGGCGGCGGCGGAGACGTAGCCGAGCGACTCGGTGCGGACCAGGGGCATGCCGCAGATGTCGCAGTCGCCGGCGGTCTCCTTCACCACGCCGGGGTGCATCCGACAAATCCACTTGCCGACCAGCCCCGCGTCCATGACTCGGCCGGCCGTGGCGACCTGGGCGCGCACGACCGCTCGGACAAACATATCAGGCTTCAGCTTGCCGGTGGGGTTGGGCACATTGACGCGGACCTTCACCGTGCGGGTCCGAGCGTTGAGCACCGGGTCGATGAAGGCAATGGTGCCGGTGAAGACCTCGCCAGGGTAGGCCTCGGTGGTGAACTCGACCTCCTGGCCGTAGCGGAGCCAGGGCAGGTCCGACTCGTAGGCGTCCAGCTTCACCCAGAGTTCGGAGAGATCGGAGATGGTGTAGATGCGCGTTCCGGTGTCGACGTACATGCCTTCCTGGGCATTCTTGTCGATGACGATGCCGGACATCGGGGCATAGATGGTCAGATGGTCCGACGGCTCCTCGCTCGCCTCGATCTCGGCGATCTGCCCCTCGGTCAGGCCCCAGAGACGGAGTTTCTCCCGGGCGGATTCGAGCAGGCGATCGGCTCCGAGAATGCCGGGCGAGGTCCGACGCTGCTGGGTGGCCTGGCGGGCCCGGATCAGCTCGGCCTGGGCGCTGTAGAGCTCGGGGCTGTAAATGGAGACCATGTGGTCCCCCTCCTGCACCTCGACCCCGGTGTAATCGACGAAGAGCCGGTCGAGCCGGCCGGCAACCCAGGCGGTGATGTAGCCGAGGCGGGTCTCGTCGTAGTCGACCTTGCCGACCATGCGGACGGTGGCTGTGACGTATCGGCGCTCGACGGGGGCGACCTTCAGGTCGAGCAGCTCTCGGGCCTCTCGGCTGATGGAAACCGCTCGGAGTCCCTCGGCCTGATCGCCGGCGGAGGAGGCGGCGGGGATGAGGTCCATGCCGCAGATGGGGCAGTCGCCCGGGTTGGGCTGCCGGATCTGAGGGTGCATGGAGCAGGTCCAGACGGTTGCTCCGTCAGCCCCGGAGGACGAGATGCTGGGCCCCTCGGTGTCGGGGCCGCCTCCCTCGGGCGCCAGGAGCGACCGGCCGAGGCCGATCCCCAGGCCGAGGGCGCCCAGCACGGCGACGGTCGTCCCCAGGCCTCCCATGATCCGAGAGGCCCGCCCGCGCGGTCGCGGCTCGGGGAGGGGCGCCGTGGGGCGTTCGGCGTTCGGGACGTGATCAGGCATGGGGCACCTCCGGCACGCCCGGAGCGGGCGTCAGATCGTTCGATCGGGGTGGATCGTGAGCCGATCTCGATGGGCTGATGCGATTCGACCGGTCGCGGCCCCCCTGGCCCGGCCCGAGATGCCCCTGCCACCGCAAGCGGGGGAGCGGGCCGGAGTCAGGTGACGCCCCGACGAGGGCGAACCGCTCGAAGGAAAGAACCGGACGAACCCGTCGAGGACGACGACCAATCCCCGAGGCCCGGGAGCCGAGGCCGGGGAGTTCATCCCGCCAGGGAGCGGACGACGTCTCGACGAGGATCGGGGGATGGTCTGCTTCGGATGCTGGTTCGATCAATACGAACGCCAGCGGGCGGCCGGGAACCCCGGGCTGCCGCCGCCGATCGGCCCGACCGGGCCGACACGAGTCCCCCCGAGCGGGGCTCAAACACACATCGGGAGGGTCGCGCGGCCCGGCCGGACCGATCGGCGGCGGGGAGGCCCCGGCCGACGGAGGAGGAGCAGGTCAGCCGTTCGGGCCGTGGTCGTGCTCGTCGTGCTCGACGGGCTCGGGAGCCTTGCCGGGATCGGCGCCGAGGTAGGTGTCGACGTCAGCCTTGACGGCGGGGATGCAGCCGGCGCAGCAGACGAAGACGGACCGGCCGGCGCGGGCCAGCTTGATCGGGCCTCCCATGCTGTCGAGGCTCTCACCGCTGATCGGGCAGGTTCCCTGAGCGGCCACCGCCTCGACATCGGCCTTGGTGGCGCCGGAGGCGGTGAGGACCGCGGAGAAGGAGCGGTCGGGCGCTTCTTCGACCTTGGGCAGGCAGCCCCGGCAGCAGAGGTAGAGCCGATCGGAGTCGCCCCGGGTGACCCGGATCGGGCCGCCCATGGCCTTGAGGTCCGCTCCGCTGACCGGGCAGGTCTCCTGGGCGAAGACGGCAAGGCGGTCCTCCTCGGTGGCCTCGACCGCGATGATGGGGGCGGGGCTGGCGATCACGAGGGGGAGGGTGAACTGGGCCGTCGTCTCGGCGGGGTCGGGGAGCTTCCAGACCTGGAGCGTGACTCGGGTCCCTTCGGCCGGCAGGGCGGCGAGGTCCGCCTCGGCGGCCAGGGCATCGGGGGGACCCTCCGGAGCGGTCGCGACCGGCCGGAGCTCGATGGGGGCCGAGTACTGCGAGGCTCCCGGCAGCAGAACGTAGGCCCGGCCCTTCAGTCCGGCCACCGCGCCGGGGGCCAGGTCGTCGCCAACGGGATAGACGCGGAGGCCGCCGGGCTCGAAGACGACCTCGAAGCGGTGGCGCTCGGTCTGGGCGAGTGTCCCGCCGTGCTGAGGGGCAACGCCGTTCTCCGGGAGCCCGGCGAGGGCCGGCGAGGGACGCAGCGCGAGGGAGAGCGCGGCGGATGCCACCACCGCCACGAAGCGGAGAATCGTGCGAGATGCCATGATCGAATGTGCTCCTGAACAAAGAGAACGAATCCGATGACGTCGATCGATCGGTCGGCCTCGGGGGTCGAGGTCCGATCGGACGGTGAGCCTGGCGCGATCGTCCCGGATCGGGACGGATGCGCAGGAGGGATGTCGGCCCGGGGAGGGGCGTCCTCGAGGCTGGTCGGACGCGGCCGCTCCGGAAGGAGGGCGCGGAGGGGCCCCGGTCGATCGGATTTAGTTCAGGAGGTGGAGCGTGCGCAGGTAGATCGGCACGCGAGGAGGCCCGGTGGCGACGGAGGGGACCGGGCGGGTTGGATCGGAGTCGAGGAGGTCGGGGGGGAGGATCGCGGAGAGCGAGGAGAAGGACGCCGAGGAAGGGCGCCCCTCGGATCTCCTCGATTCCTGGCGAGAGGCGGGAGCTGCCGGCCCGTTGGACGGGCAGACGCACGACCGGCAGGAGGAGGACGGGGAACGCAGCGGGGCCGGAGCGTGATCGAGGGCTTCGGGATCGCCGAACGTCACGCGATCGACGACGGCCGATGGCTCGGGGGAGCAGCAGCAGCACCCCCCCGAGGAGTCTCCCATCGGGCAGGAGGCCCCGGGCTCGGGAATCGCTGTCGAGCAGGCCGAGGCGGCACCGGCCGCGCAGGTCATCCCGATGATCGCGACCAGGGCGATCAGGAAGGGACGACGGCGATCGGAGCGGGGACGGGTTGGCATCGGCACTCGAACCGGGACAGGGCGAGGGAAACTCGAATCCAAGTTACCCCCCGGGAGGGGATTAGGCAACCCGGAGTTGAGGGCGAGGACACCCGAACACCCGAGGAGGGCGGGGCATCCTCGCGACTTCCCTTCTACGAGATCGGCGGCCGGGAGGTTCGTCGCCAGGCGAATTCCCGACGGGCCGGCGATGGCGGCGCGATCAGGGGGAGTCGGGAGGGGTCGGTTGCGGGGGATCGTGCGAGCCGGTCAGGAGAGGAGCGCCGGGATGACGTTGCCCGCGACGTCGGTCAGTCGGCGCTCAATGCCGTTATGATAATACGTCAACGCCTCGTGGTCGAGCCCGAGGGCGTGCAGGACCGTCGCATGCAGGTCGTGAACGGTGAGGACGTCCTGCTCGGCCTTGAAGCCGAAGGGGTCGGTGGCGCCGAAGCTGGTGCCGGCGCGGACTCCAGCCCCGGCGAGCCAGCAGGTGAAGCCGAACGGATTGTGGTCTCGGCCGTAGGTGCCGAGCTGGAACATGGGCATGCGGCCGAACTCGGTGCAGAAGAGGACGAGCGTGGAGTCGAGCAGGCCTCGGCGCTTCAGGTCGCGGAGCAGGCCGGCGACGGGGCGGTCGAGGACGGCGGCGTGCTCCTCGTATTGCTCCTTGAGCTGGCTGTGGCCGTCCCAGTTCAGCCGTCCTCCGGAGGCGTAGGCGCCGTTGAAGAGTTGGACGAAGCGGACGCCGCGCTCCAGGAGGCGGCGGGCGAGAATGCAATTGCGCGCGAAGCCGGAGCGGACGGGGTCGGGGTGGTCGGCGCCATAGAGCCGGAGGACGTGCTCGGGCTCGGCGTCGATGGCGGCGGCCTCGGGAACGGAGAGCTGCATCCGGGCGGCCAGCTCGTAGCCGGCGACCCGGGCGGCGAGGGACTGGTCGCCGGGGTGATGCTCGGCGTGCCTCGCGTTCAGGGAGCGGAGGGCATCGAGGGCGTCAGCGTCGGCCTCCGCCGACACGCCGGCAGGGCGGGAGAGGTGGCGGATGGGCTTCGACGAGCTGAACGGTGTCCCCTGGAAGGCGGCCGGTAGAAAGCCGTTGGCCCAGTTGTTTGGGCCCGACTGGGGCATGCCTCGGGGGTCCTCGATGGCGACGAAGGCGGGGAGGTCGCGATTCTCACTGCCGAGGGCGTAGGTGATCCACGCCCCCATGGCGGGGAAGCCCTCGGTCGTGAAGCCGGTGGACATCACGTTCTCACCGGGGCCGTGGGTGTTCGACTTGGTGGTGAGCGAGTGGACGAAGCAGAGCTCGTCGGCGAGCTCGCCGAGGTGGGGCAGCAGGTCGGAGGTCATCTTGCCGCACTGGCCGCGCGGGCGGAAGGGCCAGAGCGGTGCCTTCAGATTGCCATTCTCGCCCTGGAAGGAGACGAGCCGCTCGTTGCCAGGCATGGGGCGGCCGTCGAATCGAATTAATTCTGGCTTGTAATCGAATGTGTCGACATGACTGAGGGCCCCGGCGCAGAAGATGACAAGGACGTTCGTCGCCCTCGGCTCGAAGTGCGGCGGGCGAGGGGCGTGGGGACGGGCGGGGTCGATCACGGGGCGTCGGGGGCCGTCGGCGGCGAGCAGGCGGTCCTCGGCCAGCAGCGCGGCGGCGGCGATGGAGCTGAGGCCGTCGAAGGTGCGAGCGAGGAAGGCGCGGCGGTCCAGCAGGCGGAGCCCGCTCGTCGAGGGTCGGGGCTCGGGCATGGCGACACTCCGAGGGGCGGGGGCGCGAAGTCGTTCGCGTCAATCAGGGGATCAACACGAATTCGTTTGTATTCAGCAGAACGCGGCACGCTTGCTCCAGGCCGTGCTCGAGGGCGAGAGCGGCGAGGGAATCGGCCTCGTCGTCGGTGGGGGGACGTCCGAGGGCGAGGCGGACGGCTCGGTCGATTTGATCGGCGAGTTCGGCGCCGGCCTCATCCCGGACGCGATCGGCGAATCGGGACGACTGGTGGAGGGCGAACGGGCTGTTCCACAGGCCGAGGGCCTGGATGGGGGTGATGGACTGGGAGCGTTTCGGGGTCATCTGGCCGGCGTCGGGGCAGTCGAAGGCGCCGAAGACGTCGACCGATTGCATGCGGATCTTGGTGGCGTAGATCATGCGTCGCCAGCCATCGGGCCCGAAGCGCTCGACGGGGATGTAGTCGGAGAGGCCCCCCTTCTGGTTGAAGAAGTCGAAACCAGGCCCTTCCATCTGGTCGTTCAGGGAACCGCTGACGCGAAGGATCGCGTCTCGGATCGCCTCGGCCTCCAGGCGGCGGGGGGGGAAGCGCCAGAGGAGCCGGGAATCGGCATCGACGGCGATTGCGTCGGTCCGGGGAGTGCTCGCCTGTCGATACGTGGCCGAGGTGACGATGAGCCGATGCAGGCGCTTGACGGACCAGCCTCCCCGAACGAACTCGGCGGCGAGCCAGTCGAGCAGCTCGGGATGACTGGGGGGCTGGCCCATGCGACCGAAGTCGGACGGGGTGGAGACGAGTCCGGTGCCGAAGTGGGACTGCCAGACGCGGTTGACCATGACCCGGGCGGTGAGCGGGTGGGAGGGGTCGGTCAGGTGTCGGGCGAGGGCGGCTCGGCGCTCGGGGTCGGGGGCGTCGGGCGGCAGGTCGAGCGAGCCGAGGATGTCGGGAGCGTCGGGGGGGACGGGATCGAGACGCTGCATCGGGTCGCCGCGGCGGAGGAGATAGGTCGGTTCGGGGCTGCCGAATAGGCCTGAGAAGACCTGGGGGCCCGCGGCGAGTCGGGAACGCTCGCCGTCGAGGCGACGGATCTCGGCCAGGAGGGAGACGAGGCCGGCAACCTCCTCGGGCTCGACACGGGAGAGCGTCACGGCGTCGGCGGCTCGGCGATCTTCCTCGTGGAGGAGGCGGTCTCGGGAGTTGGAAACCGCGAGCCAGGAGCCGTCGGGGAGGAGGACTTCGACCTCATAATCGGTGGGGAATCCGTCGTAGCCCCGTCGCCAGGCGATGCGGTCGATGCGAGTCGGCTCGGCCAGGTCGACCCGGGCCCAGGCCGGGCCCGCCTGGGCCACGATCCAGGGGAAGGCACCCTCCTCTAAGGTCTTGCCGTCGATGAGGTTGTCTGGGTGCCTGGTCTGGTTCTCCAGGGCGAAGCTGGAGGCGGAGGCTCGGCCTCCTCGAGAGGAGAGGGCGACATTGACCGGCTCCGGGTCGGCGGACCAGACCTCCAACTCGTCGAGCGAGGCGCGGCCGTTGTTGTGCGTCGCAAGGATGGTGATGCGGACGGCGGTGGCCTCGATGGGGTCGAAGCAGTCTTCCTGGTAGCTCGGCGAGAGGGGAGGGCGGAGGCCCAGGGAGAGGCGCCGTTCCTCCAATTGATCGCGGAGGGACTGAATCGTGCCGGCCATCTCGGCGGCCTGGGAGGCCCAGCGGTCGTCCTCGGGGCCTCGGAGGCGGCGGTCGCCGTAGCGGAGGCCGGAGAAGACGGCCTGGAAGGCGTAGTAGTCGCGCTGGGAGATCGGGTCGAACTTGTGACTGTGGCAGCGGGCGCAGCCGATCGTCAGGCCCAGGAACGCCTCTCCGACGGTGCGGACCGTCTCGTCCAGCTCGTCCTGGCGGGCCTGGCGCATCGACTCCTCGTCCTTGCCGATCTGCCCCGGCAAGTTGGCCGGGCCGGAAACGAGCAATCCGGTCGCGGCATCGTCAGACACCAAATCGCCGGCGAGCTGATGGAAGAGGAAGCGATCGTAGGGCAAATCGTCGTTGATGGCTCGGATGACCCAGTCGCGGTACGGCCAGGAGTTCGGGCGGGGGGAGTTCGTCTCGAAGCCCCAGGTTTCGGCCCAGCGGATGACGTCGAGCCAGTGCTGCGCCTGGCGCTCGCCGTAGTGGGGACTGGCGAGGAGACGGTCAACGAGCCGCTCGAAAGCGTCGGGGCGGTCGTCGTCGAGGAAGGCGTCGACCTCCTCGGGGGTCGGTGGCAGGCCGATCAGGTCGAGGCAGACGCGGCGGATGAGCGTGCGACGATCCGCCTCCGGAGAGGGGGAGAGCCCCTCGGCCTCCAGGCGACGGAGGATGAAGCGGTCGATCGGGGAGCGGGCGAGATCCCGGTGGTCCACCTCCGGCGGCGGGGGTTCCCGGATGGGGAGGAAGGACCAGTGCGGCTCCTCCTCCCGGGCGGAGCTGGCCTCCTCGTCGGGAGAGCCGGGCCAGGGCAGGCCAAGCTCGATCCAGCGCTCCAGGGCGGCGATCTCGTCGGGAGGCAGCTTGCCGTTTGGGGGCATTTGCACATACGAGTCGTAGCGGATCGCCTCGACGATCAGGCTCGCCTCGGGGTCGCCGGGCTCGGCGGCGGGGCCGGAGTCTCCTCCCGAGAGCAGCGCCGCCCGGGAAGAAAGGGAGAGGCCCGCCTCGGGAGCGTCGCTGTCGTGGCAGGACTGGCAGCGCTCGGCGAGGATCGGACGGATGGTCGCCTCGAAGAAGGCATCCGGAGCGGAATCCTCGGCCCGGGAGGCGGCGGGCAGGAGCATCAGACCGATCACGACGGGCCGGAGGGTCGTTCGAGGGCGTCTCATCGGGGCAGCTCGATCGTTCGGGTGGCCGTCGTCGGGGGGATCTCGGCGCGCCGGATCGCGAGGAGGTCCCTGTCGAGCATAACGGACAGGGCTGTTGCACAAAAGTCGTACATTTCGGATGCGGAGAATCGTCGGACGGGGGAAGGTGAGCGGGAGGCCGATCAGCGGAAGACGCGACGATTGGGCGAGAATCGGGAAAGGGCCTCGGGGTCGAGTTCGATGCCCAGCCCCGGCGAGGAGGGAATCTCGAGGTGGCCTCGGTCGTCGAGGCGGAAGGGCCGGGCGGTGATCGCGTCGATGTAGGCGCACGGCGTGAGGTATTCGACGTAACGGGCGACGGGCAGCGCCGCGGAGAATTGCAGGTCGGCGGCGAGGCCAACCGCGGTGTTCCAGCCGTGGGGAACGACCTGGATGTTGTGTTCGCTCGCCAGCCAGGCGATGCGGCGAGACTCGGTGAGGCCGCCGTTCTTGGTGCAGTCCGGCTGGAGGATGTCGACGGCGCGGCGTTCGATCCAGGGAAGGAACGACTGGCGACGGGTGAGCACCTCCCCACCGGCGATGGGGACCGGGGAGACTCGGGTGAGGGCGACGTAGCCGTCAAGGTCGTCGGGGGGCAGGGGTTCCTCGAACCAGACGATGTTGAAGTCGGCGAGCATCTCGGCGGTGTTCCTCGCCCAGTTGACGCCGTGGGGCCAGAACTGCTCGCTGCCGCCGGCGTCGACCATGAGCTCGACGTCGTCCCCCACTTCCTGACGCGCCGAGCGGACGATCAGCTCGTCGAACTTGCGGTCGCGGCGGCCGAAGGGACGCCAGCCGAGCTTGATGGCGCGGAAGCCGCGCTCGACGACGCTTGCCAGGGTACGGCGGAGGGGATCGGGCTCGTCGAAGAGGATGGAGCCGTAGGGCTTGATCGACCGACGATAGTCTCCCCCAAGCAGCCGGGAGACAGGCTGGCCGCAGGCCTTGCCCATGAGGTCCCAGAGGGCCAGGTCGATGCCGCTGATGGCGTGCTCGACGGCGCCCCCTCGGCCTTGCCAGAAGGTGGACTGGCGGAGCGTCTCGGAGACGCGCTCCGGCTCGACGGACGACGCCCCCTTGAGCATTGGCCAGAGCAACTCGATCGCCCCGGCGACGAGCGATCCCGAGGTGAAGCAACTGCCGAAGCCCTCTCGGCCGTCGTCGGTGCGGAGGATGAGCAGCGTATGCAGGTTCTCCTGCGGCTCATGCCCCTGCGGCCAGCCGCCATCGACGGTCGCCCCGGTCAGGGGGCGGATCTCCAGCTCCACGATCGACACGTCGGTCCCCTTTCCGAGCCGGGTGATTGCCCCTTGCTGGTCTACCTTCGTTGGACTTATGCGATGAATTGCATCGCATAAAGACTCGCATCCTTGAGCGAGAAGCGTAGCCGCACCGGACGGCCGGCCAGGGCGCTCACGTCTTCGCCGCCGGCCCAGGACGCGGCGCGGTCGATCTCGTTGCCGATCGTCTCCACGGCGTCGGCCAGGGAGAAGCCGGGGATGGGGCGGCCGTCGGGCTCCTGGATCTCGACCCGGATGGCTCCGGCGGCCGAGGTCTCGAAGTTGAGCGAGAGGCGGCGGCCGGAGAAGGTGATCGGATGAGTGATCAGCTCACCGCCACCGTACCCGGCTCGAACGCGGGCGAAGCCGTCGAGGCGGAGGGAATAGCGGCGGAGGTGGGAGGTCGGCTGGCCGTAGTTCTGGTTGGCGTAGAAGGACATCTCGTGAGGGCCGGTCTGCACCACGTTCAGCGCCGGGTAGTTCGTGCGAGACACCCAGTTCTCGGGACCGATGCCGGGAACGAGGAAGCCTTCCATGAAGGTGCGGTCATAGGACGATCCGCCCCGGGAGGAGAGCAGGACGGCGTCGGAGCAGTCGCCGAAGTAGGACGGATCGACGCCGATGGCCTCGGCCTGCTCGGGAGAGATGACGCGGCGGCCCGGCATGAACCGGGCGGCGATGGCGATGTAGAGGTGCGGGGCGCGAACGTAGGGGCTGGTCTGGTTGGTGTAGAGGTGTTCGAGCGGAGCGCCGCCGAAGGTCATGCGCTCGGGTTCGGACCAGTGGAGGAAGTCGTCGGAGGAGGTGCGGGCGACCTGCCGGTAGCCATCCGCGAAGATGCGGAAGTAGCAGAGGAACTTCCCCTCGTGCTCGGACCAGAAGGGGACGTTCTGGGAGTCGAACGCCCCGGCGGTGATGGCGGGGCCGTCGTCGAGGCGTCGCCAGCGGTAGCCGTCGGCGGAGGCGAAGGCGCAGAGGCCGGTCTGCCTCGTGCCGGCGAGGGCCTTGTAGCGCTCGTCGGCGGGGACGCCGGGCCGGGGGTCGATCATCGGGCAGAAGTTGTGCGAGAACGGGGGCATGTCGGCGAGGACGACGTTGTTCGCTCGGGTGCCGTCGACCTCGAACAGGCCCAGCTCCGGCTTCTCCCAGCGGAGGCCGTCGGGAGACTCGGCGGTGCAGGTCACCTCGACGGCGCTGCCGTCGGCGCCGGCCTGGGGAAGGCCCCGGTAGTAGAGGCGATAGCGGTCTCCGTCCTTGAGTACGGTGGCGTAGCCGCAGAAGGCACCCTCCCAGGGACGATCGAAGGGGAGGGCGATCCCCTCGTCCCTCGGACGCTCCAGGTCGAGGGAGACGCCGCCATCGAGGCGATCGATGAGAAACCGGTCAACGAACAGCTCTCGGCGCGAGCCGATCGTGATCGGCCCTTCGTCCGACGTCGGGAGGACCGTTGCCCCGGCCCCGGCCTTGGCGAGGGACGGGAGCAGCAGGGGAGTGGCGGCGAGGCCGCTCGCGGCCTGGAGCCATCGTCGGCGGTGCATGGCGGGACCTTCTTCTGTCCGGTGATCGCTCCGGAAGGCTCGGCGAGGGGCCGACTCCGGGGGAGGGCGGGGCTCGATGGGCTCAGGATACGACCCGACGGGGGCGACCGGAACCCCCGAGCGGGCGCCTCGTCGCTCGCCCCGCTCCATCGAGATTGGCAAGTCGAGCGTGGAGGGAAAACCCTTGACGTTCGAGGCTCGCCTATCGCCGCGGCCGGGCGGTGGGGGAATGCGACTGATCGGCGCCCGAGCCGGATTTCACCCCAACTTCTCGTGCCCTCGGGGGCCGAGGGGCGTAGGATGGCCGCTCCGGGACGGCCGGGAGGCTGCCGCCCCGAACCAGCATGCCGGGAGGTCCCATGATCGCATTACTTTCGATGGCCCTCTGTCTGCCCGCTCAGCGCGAGGACCGGGCCGACGACATTCGAGTGATGAGCTTCAACATCCGCTACGGATCCGCCAGCGACGGCGAGAACTCCTGGGACCATCGCAAGGAGTTCCTGATCGATTCGATCCGGGCCGTCGACCCGGACATCCTCGGCACTCAGGAGACGCTCGCCTTCCAGCGCGACGACCTTCTCCGGGGGCTCCCCGGATACGAGGTCCTCGCCGCCGGCCGCGATGACGGTGCCGAGGCCGGCGAGATGATGGCCCTCTTCTACAAGGCCGACCGCTTCGAGCGGCTCCGAGGCGGCCATTTCTGGCTGAGCGAGACGCCGGAAACCGCCGGCAGCACGAGCTGGGATAGCTCGCTGCCCCGAATGGTGACCTGGGTCGAGCTGCGCGACTTGACGTCGCCGGACTCCCGGCCGATCGCCGTCTTCAACACGCACTTCGATCACCGGGGGCGGGTCGCCCGGGTCGAGTCGGCCCGCCTGATCCGATCGAAGATCGCCGAGCTCGCCTCGGGGGCCCTCGTGGTGGTGACCGGCGACTTCAACGCGGCGGAAGGGAGCGAGCCGTACCGGGCGTTGTTCGATGGCGACGCGCCGGACCCGCAACTGATCGACACCTACCGGGCCGTCCATCCGGAGCGGTCGGCCGGCGAGGGGACCTTCTCGGGCTTCCGGGCCGAGGACGTGGACGGCCCGAGGATCGACTGGATCGCCGCCTCCCCGGGCTGGGAGGTCCGGTCGGCAACGATCGAGCGGCCCGATCGGGACGGCCGGACGCCCTCCGATCACTTCGCGGTGACGGCGGTCTTGCGGCCGGTTGATTGATCGAGCCAGAACGCGACGACGCCCCGGGTCGCGGGTACGACCCGGGGCGCCGAGCCCGGGGACCGATCAGAGATCACCCCGGGAGAAGCCGTTCATGACCTCGGGGGCCGAGGCGTCGAAGCCGACGACGTCGAGCATGCCGGCGTCGTCCGGGTCGGCGATGGTGAACCCGTTGGACACCATGCCCACGACGATCAGGCGGGCGGGGATGCCGGTTGCCCGGCGGTACTCCCGAAGCGCCTGAACCGGGTGGATCGCGCCGGCCCAGGTCTCGCTGTCGGTCAGGACGACGAAGGTGTCAACCGGCCAGCCCTTCCGCATCGCCTCGACCATCGGCAGCGAGCAGTCCGTCCCGCCGAACGGGAGGCCCTCCGCGCGCCGGACCACATCGGCCAGGCGCTCGCGATTGCCGATGGGGAACGGCTCGAACTTCGACTGGAAGGCCATCACGCGGCACTCCGGCTCGGTGCGCACCATGACCATCGCCAGCGCGGCGGAGGCCTCCCGGGGAGTGAGCGGCGAGCCGGCGACCCGGCCGAAGCCCATCGACCCGGAGACATCCAGCCCGATCAACGTCCGCTTGTTCGCTGGCGAGACGCTGCCGAAGGCCAGCAGGAAGGCGTTGTCCAGGGCCTCTCCGATCGACTTCACCGGCTCCCACGACAGGCCGCCCTTCAGGCCGGCGCCCCGGGCGTAGGTGCTCGAGGCGATCAGGACCGCCAGCGGGTGCAGGCGGGCCTTGCGCAGCTGGTCGCCGTCCGCCAGCCGGGCCCGGACCGTCCGGGTCGCGATCGAGCCGGGGGTCAGCAGGCCGATGCTGGTCATCTTGGCGAGGTTGCGGACCATCGCGGTCATCGGCATCGCCTCGAGCAGCGCCTCCCAGACCTCGGGGTCGTTGAGGTGCTCGGTGGGGATGCACTCGCGCGGCAGCCCGTCCTCTCGGATCAGGCGGATGACGGTTGCCCGGTCGGCGGTGCGTGCCTCGTCGGTCGCGGCCAGCAGCCGGGGCAGGTGCTCGGAGACGTCCGGGTAGGACGCGGTCGACCCTCCCCGAGCCACCTCGCGCGGTCCGAGCGCTCCGGCGCCGCCAACCACCCAGCGATAAACGGCCTGGCGGGCCGGGTCGCCGGTGGTCGGGTGAGCCAGGCGGAGCAGGTCGCGGTGCGACCAGCCCGATCGGCTGCGGTACTTAGCGACCTGGTAGGCGATCGCGTCGATCGGCTTCCCCTCGTACCACGACGCCACGCCGCGGCGCAGGCCGCGGCCCCAGCCGCGGAGGCCCTGCACGGCCTCGGCGAAGGTGAACAGGTGTGTGCCCGTGCGGCAGACCTTCGGCAGGGCGGCCGAGGCGGCCTCAGTGTGCCCCATCCCGGCGGCGATCGCCAGCGCGAGCACGGCCGGGTCGTTCTTCGGCGCGCGGCCGGACTCGCTCACCTGGACGATCGAGCGGATCGTCCGGACCGGGTCGGCCTCCAGGCAGCGGATGACGGCACCGGCGTTCTCGATCGTCAGGGTCCGCTCGGTCGCGTCGTACGACCCGCCCTCGCTGCCGAGGATCAGAAACCGCTCCAGCCGGGTCCAGTCGTCGACCGGGAATGCGAAGCCTCCCGCCGAGTTTGGCACCTGGACCGAGCCCGGGATCGGCTCGCGCTGCGGAGTCCGCCGGATGTTCACGTGCTTCAGAAACGACCTGACCATCACAACCTCCTTCCGGCGGGCACACATCGGCCAAGGAACCGCGATGACGGCCGGTCGGCCCCCGGGAGGAGGCCGGCCAGACCCGAGCGCGTCGGAGAATCGCGGGACCGTCGTGATTTCCCTCGGCCTCCGGCCCGCCGAGCGGCCCGTGCGGGATTCGAACCCGCTTTTACCAGAGAACCGATCCACGGCGTCCCGGCCCGAGAATCAGGCCGGTCAAGGCGATGCGGATCGGACACGGGCCGTCACATCGAAGGGGAACGGTTCGGCGAACAAGGGGACGCCACAGGGGAGCACTCGTTGTCGAACGATAACCCTGGGGCTCCGGCTCGCCGAGCGGCGGGGGTGGGACTCGAACCCACAACCTCGTCATTACAAGTGATAAGGATCGTCCGATCGGCCCGTCGCCGGGCAAGGAGCCGGTGATCCGTCGCGCTCTACCCGATTGAGCTACCCCGCCATCGGGTTGTACCTCGGCAGACACCGCGATTCGACCGGGGTTCGCCCGACATGTCGGGTTTTTCCAGCCGGGGATCCCTGGCGTGGCACGCCCGACGGCCGGATTCTCAGGAGAGGAAGGAGGACTGTCCTCGGCCCGACCCCGCAGGCGGACACCAACGAACAGGGGGATCGTGCGATGGAAGCGGTGCTCGTCCCGCTGATGGCGCTGGCCGTCGTCTCGCTGGTGGGGCATGCGATCTGGGTGGCGGTCAGCGCCGTGTTCCGCCTCGCCGTCCACGCCTTCGGTGCGGTCGATCGCTGGCAAAGGATTGTAGACACGGTTGATCAAAAATAAAAACAAAAATATTAAGAGAAACGCTATCAATGGTCATGATCGTTCATCTTCTGTCCGCCGGGGCAACCGAGCCGGGAGAGAAATTCCGCCAACCGTCGTGCGAACGCCTCGGGCTGGCAGAGGTTGGTCGGATCAAATGCGTCCGGCACAACCTCCAGCCGGGCTCCAGGGATTCCGAGCGTCGCCCGCTCCATCAGCCGGACGGCCGTCTTCGAGTATTCGCCGACGATCCCGAGCGAGGGGCACCCGATTTCCCCCGCGTGCTTCGCCTCATCGACCAGGCACATCGCCTCGCTCTGGAGCGCGGCCTCTCGGGGTCGGAACCCATCGATTAGGTCCGGGATCGCCGCCATCGCGGCCGGCCATCGGTGATAGAAGAGACGCAACGACGCTCGCAGTACCGGGCGAGGCAGGAAGAAGCCCGGCAGCATCAGGACGGACGAGACGCGGATCAATGCCTCCATGGGCCGGGTCCACCGCAGCTCGGCGAACGTGTCCACCAGCACCAGGCCCCACAACCGGTCGGGATGCCGTCTCGCGAACCGCAGGACCACCGCGCCGCCGTAGGAGACGCCGATCAGCACGACCCGATCCAGGCCCAGCCGATCGAACAGCGCCGCCAGGTCGTCGCACTGGCGGTCGATGACCGTGCCGATCGGGCCGTCGAGCCTCCCCGACCTCCCGTTGCCGCGCAGGTCGAGGCGGATGACGCGATGCGACCCTCGGAACGCCTCCGCCTGGGGAGCGAACATGGCGTGCGAGCCCCCCAGTCCGGGCACGAAGACCAGTGGCGTGCCCCGGCCCTCGTCCTCGAAGAACAGCTCCGTCCCATTAACCGATGCGATCGGCATCGTCGGCCACTCCCCCCTCGACGGATCGGGTCCTCGACGACACGATAGCCCTGCCGGCCGCGTCGTCAACCTTGGCGGGGAGGACCGGCCGCGACCTGCCACCGGCCCTCGAACAAGCCCCCGGAGCGTCCCCATGAGAATCGCCGTCGGCGGCCTGATGCACGAGTCGAACACGTTCTCCGGGTCGAGGACGACGCTCGACGACTTCCGCGCCGGCAGCCTCGCGGACGGGGACGCCCTCGTCCCCATCTGGCGAGACGCCCACCACGAGGTCGGCGGCTTTCTTGAGGGGGCCTCCCGCTTCGGGTTCGAGGCGGTGCCCACGACGATGGCCTGGGCCACGCCGGGGGGCCCGGTCGACGACGCGGTGCTCGATGAGGTGGTGGCCCGCATCGCGTCCGCCCTCCGCCGAGAGCCGGTCGACGGCCTTCTGCTCGCCCTGCACGGCGCGATGGTCACCCCAAACCACCCCGATGCTGACGGCGAGGTCCTGCGTCGCCTTCGAGAAGCGGTCGGCCCGAAGTTTCCGATCGTCGCCTCGCTCGACTTCCACGCGAACGTCTCCCCCGCGATGGCCGAGCACGCCGATGCCCTGGTGGGATACCAGACGTATCCTCATATCGACCAGCGCGAGCGGGGCGTCCTCGCCGCTCGGCTGGCCTCGGCGATCGTCCGGGGGGACCTCCGCCCGAGCACCGCGCTGGTCTCGCCGCCGATGGTCATCAATCTGCTGGGCCAGGAGACCGACCGAGAGCCGATGCGGTCGCTGATGGAGCTGGCCCGATCGCTGGAGGCCCGGCCCGGCATCGCGACGGTCAGCGTGATGGCCGGCTTCCCCTACGCCGACGTCCCCGAGATGGGCCCCTCGATCATCGCCGTCTCCGACGACGACCCCGACCTTGCCCGCGACGTCGCCGCCGAGCTGGGGGAACGGATGTGGTCGATCCGCCGAGCGCTCGACGTCCGCTCTCCGGATGCCGCCGAGGCCGTCCGCCAGGCGATCGCGTCCGATCGCCCCCCTGTCGTGCTCGTCGACCTGGGCGACAACATCGGTGGCGGCACGCCGGGGGACGGCACCGTGCTGCTGGCCGAGCTGATCCGACAGGGGGCCCGGGATGCCATTGTCGTGCTCCACGACCCCGAGGCGGCCGCCCATGCCCGTGCTCTCGGCCCCGGCGGGCGGTTCGAGCGGGCCGTCGGCGGGAGGGGGATCGCCGATCACGGCGGGCCGGTGGCCGTCTCGGGAGAGGTCCGTTCGCTGCACGACGGCACCTGGGTCGAGGACCAGGCCCGCCACGGCGGCCGCCGGCTGAACGACCAGGGCCCGACCGCCGTTGTCGAGCTGCCCGGTCCGATCACCCTGGTGCTGAACACGCTGCGCACGCCCCCCTTCAGCCTGGGGCAGCTCACCAGCCTCGGCCTCGACCCGGCCGCGCAACGCATCCTCGTCGCCAAGGCCGCCGTCGCCTACAAGGCGGCCTACGGGCCGATCGCGGGGGAGATCATCCCGGTTGACACGCCGGGCATCACCGCCATCGACCCCAGGCGGTTCGCCTACCGGCACATCCGGCGGCCAATCTTCCCGATGGATGAGGAGTGATCCCAAAGGTCTCGGAGGGCTGTCGATGTCGATCCGAGGATCGGGGGGCTGGAGTCGACACGGCCCCGGCCCCCCGATCCTCGGAGCGACGATCCGCCATCCAGGAAAGCCCGCGTCACAGGACTCCGTACCGCCGAAACGCCTCCGTCACCGACATCCCCTCGGCCAGCTTGTCTCGGACGAGATTCTCGCCCGCCACCTTCTCCTCGGCCCGGGCGATCGCCTCCTCGGCGGCGGCGGCGGGGACGAAGACAACCCCGTCGTGGTCGGCAAGCACGAGGTCTCCGGTGCGGACGGCCACGCCGCCGAACTCGATGGGCACGTCGTGCGCCTCCACGTCGAGCCGGCCGAGGCTGTCGGCCGGGTGGATGCCCCGGCAGAAGACGGGGAAGCCCATCGCCATGATGGCCTGGGTGTCCCTGGTGAAACCGTCGATCAGCACGCCCCGGCAGCCTCGGTAGCGGGCGGCGGTCGAAAGGAGCTCTCCCCAGAAGCTCCACTCACACCGAGAGACAACCATCACGTCGCCGGCCTTCAGGGCGTCGACGGCCTCCATCTCCCCCTTGTAGGGCTCGGGGGGGTCGAGCGTCGGAGCGACGATCGTCCGCACCGTCCGAACCACGCCGGCGCACCGCATCGCGGGGGACAGCGGGCGGATGTCGGCCTGGGGGCACTGGTCTCGGTAGCCGAGGCGGTCGAGCACGTCGGCGACGACGGGGGTATACAGCGCGGCCAGGCGATCGGCCAGGGCGATCGCCTCCGGGTTCGGTCCATTCATGGGGAGGGGCTCGGCAGGGGGACGGCGCCGTCCATGTAGCGCCAGTTCTTGAGGTAGTCGAGCAGGTCGGCCATCTGGTCGACCGTGATGTCCTTCTCCAGCCCCTCGGGCATCAGCGAGACGCCGTCGGAGCGCATCTCCTCGACGTCTCGCTTGAGCACCGTGTCCGACTGCCCTTCGGCTCGGAGCAAGGTGAGGGCGGAGGCCGTCTCCGCGGCGATCAGGCCGGTGACGACCTGGCCGTCGACGGTGGCGACGGTGTAGGAGAGGTAGTTGGCGTCGATGGCGCCGTTCGGGTTCAGAATGTCGGAGAGCAGCGCCTCCTTGGTCTTCGTGCGGGTGTCGCCGATGTCGGGGCCGACAACGGCGCCGATCCCCTCGATCTGGTGACAGGTGGCGCACGCCCGACGGAAGACCTCACGGCCCCGGGAGGGGTCGGATGGAAGCTCCAGAGCGGCCCGGTAGCGCTTCAGGGCCTCGGCCCGGTCGCCGGGGAGGCTGGAGGCGAGCAGGGAACGGGCACGGTCGCGAACCTCGGCCGAGGGGTGGTCGCGGAGGCGTCGGGACTGGTCGGCGTCCAGGTCCCGAGGGGAGAGGCGGCCGTCCTCGATCGCGTCGAGCAGGGCCGAGGCGCGGTCGGGGCGGGAGAGCAGGGCGGAGGCGACCGCCCGGCGGACCGGGGGAGTGAACGATCGGAAGGGATCGAGCAGGATCCCAGCCGCCTCGGGCTCCGGCCTGGCGGCGAGGGCTCGGGCCGAGGCGATCCGGAGGTCCTGGATCGGCTCGTCCACCAGCAGCCGGGCTAACGCCGGCAGGGCGACCGTGCCGGGGGCCTGGGCCAGCAGCCGGATCGCCCGGAGCCGATCGTCCTCGGGGCGGTCGGGATCCTCGGCCACGTCCGAGAGCCGGGCCAGCGCCGAGGCGGTGCGATCGACGACCGCCTCGGGCAGCCGGTCGAGGACGGCGGCCAAGCCCGTCCCTCGCCGGCCGAGTCCCTCGGCCAGGCCGTCGAGCCCGGCGACGAGCCAACGGCTGGCGGTGCCCCCGTCGATGGACTGGATCTCCCCGAGCACGGCGGCGATCTCGACCGGGTCGCGGCGGGCGCCCACCAGCGCGGTCAGTTCCCGGAGCAGGGCGATCCTCCCCTCGTCGGGGAGCGCGGCCAGGTCGTGCTCCGGTGAGAGCAGCGTCTCGACCAGAGCACCGGCCCGACCGGGGACGGCGCTGGCGACGGCGTATCGGGTCCAGTGGTCGTCGGCCCCAAGCAGAGCGATCGTCGCCATCGGGTCGAGGACGCGGTCGTCGTCCGAGAAGCCGAGGCTCAGGGCGGCCTGGAAGCGGACGCGGGGGTCGGGGTCGTCGGCCAGCCCGGCCAGGGCCTCGAGGAGGGCGGGAGCGTCGGCGAGTCGGCGCTCGGCCAGCAGGGCGCCGTGCTCCCGGAGCCGGGGGTGGTCGGCCCGGAGCAGACCAAGGATCGTCTCCTCGTCCAGCTTCCCGGCGTGCTCGAGCAGCCAGGAGGCGTGGACCCGGCCGAGGGGGCTGGCCGACGATCGGGCCGCCTTGCGCAATGGGTCAATCGCCGCCGGGTCGTTCCGCTGGAGCAACAGGCGCTGGGCGGTGGTCCGCCACCAGGCGTCGGGGTGGTCGAGCAGGGAGACGAGCTCGGCCGTCGCGGCCTCGGCCGGGAAGGGACGCTGGCTCCGGTCGGCGTCGGCCTCGTCGTCGGGGACAATCCGCCAGATGCGGCCGAGGTCCTTGCCGAGCAGCAGGTCGGGGCGGTCGCGTAGCTCGGGGGGCATCCACTGCGGGTGCTCGATGACGGCCCGATACATATCCACGACATAGAGCGCCCCGTCCGGGCCGTGAGCCATCGACACGGGGCGGCACCACGGATCGGTGCTGGCGAGGAACTCGACCCCCTCTCGCGGAGGATGCCCCTTGAAGCCGGCACCGTCGGGAGAGAGCACCTCCTGGTGGACGAGGCTGCCGGTTGGCTCGCAGGTGAAGGCGGAGCCGCGATAGGAGGAGGGCAGCCGGTCTCCCCGGTAGATCGTCACGCCGCAGGCGGCGCTGAAGCTGCCGATGTGCAGCGACGAGGTGGTGAACTGGTCGACCAGCGGAAACACCCGGGCCGCGCCTCCGGCCGTCTGATCGTCTCGCGAGGGCGGCGGGGCGGGCAGATCGGGATTGCGACTGGCGTAGCGGTCCTCAACCACGATGGGGATGAGGTGGTTGCGGTTGGTGCAGACGAAGCGGCGCCCCCAGTCGTCGAAGGTCAGGCCGAACTGGCCCATGCCGGCGACCGCCTCGGCACGACCGGTCGTCGGATCGAAGCGGAAGTCCCGGCCGGAGAGGTCGATCGGCTCGGCGTCGGGGTCGCCGGCGCGGCGGACCTTGCCGCCTCGGAGGCCGTTGGCGACGTAAACCCAGCCGTCGATTCCCAGGGTCGGGTGGCTGACTCGAAGCTGCGGGTTCTCCTCGGCGAACCCCTCGTACAGCACCTCTCGGCGGTCGGCTCGGCCGTCGCCGTCGTCGTCGAGCAGCCAGACGATGTGGGGGGCCGCGGTCACAATCGCGCCGTCTCCCCAAGGGAGCACGCCGTTGGCGAACAGCAAGCCGTCGGCGAAGACCCGGGCATGCTCGAAGCGGCCGTCGCCGTCGCGGTCTTCCAGGACCGACAGGCGGCCCTCGGGAGGGTCGCCGGGAGCGGGGCCGTTGGGATAGTCGCGCATCTCGACGACCCAGAGCCGCCCTCGCTCGTCGAAGGCGATCGCCACCGGGCTAGCGATTTGCGGCTCCGAGGCGACCAACTCCGCCCGCAGGCCCGGGTTGAGGTGCAGGGTGGCCAACTCCTCGATCGGCCCCACGGGGCTCCGAGGCGCCCCCTGCCGGGTCTGCACCGTCGCCGTCGCCGTCGCCGTCCCCGCCGCCACCGTCATCAGCAGCAGCCCGACGGCCACGCTCGGCTGACGGCCCGGTCCCCAGTCGCGTCGCGTCATCGTCGCCCCGCCTCCGCGATGGCTTGGCCCCACCTCTCGATCGATGCTCCGAACCGCCGGCCCGACGGGGCCAACGGCCGCCGCCCCCACTCCCGGATCCCGACGCCGAACCAGGGGCCGCCCCCGCCATCCTAGCAAACCCTCCGCCCGTCGCGAGGGCGTGGCCCCGCTCCCACCCACCTCCCGTCCGATCGAGGCCCCAGGTCTCGGCAGCATTCCGCTCCCATCCTCTGGCTATTCGAAATCTCAAGCAATCACCCATCATTTCCTTTGATCCGATTGTGTTTGGGAGTTCTGGGCAACATCGACAATTCGTTTGACTCCGGAGGGCTGCACATTACAGTGTAGTTCTTGGAAGATGCGCGGATCGGGCCGATCGCGGCGATTCAACGGGTTCGGCAGACTGTCCCGCGGCCGGCTGCGATACCGAAAGAACGGATCGATTTGACCTGTGAGCGCCCAGACCTGGAGCCGCACCGATGAGGAAGGGCAAGCGAATTCGCGGTAAGTCGTCCCGGAGACCGAGGCATCATTCGGTGCGGCCGATCGTGGAGCAGGCGGAGCCACGTGTCCTGTTGGCGACGATCACGGTCAACAGCACCGACGACGTGATCGCCGTCGGCGACCCGTTCCTGACGCTCCGGGAGGCGATCGCCCTGGCCAATGGAGACACCGGGACGGTGGATCCCCTGGCCCTCTCGGCGTCCGAGTTGGCCCAGATCGCCGGCACGCTGAACACGGCGAACGGGATGGCGGACGTCATCGCCTTCTCGATCCCCGACGCGACCGACACGGCTCCCCACGTCATCCGTCTGGGATCGCCGCTGACGGTGGCGGCCGGCGAGTCGGTGATGATCGACGGCACGACCGAACCGGACTTCGCGGGCTCGCCGGTCGTGGTGCTCGACGGGGGAGGCTTGATCGCGATCGCCCTTCAGCTCGACGCCGACGGCAGTGAGGTCCGGGGCCTGGCGATCGGCGGCGCGACTTCCGCCGGGCTGTTCGTGAATGCCGACGACGCGGTGATCTCGGGCAACTTGATCGGCCTCGACGCCAGCGGCGCTCCGCTTCCCAACGGCGACGGCGACGCGACCGACGCCGGCCTGCTCCTCAATGGCTCGGGCATCGTGGTCGGCGGGACCTCGTCGGCGGATCGAAACGTCATCTCGGCCAACAACGGTGCTGGCGTCCGCATCTCGGGGCCGGGCAGCTCGGGCAACCAGATTGTCGGCAACCTCATCGGCACCGACGCGACCGGGACGATTGCGCTGGGAAACGGCGGCGACGGCGTCATCATCGAGGGGGGCGCGGCCTCGAATACCGTCGGCGGGACGTCGGCCGGCCGGGAGAACGTCATTGCCGGGAACGCCGGCAACGGGGTCCGCATCTCGGGGGCCGGCAGCGAGGGCAACCTCGTGGACCGCAACGCCATCGGCACCGACCTCGCCGGCACGATCGCGCTGGGAAACACCCTGAGCGGGGTGCTCATCGAGGCCGACGCGGCGCTGAACACCATCGGCGGCCAGGCGAGCCAGCCGCACAACCTCATCACCAACAACGGCCAGGCCGGCGTCCGGGTGGACGGCTCGAATACCACCGGCAACCCGATTCTCGGCAATCGCATCTTCTCCCACGGTGGGAGCGGGATTGACCTGACCGACGGCGGCAACGGCGGTCAGCAGGCGCCGACGATCCTCGACGCCGAGATCGTTGCCGGGTCGCCCAACCCGAGCGTGATGCTCACGGTGCAGTCTCCCCCCGGAACCAACGGCCCGTTCCGCATCGAGCTGTTCGCGGCCGTTTCGAACGATCCGGAGGGCCGCGTGTTCCTGGGGGCCCACACGATCGCCCTGGGATCGGCCGAGGAGACGACGACCTCCTTCCCGCTCGACCCCGCCCTCTTCCCCGGCGGGGTCTTCCCGAGCGACGAGTTCGCCTTCCCCGACGCTCCCACCCCGGCCGACCCGGCCTCTTTGGTCTTCAACGCCACCGCCACCGACGCCCAGGGGAACACCTCCGCCTTCACCTCCGACGACCCGCTTGCCAGTGGTGAGGGCGGGAGCGTCGGCCATCCCTTCGACCCGTTCCGCGTCACCACCACGCTCGACACCCCGTTCCCCTTCCCGTTCCGGTCGCTGCGCCGAGCCATCTGGAACGCCAACTTCTTGCCGGGCCGCAACCGGATCACGTTCCGCATCCCGTCCGGCAGCCCCCCGTTCACGATCCTCGTCGTCGCTCCGCTGCCGACGATCACCGATCGGGTGGTTATCGACGGCCGGACCCAGCCCGGTTACGACGGGACGGCGCCGGTCATCGTGCTCGACGGCAGCAACAACGTCTCGATCGGGCTCGACCTCGCCTCGGGGGCCGGCGCCTCGTCGAGGCCGGCCTCCGAGATGCTGGCGCTCTCCGTTGTCGGATTCACCGACTTCGGCATCCGGGTGAACGACTCGGAGCGGAACCGGATCGCCCTGAGCTACGTCGGGCTGCTCCCCGACGGCACCGCCTTCCCCAACGGCGACGGCGAGTCGACTGACGCCGGCATCGTCCTCGTCGGCGGCAGCTCGGGAAACACCATCGGCGGCCCCTCGTCCACGTCGGGCAATGTCATCTCCGCCAACAACGCCCAGGGCGTTCTGCTCACCGGCGCCGGCACCTCCGCCAACCTTGTCGCCGGCAACCTCATCGGCACCGACCCCGCCGGCACCCTCGACCTGGGGAACTCCCTGAACGGCGTCCTCATCGAGGCGATGGCCACCGACAACACCATCGGAGGCGCCGGCAGGCCGGGCTCGCCCACTGGCCTGGGAAACCTGATCTCCGGCCACGATCTGGACGGCATTCGCATCGGCGGATCTGGCACCACGGGCAACCTCGTCGTCGGTAACGTTATCGGCACCGATCTCGGCGGCACTCTCGCCCTGCCCAATGCCCAGGACGGCATTCGGATCGAGTTGGCTGCCTCCGACAATACGGTCGGCTCCTCAGGCGCCGGGTTCGGCAACCTCATCTCCGGCAACGATCAGAACGGCGTCCGGCTCACCGGCGCCGGGACCACCGGCAACCTCGTCGTCGGTAACGTTATCGGCACCGCGAGCGATGGCTCCACCGATCTCGGAAACGGTCAGGACGGCGTTCGCCTGGAACAGGCCGCCTCGGCCAACACCGTCGGCGGCGGTGATCCAACCCTGGGCAACACGATCGGCTTCAATACGTCCGGCGTCGTCCTCTCCGGGGCGGGGGGCAACCGCGTTGTTGGAAACGCGATCTTCGAGAACTCCCTCGACGGCGTCCTCATCGAAGAGGCCGCCTCAGCCAATACCGTCGACGGCAACACCATCACCCGGAACGTTGGCAACGGCGTCCGCATTACTGATGCGTCGACCACCAACAACCTTGTCGTGGTCAACCGCATCGAAGCCAACGCTGTCGAGGGTGTCCGTATCGAATCCAGGGCCTTTGGCAACACCATCGGCGCTGGCAACACGATCAGCGGCAACGCCCGAGACGGCGTTCGCATCATCGATATCGGCACTTCGGCAAATCTTGTTCTTGGCAATGCGATCGACGGCAACGGCGGTGACGGCGTCCGCATCGGGGCCGGTGCCGCCGCCAACACCGTTGGCGGGATGGACTCGGCCGAGGGCAATACGGTCGCCGGCAACTCCCTCGCCGGTGTGGTGCTTTCCGGCGCCGGTACCTCGGCCAACCTCGTCCTGGGCAACGCTCTCGAACGCAACGCGTCTGACGGGATCCGCTTCGAGATGGCCGCCTCGGCCAACACCGCCCGGGGCAATTCGATCTCCGAGAACGGACGGGACGGCGCTCGCGTCGAATCGAGGGCCTTCGCCAACACGATCGGGAGCGGCAACGTCATCGGTCGGAACACGGGGGCGGGGGTCCGCATCACCGGGGTGGGGACGTCGGCCAATCTGGTCTTGGGGAACCGCATCGGGACCGACGCGAGCGGGGCGGCCGCCCGGCCAAACGGCGAGTTTGGCGTAAGGATCGAGTCGGGGGCCTCGGCCAACACCGTCGGCGTCGGCAACTCGATCGCGGCCAACGCCCAGGGGGGCGTCTCGGTCATCGGCGCTGGCACGTCGGCCAACGCGATCGTCGGCAACGTCATCGGCACCGACCCCTCCGGCTCGCTTCCCCTGGGCAATGCTGGCGATGGCGTCCGCATCGAGGGAGGCGCGACGGCTAACACCGTTGGCGCCGGAAACACACTCTCGGCCAACGCGGGCGACGGCCTCCGCCTCCTCGGCGAGGGGACCTCGGGCAACCTCGTCTCCGGCAACGCCATCGACGCCAACGCTGGCGATGGCGTGGGGATCGAGGGCCAGGCGTCGGCCAACACGATCACTGACAACGCCATTGACGCGAACGCCGGCGCCGGCGTCCGGATCGAAGGGCAGGGGACCTCGGGCAACCGGCTGGGCGGGAACACGATCACCGGCAACGCGGGGGGAGGCGTGGTGATCGAGCGGCTGGCCTCGGCCAACGCGCTCGACGCCGGCAACATCGTCTCGACCAACCATCTGGTGGGCGTGGCCATCGAGTCGGGGGCCTCGGCCAACACCATTGGCGCCGGCAACGTGGTCACGCAGAACGGCGGCCCCGGCGTTCGGATCGCCGGCGAGGAAACTTCGGCCAACGTGCTGGTCGGCAGCTTCATCGGCGTCGGACCGACCGGGGCCACCCGCCTTGGCAACGCCGGGGAGGGCGTGCTGGTTGTTGGGGCGACCGGCAACCTCATCGGCCGGGCCGACGCCTCCCCCAATCTCATCTCCTCGAACTTCGGCGACGGCGTTCGCATCGAGGCCGGCGCCTCGGGCAACGTCGTGGCCAACAACCGCATCGGCACCGACCCGGCCGGCACAACCGCCCTGGGCAACGCCGGGGCGGGGGTGGTCCTCTCCTCCGCGACGGGGAACGTCGTCGGCGGCATCGACGAGCCATCGGCCAACCTGATCTCGGGCAACGGCGGCGACGGCGTCCGGATCCTCGCCGGCTCCTCGAACAACGTCGTCGCCGGCAACCGCATCGGCACCGACGCCTCCGGCGCGATGGCGCTGGGCAACGGCGGCAGCGGCGTGCTGATCCTCGACGCGCCGGGCAACCTCGTCGGCGGCGTGGGGAACGTCCTCGCGGGCAACGGCGGCTTCGGGGTCATCGTTGCCGGGCTCTCGTCGAGCGGCAACCGGATCCTCGGCAACTGGATCGGCACCAACGCCGGAGGCGCCCCGGGCCTGGGCAACGCGATCGGCGGCGTCACCGTGCTCGATGGTCAGGCCAATCAGATCCTCTCGAACGTGGTCGCCGGCAACGGCGGCATCGGCGTCTCGCTGGTCCGGTCGGCCACCGCGACCGACCCCCGGGCCGGCTCCGGCAATGCCGTGGTGGGGAACCTCATCGGCGTGAGTAACGACGACGGTTCCCCGCTGCCGAATGTCGGGATCGGCCTCCAGATCGACGGGGCCGACGGCAATCCGATCGTCGCCAACGTCATCTCCCGGGGGATCCGGGACGCCGTCCTGCTGGTCAATGGGGCCGACGGCAACCTCCTGGCCGACAACCGCATCGGCACCGACCGTTCCGGCATCGCCGGCGCCGGGAACTCCCTGAGCGGCGTCCTGGTCGCCAACTCCTCGGGCAACCAGATCGTCGGCAACCAGATCGCCGACAACGGCGGCTTCGGGATCGCCCTGCTCTCCTCCCCGAGCAATCGGCTGGAACGGAACACGGTCGGAAGCGCATCCCTGCCGAACCGGCTGGACGGCGTGGTGCTGATCGACTCTCCCGGCAACCTGCTGGCCAACAACACGGTTGCCGGCAACTCCGGCGAAGGGGTCGTGCTCCGGGGGGCCGGCTCGTCGGGCAATGCGCTGCTCTCGAACCGGATCGGGCCGGGCAACCTCGGGGTCGGCGTGCGGATCGACGGGGCGGGCGCGAACTCGATCGGCACCGCCATCGGCCCGGATCCGGCGCTGAACGCCCTGCGGAACGAGATCGCCGGCAACGGGGGGAACGAGGTGTTCATCACCGGCCCCGGCGCGGCGGAGAACGTGGTGATCGACAACCTGATCGGCTCTCGAGACGATCCCGGCAGCGGGGTCATCGTCGATCAAGGCGCCTCGGGCACCGTGCTCTCGGGGAACGTCGTCTCGGGCCACCTCGGCTTCGGGATCGCCCTGCTCGACGGGACCCGGTCCACCCGCATTGTCGGCGGGGTGATCGGGACGACGCAGGACGGCTCGGCCGCGCTGAGCAACGCGCTCAACGGCGTCTTCATCCAGAACTCGGCCGGCAACACGATCGGAGGCCCCTCGGCTGCCGACGGCGTGCTCATCGCCGCCAACGGCCAGGGCTTCGCCCCCGACCTCCGGGCCAACGTCCGGATCGCCGGCCCCGGCTCGACCGGCAATGTCGTGGCCAGCTCCACCATCGGCACCGACCGGGCCGGGCTCAACGCACTCGACCCGAGCCTGGCATCGTTCACCTCCCTGCTCCGCTTCCGGGCCAACGACGACCCGAACCTGGAGCCTCCCCGCCGCCTCGACGACGAGATCGAGTTCCGCATCGACCTGCCGTTCGACGTCCGGGTCGACCTCCGCAGCATCGGCGTGCTGATCGACTCCGGCGCCTCGGCCAACGTCGTCGGCTCCGGGAACCTGATCTCCGGCAACCGCAACGGTGTGGAGATCCGAATGGCCTCGGGCAACGCCGTCCTGGACAACCGGATCGGCACCGACGCCAGCGGAACCCGGTTCGACCGCGGGACCCGAGTCGAAGGAGTCAGCGGCCAGGTTGGCGGTCCCCTGCCGCTGGGCAACGGAGACGGGGTGCTGATCGTCCAGGGATCGGGGAACGTGGTCGAGCGCAACGTGATCGGCGGCAACCTGTTCTCCGGCGTCCAACTCGGCGACCTCGCCGACGGCAACCGAGTGGCCGACAACGACATCGGCGTCGACCCCTCCAGCCTGGTCCCGCTGCCCAACCAGACTGGCGTCCTCATCTTCGGCGGCTCGAACAACGCCATCGAGGGGAACCGCGTCTCCTCCAGCCCGACGGTGGGCGTACACGTGATCAACTCCCGAACCGTCTTCGGCCAGTTCGTCACTCCCGAGGAGGGCGGCACGCCCGTCAACCGGGAGACGCCGGGGGCGATCACTTCGGGCAACGTCATCTCGGGGAATTCTGTCGGCGTGCTCCCGGGAGGCCCCGAGACGCTGGCCAACCTCCAGGGCGTGCTCATCAACGACTCCCCCCGGAATCAGATCCTCCGGAACACGATCGCCGGCAACCTCCAGGCCGGCCTCCAGATCTTCGGCGAGCACGCCTCCTCCAACGTCGTCCGGGGGAACACCATCATTGACAACGGCCGAGGGGTGCGCCGCCAGGGCTTCGGCATCTTCATCAACCAGGCCCCCGGCGACACCCAGGGCCTCCTCGACAACACCTTCCGAGGCAACCGAGACGACACCGGCGCCCGGGAGCAGAACCAGGGGCCGACCGTCCAGGCGATCCGCCCCCAGGACCTCGACCTCGACGGCCGGATCGAGACGATCGAGGTGGTCTTCAACGGTTACATCGAACTCGTCTCGGCCATCGAACCGGACAACTACCGCATCGCGATCGGGAGAGGCTCGACCCCGCTCATCCCGGTCGAGTACGACGAGGTCGCCCGACGGGTCATCCTCCAGGTCCCCGAGAACGTCCAGCCCGACGCGAGGACCGGCCGGTACCAGTTGACGCTCGTCGGCGACGGCGCGAACCCGCTCCGCACCGTCACCGACGGCGGCCAGGTGATCCTCTTCGACGGCAACTTCGACGGCGCCACCGGCGACAATTTCTCCCGGGACTTCGTCGGCACCCGGCCTGTCGAGCCGATCATCCCCTCCGGCCCCTCCCGGATCCGGCCCTCCGCCTCGGGAGTCGACGGCCTGGCCGCCGCCAACCAGATCGAATCGACCCTACCTGCCTCCCGTCGCCGACGCCGCTGATCGACCGTCCTCCCGGAGACGAGCCGGCCCCCGCCACCCCCGACGATCCTCTCGATCGGGGGGCGTCGGGGGCTCGTCGTCGGCCTCGGAATCGGATCGATCAGGGGCTCAGAAGAAGATGTTCAACAGCGCCATCGCCTCGAAGTCGAACGGCCGGGGGCCCGTGACCGGGTTGACGAAGGCTCCGGAGAGGATCGTGCGGCGGCCAAGCTGGATGTTCAGGCCGTAGGTCAGGTTGACCACGTCGGGGGTTCCCGCCTCGTCGAAGAGGTCGAACGGGTCGGTGTGGCTCAGCGGGATGTTCGCGTGCGCCTCGAAGACCGGAGCGACCAGGCGGATCAGGGCGTTGGGGTCCTCGGACCGGTAGGCGACGTAGCCGAAGGCGATGTCGTTGAACAGGACCGTGGCGTCCCCCTCGTTGATCGGAACGTCGATGGCCTCGAAGCCGATGATGTAGAAACGGCCGATGGCTTTGTAGTAGGCCAGGTACGGCTGCATCGCGAAGCTGTGCGGGTTCTTGATGTACGAGGCGCCGGCGAAGCTCGTGGGGCCGACGGGCAGGGTCATGGCCAGGCCGCCGGAGAGGAGGAAATTCCTCTCCTGGTTCTCGTGGAGGATGAACTTCGAGTAGACGAACAGGTCCCCCAGGGCGGTGCTCGACCGGGTCAGGTCGTACTGCATCGGGTCGTTGGTCACGCTGTCGGCGTGCACCACGTTCAGCGGCAGCCGGATGCCCAGCGACGCCTTCTTCTCCCAGAACGTCTTTTCCAGGCCGATGACGTAGCGCTGCACCTGCATGTTGAAGACATTGGAGTTCAAGCGCCGGTTGATCGCGTCGTTGACGTCCTCGAAGTGGTTGAAGGTGAAGAAGACGCGGTCCACGGGGCGGGGGACCTGGTTGTCGGAGATCTTGAACACGCGGGCCCGGGTGTTGATGCGAGCGTTCTGCGCCTCGATCGGGATCGGCGGCGAAACCGGCCCGGTCACTTGCCGGGCGCCGAGCATCGACCCCAGCGGCCGGGCCCCCTCACCTCCTCCGAGCCGGATCCCCGCCCCGGACAGCGGCGAGAGGTCGCCGAACATGGGCAGGAACGCCTCGCCGACCGCCTGGGTTCCCCCCGTTCCCGGGGAGAAGCCGGCGGCCCCGGAATCGAGGAGATCCAGCGAGGCTCCGGGGGCCGCCGCGCCGAGGTTGCCGATCCCCGGCGATGCCCCGAGGCCCGGGTCGGGAGGCAGCAGATCCCGCAGCCCAGGGGGGCCGGACTTCCCGTCCTCGGGCATCTCCATCGGGTCGAGCGGCCGGGGAGCGCCGCCTTCCCCGTCGGGCCCGATCGGGGGGAACTCCGGGGGAGGCACGGGGGCGCCGTCCCCTTCGCCGCCGATCTCGGGAGCCGGGACCATCGGCAACGCCTGCCGGAATCGGCTGGGGACGACCACGGGGGGCGGGATGTCGTCCTCGACGAGCGGCCGGACGTCGCCGGGGATCATCGGCGGCGGAATCGGCTCTCGGTCCGATTCGATTCCGATGTCCTGCGCCGGGCCCGACCAGACCACCGCCGGCCCCGGCCTCCCGTCTGCCGCCGCCTGGCCGGCCAGGGTCGCCAGGACGATCCCGCAGGCCGAAACCGGCCGGCGTGCTCCTGAGAGCATCCTGCTCATCGGTACCGCTCCAAAACGAGGGGAACCACCGGCTCCGCCGGGGAGAGTCGACTCGTCACAGCCTCTCGCCTTCCGGTCTCGGGATCCTCCCGAGCCGGCCGACTCGGCCTTCGTCAAGTCCAGTTATCGACCCGGTGGGCCGGGCCTCCTTGCTCAAAATCGATCGCATCGCCCCCACGATCCCCGGTTCGACGCCGTCGCGAGGGCCCGGGGCTTTCTCCCGAGCCGGGCCCGTTTTCTGCTTGTCCGGCGCGGCCGGTTCCGTTTCTCTTGCATGGAGGGATCGAGTCGAGCGGGGTCGAGGTGTCTGCCGGACCGGGGACCGTCGTTTCTTCCTCCTCGACACCTCCCGAGACGGCCTTGGCGTCCCGGACCGCCGGAAACCGTGCTCCTCGGGGCGGGGGAGACGGGGACGGCTCCCGCGGGGCCACCGATCGTCCCGGTCCCTTCCGGGGCCGGTAGGCCGGACCGGCCCCCGTCGCCGGCCCCGGAGGGATGCCGACTGAACGGGAAGGGGGGACGGGCCTCCTGGCTCCCCGTCCCGGGTCGCGATGTTCCGACCGATCGAGGATGCCACCGTGTTCCAGCCGAGTCCTCCTCCCGACGGCCCTCGCCCTTCGCTCCCCGGCGATCCCGCCGAGGCCCCCCGCCCGGCCCCCGGGCGACGTCCCGGCTCCCGGGCCCCGGCGCTGCTGCTGGGGTGGCTTACCCTGATCGGCGTGCCCGCGATCGCCCGGCAGGCCACAACCCCCGACCCGACCGACCCTCGGCCCGTGGTCGACGCCAGAGGGCACAGCGGAGAGATCCGGGAGCTGCTCTTCCACCAGGACGACGAGGGGACGCTGCTGCTGCTCTCGGCGGGAGAGGACAAGGTGGTCCGCGTCTGGAATCTCACCGACGGCCGCCCCTCGCTCTCCCGAACGCTCCGCCCCCGGCTCTATCGCGGCCAGGCCGGGGCGATCTTCGCGATGGCCCGCTCGGCCCCCGACGACGACGGCCAGTCGCTGCTGGCCGTTGCCGGCTACGGCGTCCGGGCGAATCCGGGGGAGATCACCCTCTTCCGCTTCCCTGGCGTCGAGGATCCGGGGACCGGCGACGTCGTCACCGTCCTCCCGGAAGGCTACCGCAACCTCCGCATCTCCCCCGGAGGCCCGGCCGGCCATTTCAACCTTGTCAACGACTTGGAGTTCCTCCCCGGCAGCCGCCGCTTCCTCGCCTCCGCCAGCTCCGACGGCACGGTTCGCCTCTGGGATCTCCAGGATCTCCAGGCCCCGAAAACCTCGGTCGTTCTCCGGGACGACCGGGCGATCACCGATCCCCGGGACCTCCTCGAGGGAGATTCCCCGCACGTCGTCGAGATCGCCTTCAGCCCCGACGGGACCCGCCTGATCTCCTGCAGCTCCTTCGACGATTCCCGGGAACAGGTCGGGACCATCCGCCTCTGGGATGTCTCGGAGCCGACGAGGCCCCGGCTCATCCAGGCCGTTCGGAACCCCCAGCGATCGGGCCGATCCGGCGGGGCCTTCACCCAGCCCCACTGCCTGGCCTTCAGCCCCGACGGCCGATGGGCCTTCATCGGCCAGGAGAACGGGCTGCTGCTGCGGTTCGACGTGACCGACGCCGGCCTGGCCAACCGGGTCGTCTGCTCGACCGGCGCCGATCAGGGGCCGATCGAGGCCCTCTCCTGCGTCGAGGCCGAGGGCCTTCCGGGCCCCCGGCTTCTGACGAGCATCATCGAGGGGGACTTCCCGGATCAGTCGACCCTGCCCCCCCTGGACTGCCGCATCGAGCTCCGGGACGCCTCGGATCCCCTCGCCCCGGCCGTCGAGATCGGCCGGACCCGGGGCCGAGTCCGGGCCTGCGCCGTCACCCCCGATGGCCGATTCGCCGTCGTCGCCGGAGGCGACCGGCAGCGGATCACCCTCCTTCCTCTCGACCGCGCCGCCCCGGCCGAGGGGCCGGCGATCGACCGCCGCCCGATCACCCTCTCCGGCCTCGGCGGGGCCATCTGGGACCTGCGCTGGTCCGAAGACTCCGGCACGATCGCCTTTTCGAGGGCCCGCCCCGGCGCTCCCGGCGACTCTCCTCGGTACGAGGGCTTCCGCCTCGATGGCGACTTCGAGCGTGATCCCGATCGCCTCGGGCCGATCGAGCCCCGGGACGCCCCGAGGGGCCCGGTCGCGACCGCCCAGGGAGGCCGGCTCGTCGTCCGGCCGTTCAGTACCTACGTCGTGGCCGTCGGCCTCCCCGGGTTCGACCCCCGGAATCCCGACCCCTCCCGGTTGTGGGCCGCCATCCGGCTCGACCCGTCCCGAGACGGGCGCTGGTGGAGCTACAGCGTCCTGCCCGACCCGACCGGCAACCGGAGCGAGGTGATCGCCGTCGGCTGCGACTTCGGGGTCCGGATCTTCGGCATTCCCGAGCAAGGGGAGCAATGCCCCCGGCTCCGAGCCCTGGAGGGCCACAGCGGGCCGGTCCTCGCGATGGCCCCCTCGCCCGACGGCCGATGGCTGGCGACGGGCTCGGCCGACCAGACCATCCGCCTCTGGTCGCTCGCCGAGGCCGACCGCCCCCCTCCGCTCGGCGCCGGCCTCAGGTCGCTCTCCCCCGACGGGCGAAGCCTCCCCTGGAAGGTCGAATCCGTGGCGGCCGGCTCCTTCGCGGCGAAGGCGGGGCTCCGGCCGGGCGACCGCATCACGGTCGCCGGCCTCGGCGGCCGTCCCCTCGACGACGTCACCCGGGTCATCGAGGCGAAGGCCGGCGACCGCCTCGACTTCCAGGTCGAACGCGACGGCGAGGGGGCCGAGCCGGTGATCCTCCAGCTTGGCACCTCCAAGCGAGATCAGCCGGACCTGTCGATCTTCCCGGCCGAGGACGGCGAGTGGATCGCCTGGACCGAGCCGGGCTACTACCAGACCTCGATCGAGGGGGATTCCCGGTACCTCGTCTGGCACCGCAACCGATCCACCCAGGGCGGCAGGACCGACGCCGCTCCCTTCCGGGCCTACGAGGACCGATTCCGACGGCCCGCCGTCCTCACCCGGCTGATCCAGACCGCCAGCCTCCCCGACGCCTTGGGGCAGGCCCTCGTCCGCCCCTCCCCGCTCTTCAACGATCCGGGCGACGATCGCCCCCTCCAAACCCCTCCTCAGCCGGACGAGCCGAAACCGGAGGAGCCGAAGCCGGACGAGCCCAACCAGGTCCCGGTGGCGACCACGCCGCCGCCCTGGCCGGAGGTCTGGGTGGCTCCGATCATCGGGGGGGGATCCAGCCCGGTCCCGGATGCGGAGCTGGTCAGCCCGGATCCGGAACTCCGGCTTGAGCTGACGGTCGCTGCCCCCTCGACCCAGGACTTCGGGGCCGAGAGCCTGCCCATCCGCCGGGTCCGAGTCTTCGCCGACACGTACCTCGTCCAGGAAATCGAGGTCGGACCCGATGACCTGCCGCTGGAGCGGGTCGGGGAAGCCCAGGCGATCCCCGTCCCTCTGATCCCGGGCCGGCAGACGATCTGGGTCGAGCTCGAGGATCTCGAAGGGAACCGCACCCCGAGGGGACGGTCGTTCTCCGTCTCCTTCGAGCCCCGCACTCCCGACGAGCCGAGGGCCTGGGTCGTCAGCCTAGGAATCGAGCGCTTCGGCTCCTCCGCCTTCTCTCCCATCCGGTTCGCCGAGGACGACGCCCGGGAGGTCCTGAATTCGATCGCCGATCGATGCGCCTCCGACGGCTTCGAGGGTGATCGGATCCACCCGCTCCCCCTCCTCGTCGGCGAGGACGCCACGGCCGGGGGCCTCGCCAACGCGCTGTCCGGCATCCTGGAGTCCCCAAGCGGTCCCGGGCCGGCCCGGGGGGACTCGGTCTTCGTCTTCGTCAACTCCCACTTCATCGACTTCGGGGGCGACCGAGGCTCCCGGCTGCTCGGGGTCGACGCCGACGCCGGTGCCGACGAGGCCTCCGGAACCGGCATGATCGCCGCGGCCGAGTTGTCCCGGACGCTCGGCGAGATGGTGGCTCAGGGCTGCCGGGTCGTCCTCCTGCTCGACGCCGTTCACCCCGAGACGCCGCCGTCTCGCCGGCCGAACGCCCTGATGGAGTGGGTTCGCGACCTGATCGCCCGGCGCCGGGTTGTCGTCGTCCTCGCCTCCAACTCCGGGCCGAGCTTCTACGACGGCTCCTCCGGCCACGGCGTCTTCGCCCGGGGATTGCTCGCCCTGCTCGACGGAGAGACCGCCGACGCCCTTCCGTACCGCTACCAGGACGACGGCTCCCCCCCCATCCTCACGATCGGCGACCTCGCCGAACTCCTGCCGATCGCCGTCAAGGCGGAGAACGACCGGCAACAGGTCGGCATCTACCTGCCCGACCTCAACCCCAACAACCCCGCCTTCGGGCCGCCGACCCCTCCCGAAGCGGTCGAGGTCGCCGCCGGCGGGAGCGATTGATTCCAGGGCGACGGGATGACCGACCCTCGGGACCGGGACCGGGGAGCGGGTCGATCCTCCCGGTTGAAGTCGTCTCGACAGATCGCTGCGTCAGGGCGGAGCGGAATTCCGGCCGGTCGCGTCGAATGGGGGGAGGACGGCGCCTCGCCTCGATGCGATCGACTGGCGAGAGCGGGGGTTGCTGAGAACAGAGGGGCGTGATCAGTCGCCTCCGGTCAGGGAGGCAGGGGGTGTTCCCACGCGGAGCAAGGTGAACCCACCGTCGTTGAGGCCGATGGTCGGAGGGACGGCGGAGGCGTTGACCTCCGCCTGGGCCTCGGGGTCGTCGTCGGCGTCCGGGCGGCCGTCGATGCCGGTCCGCAGCGCGAGGTGAGGGAATCGATCGGCCAGCAGCGGCAAGGCCCAGTCGACGAAGTCGCGCAGCTCGTCGGTGGTGACATAGCCGTCGAACGGCGGGGAGTCGGCGTGGTCGCGCACCTCCAGCCGGGGGTCGCCGGTGGGGGGAAGGAAGGACGCTCCTCGGCCGACGGGCTTGCCCAGGCCCCGGAGCATCGCGTAGGTCAGCAGCCCGTGGCCCAGCTCGGCCGACTCTCCGGCCGGCACCCCCTGGCGGGAGGCGGCCAGGAAATACGAGGTCTTCGCCTCGAAGGCGGCGCCGTCGATCAGCTCCTGGATGCGGCGGATCGAGCGGTCGCTTCGGATCGCCTCGGCCTGGCAGGCGTCGATGACCACCACCCGCTGTAACGCTTCCAGCCCCAGCAGCTCGGAGTAGACGGCCGCGAAGGGTAGCAGGTCTTCCCGGTTGGCGGCGGCGACCTCAGCGGCCACCCCCGGATCGACTCCTCCGTCGCCGTCGGGAGCGGGGTCGGGGAAGGGGAACTCGGGAAGGATCAGGACGAACCTCCCCTCGTCCGCCGGGCCGATGGCGTCGGCGTGGCCGGCGAGGAAGAGGATGACCGTGTCCTGGGGGCGGCCCCGGACGGCTTCCCTCACGTCGTCGAAGGCGAGCCGGATCGCCTCCTCGGTCACTCGGTCGTCGGTCAGGACGTGGCAGCGGCCGATCGAGCCCCCAACCTCTGCTCCGCTCAGGCTGACGTACTGGGCGAACTGCTCGGCGTCCCGGGAGGCGAACCGCAGGGCTCGCTCCCGGGAGCGATAGTCCCCCACCCCGATGGCGACGACGTGCACCAGGCCCTCCTCGTCCGGGTCGGCGCCGCCGTAGACCAGCTCCAGCGGCTCGGAGTAGCCGTCGGGGGTGGCGGCCACCGGCTCCGTCGGATCGTCCTCCGCCGCGACCCCCGCCCGGAGCGACGGCCCGGCCATGGCGAGGAAGCGGTTCGGGCCGGAGTGCAGGTGGACCGTCGCGTGCCAGAGGGTCGGATCCTCGGGAGCCCGGCGCAGCCGGGGAGGATCGTCCGAGGCCGCCGGCTCCTCAGCGGTATCGGTCCGGGCCTGGAGCACGGGACGGCCGTCCTGGTACACCCGGACCACGCCTGGATCGGGCCGATCGAGCCGGATGGTCAGCTCGACCTCCCGGGAGAAGACGACCCGGTCGGCCGGCCCATCGATTGTCAACGCCGGCGGCTCGGCGATCGCCCCCGGCACCGCCGGCGGGTCGCCAGAAAGGAGCCTCCCCGCCAGGCCGACGACGCGATGAGTGCTCGGGTAGCCGGCCAGGGGGACCAGCCGGCCCGCCAGCCGCCAGAAGATCCGATCGGCTCCCCGAGGAGAGCAGTCGAAGAGGCCGTCGGGGGTATAGGAGACCCACTGGCCGGCCTCCTGGTCGGCCGAGAGGGTGCCCAGCAGGGTTGCCCCCCCCGTCGGCTGGGCCTCCCAGAACCGCACGAGGCAGTCTTCCCCGCCACTGACGAGGACGGGCCGGTTCCCCACGAACGCCAGCGCGTTGATTTGCTCCCCGTGGCTCGACTGCGGGCCGATCGCGAATGGTCCCGGCGCCACCGCGAACCCGAGCGCCGGCTCCGGCCCTCCTCCCAGCTCGATGACCCGGATCATCGGGTCGATCCGCCCCCCGGCGGCCAGCCATCGGCCGTCTCCGGAGAAGGCCAGCGCCTCGACCTCGTCCTCCAGCCTCGCCAGGGGGTCGTCCGGCGGGTCGAGCCAGGCCCCCTCCCGCCAGCGGAGCACCCGGCCGTCCCGGCAGCCGAGCGCGACCTCGACCGGCCCGCCTTCGCCGGAATCAGGCCGGATCCGCGCCGAGGTGATCGCGACCGCCGCTCCGCTCGGGTCGGTCGGAGGGGCGATCGCCGCTCGCTCGACGGGATCAGAGCCGTCGACGGGCAGGTCCCAGAGCCGGGCGCCGTCCCCTCCCGAGGTGAGCAGCAGCCGGCCGTCGGCCGAGAGGTCGACCGCCTCGATCGGGAACTGGCAACCCTCGAGCGAGGCCACCGGCCGGCCGGTCCCGGCGTCCCAGACCGAGGCGATGTTCCCGATCGGCGAGAAGGCGGCGATCCGGCTCCCGTCGGCCGAGGCGCAGAGCCCCTCGAACCAGGAGTTCTCCCGCGCCGAGCCGTCCTCCCCGAGCGGGGGGGCGAACCCCATCAGCAGGTCGCCGGTGCGGGCGTCGATGAGCTCGATCCGGGTCCGGATGCCGTCCTGGCGCGGGTCGGCCTTCCTCGCCAGCGCCAGCCTTGGCCCGCCGCCGTCGAGGGGAGGCAGCATGACCCCCGAGGTCCACGGGCCGGGCCGGATCCGGGGGCCCCGGCCGTCCCGGAGGTCCCAGCAGAGGGCCGGGCCGTCCTGGGTGACCTGGACCAGCCACCGACCGTCGGCCGAGGCGTGCACGGTGCGGATCTGGCCCCGACGGGGGGGCTGGTCGCGCAGGGGATTCGGGTCGGGCCTCCCCGATCTGGGCAGCTCCCAGCGCCTCAGGCCGCCGAGGGAATCACCGACGGCTAGCTTCGAGCCGTCGGGCGAGAAGGCAAGCGTCCAGGGGGCGCCGGGCCGGTCGTCGTCCACCTCCAGGGGGACCGGCTCCAGATCCGGGCCGTCGAGCCGCCAGAGCAGCGGGGGGGCCGGGGCGTGGCTCCTCGACCTCGGGCAGGCCGCCAGCCACGACCCGTCCGGCGAGCATTCCAGCGCCACCACTGGCCGATCGATCGTCGTCGCCGGCCGCTCCGAAGGCTCCTCCCCCCTCAGGTCGAACAGCCTCAGCTTGGTCCCCGAGGCAACCGCCACCCAGCCCCCCGCCGCCACCGCCAGGCGGTCGGGACGGCTCCCCAGGTCGACCCGGAGCCGCTCGGACCAGCCCTTCGTCTCGACGACCACCAGCGTGCCCGAGCTGTCGGCCGCCGCCAGCAGGTCGCCGGCCGCGTCGGCGTTCTCGGCGTCGATGCGGCGATCGTACCCGTCGAACACCGAGATCGGGGGGCCGTCGCCGACGGCCAGGGGGCGTCCCTGCCGGTCGAAGACCAGGATCGACCGAGCGTCCGAGTCGGCCAGGGCGAACCCCCAGCCGGACCCCTCCGGCGCCGGGATCAGGGCCGAACAGGCCCGGGAGATCTGCTCGCCGGGGCCTCCCAGGTCGTCCAGCGACCGGACGAAGGCGCGGGCCTCGCCGGTCCGGTCGTCGTTGAAGACGACAGCCACGCGGTCCCCCTCGTGATCGTCCGAGGGCCCGGGAGGCAGGATCGCCAGCGCCTCGACGGCCCCTCCCAGATTCGGGGGGGTGAACCCAAGGTTGCTCGGCCGATCCGACAGGTCGAAGGCGCGGAGGTAGCCCTCGCCGTCGCCGACGAGCAGGAGCCCCTTGTCCCGGGACCGGACGTCCATCGCCCGGACGCCTCCGGTGGCTCCCGAGATCGTCCGAAGGACCCGGTCCCCCCGCTCGTCCCAGATCTTGACCGAGGATTCCCGATCCGCGGCCGAGATCAGCCACGAGCCATCGGCCGAGAAGCGCAGGTCGGTCAGGGCCGTGCCATGCCCCTGGGAGAGGACCAGCTCCCTCGGGCCGTCGGGAAGGCGACGCTCCAGCTCTCCGGGCCGGATCTTCAGACCGGCCGGCATCCCCCCCTGAACCCGGAACCCCTGGGCGATGAGGGCCGGGTCGGCGAGCATCCGGGAGAGGCACTCATGCACGGAGCCGCCGGGGCCGATCGCGTCGAGGCCGCCGAGCAGCGCCTCGGTGAAGGGGCTGTGCCGGCCGGACTCGGGGGGACCGGCCGCCGGCTGGCCGTCGGCCGCCAGCCAGGCCGAGACGCCCGGCCACCGGGTCAGGTCGGCCAGCCAGGGCAGGCTCGACGAGGGGGAGAACCCGGGCTCCCCCTCGTCGTCGGCTCCCGGCTCGGGGGCGCCCCGGCCGGAGAGCGAGGTGTCGAGCCAGCAGAGGATCGGGTTGTCTTGCCGGGCCGCCAGCACCCCGATCGCCTCGTCCAGGCGGAACCCGGTCGTGTCGAGGTCGTCCGGCCGGGCGTCATTCGGGAGGACGACGAAGCGGGACGCCTCCCAAGGCCTGGCGTCGGGACCGGCCTTGATCTCGGCCGACCGGCCGGCGAAGTAGACGACCGCCAGGTCCTCGGGGCCGGCTCGATCGGGCAGCCAGTGCCGCAGGGCCCAGTCCAGGTTCGCCCGGGACGGCCGGTAGCCTCCGGGATCAGGAGCCTCCCGGACATTGACGAACTCGGCCCCGCTCTCGACCAGCAGCGCCACGTTCTCCGCAGGCCAGCCGGCCCGATCCACCAGCCAGTCCCGGACCGCCTCCGCGTCGGCCGACGCCCCCGGGCAGTCCGGCAGGGCGTCGCCGTAGAACTCCACCCCGATCACCACCGCCCAGAGCTGAGGCGGGCGATCGGGGTTGGATTCCTCCTCCTCCGTCGGATCTCCCGGCGCACCGGGGCCGGCGACCTCCCCGGGTTCGGCCTCCTCGCCCCCCGGGCCGGGCTTCGGGAGGAGGCGATTCCAGGCAACCCAGCCGACCCCGGCGACGACGACCGCGACGAGCCCCAGCAGCAAGCCTCGCCAGGGGAATCCGGATCGCATGGCTGGCCCTCCTCTCGGGGAGTCGCGGTGCTCGGCCTCACCCCGAACCGTGACGGATGACCCGCCTCAGGTCCGGGGAGGCCGGGATCAGTCCTCCGGGTCGACCCGAGGCGACCCTGCCCGCCCCGGCTGAGCCTCGGCGACCGAGACGGCCTCGGCCCCTCCCCCGGCCCGATCCTCCCGGAGTTCGAGCACGACCCGGAAGCCGATGTCGACCGCCCCCTCCCGGAAGATCGCGGCCCGGGCCTCTTCCGGAAGCCTCCGCTCGCTCGGGCGGAGCCCCCGGGGCCGGGTCACCCGGAACTCGGACCCGAAGCCCAGGAAGGAGCTGCCACGAATCACGAACTCAAGGGATCCGGCCGGGAGCGAGTCGATCTCGGGGACCTCGCCCCCCGGGTTGACGACCGGCTCGGATCGCTCCGAATACCGTTGGTAAGGGTCCCGGCACCATTCTCGGAGGTTCCCCGTCAGGGCGTAAACCTCCTGTTCCGAGCGATCCCGGCCGAAGCGATCGGGAAGCTCGACGTTGACCCGGCCGAGCAAGGCGGCCCGGTCGACCGCGGCGATCCTCCGGGTGGGATGTTCCTCCTGATCACTCCAGACGTATCTCGGGCGAAGGCCCCGGGAGCTGGCGGCGAATTCCCATTGCGCCTCGGTGGGCAGCCGGCCGCCGACCCGGCGGGCGAAGCGGTCGGCGAACCGGATCGGCACCCCCGCGGCCGGGTAGCGCTCGAACCCGTCGGGGAACTCCCTCTTAATGTCGTCCCGGGCCTTACGATACGAGGCCATGGCCTCGTCGGCGATCTCCTCGGGAGAGAGGACGCGCTCGATCTCTCCGATCGTCACCTCGTACTTCTGGATGTAGTAGCCCGAGAGGAGCACGGGGAAGGCCGGGGAGTCCTCCCCCGAGCCGTCGGGGTCTCCCATCAGGAAGGGGGTGTCCCCGGTACCGGGAATGTACCGGAACTCGACCTGATCGGCGTCCCGGACGAGGGCCAGCGGCAGGCCGTCCTCGTGCCGGCCCGCCGACGGCAGCGGAGAGTAGCCCTCCGGCCAGGAGGGCATCTCCCGTTCCCAGGGCCGGTTCCCGGAGAGCCCGAGGTAGGAGGCCGTCCCGACCAGGGCGAGGAGCACGACCCCGAGGACCGGCCGGCGAAGCGCCGGGCGCCGGGGCTCCGGCCGGGGAGCCGGCGGCTCGACCGCCGACGAGCCGGGGGGCCCCGAGACGATCGGTTCCGACCTGGCGTCGCCCGCTCCGAGGGGCCGGGGGCCACCGGAAGAGCGGGGCCGGGCGTGGTCGGGCCGGGTTTCCGCCTCGGCCTCGAGGCCCGGGGAGGGAGCGATCAGCGGGCCGAGCGGCGTTTCGACCGACGGGTGGAAGCGCTCCACGCTGTTGGAGGAGGAGCCCGGAGCCAAGGGCAGGGGGGGCTCGCCGGAGAGGGTCCGGACGGCCGTCTCCGGCGCGGCCGACTCCCAGGAGTCGGCCGAGGAAAACGCCCTCGGGCCGCCGAGGCCGGAGCCCGAGCCGGGGCCCCAGGTCGAGACGCTCGACGGCTGGAACTCCGGCGGCAGGGCCTGGAGGAACGCGGTGTAGAGCTGCTGAGCCGACGCGGGCCGGTCCGCCGGGTCCTTGGCCAGGCAGGAGAGCACCACCGCCTCGACCGCCTCCGGCACCGACACGTTCGGCGCCCGTTCCCGGAACCGAGGAGCCGGGGTGTTCACGTGGTGGAGCATCTGCTGACTGGCCGAGCCCCCGAACGGCCGGGTGCCGGCCAGCAGCTCGTAGAGGATCACCCCGACGGAATACAGGTCGCTGCGGCCGTCGACCCTGGCCCCCCGGAGCTGCTCGGGGGAGGCGTAGTACGGGGTCCCCAGGAAGTGGTCGGTGCCGGTCAGCGCGTGCTCCTCGGGCCGGTCGAGCACCTTGGCGATGCCGAAGTCGAGCACCTTCAGATCGCTGTCCGGCGGCTCCCCGGTGACGATCATCAGGTTCGACGGCTTGAGGTCCCGATGCACGATCTGCCTGGAGTGGGCCTTGTGCAGCACCGAGCAGAGCTGCTTCAGCAGCCGGCCGACGCGGTCCAGCCCCCGGGGGCCGGGGTGGGCCTCCAGCTCTTGCAGCAGGCTGAGGCCGGGCACGTACTCCATCAGGATGTAGGCCGCCTCCGCGCCGATCTGGGCGTCGTGCACGGCCACGGCGTTCGGATGGGAGAACTTGGCCATCACCCGGGCTTCCTGGCGGAATCGCTCGCGGACCTGGTGGTCGAAGGCGATGGCCGGGGTGATCAGCTTCAGGGCGTGGGCGACGTCGAGCACCCGCTGGTAGACGAGCCAGACCTCCCCCATCCCCCCCTTGCCCAGCGGTCGGACGACCTCGTAGCGGTCGTTGAGGATCAACTGGCCGGGCTCGAGCCGGGGGGGCAGGGCGATCGCCTCGCCGGACCGGGAGGAGCGCAGGCCGGGAGGGGTGATGCCCCCCTCAGAGGCGCCGGAGGGCTCGAAGGGCCGCTCCGAGGTTCGGCCGGGGTCGGTCTCGATCGAGGAGTCTCCCCCCGAGGCGACCTGTGCGGCCCCCTCCCTCGGGTCGGCCCACGGGAGCGAGGAGGGGGCGGGGCCGGAGGGGAGGGGGTCATGCGGGTTCGGGTCGGGGCGATGGCGCGGGTCTCCCGGCATAGCCAACTCGCTGGGGCTCAGGACTCGGGGTCCGGCGGGGACAAAGCTCCCCGGCCGCGATGCGAGCCGATCTCCGCCGACACCAACAGCCTCCGACGCGGCGGCTCGCTCCGCCCCGGGTCCGCTTCTCACAAACAACTCACGTCAGGACCGCCCACGTCTCCCCCCGAGGGGGCCGCTCGAGCCGTCGGATCGGCTCCATCGCCTCATCGTACCACCGCCGATCCCGGGCCCGCCAAGGGAATCCCCCGGATCGTCGCGACGGGTCCCCGGGATCGCAGGGGGCGAACCAGTTGATTCCGTCGCCAGGGGTTTGACCGGGCCCGTCGCTCGGGCTTACGATTCCCGACGGCGGAAACCCATCTTCCAACCATTCCGACGAGCCCCGCGGCCGTCGCCCGACACGTCCCGTCCCGCGGCCGGCCGCCCGACTCGCAACAGGGGGCCAATCGCCATGCCTCTCTTCGAGGTGGAAACCACGTCACATATCATGATCGCCTGCGTCAACGGCGAGCAAGACGCCCGCGCCTTCGCCGAACGGAACTACCCGGGCGAGGAGGTCTTGCGCGTCACCCATCGGCCGAGGGACGCCTGGGTGATCTCCAAGCGGCTGCTGGGCATCGAGGGTGGGATCGACCCGTGTACCAAGGCCCGAGAGTGCCTGGCCAGCGCTCGGGGCGACAAGCTGCACGCCATGCGGCTGTACATGCAGCAGACCGGCACCGATCTGGACCAGGCGCGGAAGGTGATCGAGTCGAACATGTCGCTCGGCTGGTGAGGAGCCCGGCCCGCTCCCGGCCGCCTCGCGTCGGGGCGAGGCGGCCGAGTCGGGCCGATTCCCTGACCCGCAGGCCCGGGTCTGGTAGACTGGAGCGCGGCGCGGCGGATGCATGGGTCGGCACCTCGCCCGCACCGATCCGCGCCGGCCCGGCGCCCGAGGAGGGAGCTTCGCCATGAACCGAGACATCGTCACCTGCCTGATCCTGGGCGGCGGCCGGGGAACCCGCCTCTTCCCGCTCACCGCCCAGCGGAGCAAGCCGGCCGTGCCCATCGCCGGCAAGTACCGGCTGATCGACATTCCGATCTCCAACTGCATCTACTCCGGCCTGAACCGGATGTACGTGCTCACGCAGTTCAACAGCCTGAGCCTCCACCGGCACATCACCAACACCTACAAGTTCGACGCCTTCGGCGGCGGCTTCGTCGAGATCCTGGCCGCCCAGCAGACGATGGAGAACCAGGAGTGGTATCAGGGGACGGCCGACGCCGTCCGCCAGAACCTCTCCCTGCTGGAGCACGACCCGGCCGACCTAATCCTGATCCTCTCGGGCGACCAGCTCTACCGGATGGACTTCCGGGACATGATCCGGGTCCACCGCGAGACCCGGGCCACCGCCACCATCGCCGCCCTGCCGGTCGACGAGCAGGAGGCCACCGCCTGCGGCATCATGCAGATCCAGCCCGACGGCCAGGTGCACAACTTCGTCGAGAAGCCCAAGACCCGGGAGGCGCTGGACGCCGTCCGCACCGAGCCGGAGGCGCTGGAGCGGATCGGCCTGGCGGCCGGCAGCCGCCCCTACCTGGCGAGCATGGGCATCTACCTGTTCGACCGCCAGGTGCTCATCGACCTGCTCTCCCGGATCGAGGCCGACGACTTCGGCAAGGGCGTCTTCCCCGCGGCCATCGCCGACCCCAGTTGCCGCGTGCAGATTTACCCGTTCGACGGCTACTGGGAGGACATCGGCACCATCGGCGCCTTCCACCGGGCCAACATCGAACTGACCCGCACCGACGCCCCGTTCGACTTCGCCGCGAACAACCAGAACATCTACACCCGCCCGCGCCACCTGTCCCCCTCGAAGATCACCGGGGCGACCCTCACCGACGTGCTGATCGCCGACGGGGCGGCCATCGGCAAGGGGTGCGTGCTGGAACGGTCGGTCATCGGCCTGCGCTCCCAGATCGGCGCGGGGGTGACGATCCGGAATTCCTACGTCATGGGAGCCGACGTCTTCGAGGGAGAGAAACGGATCCGGGAGAACCAGCGCGAGGGCCGGCCGAACATCGGCGTGGGGGACGGCTCGGTGATCGAGAACGCGATCATCGACAAGAACGCCCGGATCGGCCGCGGGGTGAAGATCCTCAACCGGGACCGCGTGCAGGAGTCGGACGACCACGGGCTGTTCGTCATCCGGGACGGGGTCGTGGTCGTGCCGAAGTTCGCCATCATCCCGGACGGGACCGAGATCTAGGCTTCCCGGGCGGGCCCCGGCCCGCGGCCGGCGCCGGCCGACCCGCGGTTGTGCGGGACGGCCGGTTTGGTAAGATCGAGGACCAGCCCGTCCCGCCCCCGAGGAGCGCCCGTGGCCACCGGAACCCAGACGACCGGCGAAGATCGGATCGGCAACTACCGCATCGTCCGCGTCCTCCAGATGGGCCAGAACTCCATGATCATGGAGGTCGTCCAGGAGGGGACCGGTCGGCGATTCGCCCTGAAGGAGCTGCTGGAGAGCCGAGCCCAGGACGCCGAGGAGCGACGGGCCCTGGCCTTCGAGGCCAAGCTCGGCCAACAGTTCACCCATCCCAACCTGATCCGGGTCCACGAGTACGTCAACGCCAAGCCCTCCCCCTACTTCGTGATGGACTACTTCCCGGGCATGACGCTGCGGCTGGTCATCGGCAAGCCCCAGGACCACGCCCTGCCCGCCGGCCGGCCCCATGCGGTGCTCCGCCAGACCGCCGAGGCCCTGGCCTACATGCACGAGAAGGGCTGGGCCCACCGCGACGTCAAGCCGGAGAACATTCTGGTCAACCGCTCGGGGGAGGTCCGCGTCATCGACTACGCCCTGGCCAAGAAGATCCCCACCGGCCTGGGCAAGCTCTTCGCCGGCAAGCCCCCCCGCGAGGGGACCTACAGCTACATCTCCCCCGACGTCATCCGCCGCCTCCCCCCCTCCGCCGCCGCCGACATCTATAGCTTCGGCATCACCTGCTACGAACTGGCCACCGGCCGCCAGCCCTTCCGGGCCAACTCCCCCATGGAGCTGCTCAACAAGCACATGAAGGAGAAGCCCGTTCCCCCCACCTCGCACAACAAGGCCATCACCAAGGAATTCTCCGACCTCGTCCTCAAGATGCTCGCCAAGCGGCCCGACGACCGCATCAAGGACCTTCGCGAGTTCCTCGCCGCCTTCAATCGTATGAAAATCTACAAAGACGACCCGGATCCAATGGCGGATCGGATGTCGATGTGAGGGGGATCGGCTCGCCCGTCGCGGCCGGTTTGGGGATTCCCGGGCGGCGCCCGCCGCCCGCCGTCGGGCGACAGCCGCCCAGCGATCGTCATCAGCCTTCCATCATCTGCCATCCGCGCCGGCATCCCGGCGAGCGGCCCGCGCCAGGAGGAGGCGGCCGACCATGCCCCCCGCGACCAACCCCAACACCAACACCAAACCGGCCAACCAGTACCGCCTCCCCTTCGAGGCTCCCATCTTTGAGATGGAGGCCCGCCTGCTGGAACTCGAAGCCCGGCAGGCCCAGGCCAAGGGAGCCGATGGCGCCGCCGGGCTGACCGACCAGATCAAGACCGTCCGCCGCGAACTGGTCGGCCTGAAACGGGCCATCTTCGCCAACCTCTCCCCCTGGGAAACCGTCCAGGTCTCCCGCCATCAGCTCCGGCCCCAGTCCCGAGACTACCTAGAGCTGATCTTCGACCAGTTCCTCGAACTCCACGGCGACCGCGCCGTCGGCGACGACCCGGCCATCGTGACCGGCTTCGCCCACCTCGGCGAGCAGAAGGTCATGTTCGTCGGCCACCAGAAGGGCCGAGACCTGGCCGAACGCACCGCCTGCAACTTCGGCTGCGCCCACCCCGAGGGATACCGCAAGGCCCTCCGCGCCATGAAGCTCGCCGCCCGGCACCGGCTGCCGATCATCTGCCTGATCGACACCCCCGGCGCCTACCCCGGCATCCAGGCCGAGGAACGCGGCCAGGCCGCCATCATCGCCGAGAACCTGATGGCCATGAGCCAGCTGCAAACCCCCATCGTCTGCGTCGTCATCGGCGAGGGGGGCTCGGGCGGTGCCCTGGGAATCGGCATCGGCGACCGCGTCGGGATGCTCGAGCACTCCTACTACTCCGTCATCAGCCCCGAAGGCTGCGCCACAATCCTCTGGAAGACCGCCGACCGGAAAGACCGCGCCGCCGAGGCCCTGAAGATGACCGCGAAGGACCTCCTCCGCTTCGGGATCATCGATGAGATCATCGAGGAACCCCCCGGCGGCGCCCATCGCGACCCCCGGGGAGCCGCCGTCGCCCTGAAGGGGTTCCTCTCCCGGTCGCTCCGCAAGATCGCCGAGATCCCCGCCGACCAGCTCCTGGAGCACCGCTACCAGAAGTTCCGCCGCATCGGCGCGTTCTTTGAGGACCCTCCCGCCGAGTGCGTCCCCCCTGACTCCCCCGGGACCGAGGCCAGGGCCGACTCCGACCCCGTCACCCCGCCGGCCAACGGCGCCCCCAGCCCCTCCTGATCGCCCGGAACACCCGGCCGGCACGCTGGTCGGCGAACGCGGGGAATTCGCCGCTTCTCCTGACGAGGAACGGACTTCCACCCGGGTTCCATCCCCGGCATTGGGTTCGTTCCGCGCCCCGGGTCGCCGTCCGATCGCCTTGGCTTCGACCAACGACCCCGGCAGCGGCGGGCCTCGGCGACGGCCGCGACGGGAACGCCCCGGTGCGCCTCGGGTGCGCTGCCGTCCGGTCGGCGGGAGTGGACGCTTCTCCTTTTTCCGGAACGACTTGCGGGAGAGGATGGTCCGCCCGATTGGGTTCGTTCCGCGCCGGGACGACCGGACTCCGGATGGTCGCATTCCCCTTGACCTCGCCGCCCGGACGCCGAGGGGTTCTCTGGTTCCAATCTTGTGATGGTTCCTTGAGAGCGTGCGTCATTCCTTGCGGGGAGGCTCTCGGGGAGAAGCCCCCCGGACGACGGGTGGTCCGGGCCGAGGGGGGCGGGGGCGGGACGATCTCGGGGACGGGGGGTGATCGGGTCGGGGATCGCCCCCGGCCCCGGCCTCCCTTCCCCGGCGCGCTCTTTGGCCGGGAACGCTGCAGAATCCGCTGTGCTTCGGGATGCCAAGGATCGGCAGGAGGGCGGGGCCCGTCGGGTCTCGGAGGGGAGCGGCCCGACATCAGGATGATCGGGGAGGGCGGGGCCCGTCGGGCACAATTCTCGCCGGGAGTCGGCCGGGAGGGGGAGCCGCTGATACAATGGAGCCGCCCGGGGGGCATCGGAATCGGTGAGGGGGCGGATCGAGGGCGGGCCAGGGACGATCGGCGATGAACGGATCGGGGGAGGGAGCGGTCGAGGCGGAGGTCGAGGAGCTGGTCCGGGCCTCAAGGGAGTTCCGGGAGGGGAGGATCGACCGGAAGGCGCTGCGGAGGATCGTCGAGGGCTGGGCGGCGAGGGTCGAGCGGCAAGCGGGCCGGTCGGGGGAGGATCCGGACGGGACGATCGCGCTGCCGAGGGCGGGTCCGGCTCCGGACCACATCCCGGCTGGGCCAAGGGAAGGATCGTCTCCGTCCGGGACGGTGGAGGGGGAGGAGACTCGGGGAGGCGGGGCTCGGTTCGAGGTGGTTGGCGAGCTGGCAGGGGGGGGGCTCGGGGTCGTCTACCGGGCGATCGACGCGGAGCTGGGCCGGGAGGTGGCGCTGAAGCAGATCCGGCCCGAGCGGGCCGACGACCCGGAGAGCCGGGCCCGGTTCGAGCGGGAAGGGATGATCACCGGGGCGTTGGAGCACCCGGGGATTGTCCCCGTTTACGGCCGGGGGCGGTTCGAGGACGGCCGGCCGTTCTTCGCGATGAGGTTGGTGCGGGGTCGGAGCCTCCGCGAGGCGATCTCGGAATTCCACCGGGAGGGGAGTCGCCCCGGCTCGGGGGGGGAGGCGACGCTCCGGGCGCTGGTCAGCCGGCTGGCGCAGGCCTGCCTGGCGGTCGAATACGCCCACAGCCGGGGGGTGGTGCACCGGGACCTGAAACCGGAGAACATCCTGCTGGGGCCCTTCGGCGAGACGCTGGTGGTGGACTGGGGGTTGGCGAGGGCGACGGGGGAGGAGGAGGCCGGCCCTCCTCGGGTCCCCTCGCCCGTCTCCCCGCTCCGTGAGGGCCGAGCGCCGGGAGGGGAGCCGATCGTCCTGGCCGAGCAGGGAGGGGAGGGGACCGGCACGGTGGCGTGGGGGGCGCCGGGGATCGGCCCGAGCCGGACCGAGGGGGAATCGCCCTGGGAAACCCGGGCGGGGCACGTCCGGGGGACGATCGGCTACATGAGCCCGGAGCAGGCCAGGGGGGAGCACGACCGGGTCGGGCCGAGGAGCGACGTGTTTGGATTGGGGGCGTCGCTGTACTGCCTGCTCGCGGGCCGTCCGCCGGTTGTTGGCGGAGACGGCATGGTCGCGTCGCTGGCCAGGGCGATTCGGGGGGAGTATGAGCCCCCGGGGGCGGTGCGGGAGGGAGTCGACCCCGAGCTGGAGCGGATCTGCCTCAGGGCGATCGACCCGGATCCCGACCGCCGCTTCCCCTCCGCCCGGGCGCTGGCCGAGGCGCTCGACGAGTGGCTGGCCGAGGAGCGGGCCCGGACGGCCCGGGCGCTGTTCTCCTCGGCGCTGGAGGCGTATGGGACGCTGGTGACGACGGTGGAGGACCGGCTCGGCACGCTGCCGGCGGCGAGGGAGGCCCGCGAGGAGCTGCTCTCGACGGCCGTCAGCGGGCTGGAGGGGCTGATCGAGCACGCCGAGCGCGGGCAGTCGGCCGAGGTGGAGCGGGCGCTGGCGGAGGCCCACCGGCAGCTCGGAGAGATTGCGCTGCGGCTGGGGCGATCGGCCGAGGCGGGGAGGCACCTCGAGCGGAGCCTCTCGGCCTTCGAGGCGCTGGTCGGCTCGGGGAGGCCCGAGCCGGGGGACCGGAGGGGGCTGTCGGTGGTGCTCGGCCGGCTCGGAGACGTCTGCCGGCGTCGGGGGGACGCCGCCGGGGCGAGACACTACTACCGGCGCGGCCTGGCGGCGGCCCGAGCCCTGGCGGCGGTGGAGCCCCGAAGCGGCCGGGCCCAGCGGGGGCTGGCGATCGCTTACGGCAAACTCGGCGACCTGGCCAGGCAATCCGGCGACGCGCACCGGGCTCGGTCCTACCTGAAGCGGAGCCTGGCCATTGCCGATGTGCTGGCGAGGATCGCCCCGGAGTCGGCCGAGGCGATGCGCGGGGTGGCCATGGCGCTGGACAAGCTGGGGGACGTGGAGCGGCAGCTCGGCGACCTGGAGTCCGCCCGGGGCTATTACCGGAGGGCCGTCTCGGTGGCCGAGGCGATGGCCGGGGCGAGGCCGGACGACCCCGGGGCTCGGCGGAGCCTGATCATTTCGGGCAACAAGCTGGGAGCGCTGCTCCGCCTGGCCGGCGACCTGGACGGAGCCCGGGCCGTCTTCGGCCGGTCGATGGCCCTGGCCGAGGCCCAGGCTCGGGACGATCCGCGGGACGTGGACGCCCGACGCGACCTGGCGATCTGCTGCGACCGCCTGGGGGACGTCTGCCGACGCTCGGGGGATCTGCCGGAGGCCGAGCGGTACTACGCCCGGGGCCTGGAGCTGGCCCGATCGCTGCTGGAGGCCGACCCGGACAGCGCGCTGGCCAGACGAGGCATGTCGATCGCGCTGAACAAGCTCGCGGAGCTGCACCGCCTCTCCGACGACCCGGAAGAGGCCGACCGGCTGCACCGCGAGGCCCTCTGCCTGGCCGAGTCGCTGGCCGACGCCTCGCCGGACGACGCTCAGGCGCAGCTCGACGTGGCCTACATTTGCCGACGGCTTGGGGGGCTTCGCGCCTCGGCCGGCGACAGCGACGGGGCCCGGTCCTGGTTCGACCGCGCGCTGGCCCGGCTGCGGCCGCTGGCGGCTCGAGACTGCCTGCCTCCAGCCTTCGAGAGGTGGATCGAGGCGCTGGAGGGCCCGGTCCCGGGGACGGGACAAGCCGGCCGAATCACTCCAGGAGGATCCCCGGAAACGGACCGGGAGACGCCGGCCGAACCGTAACCTAGGATCGAAAGGTGGGTCTTGGGTCTTCGGCCGTCGGAGTCGGGATGCGATGCCGGATCGTCGTTCGAACGAACCAGAGCCGGAAGTGTTTGACCGGTTGCAGCGGCTTGCGATGCACGAGCGCCGCCGCCGCTGGGACAGCACGCTGCTCGCCCTGACCTCCAACCCCGCCGACGCCGACCGCCTGGGGTCGGCCTCGATGCCGACCGACCTGGTTAGCGAGCGGTTCGAGTCGCTGGAGCTTCAGATCGCGGCGCTGGCCCGAGAACTGCGTCGGATCGAACGTCGGGCCGGCATGATCGCCCTGCGCGCCCGACTGGCGGTGGTCCTCGGCCTGCTCGCCGCGATCGCCTGCATGGGGCTGTGGACGGGGACGCTCAGCGCCTGGTTTCTGAAGATCTCGAATTAATCAACCGACGACGATCCGGAGCGGGTGCCCGACCTCCCCCGTTATCCTGATTCATCGACCGACTCGACCCGCGTCCAACCCGATCCGCGGGAATCGGCCTCTCCCCCCGAACCCTCCCACCCCCTCCCTCGACGCATTGCAACCCTCTCCGATCCCCCCCCCGCCCCCCCCCCG